>CAVPPD010000006.1:0-172280 GCA_963707155.1 uncultured delta proteobacterium | reverse complement strand
CTTGAGCCAGGAAGAGATTATAATCCTTGCAAAAGAGGCCGGGTTCAAGCCGGTTCGACGCACAACAACCTACGATATTCTCGAAGAGTACTGAAAAGAGGTGAAGTTATGACGACTTTGCGAATGTTTCAGGCCATGGTGACCGTGACTCTTCTGCTCGTTCTATGCCCCCAGGCCGAGGCCGCAATCAACGTGACGACCAGCTGGGAGAGGCCCGTCATCTTTAAGATTATTGATGCCGAAAGTGGCAAAGCGCTCCCGCAACCTCTCTTGATTATCAAAATGGAAAAAAACGTAGAGGGCAGCGCTGAGTCGTTGTCTTTTTACGATGTCGTCAGAGGTTCAGCATCCGGTCTTGCCGATTACCAGGTCGACACGAAAAGGGTCAGCGCTGAAGTGTGGGTCATTGTTGCCGACTATAAATTTACGACACACAATGTCTTGTGGAAAGATCTGCCAGCCCGCCAGGTAGACAGCTCTGGTGTGGAGCGGGAGATTCCGATCCTCCCCCTGGCTTTGAAGCCATTGGAGAAAGCCAGCTCCTGGCAACGTGAATTTCGTCTGGTGGTCGCGCCTGAGCTGGAAGACCTCCAGACGGTGCATCCACCCTTCCTGTCGGCTGACGAACAACGGATCATCAGAGAATTTCTCAACCGCGAACGTGACCGCATGCTCGGTCTGTGATCGAACACCCTTTATCAATGCCCTTGGAGGCAGCATGAGTTTCTTGCGTCAGAATATTTCTACCATGGCCGGCTATGTACCCGGTTTCCAACCTCCAGACGAGGCGAGCTGGATTAAACTCAATACCAACGAGAATCCTTATCCGCCATCGCCTCAGGTGCTTCAGGCGATTCAGGTGGCCACCTGTGCTGACCTGCGCAAGTATCCGGACGCGCCAAGCCGTGCGGGTCGTGAGGCGGCAGCAGAGCTCTACGGTTACCCGGTCGATTGGATCATCATGGCCAACGGCTCGGATGAACTCCTTAACAACCTGATCCGGGCGTGTGCCGGAGAGGGCGAGGAGATTGCCTACCTGCATCCCTCATACTCCTATTACGCGACTCTGGCGGAGGTTCAGGGCGCCCGGGTGAAGACTTTTGCCCTGACGGAGGATGGAGACATACTGGGTTTCCCTGAGCGCTACGGCGGTAAACTGTTTTTCCTGGCCAATCCCAATGCACCGCTTGGCCTGCGCTGGGAGATTGAAGAAGTCGCCGCACTGGCTGATCGCTGTGACGGGCTTCTGGTCGTCGATGAAGCTTATGCCGATTTTGCGGAAGGCAATTGCCTCGAACTGGTCAGACAAAAGCCGAACGTGGTGATCACCCGCACCTTGTCGAAGAGCTATTCCCTCGCTGGCATGCGCCTCGGCCTCGCTATCGCCCGACCGGAGATCATCGCCGCGCTCGACAAGATTCGAGATCACTACAACCTCGATCGTCTCGCCCAGACGGCTGTGGCCGCGGCGCTGGTCGATCAGGACTATTTGCTCAGCTGCGTCGAGAGAATTTGTGCGACTCGCGAATGGTTTCGCGCCGAAATCGAAAAAAAAGGCTACAGAGTGGTGCCATCGAGCGCCAACTACCTTTTTGCCGTTCCCCCGGATCGCAATGGCAAACGGGTTTACGACGCACTCTTCGAGCGTAAAATTTTGGTCCGTTATTTCAGTGACCCCGTTCTTGCTCATGGTCTGCGCATCTCCATTGGCACCCGGGAAGAGATGGAGAAGACCCTGGCAGCGCTTGTTGAAATAGGATGATCACAGCTGAAGAGCGGCATGTGGTGCAGCAGAAGTCTGGACCCTGCCGTACTCCTCTCCATTTGTGCCTGATGGCAGGTTTGCCGTGAGCCTGCCATTCGATGCTTCTGAGGTCGCTTGCCGTCTGCTTGACTGGTACGCTCGCGCAGGCCGGGATCTGCCGTGGCGCAACAACCGTGACCCCTACCGGATCTGGGTCTCCGAGATCATGCTGCAGCAGACCACGGTCGCTGCGGTCATCCCTTATTACGAACGTTTTCTGCTGCGCTTTCCAACGCTTGAAAGTCTCGCCTCGGCGCCTCTCGATGACGTCATCTCTTTATGGGCCGGTCTTGGTTACTATTCCCGTGCACGTAATCTCCATCGGGCGGCGCAACAGGTTGCCCTGGCGCAGACTGGTTTTCCTGAAACTCTCGAAGGATTGATGGCGCTGCCCGGTGTTGGTCGATCCACTGCCGGAGCGATCCTCTCCATTGCTTTTGATAAACCTGCTCCCATCCTTGATGGCAACGTCCGTCGTGTTCTGGTGCGGCTCCTTGCCTGGCAAGAGGACCCTCGCAGCAGTCGGGCTGAAAAACAGTTGTGGCTCTGGGCGGAAGCGTTGACGTCCAAAGAATCTCCTCACGATTATGCCCAGGCCATTATGGACCTTGGTGCAACTCTCTGCATACCGCGTGCACCTGAATGTCAACAGTGCCCCTTACAGGCGCTCTGCCAGGCTTTTCATAAAGGGCTGACCGGGAGCTTGCCAATTCCCGGTAAAAAGCAGGCGATCCCTGTTCGCAGGCAGATTGCGCTGGCAATCAATTGTGACGGAGCCCTGTTGTTGAGACAGCGAGCTCCAGAAGGTTTCCTCGGTGGACTTTGGGAATTCCCGTCTGTTGAGTTGTCCGACGGCCTGCAACCTCAACAAGCCGCTCTCCGGT
This sequence comes from uncultured delta proteobacterium, assembly GCA_963707155.1. Taxonomy (GTDB): domain Bacteria; phylum Desulfobacterota; class Desulfuromonadia; order Desulfuromonadales; family BM103; genus M0040. Next base: position 169,592 of record CAVPPD010000006.1, on the reverse strand, counting down.
TGCTGGCCGACCTGGGTTTGTCTGGAGGGCTCAGCCAGAGCGGCGATATCCGCCACGTTTACAGCCACTTCAAACTTGAACTGACGGTGTTCACAGCGAGTGTCGAAACGACTTCGATGGCTGCGGAATCCAGCTCCTGCCGCTGGTGTCCTCTCGATGAAATAGCGGGACTGCCTCTGCATGGAGCACATCAAAAAGTCTTTCAACGGCTGAGAGACGCTGGTTGAAACTTGCCAGCCAGCCTAATTGCCGGTAGCATGCCTATCAACGTTCAAGAACGACAGCTTCACGTGACGCAACCCTCTTTTTCTTATGACCCTAGACACGAAGACATATCAACTGATTGTCCAGCAGGGCTTGTCATCCGCTCCAGGACTGGAGCGTTTGCTGCGCCTCCTGATGGAGGACTTCGGCCTGGACGCCTACATCGCAAGAACCCGTTTGACGGGCTCAGGCAAGGCGCTGTTCGGCAGTGGCAGCCACGAGAAAGTCGCTCAGCTCGCAAAAGTATTGCGCGACCACGCTTATGATTGCTGGGTCATCAAGCGAACAGGACATGTGTCTCAGCCGTTTCATATGCGTGAACTGTCGATCACCCAGGACGCAGTCGCATTGGTCGGTGGTGAAAAAAAACTTGTGCTGCCCCGTGGCTCTACCGTTGTCGCAGTGTTGGCCGATGTTTCCGGAAAGCTGGAGGAGCGGATACTCAAACAGCACTCGGCCCAACGCCTGTACAAGGCCTCTCGTTCTGTCACCGGCATGAATGAGGACAAGCGGCTTCAATCCGTGCTGAAGGGCAATCCGGTCCTGGACCTCTATCTGTTGCCATGTGATGATGCGCCGTACCAGTCGGCCCGAATTTTTCCCGCCCGCTACGATGCCAGGGGACTCGGCGAGCGGATGACGATGAGTGCCGTCCGCAATCTTGAGGCGATTGTTGCACTGGTCGATGAATACGCAGGGCGGTTTGTGTTGCACACGGACTTTGGCCTGGGTCGGTTGCCTGATTGCCAGATCAAAGATCTGGATGGGAAGTTCCTGGCGGAAAGCGCAATTCTGGAACGGTTGACGCGCTACGGCTGGTTAATGTGTGACCTGGAACAGGATGCACCGGCGGTTGACAGGCAAGACATCGACCCTGCTCTTGCTGCCGTCGCCATGGCCACCGGGCAACCTGCTCTGGCGGCAGCCCTTGCCTCTGGAAATGTGGAAGCGATCCCCGGCATGGGAGAGGTGGTCGATGAATTGAAGGGGGCCGGGTTTCAGACTGATGACGGCAAAGACGAAGAGCCTGTTGAACAATGGCTGCCGGCACCGCCGGAACGTCCGGTGAACAAACTGTCGCTGAGCATGGTTCTTTCTGTCATGGGTCCGGCCTTGCTCGGCGGCCTGTTTGCCTTCTTCGATGTTGGTAACCTTCATTATGTTCGTGTTGTAGGGCAGTCTGCGATGAAGGCAGGGGTGGTCCCGGCAATCGTCTCGATCGGCCTGTTCTGGGCAGGGTTCCATTTTGTTCTTCTCAAGCGCAAGGTGGAGAACACGCCGACCAGTCGGATTCGTTCCGTCGCCATGGGGTTGGTGGAGGTCCACGGCCGGGCAAAACGAAAATACGCTCTGGTCTCGCCTATGAGCCAGTCGCCCTGCATTTACTATCGTGTGCGTAAGTACAAAAAGGACAGCCGTAACCAGTGGAAGTTAACCAGTGACGTCAACAGCAACCACGTGCCGTTTCTGGTCGACGACGGCACCGGCCAGGTCATGGTCGATCCCTCCCGTGCGACAGTGCGGGCGAAGACCAGTCACAGCGGTGTCCCGGGTGAGGCGACGCTCGCATTTCATGGGGTCGGCGTTGGTGACGTCAACGAAAAATGGGTCGAGGATATCATCTACGAGGGGACAACACTCTATATCCTCGGTTTTGCTCAACCGCACAGGGAAGAACGCAAAAGCTTGCGCGAGCGCACGGTGGAGAAGCTGCGCGACCTCAAGCTTGACCGCCAGGCCCTGCACCGTTACGATACGGACAATGATGGCCAGATCAGTGGTCGTGAGTGGGATGAGGCCAGAAGTGATGCCGAGCAGCTGGCTCTCAAGGAACACTTGTCCGAGGGTACCGCTGGCAAACGTCAGGCAGAGCATGTCGTGATTACCCGGGCCCCTCAACGTGGCATGCCGTTTGTGGTTGCCGAAGCCCCGTCTGAAGCGCATCTGGTGCGAAGTTATTGGTTGCTCAGTGTCCCCTTGCTGGTTGCGGGACTGTGCGCGGCTCTGTTCGCTTTATATGGTTTTCTGAGATTTCTTGGCTTCTAACCCTTTGCTGCAGGAGGTATTGTCATGACCGGTTGGATTGTCCTCGGTGTTCTGGTCCTTATCCTGGTTGCCCTGGTCCTCTATGTGATCACCCTTTACAATGGTTTTGTTGCTCTCAAAAATAACATCGAGCGTAACTGGAGCAATATCGATGTGCTGCTCAAGCAGCGTTATGATGAACTGCCCAAATTAATCAAGGTGTGTGAAGGGTACATGCAGCACGAGCAGAAGACCCTGGAGGCCGTCATAAAGGCCCGCTCCATGGCTGGCCAGGCGCGCACGGACGAACAGAAAATGCAGGCTCAGAACATGCTGACCGACACGTTGAAATCACTGTTTATGGTGGTGGAGCGTTATCCTGAGCTCAAGGCTGACAAATCATTCCAGCAGCTGGGGTACCGTATCACTGAGTTGGAGGATCAGATCGCCGACCGACGTGAGTTCCTGAACGAATCGGTCAATATCTACAATATTCGTGTTGAGCAATTCCCCGATGTCATCGTCGCGCGTGTGTTCAACTTTGCCAAGCGCACTCTTTGGCAGATTGATCCCGAGCATCGACAAGATGTCAAGGTTGAGTTCAAGCACACTTAGGGGAATTCCTGCTAAGAGACATCCCGCCTTAATTTATTCTGGCAGAGAAGAAGAGGGCTCCCTTTCGCAGTGAAAGGGAGCCCTCTTCAGTTTCATCATGTCTTACTGAAGCCTACTTTTGTTTTGCGTACTTGTCCAAAACCTGGGCAATATTCTCTTTGTTCGTTTGCATCTTTTCGATCAGCACTCGTCCTGCCTCATGGCTGATCTGGTCGCTCTTGATCCGGTCGTTTATGACATCAATGCATGAGGACATCGTCTCATCGTCTTGTTGCAGAGTTTTTACAACCCCTCGCAAGTCACCGATCACCTTGTTGAACTCTTCCGCCAGATCCTTGAGATCGTCCTTCTCCCTGAGCTTAATCGAGATGTCCAGGTTGCCATTGGAGATCTCGGCGAGGGTCTGTTTGAAGCGATAAACCGGTCCGGCCATCTTATGGGTGATCAAAACACTCACGCCACTCATGATGAGAATGACGATGCCAAGAGCCGGCCAAATGCTGCCGTGCAGAATCAGCAGAGTCTTGGCTGCTTCCGTCTGTTCCGCAAGAGGGACGTCGAATGAAAGCGCCAGAATGTAGGGGAAGATCAGTATGACGACAAAAAGCAACGTGTAAACGACCAGCATCAGAATCGTCAGGACGAGATACTTTGTCTGTAGCTGTTTGTCGATGAAATATTTTTTTCGTTTATATTGGGCCATGGCTATGGGGTCTTTATAATCTCTGTTGGAGTGAGGGTCATTACGGTCTGTTGGTCGTCCTTGGCTCTGGCCGTCAAAGTGTACGTACCGTTACCGACAGCCGAGTTATAGCTGACAAGGGAGATGTCGTTATTGATTTGATCCAGTAAAAGTGCTGGAAAAGCGGTGCGGCCCTTACTGTCGATTCCAGTGAAAAAGTTGATTGGAGCAGGTGGGTACTCCTGGTTGTCGATGTTGTAGCCTTCAAAAGATGTGCGGATGGCATCGAGTGTGCCGTATGCAAGAGTGATTTTCGCTTTGTTTATGTAGCTGTTGTAAACGGGAATTGCCAATGCTGCCAGAACGCCAATGATAACAACGATAACCAGGAGCTCTATGAGGGTGAATCCTTTAGAGCCTTTTCGATTGCACCGTCGGCCGAGTGGTAAGTTTTGGGGTTGGAATGGACCGGGCATAATGACTTCCTGCAATCTGTAGATCATACATGGATGAACATCTTCATTGTACCTGACCACCCGCCTGCTGTAAAAGGGTTGTTTTTGTCCTGCTCGAAGATAAGTCGTGGAAAAACAGTTTTTGAGTGCTTTACTCAGGTTAAGGCCGCTTGGTCATGATCACAACAGCCTAACGGTCGACTTCTGCCCGGAGTTGCTCTGCGAGCTGTTGCGACATTTTGATTTCATCGGGAGTCATTCTCTGACGGGCGGTGTCAAGATGGCTTTGAGCGGCCACATTGCCAGCCTTCGCGGCCACATCGTACCAGGCGCAGGCGACAACATCATTTCGCGCAACACCTCGACCGACATTGTACATGACTCCGAGGCTGAGTTGAGCCTTGGCATCTCCCTGGACAGCGGCTTTATGAAACCATTTCGCTGCTTCCCTGTCGTCTTGTTCGGTGCCCAAACCATTGGCATAGAGGAACCCGAGATAACTCTGGGCTTTTGCATCTCCCTGCATCGCTGCCATGCGAAACCATTTCAAAGCCTCCACATCGTTTTGCGGGACACCCAGCCCCTTGGCATACAAGGTTCCCAGGTTGATCTGGGCCGCCGCATTGCCTTGTTGCGACGCAATGAGCCAGAGCTGGCGGGCTTTTTCGAAATCACCCGATTCGGCAGCCTCACGGCCGTTTTCAAGATGACCGCCAATTGACATCGTTGCTAATGAGACAAGAATGACAATGATAAAATGAACCTGGAGAAATAGCTTCATGGCAACATCGATTCGCTTGCAGTCTCTTTGACCAGTCACAAAAATAGCAGCTTGATCTCTTGCTCACCGATCGATGCCCCTGTCGTTTTGAAGTGATCGGTTTGGTTACTGGCCACTTTCACTTCTGGCACCTCTATCTGGTGAATGAGATGACAGTGTACTTCCAGGGAGTCAGCCAGGCAAGGACCGTCTGGTTCTGAGTTCGTCTTCGGCTCTGCATAAAACTATACGTGTGGATACGCAAATTTGCGGTTTTTTCAACTCCACGAAACGTCGAATCGTATATAATGCGTAAAAATCTCACGATGGAGCAAAAAAATGTCCAGTTCTTTCGGTTCTTTATTTCGCATAAGCACTTTTGGTGAATCTCACGGTATCGGCGTCGGCGCGATTGTCGATGGCTGCCCTGCCGGCCTCGAGCTGTCTGAGGCTGATATCCAGCCCCAGCTCGACCGTCGACGTCCAGGTCAGAGTGATCTTACGACACCACGTGAGGAGGCTGACCAGGTGACGATCCTTTCCGGGGTCGAGAATGGCCTGACGCTTGGCACGCCGATTGGACTGCTGGTCCGCAACAAGGACCAACGCCCCGGCGATTACGGCGAGATGGATACGGTCCCTCGCCCTTCCCATGCGGACTTTACCTACCAGGTCAAGTATGGCAACCGGGCCAGCAGCGGTGGTGGTCGGTCGAGCGCCCGCGAGACGATCGGCCGGGTCGCGTCCGGTGCGATTGCGGAAAAGATCCTGCGCGAGGAGTATGGGGTGGAGATTGTTGCCTGGGTCAGTTCGGTTGGCGAAGTCCAGGCAGGGAAAATCGACCCGTTGACGATCGATCGCGCGCAGGTCGATGCGACCCTGGTGCGCTGCCCGGACGCAGAGGCCGCTGTGCGCATGGAAACGAAGGTTCGTGAAATCCGCGACGCCAAGGATTCTATCGGTGGCGTGGTCAGCTGTGTTTGCCGGAATGTCCCGGTGGGCTGGGGGGAGCCAATCTTTGACAAGTTGGAGGCCATGCTCGCTCATGCCATGCTGTCACTGCCCGCGACCAAGGGGTTTGAGGTCGGCTCAGGTTTTGCCGGCACCTGCCTGCGTGGTTCTCAGCATAATGATCCTTTTGTGAAGAAGGGTGACCGTCTCGGCACGGTGACCAATAACGCTGGAGGAATCCTGGGCGGCATCTCAAGCGGCGAACCGGTGCTGTTCCGGGTGGCGTTCAAGCCGGTGGCGACGATTGGCCAATCACAACAAACGGTCGATTTTGACGGAAACCCGGTCATCCTGGAGGCCAAGGGGCGTCATGATCCCTGTGTCGTGCCGCGCGCTGTGCCGATCGTGGAATCAATGGCCGCGCTGGTGCTGATCGACCTGGCCATGAGACAGAAAATGCGCAACGTCTAGCAGTCATACTGTATGGTCACTTTTTAACTCATTATTTGTTATGTTATCGGTGTTTCAACACCGCATGACTTCACGAGGCTCTACTCTCCATGTCAGTTCAAGATATCTCGGGCCAGACGCTGCAAGAGGTCTTCGGCTACAGTGAATTTCGCCCGCAGCAAAAAGAGATCGTCGAGGCCCTGATCGCCGGGCAGGATGCCTTTGTGCTGATGCCGACCGGTGGCGGCAAATCGCTCTGCTACCAGATCCCCGCGTTGCACCGCGCTGGTGTTGCCATTGTGGTCTTCCCCTTTGATTTCGTTGATGAAAGACCAGGTTGACGCGCTGGTGGCCAATGGCGTGCGTGCGGCCTTCTATAACTCTTCACTGAAGGCGGAAGAGTCACGCCAGGTCCTGTCCAGCCTGCATGCCGGGGAGCTGGACCTTTTGTACGTGGCTCCTGAACGACTGCTCAGCGAGGCTTTTCTAGAACGCCTGGAGAACTATGACGATCGCGCTCTTTGCGATTGATGAGGCCCATTGCGTTTCACAGTGGGGGCACGATTTCAGGCCGGAGTACGTTCAGCTTGGCCAGTTGCGCAAGCACTTTCCCGCTGTGCCGATGATCGGCTTGACCGCGACCGCTGATCCACAGACCCGCCAGGATGTCCTGCAAAGGCTTGGCTTGCAGAACGCCCGGTGTTTTGTCAGCGGTTTCGATCGTCCGAACATCCGTTATACGGTCGTCGAAAAGAAGAAACCTTTTGACCAGCTCACCGAGTTTCTGGCTGACCGTCCGCAGGAAGCCGGTATCGTTTATGCCCTCTCACGCAAACGGGTCGAAGAGGTGGCTGATCGCCTTGCTGCGTCGGGAATCAAGGCTCGAGCTTATCACGCCGGGCTGGGTGACAAGGAACGCAAGCAGGTCCAGGAGATGTTCCTGCGTGACGATGTCCAGATTGTCGTCGCGACAGTCGCTTTCGGCATGGGGATCGATAAGCCGAACGTACGCTTTGTGGTTCATTATGATCTGCCAAAAAATATTGAAAGCTACTACCAGGAGACAGGACGTTCGGGGCGTGACAGTTTGCCCGCAGAAGCCCTGCTGCTGTTTGGCTACGGCGACATAGCCATCAGTCGCGGCTTGATTGAGAAGAGCAATAATCCGGAGCAGAAACGTATCGAGTTGCATAAACTGCAGGCGATGGTCGGCTTCGGCGAGGCGCAGACCTGCAGGCGCAAGGTTCTGCTCGGTTATTTCGGTGAACGTCTTGAAGAAGATTGTGGCAACTGTGATGTCTGCCTCAACCCGCCGGAAAGTTACGACGCCACAGTCGATGCGCAGAAGGCGCTCTCGTGTGTCTTTCGGGTCGGCCAGCGTTTCGGTATCGGCCATGTTGTTGATGTGCTGCGGGGTGCCCAGACCCAGCGCATCCTCGATCTGAAGCACGACCAGCTTTCAACCTATGGTATCGGTGCCGAGAAGGTGGCCGATGCCTGGACCAGCCTGATCCGGCAGCTGATTCACCGTGGCTACCTGGTTCAGGATGTCGCCAGTTATTCGGTGCTGAAGCTGACCGAAGCAGCTCGCCCCCTTTTGCGCGGAGAGGAAACGCTGGTGTTGGCCAAGCCACGCATCAGGGTGAAGACGTTGCAGAAGAAGGGCCGCGCCCAGGTCGGTGATTTTGATTATGAAGACGATCTCTTCGATGCCCTGCGCATGCGGCGTAAAAAGATCGCTGACGCTGAAGGGGTCCCGCCCTACGTGATCTTTGGTGATGCGACCCTGGCGGAGATGGCAGCGAAGATGCCGACTGATGAGGCGGCGCTGCTGGCGATCAGCGGTGTCGGCAAGCACAAACTGCAGCGATTTGGCGGAGAGTTTATCGACGAGATTATCGGTTACATGTGCCGTTGAGGTTCGCAAGGCAAAGGCTGTTTCCCCTGCATTTGAGAACATGGTCGTTGTGCCCCTGGCTTCACTCAAACTCGCTCGTCACGTGCGCAGGCTGTAGGGACGATGCAGAGCAAGGGGGCGCTTGGTAATGGTCATCTCAGGGCCCGATGCGCTGGCGAAACGGACGTTTTCGACGGTGTAAATGGCTTGAGGGTTGTGTTGGCGGATCAGAGCGGTGACCTCGGACAACTGCTTGCGGCGGACGATGGTAAACAGGACCATGACCTGACCATGCTCACCTTCGGCATCGATATTGGTCACGTTATAAGCGGCAGCGCGCATCGCTTCAAGCAGGGCACCCGCATCGCGTTGGGTGATGATCCGGATGACCAGGGTGCCCAGTGCGATTTTCTCTTCCAGCCAGATGCCGACAACGTTGCCGCAGGCAAATCCTCCGGAAAATGCGAGATAAGCGGCCCAGCTGTTGACATTGTTCATCACCTGGCTGATCGCAATGATCCAGATCAACGATTCGAAAAAGCCAATCAATGCGGACAAGGTTTTAAAGCCCCGGGTCAGGAAGATAATCCGCATCGTGCCTATGGAAACATCGATGATCCTGGCGCAAAAAACCGCCAATAGAATGATCAATGTTGACTCGCTTATCTCCATTCAGGCTCCCTCTGAGTCATCTTTGCGGCGCATCATCTTGATGCGTGCATGCACGCCGTGCTGCAGACTGACGAACGCAGATTCAAGGATGTTGACACCGACCAGGATGCCGACGGTCAGGATCGCGACGATGATAGCCGCAATGTTACGATCCTCCCCCGCCAGCACGCCGATCGCCGCCAGTACCCAGATGGTCGCCGCCGAGGTGACTCCCAGCACTGACCCCTCCCGGGTCAGGATGACCCCCGCCCCTAAAAAGCCGATGCCGGTGACCACCTGGCCGATCACCCGCGATGGGTCGCCGAAGCTGCCGGCCACGGTGGTGCCGACGGCGACAAAGACATAGGTTCCCATGCAGATCAGGGTGCTGGTGCGAATCCCGGCCGGCTTGCCACAGAGCTGACGTTCGAGACCGACGATGCCGCCGCAGATAAAGGTCGTGATCAGACCGCTCCAGTGCAATGGTTCGATCGCCAGGTCAAGCTGCTGGATGATGCTCATGTCCACGAGTTCTCCATTCTTCCGGTGCTCAACACAGCCGTGGTCGCTCTAAGGTCTGCATTCGCCTTGCCTGTCAAAGCGGAGGAGAGCCTCCGGCTCAAATCCCCTCGCTGCTGGCGTTGGCCACCCGCAACGGCTCTTCAACGGGTTGCTGCTGTTGACCATTGACGTAGGTATAGGTCTCTCCCAGGTAATTCTTTAGCACCACCTCGCTGCCGAGGCTTTGCAGGTAGTCGGGCAGGATCGGGATCTTGCCGCCACCGCCGGGGGCGTCGATGACGTAGGCCGGTACGCCGAGGCCCGAGGTGTGGCCGCGCAGGGCGCGGATGATCTCGATCCCCTCTTCGACGCTGGTGCGGAAGTGATCGGTCCCCTGAACCATGTCAGCCTGGTAGATGTAGTAAGGGCGTACACGGATGGCGAGCAGCTTCTGCATCAGGCGTTTCATGACGGCCGGGTCGTCGTTGACACCGCGCAGCAGCACGCTCTGGTTGCCGAGCGGGATGCCGGCATCGGCGAGGCGGGCGCAGGCCTTGGCCGAGGTCTCGGTGATCTCGTCCGGGTGGTTGAAGTGGGTGTTGAGGTAGATCGGCTGGTACTTGCGCAGTACCCGGATCAGCCCCATGGTGATGCGTTGCGGCAGGACCACCGGGATACGGCTGCCGATGCGGATGATCTCGATATGCGCGATCGAGCGCAGCTCCTTCAGGATCCAGTCGAGTTTCTCGTCGGACAGGAGCAGCGGGTCGCCACCCGAGACGATGACATCGCGGATCTCGGTGTGCTGGCGCAGGTAGTCGATGCCGCGCTCGATGGTCTCGCGGTTGACCAGCATGCTCTCGCCGCCGACCTTGCGCTTGCGGGTACAGAAACGGCAGTACATGGCGCACTCGGAACAGACCAGGAACAGTGCGCGGTCCGGGTAGCGGTGGACCAGGTTGGGCACCGGGCTCTGGTTCTCCTCTTCGAGCGGGTCGGCCGGACAGACGGCGTCCTGCAGCTCCTTTTCGGAGGGAACTGCCTGGCGCCAGATCGGATCGTCGACTTCCTTGATCAGGCCGAGGTAATACGGGTTGACCCGCATCGGGTACTGCTCGGCGACCTGCTCGAGAGGTTGCGGGTCGATGCCGTACTTGCGGGTCAGTTCGCCCGGTTTGGTGATGCTGGCTTGCAGAAGTTTCTGCCATGTTTCCATCGCTGGTGGTCTCCTTGAGCTCGCGATCAGAAGCGTTTGACATAAGTCAGGCGGTCGTCACCAGGCTTGTAAAAGTCGCGGATGCACGATTCTTCAACATAGCCCGCCTGTTCGTAAAATTTCCGTGTCCTCTGGTAGCTGCCCTGTGAAGAGGTCTCCAGGCAGAGCAATCGGCCGCCACGCTGGCGAACCTGCTCCTCGACATGTTTCATCAGGCGTCGGCCCAGACCGCTGCCCTGGCGATTGGGATCGACGGCGATCCAGTACAGGTCATAATTGCCCTCGGTCAAGGGCACCGGACCGAACAGGGCATAGCCGGCGACGTGCTCACCGATGTCGGCAACGGCCACCTCGTAGTCCTGCTGCTTCGGATCGTTGATCACCGTCTCCAGCAATTCGAGGGCAATGCCCACCTCCTCATCGGTGAAGGAACCGGTGGCCACCAGGATCTCTTCGAGCATGGGAATGTCATCGTGTCTCAGCTTGCGCATGGTCTCTAACCTCATTTTTTACGTTTGCTGGCATTCACCAGAATACGGTTGATCAGTGCCGGGTAGCTGAGTTTGGCTGCCTGGGCACTGCGGGCCAGTCCGGCCTCCGGGCTGATGTCCGGGTTGGCGTTGACTTCAAGGATATAGGGAACGCCGTCGCGCAGGCGGAAATCGACTCGCGCATAATCACGGCATTCGAGGAGTTTATAGGCCCTCAGTGCCACATCGCGTAACAGCATCTCATCGCGTTTTTTGAGTGACGCCGGGCAGACCGGCTCGGTCAGCTTGTATTGTTGGGATTTTTCGAGCCACTTGCCTTCATAGCTGACGATCGGCTGGGCCAGGTCGGGATGAAACGTGATCTCTGAAAGGGGCAGGACCTCATGCGGGCCGTTGCCGATGATGGCGGCGTTGACCTCTCTGCCAAGGATGAACTCTTCAACCAGGGCGCCCTGGGCGTAGGTGCGGTGGATGTAGTCGATGCGTTTCAACAGCGCCTTTTCATTATCAACCACGCTTTCGTCGGAAATCCCCTGGGAGGCATCTTCCCAGCGCGGCTTGACGATCAGCGGGTAGACCATATCCTTGACGCGCGTATAGTGCTCGCCGAGTTTGACCAGACAGTATTTTGGGGTCGGCAGCTGGTGTCTGGAGAGCAGATCCTTGGTGCGGGCCTTATCCTGGGTCAGCCCGAGCGAAAGCGGAGGGGCGCCGGTGTAGGTCAGTCCGAGCAGATCGAGGAAGGCAGCGACATGCATCTCCTTGCGGCTCTCTCCCCAGAAGGCTTCACAGAGATTGAAAGCGAGGTCCGGTTGAAGACGGCGCAGCTCCGCAGCAAAGGCTGCGATGTCCTGGCCGAGAGGCACCAGTTCCGGCTTGTGGCCGAGTTCTGTCAGCGCCGCGGCAACGGAGCGTGCTTCCAGTTCGGCGCCTTCTTCGGCAATGCGGTCGATCGCTTCGCCGCGCGTGGAGGAGGGAGGAACGAGGTTAAAGCATACTGCGACGTTCATGGCTTACCCCCAGAGGCAAAGCGAGCCGCGCGCAGGCGGCGTCGACAACGGCCAGAATCATCTCATCATAGGAGAGGCCGGCAGCCCTGGCCGCCTTCGGGAAGCAGCTGTTCTGCTCCACACGCGGCAAGATGCCCGGGAGGGGGTTGAGCTCGATGATATGCGGCCTGCCGTGAGCATCGAGGCGGACGTCGATCCGGCACCAGTCGCGACAATCGAGAGCGTAGAAAGCCGCCTTGCACAACTCTTCGATCTGCAGGCGCAGCAGCGGTTCGAGTTTGGCCGGGCAGGTGAAAATCTGCAAAGGATCCTCTTCCTGGTCCCAGAGCCACTTGGCTTCGTAGGAATAGATCGGTTGTACGCCTGCGGGCAGGGTGTCGAAGTTGATCTCGACAATCGGCAACACCTTGAGATCGCCGCGATTGCCGATCATGGCAACGGTAAACTCCCGACCGGGAAGGAACTCCTCGACCAGGGCCGGCTGGTCATAGCTGTTGAGGACCCACTCCAGTTGACGCGCCAAAGCGTGCCGGTCGTGAACCAGAGCCTTGTCGGTGACCCCTTTGCTCGAGCCTTCGAGTGTCGGCTTGACGATCAGGGGGAATTGCAGCCAGTCGGGGATTTCTGCTGGCGAGTTGACGATGGCAAAACGTGGGCTGGCAACGCCGTGATGAGCAAGGATCTCTTTGCTGCGGCGCTTGTCGAGACAGAGGCCTAGAGTCAGGGGATCACTGCCGGTGTAGGGAATGCCGAGCATGTCGAGCATGGCCGGTATCTGGGCTTCACGGCTGGCGCCAAGCAGCCCTTCGGCGATGTTGAAGACCAGGTCGGGCCGCAGCTTGCGATAGGTTTCAAAGGCGTCGAGATTGGCTTCGACCAGGGTGACCTGGTGCCGTGAGGCCAAGGCCGCTTCCACCGCCTTGATGGTGTGGATGTCGTCCCATTCGGCAAAAAGATCGTCGGCTGGTGAGCTTGCGGACCCAGAGGGAGGCTCGGCGGGTTCTTCCATAGAACCAGCCGCATCCCCCTTCAGGTTGAAGGAAAGCGCGATATGCATGTGTTAACCCCGTAGAAAAGCCAGCTGCGTAATAGTTACCTTCCGTTAGGGAAGGGGCGATGGCGTCTTCAGGGCCGGTTAGCCTTGCGGCTTGCGGCTGGTTAAAGGGGTTAACTTTTTCAGCGGGCAGGTCTTTGGGTCCCGACCCCTGAACGCCAGTCAATTTACTCTCATATACGCCTGTGATTTGACCTTGTCAATAAAAAAATATGTCGAGGGAAACACTTTTTATTCCAGATAGTTATGCAGGGCGTCACGGATGATTCTGACTGAATGATTCAGTCCAGAGACCGTTGAAAAAATTTCTTGCATTGACTCCTATGTTGCGGGTCTTGTAGCCGCCTTCCTGGACCAGCAGGGTTGGCAATTTCATGCGGCCGATGGCCTGTCCGACCTGATTGAAATCTCCTCCGCTCAGTTGCCAGGTGCCGGTCGGGTCACCCTTGGCCGTATCGAAGCCAACGCAAACCACGAGATAGTCTGGTTGGAATGCCCTGATGGATTTGATCGCCCTGGCCAGCGCAGCCAGGTATTGCTCGCTGGTCAAGGTCTCGGCCAGTGGCAGGTTGATGTTGAAGCCAAGGCCTTCGGCTTCGCCCCGTTCATCTTCAAAGCCGCTGAAATAGGGGTAGGCAAATTTGGGATGGCCGTGGATGGACAAGGTCAGCACATCACTGCGCTGGTAGAAAATGGTTTGCTGGCCGTTGCCGTGATGATAATCGATATCGAGGATCGCCACGCGGCCAAAATCGGAGAGCATCTGTGCAGCAATAGCCGCATTGTTGAAATAGCAAAAGCCGCCGAAGGCACGGCGTTCGGCATGGTGACCGGGTGGGCGTACCAGAGAGTAGGCCATGCGGTAACCTTCAAGGATCAGGCTGGCCGCAGTGAGCGTGCAATCGACGGCTCCCCTGGCGGCTTTCCAGGCATTGGCGTTCAGGGGGGTGAAGGTGTCGATGCAGAAATAACCCGCACGTACGGCCAACTCCTTGGGTGGCCTGGCCGTGTTGCGGATGGGGAAAACGTAGGGGTAAAGTGATTGCCCTGCGGGAAGGTTGCGGCAGACCTTGCGAAAATATTCGACATAGTCGCGGTCATGGGTGCTGGTCAGAAACTTTTCCGAATAGGTGCGCAGCGGGTAGGGCTGAAAAAGCGATGTTTTGTCGAGCTCTTTCAGAATGCTGCGGACCCGCACCGGGGACTCGACGTAGCCGCGTTCTCTGACATGGTGGATCTCATGGCGTTCGTTGACGACCAGGGCGATGCGCTGCAGACGGGAACTATTCGGGCGGGTCTCGGTCGGCGGCTTCCTGCGGTAGCGTGGTGAGCGCAATCGTACCGTCTCAGTGTCGAAAGAGTCTACGACCAGGGTGATGTATTCCGCTGAGCAGGATTCTCCGTAACGTCTTTCGAGGATGGCCCTGACGATTTTTTTTGCCTGTTTCCCTGCCAGTGGCTGAGGTTGGCCGAGAGCATCGAAGACCAGGTAGGGTGGGTTGTCGTCCCCCGGCTTCAGCGGTGTCTCGTAAGCGGTGTCGATGATCGGTACGGCTCCGTACTTTTCGTAGAACGAAAGTCGTGCCTGGTTCTGCTTGAGGATCTCAGAATCCTTGCAGAGTGCCGGGTCGTCCGGCAGGCACTCGAAAAAAATCCCCAGGACCCCCATGGCGGTAGCCTCTTCGCGGATATACTCATAGAGGGCTCCGCCGACGCCACTGCCGGTCGTTTTCTTCGCCGCGGAAATATAGTCGAGCAGGCAGAAGCGCAGGTCGGGTTCGTGGGAGAGCAGTGCAAATCCTTGGATTTTTTGCCGGGCATCTTCGGCAACATAAACGATTGAGCGGAAGCCCTGCTTGACAGGGTTGCGTAGCAGTTCGGGAATCTTGTCTATGTCGTTTTGTGCCAGGAGCGGAAACTGGTCGCGGAGGATCTGTTGAACCTGGGTGATGGCGGCCTGATTGATCGGTCGCAGGTCGTCGTGGATGCGGCGGATACGAAACATGTCAGTACCTCGCGGATTTTAGCAGTGCGACCACACTGTGCAGTGCATGTATCATCCGTGAAATCGACTTATACGCCGTTTTTTACGGCTGTCAACTGGAACCTCAATGCGTTTCCGTTTTCTGTCGCTTTTAGAGGCTCAGCACAGTGTCTCTGACTTCAATCTCTTGCAACAAAAAAGCGGCGCCGTCATGGCCCCGCTTTTTTATCAGGATGTCCCTTTTGAGTCAGTGTGGCAGATGATTCATCGTGCGACTGATCCAGCTGAGCCGACGGCTCTTCGGGATATCAAAATCGAGCTTGATTGGTTCATGTTTGCGCGGTGTGCTTTCGATCCTGGCATTGTCTGGAATCCAGCCAGATGCCTGACGGGCCATATCATCATAAGCCATTTCACGGAGACAATGGTGCGCGTGTTTTGCAAACCTGGTGAGGAATAGCGGTATGACAGTCATGGTGTTGCCTCATTTTGTGAAGAGAATTGCAGCGCGAAACGCTTCTGACATTTGGCTGCTTTTGAACAATGGTAAGACCACTTGACTGGCCGGTCAATAGGGTATTTTTTGTAAAATACTGTTTTTAAAAGGGAAAAGTCCGTAAGGTGCGGAAAACAAAGGAGGCCTGGTCGATGTATGGTTTAAAAAAAATGTAAATAAATACCCCATGTTGGTTTTTGGAACGCTGTCTCTTGTGTTTTCGCCACTTTTGCGTGACATGTGCCATGGGTGGTGTGAATCGAAAATGCTTTTCGTGGTGAGTTTTTTGCATGAAATGAGTTCGGCGTTGACCTTTTTGGTTAAGTAACTCTCCGGATCGGATACCTATACACCGCTCTACAGGTAAGGATTAAGGAATATAGTCATGCAAAAATTCATGAAAGTATGGTTTGGTTTTCTCCTGATTTGCCTTCTCTCCATGACAAGCCTTGCTACAGCCGAGATTGATATTGCCTCAATCAAGGTTGACGCACCTCCGGTCGTTGATGGCCATGCCCAGGATGCGGTATGGAATCGTGTCAAACCCATCGCGATCGCAGACTCGGCTTCCGGGGCAAAGATTCTGCTGCGTTCTGTCTATACCGACGAGCAGATTTTTTTCCTGGTGCAATATCCAGATTCGGCAGAAAACTTCTTGCACAAGCCCTGGGTCTGGAACGCTGCTGAAAAGAAATATGAGGAGGGATCACATCGTGAGGATACCTTCGTCTTCAAGTGGAATATGATGGATCATGATGTCAATCTGTCAAATTTCTCAGACGATGATTACCAGGCCGATGTCTGGTACTGGAAAGCCAATCGTACCAATCCTGCTGGTTATGCGGATGATAAGACCCAGGTCTTGGGTTCAAAGCCAATTAAGAAGTCGACCGAATTAACGAGCGCGAGCGGTAAAACACGCCACCTTGGCCGTTACAGTGATGCCGGTAAAGCCCCTTATGAAGAACTTAAGGAGATCACCGGGTATCAGGGTGACCTGGTGGACCGTTATCCGCTTGCCAAACCGGAAGGCAGCCGCGCTGATGTGCATGCCAAGGGTGTCTGGAACGGCGGATTCCGCACGGTTGAATTTGCCCGGGCTCTGAATACCGGTCACGACGACGATCTGCAGTTTGAGCCCGCCGCGGGTAAGACTTACCTGTTTGGCGTTTCTATCTTCAGCCTCTACGGCAGGCCTCATGTTGAGAACAGCCCCAACTTCTATGGCCGTGGCCGGATTTCAGAATCTCTGCGGTTGAAGTTTCAATAACTCTGAAGATGCAGACAAAAAAGGCCTGAAGCGTGTTTGCTTCAGGCCTTTTCCGTTCGTTGTCGAATATTAGTCGGTATAATCGGCCAGAAAATCCTTCGCCTCATCAACCGTGTCAAAGAGATAAAATCGCCGCTTGCTGAACATTGCGACCGCGTTGAAGACGACCTTGTACAGGCCTGTGACACCAACGATGGCTCCCGCTTTAACGTACGGAGTATTGTCTCGGGCAACTTCCTTGAGCTTGGCAATGGTGTCCCCGCTGAAGGCGCTGCCACCGGAAATGGTCAAGGTCAGCACTGATTTCTCCGGTTGTTTTCTGACCTGTAGAATACACTCTTCGATAATAGCGTTCATTTCATCGAGGGAAGCGTCACGACAGTCCATGATGAAAATCTGCGCATTCTTGTGAGTGACGAATTTGGCTCTTTCCATTATCGCTTGCCCCTTGCAGTGAAGAGTTGCCAGTCAACCCGATAGTGAATTCTAGCTGTCTCACGACTTGATGGCAAACAAGAAAATTGCTTTTTAGACGTCAAAAGGGAATGGATTTAATCCATTCCCTTTTGATCGTTTCTATCTAACCTTTGTCAGGTTAGTGTGGCTCCAATGTGTTCAGTCAATTGAAATCCTGCTGTTCCGTTCCCGTGTGAAGTTACTGTTGTTGATCTGGAAGAATTCTGGCGGCCACTTGAGCGGCCACGATAATCATGATGAAGCTGAACAGTGGCATGATCAGGTAGTCTCCCGGGCCGTTAAGAAAACGCGGCATGGTGAAACCTGACAACCAACTGCTACCGAAAAAAGCCAAACCACCAATAAGAGCTGAAAGCTTGAACATAATAAGACTCCTTATTTTCTGCGAATGTCCGGGAACGGCCATTGCGGATACGATTGGTAATCTATTATGCATCAGGTGTGCCATTTTTTAACATATCCGACATGCACTTCGATGTGCCTGTAATGACTTGGTTTCTTAGCCTGTTTTAATGGCAGAGACGCTGTTTTGAGGAGCAATACGGCAAAATGTGGCAGTTTTGGAACATATTCTGGTCAAAACACCATATATGTGCGGGAGAGGAATGTCAGCAGATTCGTGGCAGTTGCTCGCCGGCAAGCATTTCGATGGCGCGCAAGCCGCCAATGGCCGTTTGCAGCCGAACCTTGCCGCTGGTCGTTGCGGTCACTTCACCAATGATCGCAGCCTGTTTACCGTACACATGGTTCTGCATGATAGTCAGGGCCAGCGAGGCGGCTCCGGGAGCAACGAAAGCGAGCAGTTTGCCTTCGTTGGCGACGAAGAGCGGGTCAAACCCGAGAATGGAACAGGCCCCGGCAACTGATGGTGCTATGGGAAGCGCGTTCTCCTGCAAGGTGATTTCGACCTGGGACTGCAGCGCAATCTCCTTGAGTGTCGTGGCGACGCCACCCCGTGTAGGATCGCGCAAGGTGTGCAGCCTGTCTCCGAGGTTTGCGAGCAGTTCTGCGACCAAGCCGTTGAGAGGGGCACTGTCCGTGGTGATACCGCTCTCGAGTTCCAGGCCTTCACGGCTCGACAGGACGGCCATGCCGTGATCGCCGAGAGTGCCGTTCACCAGAATTTTGTCACCAACTTGGGCGTTATTACCCGAGATTTGCAGCTCGTGCTCGATCACGCCGATGCCGGAGGTGTTGATAAAGAGCTTGTCAGCCTTGCCGCGCGGCACGACCTTGGTGTCTCCGGTGACAATCTTGACTTCGGCCTGTCGTGCGGCGTCACGCATGCTCTCGAGAACTTTTCGCAAATCTTCCAAGGGCAGGCCTTCTTCTATGATCAGACCAACGCTGATTGCCAGAGGGATGGCTCCGACCATGGCCAAATCGTTGACGGTGCCGTGGATCGCCAGATCGCCGATATTGCCGCCGGGAAAAAAAAGCGGGTCAACCACATAGGAGTCGGTTGTAAAAGCCAGGCGGCCCCGAGGCGCAGCGAGTACGGCGGCATCATTCTGGTCGCGCTGACCGATCCCACTGAGGATCGGTACGATCAGGTTGTCCAGCAATGCGTGACTGAGCTTGCCGCCGCTGCCGTGTCCAAGCAGAATGACATCCGATTTCATGCAGGCTCCTGTGAAAAGAACGGGTTCTGGAGACAGCCCCGTGAGTTGCCGGGACAGTCCCCTAGCCATACTTGTATTCTGCAGCGCAAGTCCCCTCGCTCGAGACCATACAGGCGCCGATCGGGTCTTCCGGGGTGCAGAGGGTGCGAAAGAGTGGGCAGTCTGTTGGACGCACTTTCCCCTTAAGAATCTCTCCGCAGAGGCAGCCCTTGTGCTCAACCGGAGGTTCGACATCAACCCTGAGCTGTATCGCTGCATCGAAGCGGCTAAATTCAGGTCTGAGCTGCAGCCCGCTGTCGGGAATGTCGCCAATCCCACGCCAGCGGGCGTCGCAGGGAGCAAAGACACGTGTGAGAAGCTGCCGGGCCTTAACGTTGCCATCCGGTTTGACAACCCGGCGGTATTGGTTTTCTACGCACGCTTTACCAGCAACCACTTGCCGGACCAGCATCAGGATGCCCTGGAGTACGTCGAGAGGTTCAAAGCCAGTGACCACGCAAGGCACCCGGTAAGCATCGACGAGAGGTTGATAGGCGTTCGCTCCGATAATAGCTGATACGTGCGCCGGGCAGAGGTAACCATCGACCTGCAAACCGGGATCACCAGCAAGCGCGGCCATGGGGCCAGGCATGGTTTTGTGCGAGCTGAGCACATAGAAGTTGTCGAGGTTCTTGCAGGCCGCCGCGAGTATGGCACCGGCAACGGTTGGCGTGGTGGTTTCAAAACCAACGCCGAGAAAGACGATGTCGAGAGTGGGGTTCTTTTCGGCAAAGGCGACAGCATCAAGAGGGGAATAGACGATTTTGATGCTTGCCCCTTTGGCTTGTTCATGGAGCAGGCTTGATGAAGAACCCGGGACGCGCACCATGTCGCCGAACGTGGCAATCACCGTACCAGGCCGACGGGAGAGGGCGACGGCCTGATCGACGTAGCCAACCGGGGTCACACAGACCGGGCAGCCGGGTCCGGAAATGAGCCGGACCTGCTCCGGCATCAGATTGCGGATGCCGTGCTGGTAGATCGCCATGGTGTGAGTGCCGCAGACTTCCATGAAAGTCATGCAACCGTCGTAGCCGGCCACACCCTGACGGAGGGCTTCGAGTTGGACTCTGGCAAGCTCCGGGTCACGATATTCGTTCTGATGTTTCATTCCGGGGTCAAGCCCATATCGAGTGCTTCGCGCAGGGTTTTGAGTGTCAGGTGCGCTTCATCTTCGTCGATTTTTTCAATCGCAAAGCCGGCGTGAATCAAGACGTAGTCACCGACCTGGACGTCGTCGATCATCATCAGGCTCGCCTCACGTTGCACGCCGTCGATCTCGCAGGTTGCCACTTCATTTTCAATGGATCTGACCTGCATCGGTACACCTAGGCACATTCACTCTCTCCTTCTGTCGTACGGTTTCGCAGCGCTAGTCGTCACTCGTCTCCGACGTTTTGCGTTTCCTGTCGACCCCCTGCTTTAACCAGTCATACCACGCGAGCATGCCTTCACCGCTGTGGCAGGAGAGTTCCATGATCCTGATCTGTGGATTCACCTGGCGGGCAAACGCTTTGCACTGCTCGAGGTCGAAGCGCAAATAGGGCAGGAGGTCGATCTTGTTGATCAGCATGAGATCGGCGGCCTGGAACATGTGAGGATATTTGAGAGGCTTGTCCTCACCCTCGGTCACGGAGAGGACTGCGACCTTGTGGTCTTCGCCGAGATCGAAAGAGGCCGGGCAGACAAGGTTGCCGACGTTCTCGATCATCAGGATGTCGGTCGACTGCCAGGTCGAAGCTCTCGATACCGTGGCCGATCATGTGTGCGTCGAGGTGACAGCCCGCGCCGGTGTTGATCTGCTTGACCGGTACGCCGGTTGCGGCGATGCGGTCAGCGTCGTTCGCGGTCTGTTGGTCTCCCTCGAGCACGCAGAAGCGCAGACCGTCGAGATCGGTCAGGGTCCGCTCCAGAATCGAGGTTTTGCCGGAGCCGGGAGAGCTGACCAGATTGAGCACGAACAGTTGGTGCGCTGCAAAGGTGGCCCGGTTGCCGGCTGCCAGACGCTGATTCTTGGCCAGCAGGTTTTCTTCGACACGAATTCTGCGGGAAGTCTGGTCATGCGTATGAATATGGTCTGGCTGAGGTTGCACGCAGCCGCAATCGGTACACAATTCAGTCGATCTCCATTTCTATGAGGGCCATTTCCTGGCCCCTCAGGATGTCGAGCGCAAAGCTGCCGCACGCTGGACAGCTGTCGAGCAGGCTCTCTATCTCAAACTCCTGAGTACATTGCTGACACAGGCCGAGGGCTGGTATGCGGTGAATCTCAAGGGTGGCCCCATCGGCCAGAGTCCCTTTGCTGCAGGCTTCAAAAGCGAACTCCACCGCTTCAGGCATGACTCCGGAGAGCGCGCCAATCTCCATGGTGAGGCTTGTAATTGCGCAGGCGTTCTCGCGCCGGGCGTGTTCCTCGGCGATTTCGATGAGGCTTTGGGTCAGGCTGAGTTCGTGCAAAAAAGAATCCAACAGTCATGCAAGCCGGAGCATCCGGGCTGCGCCGTCAATCTTAATGAAAAGCTGACGTAAAAAGCAAGCATCAGAGACGTCGATTTATTTCTCCTTGCGTGGCACCACGACAATTCCGGACTCCGTCACCGTGTAACCATTGCGCCGGTCTTCTTCGTGGTCGTAGCCAATCTGCGCACCATCGGGAATGACAATGTTCTTGTCGATGATCGTCTTGCGGATCTTGACGTGACGGCCAACCGTGACGTTCTCGAAGAGAATCGATTCCTCGACCAGGCTGTAACTGTTGATCTTGCAACAGGGGCCGAGGATCGAACGCCTGACTGTGCTGCCGCTGGTGATACAACCGGCACAGACATACGAGTCGATATTCTGGCCGCGGCGATCATCATCGTCGAAAACAGTTTTGGCGGGTGGCAGGTTCCCCTGGTTGGTCAGGATGGGCCACTTGTAATTATAGAGGTTCAACTGCGGCGAGACGTTGACGAGATCCATATTCGCTTCATAGTAAGATTCGAGGGTGCCCACGTCTCGCCAGTAGCCCCGCTCCTCGGACTTCATCCCGGGGATCACGTTGTCATTGAAATTGTAGGCAAAGACCCGGTCCTCATTGGCCAGCATCATCGGAATAACGTGCTTGCCAAAATCGAGGTCAGCGTGGATTTTCTTGCCTTCCTGCAGAACTTCAATCAGTTTGCGGGTGGGAAAGATGTAGTTGCCCATGGAGGCGAAGCAGGTCTCGCGTCCGGGAATCCTTTCCGGTTTTTCGGGCTTTTCCGTAAAGGCGGTGACCCGGCTGTCTTCGTCCACTGAAAAGACGCCATAGCGGTTTGCTTCTTCCGCCGGAACTTCCAGGGCTGCGATGGTGATATCGGCGCGGTTGACCCGGTGAAACCTGATCATCTGGGTCACATCCATCTTGTAAATATGATCACCACCGAAGATCGCCACGTAATCGGCGTCCGAAGATTCAACAAAGCGCAAGTATTGAAGGATTGCGTCAGCGGTGCCTTTGAACCACTCTTCACTTTCGCTTTTGGTCTCCGGAGAGATGCCCACATAAAATTCGCCCAGGCCTGTCCATTTCCCCCATGATTCGCGAAGATGCTTGTTCAGAGAGTAGGCTCGATACTGAGTCAGGATATAGACTCTTTTGATACCGGAGTTGAACAGGTTGGACAGAACAAAGTCGATGATCTTATACTTGCCACCAAACGCAACGCTTGGTTTGGCCCGGCGTAGCGTCAGCGGGCTGAGACGCTCCCCCTTGCCACCCGCCAAAACCATCGCGATGGTGTCTTTGCCCACGTTCTCCATAGCATTCATCAGTGTGTCTCCTCGGTAAATTTTCTTTCATAACATTGCGGTTAACCTACAGTGTGCCAAAATCCCTTTTAAATGCAAGGAGGAAGAAAAGTGCGGAATTAATTTAAAAACGAAACTTTCGGCACTGCTGATGCACTGAATAAAAAAACCAATGTCTTAAACTATCAGGAGCTATCTGTTTATGAAACGTGCACTTGTTGTCGATGACGAACCTTTGCTGCGGCGTCAGGTCGCTGAAATCGTTGCTGGATACGGGTTTGATGAAATTCTCGAGGCTGGAAATGGCGTTCAGGCTGTTGAAATAGCAACCCACCAGGAGATCCTGCTGGTGGTGATGGACGTCGGTATGCCTGTTATGGATGGTGTCACCGCTGCTGAAAAAATATGCAGGATAAAACCGTTGCCGATTGTTCTGGTGACGGCCAATACCGAGTCTGAAACGATTGAGCGGGCTCGTTTGGCCGGCGTGATGAATTATGTCGTCAAACCTGTACGGGCCGAACAACTGTTTGTTGCCGTAGACCTGGCCATTCACCAGTTCGTCGAGTTATCCAGCCTGCGCGATGAAGTCTCCAAGTTACGCGAGACACTCGAATCCCGCAAAGTGATTGATCGTGCCAAAGGGGTGCTGATGAAGCGGGGGATGGATGAGCCGGAGGCGTTTCGACGGTTGCAGAAGTTGGCAATGGATAAACGGAAATCATTGCGTGATGTCGCCGAAGCGATCCTGCTGACAGAAGATTAACCCCTCGAGGCAGCCTCCTAGCTGAGCATTTGCTGAAGCCCTGGAAACGATTCATAGAGTTTTGCAACTTCCTGAATCCGCAGGCCCTTCTCGACGGCTTCCTGTAAAAGACTCGTCAGTTGCATATCACCATAAAGAACGGCTCCGACGATCTGCCCATCATGGCAGGCGATCGCCCGGTAACAGCCGTTCTCTTCAACCTCAAAGAGCCGGGTGCTGGCATCAATGGCCTGAATCTGGCCGATACTGAACAGGTCGACATCAAGCACCTTGATACGGTTGGTCATGGGCAGCCCGGAAAATTCCAGAGACGCTCCCACAGCATTGGCACCGGCAATCACCCCCTGGGCGTAGCTCGCAGGCCAGATGCCATAAACGCGGCCCTGATGTTCGGAGACGTCGCCAGCGGCAAGGATATGCTCATCCGAGGTGAAAAGCATGTCATTGACGACGACGCCCTGTTTGACCTTGAGGCCGCACTGACGGGCGAGGTGACTGTTTGGTCTGACCCCGGTTGCGAGAATGACCAGGTCGGTCTGAATCTCGCTGCCATCTTCGAGCAGTACGCCGCGCACGGCCTCATCGCCGGTGAACTCTTTGACCTGGACGCCGCATTTGATCGACATCTTCCGCTCTTTCAGGTGAGCCAGGAGCAAGGCCGCAGCTGCGGGCGGCAGCTGGCGGGGGAGTAACCAGTCAAAGCCCTCCAGGACGGTGACTTCTGCCCCTCGTCTCTGCATGGCCCAGGCTGTTTCCAGTCCGAGCAGGCCGCCGCCGAGACAGACGGCCCGGCTGCCGGGGCGCAGGCTGGTGATGATTTCACGGGCATGTTCCAGGGTGCGCAGAACCGTAATGCCATCACGGTTGGCACCCGGAATTGGTGGGATGAAAGGATGAGCACCATTGGTCATGATCAGTCGGTCGTAATCAAGTTGCCTGCCATCGCTCAAAGTGACTTTGCGAGCATCACGATCAATGCTGTGCGCTTCGCCGGTCAAGCATGAGATCCGTCTGGCATCGAACCATTCCTGATGTTGAATGAGCAGATCGTCCTCTTTGACTTCACCGGCCAGAAAACGGGTCAGGTTGAGCCGGTAATAGGGCAGGCTCATCTCTCTCGAGACGAGCGTGATTTCGACCTCTGGGGCCTGGCGGCAAGCTTCTTCGGCGGCTGTCAGGCCAGCGATGCCGGCACCGAGGATGAGCACTTTGTGAATATTTGTGGGCGCCGCGGACGCTACCGTGACAGAATGAGGATGAAAGAGAGCCGCCGCAGCTCCGCAGACCGGGCAAAAATTGGGGGGCTCCGAACCCTGGGTGACGTGGTCACAAATACTGCATTGCCAGGACTTGGCAGCAGGTTTTTGCGAGGTCACAGCCTGGATGATTAATTCTGAAAAATAGCTGTGCTCTGCTCCGCAGACAGGGCAGGATTGAGGCGCTTCGTCACCATTGTGGACGTATCCACAGAGTTCGCATTTCCACGTTTTTGTCATAGTAAACCCGTTGTATTCAGATGCACACATGGTCTTGCGAGACGTCAGTGCGGATAAAAGATATGTTCAGTAGATGTCAGTCGATCAATGCTTGCGGAAAGCAGACTCCCAGATGGTCGGCTCAACCTCAGAACTGAACCGGGCGATGAACTCATCACGTTCTTCACTGGTCAGGTGGATGCTGCCGGTAATCAGGTCGATTTTATGCAGATGTCTGGAAACGAGAAGATCGTAGATCCTTTCTGCCTCAGCTTTACTGCGCAGGCACTGGCCGATCAGGTGAGTGACATTGTCTTCTCTTCTGTCCATGCGATATCTCATGATGACCTCCTCTGGTTGTCCTGACAACAGTTATTCTTCTGATTTCCATTTTAAACTCTTTTGCTTCCTGCGCAATCACAAGAATAGATTTGAACCGGTATGGTCTAATGATTCGGAGATTTTGACGGCTGGCAAAATCTTCTGATCTGTCGACTTGATTCCTGACAGATTCCCGATACGATTGTTGTCCTACCTTGGTTGGCTCGGAGGGGTTGATGCTGCAAGAGAAAATCGAGATTATCAAAGGTGATATTACAAAGCTCGAGGTGGGTGCGATCGTGAACGCTGCCAACCAGAGCCTCCTTGGTGGTGGCGGCGTGGATGGGGCCATTCACCGCGGAGCCGGGCCTCTTTTGCTTGAGGCATGTCGGGCATTGGGCGGCTGCCAGACGGGAGAGGCCAAGATTACTCCGGGTTATAATCTGCCCGCTCATCATGTGATTCACACGGTCGGTCCCGTATGGCAAGGTGGAACCCATAACGAGGACAACCTGTTAGCCAGCTGTTACCGCAATTGCATGCAGCTGGCCACTGATCATAAATGCAGAAGCCTTGCGTTCCCATCTATCAGCACCGGCGTTTATCGTTTCCCGATAGCGCGGGCCTGTCGAATCGCCTTGCGTGTTCTCCTCGATTTCGTTGCCACGGAGGAGTCAGCACCGCGCGTGGTTATCGTCTGTTTCTCGGACCAGGATCTGGCCGTTTATCGTCAGGTTTATCAGGAATTGTTCGTCTAGCCTGTTCAGCCTCTCACCTGGTTGTCTGAAAAATCCTCATGCTCCATAAGTTGTATTTTGTCGCTTTAAGGACAAACGATCTTCAAGCAGCCTCATCAGGTTTTGCGTAAATCTGCGCAGTGTCCTCCTGGCGTTGCAAATGGAACTAAATTTGCAGCTTTGTTGGATGAGCTTTAATTTTAGTCAGTTTTGCCTGAAATATGGTAAATAGCCGGTCTTGATGCCGGTGATATCACCGGAATTGATCTCCAGGCTGGGCCTTTGGGGGACACATGGTACAGACAATCGGAAAATTTGCGTCACGCCCAGTCTTCGCTATTGAGGCCGAGGCAGGAGTCCAGGAAGCTTTGCAGATCATGAGCGACAAATGCATCAGTTGCATTATTGTCGTGTCGCATGATGAACCGATCGGCATCCTGACCGAACGGGATGTTGTGTTTGCTGCCAACTGGCTGCTGGGACAACCCGGGTTGCTGGTCAAGGAGGTTATGAACAAGCCGGTTCTGACCGCTTCTGAGCAAATGACCGTCGCACAGGCCTACCAGGTCTTCACACAACAGAAAATCCGCCATCTGGTTGTTCTCGGTGCTCAACTGGACATGGTCGGCATTTTTACCCAGACCGATCTGGTGCGTTCCATGAACGAGCAAGCCTTTACAGGGATTGGCGACGTGTCGCTGCTGATGTCTTCGCAGGTGCTGTCTGTTGCTCCCGAGGTCAAGGCTCGTTATGCCTTGTCTCTGATGGCACGGCGATCGGTCAGCTGTATCGTCGTGATGGACGGTGCCCAGCCCGTGGGAATGTTCACGGAAAGGGATGTTGTCTCCTGTATTGCCAGTGGCATCGATCTGGCCAGTGTCAACGTAGGTTCCGTGATGAGTCCGTCCGTAATTTCAACAGCATCGACCTCGACACCCTATGACGCAGTAGGCTTGATGCTGAAAAAAACAGTCAGGCGCCTGTTGGTGGTCAACGACAGTGGTGGGATGAGTGGTATCCTGACCCAGACGGACATCGGCAGAGCTCTCGAATGCCAGGAACCAAGTCTTGTCAACCGCCTGCTGGGGGTGCCTGCGCCCGTGGCAGGGCTCGCGCAGGGAACACTTTAAAGGCTCAAGGTCAGGATAAAAGACAGAAAGGGACCTGCAATCAATGCAAGTCCCTTTATTTGTTTGGTAGCGGGGGCAGGATTTGAACCTGCGACCTTCGGGTTATGAGCCCGACGAGCTACCTGACTGCTCCACCCCGCAACAAGAGGCGACAAGCTATCGGAAGCCTGCCGGGTTGTCAACCTTTCTTTTCTCTTTTTCTCAACGCCCTGTCTCTCCCTTGCTGGCTGACTTCATTTGGAGTATAACCGTAAGTCACCTGAGAGCTTAATTATTATGTCGATTACGATAACCTTGGAACAAGCGCTGGCCCTGCGTGAAAAGGGCGCACTGCTGGTCGATGCCCGCAGTCCGGATGAATTCGCGGAAGCGACTATTCCAGGGGCGATGAATGTGCCGATCCTTGATAATGCCGAGCGGGCCGAGGTCGGCACACTTTACAAACAGGTTGGCAAGCGGCAGGCGCGGCAGCGTGGTGTTGAAATTGTCGCCCCGAAAATTCCAGCCATGATCGAACAGATCGCCAGGCGACAGGCTGAAACCTCTCAGCCTGTTGTTGTCTTCTGCTGGCGCGGCGGCATGCGCAGCCTTGCACTGACCCAGTTTCTTGAGCTGGCGGGAACTCCGGCCCGGCAATTGTCGGGAGGGCATAAGGGTTTCCGCAGGCATGTCCTGGATTATTTCGAACAGGGGCAATGGGCCCGGTTGCTGGTTTTTAGAGGCTTGACAGGTGTAGGCAAAACCTATTACCTGCATCGCATGGAGGAGCAGGGCTACCCTGTCATCGACCTGGAAGGGTTGGCGAACCACCGTGGCAGCGCCTTTGGCAACCTCGGCTTACCGCCGCAACCCAACCAGAAGATGTTCGAGTCTCTACTGTGGGACCAGTTACGCAAGGTCCCCTGCGATGGTTACGCCCTGGCGGAGGGAGAGAGCCGATATATCGGCCGCGTTGCTCTCCCGGTGAGAGTCTACCAGTCTTTACAGATTGAAACGTCGATCTGGCTGAACGCCTCTCTGGAATCAAGAGTCAAAAATATCCTTGCCGATTATCCTGCCGTCGACCAGCTTAAGGAAGAGTTTACCCTGCCGATCCGGGCCCTCAAGGACAAGCTCGGCAGAGACACGATGAACCGTTTTCTGCAATTACTTGAAGAAGGCAACTGGTCTGAGCTGGTCAGCGAGTTGATGGTGAATTACTACGATCCTCTTTATCGGCATACCCTGCCGGAGAGACGTGTCGAGATTGACCTTGAGCCGGAAGAGACCTTTTTACAGCGTCTTGAAGCCGTGATTTCCGCTCTCCTTGCCAAGTCGTCTGCCGTGCAGTGAACACTTTACCGAGGGTGCCTCAGGCTGATAGAGTGGTCTCGGACGCTCTCTTTTGCATGGACGTGGTTATGAAGTCATCCCCCGATGAGAAAACGGTCAACTCCCTCTGCTTGAAATGCCTGAGGTCGTGCAAGCAACCTGCGGCCAACCTGCTGCTTGAGTGTCCGCGCTACTTCCCGCTACCTTTCAAGGTTGATAAGCATCGGTTTGATCAGATGAGTCTGTTTGATGGAGACGAGTAGGTTCGCCTGCCTCTGTGATTCAGAGGGGAATGACTTGAGATCCCTCAGAAAACCTGAAGATCACTTCTTTGCAAGTACGATCCGTGCGGGTTCTTTCTAACCATTGGAGAGCTGTTCCAAAAACGTGACAATCTTCGGTGTAAATTTCTCCGGCTCCACCAGGAACGAATCATGTCCGTAGTCAGAATCGATCAGATGGTACTCTGCCGCTTTCCCCTGTTTGTGTAAGACTTCAATCAGCTCCTCGGTCTGGTAAGGCGGATAGAGCCAGTCAGAAGTAAAGGCAAACCAGAGCGATTGACACTCCAGCCCGCTCAAGGCATCATCCAGCCCCTCGAAACCCCACGCCACATCGTAGAGGTCCAGTGACTTAGCGAGGTAGAGAAAGCTGTTGGTGTCAAAGCGGTCGACGAAACTGCGACCGTTGTAAGCCAGGTACCTTTCGATTTCAAACTGGCCGAAGAAATCAAACTGGCCATCCCGGGCAGAGAATCGTCTGCCGAACTTAAGGTGCATCGATGGGTCCGAGAGGAACGAAATGTGCCCGACAGCGCGAGCCAGGGCCAGGCCATCGGCCGGAGGGTGCTCGGGCCGGTAATTGCCTTTGCGCCACATCGGGTCGTTGTAAATCGCCTGACGGGCCAGGGCATTCAGGGCGATGGCCATGGGAGATGGGCGCCCGGTGCCGGCGATCGGGATGATGGACCTGACCCGCTCAGGGAAATGAATTCCCCATTCTATGGCCTGCATCGCACCCATACTGCCGCCGATGACAGTCAGCAGTTGCTTGACCCCGAGATGGTCGAGCAGCAGCTGCTGGGCGCGCACCATGTCACGCACCATGATCACCGGGAATTGCAGGTTGTAGGGTTTGCCGGTCTTCGGGTTGCTGCTGGTCGGGCCTGTTGAGCCGAAGCAGGAGCCGATGACGTTTGAACAGATGACAAAATAACGGTCCGTGTCGAGCACCTTGCCCGGGCCGATCATGTCATCCCACCAGCCTGGTTTGCGGTCTTCCAGGTTGTGCCGCCCGGCGGCATGGGCGTCCCCGGTCCAGGCGTGAGCCACCAGGATGGCGTTGCTCCTGTCGCTGTTCAGGGTGCCGTAGGTCTCGTAGGCAAGCGTGATTGGTCCGAGCAGACGCCCACTTTCCAGCCGAAGTTCGACATTGAATGTGACGTGTTCGGTTTTGACGATGTCCAGTTCACTCATGTTCCAACCGTACAGCGGGAAAGAAAAAAGCCCCTTCCCGAAAATTGAGAAGGGGCCAGCAGATACGATGAGAGCAGGTACCGCGGGCTCCGTCCTCATCTTCCCCGCCGACATGTGCCAGCGAGTTGGATTTAGCACCTGACATTCCCCGTTGCGTTGCCCCGGTGAATCGGTTGCTGTGGCTTCAAAGGGCCGGTCCCTCCACCACTCTTGATAAAGACGTGTTGCTATGTCGACAAAACTCTAACGAAAACCGTCTGTTTTGTCAAACGGTTTACCGCTCCGAATTCACTGTTCTTTTGTGGATGCGGAGTGAATCAGGATTTGAAAGACCCGATCTCCTTCTCCAGGACCCCGGCCTGTTCAGCCAGGTTCTCAACCACTTTGTCCAACTCGGCAGTGCGGGCGGCGTTACTTTCTGCAATCTTGCGCACCGCGGAGACCGCCTCGACCACCTGTTGGCTTCGCAGTGACTGATCCTTGGAGGCTTGATCGATCTGTTGCATCATGTTGCGAATGTTTTCCATGCTCGCACTGATCTGATGGCTGCCCTTGGCCTGTTCGCCAGTACTGAGTTTGACCTGCGAGGAAATGTCCTTCATGGCTTCAGCGGCCTTCGCCTGTTGCTGTATCCCTTCCGACTGCTGTTTCACCGCAGCGGATATCTGCTGCAGCATATTGGCGACCTGGTTAACCGCTTCCGTGATCTGTCGACTGCCGCGGGATTGCTCCTGGGTGGCTCGCACGATACTCTTGACCTGCTCTGCCGAGCGGAGCGAACTCTGTGTGAGTTTCTCGAGAGCATCTTCGGCGACTTTTGATCGCGTCGCTTCTTCGCGCACCCTCTCGCTGCCAACCTGCATCGCCTTGACCGCCTCAACGGTCCCAGACTGCAGGCGTCGAATGATGGCTGATATCTCCTGGGTGGACATGGCCGTACGTTCCGCAAGCTCGCGAATTTCATCGGCGACCACCGCAAAACCCTTACCGTGTTCCCCGGCCTGTGCTGCAATAATCGAAGCATTTAACGAGAGCAGACGTGTCTGATCGGCCACATCGTCGATCACGGTGAGGATGGTGCCAATCTCGCCCGATTGCTTGCCCAGATCCTCGATGGCCTGACTGGCCTCTTCGACCGTCTCGCGGATGGCCTGGATGCCTGCAATGGTTTCGGCAACGGTCGTTTTGCCAATTTCGGCATCACGGCTGGCCTGCTCAGAGAGCTCGTTGGTATGTTGCGCGGTTTCCTCGACCTCCTTGATTGAAGCGTCCATCTCGGTAATCGATGAAGCTGTGACCTCCGTAGAGGCTGAGAGGTTATCCAGGTTGTCGGAGACTTGCCTGCTGGATGCAGACATCTCGGTGATTGAGCTTGAGACCTCTTCAATCGTGGTGAAGAGACGGTCAACCTGGGAAACAATCTCTTCAATGGTGGCCCCCAATTCCAGGGTTGCCGATGATGAAATTTCGACCGCTTCGAGCAGGGCGCTGATGCTGTTGCCGACTTCGATGGTTGACTCGTCGATCCCCTGGATGGCCTGGAAGGAGTTCTCCAGCGCCTCCGCCTGGCTGGCTGTGCCGCTGCTGACATCCTGGGAGGTGCGGCGAATTTTTTCCGTGGCGGTGAAGATGTCGCTGGCTGCCGAGCTGATTCTCTGGACCATTTCGCGCAGACGCTCTACGAAACTGTTGAAATTCCCGGCCAGTTCTCCAACTTCATCTTTGCTGGTGACCTTGAGGGTGCGGGTGAGGTCTGCCTCTCCTTGAGAAATGTCCTTAAGGTTGCCGACGACTTCAAGCAGTGGCCGGGTGAGCGCTCGTGATAAAAACATGGCACAGGCCAGAGCAAGCGCAATGACCGCTGCAACCAGCACAATCATTAAACTGCGCAGTGATTCCTGCGCCTGCAGTGCGCTGTTGAGGTCCTGTGCAATCACGAGCTTGTATGAAGTTCCGGGAAGATTGCGGCTGATCAGAAAGTGCGGTTTGTCACTCAGCATGATCTCCTCTAATTGCTGAGAGAAATCCACTGTGCGTAAATTCGGGTCGGAAGCGCCAACCACGCCCTCGTCGCCAACGAATGCGACTTCAACACCACCCATCTCTTTGATACGGCCGGCAAAGTGGTCGTCCAGCATGTATGCACCAACCAGAAAGCCCACCACATTGTCCTGAAGCTTGACCGGGGTAACAACGAGAACCGATAACTTGCCAAGGTAAGTTGCAAGGCCGGACTGGGCTTCTTTCGTCTCCCTTGCAGTCATGATCAAAGGATGATCTGTTTCCGCCTCCTCGGGAAGAGTCAAGTCTTCTGCATGCACTCTTAAAACTGATTCTCCATCAGTGCTGAGAACTTCCAGAATGTCCATTTCGTACTGAGAATGAACTTCGGCGACCAGTTCCCGCAACTGTCCCACATCCTGTGTCAGCGATGCATAGTAAAGTGCGTTGACGACGTCGGAAGAGGAACTCAGCAGGCGCAGATAATTGGAAAGCTCCAGTTTGCTGGTGACGGTACTGCGTTCGACGAAATTAATCGATCGCTCGGCAACCTGCACCATGCTGCCGCGGATCTGGTCTTTAGTGAAATTCGAGAGGAAGACCAGGCTGATGATCAGAGGAACAACGGCAAGCAACAGCAGGACAAGAAGGGTTTTGCCGCGTAGTTTCATGTTTAGCATTATGAGTACCCCAATCTAAGGTGGATCCAGTTAAATAAATCCATTTTACATAAGCTTTGCTTTCGCTGCGACAGCTGCTGGAATGGTGAGCCCAAGTTTGACCGCTGTCTCTTGACTGATTGTCAGGGAGACCTTTTTCGCTTCTCTGACCGGCAGAATATGTACTTTTTGCCCTTGCAGCACCTGTAATGCATGGACAGCGACCAGCTTGCCTTGTTCTTCCAGGTCAGCTTCGAGGCCAATGAGAGCGCCTTCTTCGACCAACCCGGGAATCTGGGAAAAGACGATGCACTCTCCTGCCTGGGCAGACACAATAATCTCTCTGGACTGCCCTGCCAGAGGGAGACTTTCGGTCAGGAAAAGAGCATCAACGCTTCCGGCCAGCTTTTTGCCAAGCGCTACGGCCTCCTTTGGATTACGGGCGTTCTCGGCGACAACTTTAAAACCGGAGGCCTTCCCTTCCGCCGTGATTTCATCCAGCTGTTCTTCGGATCCCTGTTCCCCTTTGCTGTAAAGTACTCCAACTGTTTTGACCGGTTTGATCGCCATAAGGGCTTCAATTAACATGCTCAGACTGGTTTTACTGGTCGCGCCGCTGGCGTCAGTGCCGGGTGCTGCGAGGGTCTTGACCACCCCGAGGGCCACCGGGTCGTAAACATCAGCAAAGAGCAGGGGTGTTTCCTTGATGGTCTCTTTGGCGACAACGGTCGCGTGGGAGCCAAAGGTGACAATCAGTGTGGCGCCGGCGGCTTCCGCACGTCGCAGGCTGTTGGTTAAGGACATCTTGTCTGCGTTAGGCGTCTGTTTGAAAATCTTCAGTTTGTCTTCGCTGAAACCACCGGCTAGAAGGACTTTGCTCATAGCGTCGTAAACCGCCTGATAGCGGGGAAGATCTGATGTGACGATGGCGGCCAGTATCTGCTGGGCGTTGGCCACTGTGGCCAGGTTGAAAAAGACGAC
The DNA here is from genome assembly GCA_963707155.1 of uncultured delta proteobacterium. Lineage (GTDB taxonomy): Bacteria > Desulfobacterota > Desulfuromonadia > Desulfuromonadales > BM103 > M0040. Next base: position 136,052 of record CAVPPD010000006.1, on the reverse strand, counting down.
CACGCAGAGCAGACATCACTTTCAATAGTAAGTGTTTCATGGGCTGACCTACCATCTTCTCGAAAGGCTGGCCATGTAAGAGATCACCGAACCATCAAAGATGTCGCTGTCTTTGTCATTGTAGTCATCGTAGGTGCGCTTCAAGACTGCAGGACCAGCTGTCATCAATCTGCCAGTTCAGGCGCCCCCTGACGCCGCTCTGTCGAATGTCAATCTTGCTGATGTCCTTCCAGCTCACTGCTTGATGCGGTTGCGCCGTTTGCGAAGGTAAAGCCATCCTGGAGAGCAAAGTCGGGGTCAAATTTCTGCCTCGGAACGGATGAAGTAACCTTCGACCCTGCAGCTGAGGTTTTCAAGGAGTTGCCATGAAGGTCCCTGCCGACAGGGTTTGTACTGTTTGGTCAGTAATCGACATTGTTGTTTTCAATGGTGAAGTTGGAACTGGCTTCCGCAGGATCAGTGTTTGCCTCTGCACCAAAGAGCAGATCCTGTTCGATCCGGGATGCCAGATAGCCATAGCTGACATCAATCGAGACCCCATCGCTGCGATCAGCCAGCCACCGAGGCTGAGGTTCTGCTGCGTTCTGTCGCGGCCCAGGTCATACCTGGCAAACTCGCTGTTCGGGTTGCTGTCGAACTGTAAAACAGTCCGGTCATTGTTGTCTTCATCAAGCAGATCGAGCGAGGCACTCAGACCCCAGAACGGGAAGGCGTATAAGTCGCCGACAGGAACAGTCCTGAGCGCTGTCGGAAAGGACGTTCCATAAGCGGGGTCGTCATTGTGTTTGATGCTCCCCCAGCCGCTGAATTTGAGGGCGGATTTTTCCAGATGGCGGCTGTGAAACCAACCTTGAACCTGGTGATGCTTTCCTCCTCGGGGGAGTTCCCAGTAAGGATCGATCTGTACTGGCAGTGTCCCCGGTCCGATGACCGTTTGGCTGTGGTGCTCTGCAGGCGGCCCGGTCTGTTCGCGCTTAATATCTTCGCGACGTAATTCAGCCTTGACGGTCAGATTGTTGTAGGGCCTGTAGTTGCCAACTGATTTCGTACCAGGCCCGTGGTAAAATCAATCGCGTCCCGGACATCCAGGTCGTTGGGGTTGAGCGATCCGTGATCAGGTGCGACCAGAAGATCGCTGTTGTCATTGTCAATGTCAAGGTAGCGATGCCGCAGGTTGATCGTCCACTTTTTGCTTGGCGTATAGGTGACATCGGCAAACGTTTTCAAATAGTCGGTTTCGGCTTTAACAGGGCTATCGAAACAGGTCCGATTTGTTCTCACGCTCACCGATCGTCAGGCTGGCGCTGCCGACCAGTCCCCCCGGAGGGGAGGTGTTGGCGCGAAGGGTTATTTCCTTGACAGTGGCATCCGGGTCTTCAGCATGATCGTAGTAACCGGAGGCCCGGTCTTCCGCGCCCTGGTGACGTGCTCTCCAAATAAGTCATCGGGATGGGCTCCCTGTCTTTGAATTCCCGGTAAAGACCAATGGCTTCGAGGTCGACGTAGCCGAGGTGGCCGTCGATGCTGGCTTTGAATTCCTCAGTGACGCGATCGATCTTGCGCGTCTCTGCTCTGCATGTGGCAGCCGGTGCAGTTCTCATCGACAAAGCGCATCTGGCGATGACGCCGATTTTTCCATTCGCCAGTAGGCCAGGTTGATGTGCGCCGGGTAGTCGGCAGCTTGGCGCGCACCTTGACCTCGTTGATGTCGATCTGCTGGCCGTAGTCCGCCCTGGTTCCTGGTCTGTGTAGTAAGTCCGCACGTCTGAATTGAATTCGCCATCGGGACGACTTTCTTCGGCAGGTGCGTGGTCCGGTCCTTGAATTACCGTCACCGATGAAGCCGTTGTCGTAAGGGATGTGGTCGAGGTTGTGGAAGAAGCGATCGGTGAGCAGATCGAGTCGGAGCAGATCCCTTGCTGAATCTGTACTTCGGCCTGATAGTCCTCGTCGCTGAGATAGTCGGCGTCGACCATGAAATGGGTTCCCTCGGCGGTAGAAAGAGTCCAGTCCGAAGAGGTCGGGCTCGATGTGAAGCTGTCTTATTCGCGGGCTCGTCCGGGTTCGTCGCGAAGGCTGACGCGACGGTAGCCGACCGTTACGCGTGGCTTCTGTGATACGATCAACTCCTCGCAATCTTCTCGGTGTCGCGATCAGCGGTGCCACCCCGAGCAATACCGAGCGAGCAGAGATGCTAAAGGCAGACAATAAAGTTTAAAAGGCGTTCACAGTAACCTCCTTAGCTCAGATACATAAAATAAAACCTCGTCAATCCACTCTAACGCGAGCGAGGAATGTTCCACGGCCATGGACTGTTGGAACGTCGGTCCCGTGAATGGAGGAATGGCAGTCGGTACAGCGGGTGTAGAAAGCCTGCTTCATGGATTGTTGATCCAGAGTCCCCTGCGTCGGAGCGTCTGCCATGATGACCGGCATGACACTGCATGCAGAGAAACGGTTGTGCGACCTCCAGCAGCGGAGTTATTGGGTGAGCCGTGCGGACTGTGGCAATTGGTGCACTCTTCGGTGACATCCGCATGTTCGTAGACGAACGGCCCCTGGTATTCCATGTGGCAGCGGGTGCACACGGCCTTGGTGGTGCACCCTTGAGATTGGTCCTGTTGGAAGAGAGTGCGGGTCGTGGCAATCGGTGCAGGACATCTTGTGTTCCGGCACCGGGTGATGGGAGAATTGGGAGAACTCCATCTTGACCTGAATGTGGCAACCGGTGACACAGCGTCGTCCTGCTCATGGCGACCGAGCTTTCTGTTGCGGCCCCGTATGCAGTTTGTGGCAGTCAAAGCAGCTGACGTCGTTGAGGGCATGGACGCTGGAGTTCCAGCCGATGAGATTCGGCGTCGAGGCTGCCGAATGACAGCTCAGGCAGAGTCATCGACTGGGCCTGGGCCGGAAACTCGGTGAGCGGCAGCAGTTTTGAAATCACAGATTTTCTGTCTCAGCGGCATGTTCAACAGCCATGCTGCCCGGGCCATGGCAGGATTCACAGTTGACCAGTGGCAGACCGGTGTCTTGAGAGATCTGGTCGCCGTGAACCGACTGCTTGAAGTCGGTACAGATTTTGTCGTGTACTGTGGCAGTGTTCAGGCAGTTTTCATCACCGATGTAATTGGCATCGAGATTCCCGACCAGGATGGTTTCGTAATCCCTGACCGGTGCAATCGGTTGAGATGACGCAAGGTGGCAAGATCGGTGCAGGCAACAATGAGTATGCTTGCCAGGACGAAGAGAAGAGAGGAATTCGATATCGCAAGGCAGACCTCCTATGATGCTGACGTGAACCCGGAATGCAAACTAGAGAAGAGAGACATGGCTCAATGAAATCTTATTAAACAAAAACCATTATGAGGATTTTGTTATATAAATCAAGATTTTTACGGGATCGAGCTCGGTCTGAATTGAAAATGCTCGTGAATTGCTATGGCAGAATATAAAACTATTTATCCTGGAGGGCTCGATGTCGTCTCCAGGTTCATCCTGTCAGACCTCGCCTGGATGGTCTCAAGGTTTTTGTCGACGATGCCTTATCAACTCTTGTCGGGGGCTTTTGATGAAACGGGGAGAAGGTCGTTCTGCTCGGTGGCCAGGCTGGCAAAATCATAGCGTGACAGTGTCGCCATGAACTCCTCGCGAATCTTTGCCCAGGCACCGTGTACCGGGCAGAAGAATTGACGCTCGCACGGATCATCTTCGATGAGGCACTGGTTCAGATAGACCGGACCTTCCTGGGATTTGACGATGTCAAGCAGGGTGATCTCTGCAGGATCTTTTGCCAGGTAAAAACCGCCTCCAACCCCACGTTGGGAGCCGACGATGCCGTCCTTGATCAGAGGCTGGAGTATCTTGGTGAGAAAAGCCGGAGTGATGTCCTGAGCCTTGCAGATATCCTTTTTGTAAATAATCTCCCCCACCGGCTGGCGGGACATATGCAGGATTGCACGGATGGCATATTCTGTAGCACGGGTAATAATCAAAGGGAGATTCCTTTAGTGAAAACTTGACAATATTTGTAATAAAATAAATCTCTTGAACGCCCGTGTCAATCATTTATCTGTCTCGTCTTAATCCTTTTCCCGGAATCATGCGGTCTCATCCCCTCCACCCGGCGCAGCTGTTGCCGATTGACAGCACCTTTTGAACAGGGGCATCATGTGCTGCGAAGAATGCTGCGAAAGGAATCCCTGATACCATAATGTCTCATGATCAGATTGTTGGACGATTTGCGCCCAGCCCCACCGGCCCTTTGCACTTCGGGTCGCTCATTGCCGCTGTCGGCAGTTACTGTCTGGCGCGGAGACATGGCGGCAAGTGGCTGTTGCGTATGGAAGATCTGGATCCTCCCAGGGTGGTCCCCGGTGCTGCTGATCAGATTTTGCGTGCCCTGGACAACCTGGGATTGCATTGGGATGGCGAAATCGTCTGGCAGAGCCGACGAACCGAGGCCTATGTTGAGGCCGTAGAAAAACTTCGCCAAAGAGGGTTGGTTTTTGATTGCGCCTGCTCACGCAAGGAGATTTGCCTGAGTGCACCGCATCCCGGCGAAGATGGCCCTGTCTATCCGGGCACTTGCCGGTCTGGCTTGCGCCCCGGGCGCAAGCCGCGCGCGTTGCGTATCAAGGTGCCGGAGGAGCAGGTCCGATTTTGCGACGGCGTCTTTGGCCCCGTTCAACAGGTCCTTTCGCGAGCGGTCGGTGATTTTGTGCTGCGTCGCGCCGATGGACTTTTTGCTTATCAGCTGGCTGTTGTCGTCGATGACGAGGCCGCAGGCGTCAACCAGGTTGTTCGCGGCGCGGACCTGCTCTCTTCAACGCCGCGGCAAATCTTTCTGCACGCCTGCCTGGGTCATTCTGCTCCTGAATACATCCACCTGCCCCTGATCATGGGCGACGATGGCAAAAAAATCAGCAAACGTCACGGGCACGTCGAACTCGAACATGTTAAAGATGCTGCAAGCCTGATCACTCAGTCCCTGGCTTTTCTTGGCCAGTTGGTGCCGTCTGAATTAATCGGCGCGCCACCAGCAGAACTTCTCTCGTGGGCCAAACAAAATTTTGACCAAAACAGCATTCCGGCCACATCTGAAGGACTCGTTATGGATGATTTTTCCCTGTGAAATAGAAAAAAACACTAAAGTCCATTGACAGACAGCAGAAAAGCCGGTAAACAGTTTTACTAGCAAGTGAGCAGCACCTGCCTAACGCCACCTGAAATGAAGTCATTATTCCCTGTCAAATTAAGCATCCACTCAGATTACGGACTGGCCTCGACCTGACATAAAGACATCTTTGATAAATTAAACGCGCCGGGCAATATTTTTTTGGCTCTGCAAAGTTAACCTTCCAAAACATCCAAAACATTTCGGACCGCGAAAAATCGGAGAACAAGAACTGAATATTCAACATGAATTATGTATGCAGCAGTAGCGGCAGAATCCTGCCGTTGTGCGTGCGTGCAAATCTTGGAGCAGACGGATTGAAGGAGAACAGATGAACCTGAAGGAACTGAAGGAAAAGAAAATTGCCGATCTTTTGACCATCGCCAAAGAATTAGGCGTCGAAGGATCATCAGGCCTGCGCAAGCAAGACCTGATTTTTGCGATTTTGAATACAACATCCGCCAAAAACGGAGCTATTTTTGGCGAAGGAGTTCTTGAAATACTCCCTGACGGTTTCGGCTTCCTGCGCGCTCCTGATGCCAACTACCTGCCTGGTCCTGATGATATCTACATCTCTCCTTCACAGATCCGGCGTTTCAACCTGAAGACCGGCGATACCGTCTCCGGCCAGATCCGGCCACCGAAAGAGGGTGAGCGTTACTTCGCTCTGCTCAAAGTCGCGGAGGTCAATTTCGAGAATCCGGCCGTTGCTCGCGAGAAAACCCTCTTCGACAACCTGACGCCACTTTATCCTGACGAACGCCTGATCCTGGAAAACACTCCGGACAATTTATCGACTCGTGTCATCGATCTGGCCGCGCCGGTTGGCAAGGGGCAGAGAGCCCTGATCGTTGCGCCGCCGCGGACGGGTAAGACGATCCTGCTGCAGAATATCGCCAATTCAATCACCGCCAATCATCCGGAAGCCTACCTGATCGTTCTCCTGATTGACGAGCGCCCCGAAGAGGTGACCGATATGCAGCGCACGGTCAACGGCGAGGTGATCTCGTCGACATTCGACGAGCCGGCGACCCGTCACGTCCAGGTTGCCGAGATGGTCATCGAGAAGGCCAAGCGCCTGGTGGAGCATAAGCGTGATGTTGTGATCCTGCTCGATTCGATCACACGTCTGGCACGTGCCTACAATACTGTCGTGCCGCCGTCCGGCAAGATCCTCTCCGGTGGCGTTGATTCCAACGCTCTGCACAAACCGAAGCGTTTCTTCGGCGCAGCCCGAAACATAGAAGAAGGAGGCAGCCTGACGATTATCGCGACCGCCCTGGTTGATACCGGCAGCAAGATGGACGAAGTCATCTTCGAGGAATTCAAGGGCACCGGCAACATGGAGCTTCATCTCGATCGCCGCCTGGTTGACAAGCGAACTTTCCCCGCCATCGACATCAATAAGTCTGGTACCCGCCGCGAGGAACTCCTGGTCGATGAAGTGAGCCTGCAGCGAATCTGGCTGCTGCGCAAGGTCCTCTCTTCAATGAATGTCGTTGACGCAATGGAGTTTCTGCTCGACAAACTCGGTGATGCGAAGACCAATCAGGAATTCCTCGACAGCATGAACCGCTGATATGACCAATAGAAAAGGTTGCAATTCGATTTAAATAGTGGTATTAGATCACTCTTTTTAAGGCCATATGGCCCACTAAATCCGCGACCTGTACGAAGCCAGGTCAACAGGAGCTGAACATGAAAGAAGGTATCCATCCCAATTACGAAGCAACCACAGTGAATTGCCACTGTGGCGCCACATTTGAGACCAGATCGACCAAAGGTGGTGATATCACAACGGAGATTTGCTCTCAATGTCACCCTTTCTATACCGGTAAGCAGAAACTCATCGATACCGCCGGCCGGATCGAGCGCTTCCGCAAAAAATACGAGAAGAAAGACTAAAGCTCTGAGGCGGCCCAGCTGGGCCGCCCTTTTTTTGATGCCAGTTCTGCTGGCGACAAGACCCTTTGATATCCCCCGCGTCCCGTTCCGGGACACGGCCCGGTTCCCGGACGACGCGGTCCAACTTGGAAACGAAGGCCATGTTCGTCCAACTTCTGACGTACACTCCCAATCCTGAACAGGTTGTGGCGGCTGCTGCGCGGCTGTGCTACTCTGACTCGTCCATTGAACAGTTGCTCGGCCGGGCGCCGGAGCAGGCGGCCAGGTTGTTACGGAAGATTCTGGAACTTGGCCATCTTTCCGTTCTGGAACACGCCTCGTTCACTTTTGGTATCGAGGGCATCAGTCGCGCCTGCTCCCATCAGTTGGTCCGTCATCGTGTCGCCTCCTTTTCCCAGCAGAGTCAGCGTTACGTTGCCCATGACCAGCCGTTTGCAGTGGTCACACCTGAAAGTGTCAGCCAACAGCACGCACTGCTGGAGCGTTTTGACGCACACATGCAAGTGACTCACGCGCTGTATCGAGATTTGATCTCCGCCGGGGTGCCTGCTGAAGACGCCCGCTTCGTGTTGCCCAATGCGGCGGCCACCAAGCTGGTTATGACCATGAATGTCAGGGAACTGCATCATTTCTTCGCGCTGCGTTGCTGCCGTCGGGCACAATGGGAGATTCGAACCATGGCCAGGAAAATGCTGCAGCTGGCCCGCCAGGCCTCTCCTCTGCTCTTTGCTGAAGCTGGCCCGGGCTGCCTGAATGGACCCTGTCCGGAAGGCACCATGACCTGCGGTGCGACAAAAGACGTTCGAGAAGAGTACGCTCAACTTTAAGCCAAACCGGACACTGGGGCGCTGCACCGATCATCGCGTTGGTCTGACGCTATACAAGCTGGAAGCGATCATGCAGGGCGACCTGGATGAAATTGTCGATACTTTGACAACTCATGCCCAGGCTGAGCTGATGGCGGGACAGGGTCACTGATTGCGCAGGGTAAGGGTGCCGAGTTGACCGAACTCTGGACGGTTCTCAAAATCCTGCGGTGGACAGCGGATTACTTCTCGGGCAAGGGGATCGACTCTGCGCGCCTGGAGGCTGAGCTGCTGCTGTCTGCAACACTTGAGCTGGATAGAGTCGGCCTTTACGTCAACTTTGAAAGACCCCTTAACCCGGACGAGCTGACTTCTTTTCGTGAAAGGGTCCGCCGACGCGCTCAGCGAGAACCTCTCCAGTACATCCTGGGTGAGACAGAATTCTGGTCCCTGACCTTTGCTGTCGGTCCTGCGGTCCTGGTGCCGCGAGCAGACACGGAAATACTGGTCGAAGAGGCTCTGAGCCGGATAGAGGGTGCCGCCCGGGTGATTGATGTCGGCACCGGCAGCGGAGCCATCGCGATTGCATTGGCTCACGAGAAAGCGGCGATTCAGATGACCGCCCTCGATTGCAGTGAAGCGGCTCTCGAGGTTGCCCGCAGCAATGCTGATCGCCATGGGCTTGCAGAGCGGATCCATTTTGTCTCCGGAGACCTGGCGGTGTTACCGTCCGGGCCGTTCGAGATGATTGTCAGCAATCCACCTTACATCCCTTCCGGGGATTGGCAGGGTCTGATGCCGGAGGTCCGTGACCATGAGCCGCGCCTGGCCCTCGATGGGGGTGAAGACGGGCTGCAGGCTTATCGGCAACTGGCTGCCCAGGCGGGGGATTTGCTGACTCCTGGAGGGTGGCTGCTGGTCGAGGTTGGCATCAACCAGGCGACGGAAGTCGGCGCCCTGTTCGCAGAAGCGGGCCTGGTTGAAGTCGGGCAGCGAGACGATTACGCGGGCATCCCCAGGGTGGTGATGGGTCAAACGAAGCTTTAAGCTGCGAACGATAAGAGGTTAAGTCATTTGGATAAATTGATCATACATGGCGGTCGTCAACTGGTTGGCGAAATTGCCGTCAGCGGCGCTAAAAACGCCGCACTGCCGCTGCTCTTTGCAACCTTGTTGTCACCCGGCCCGCATCGGCTCTGCAACCTGCCACGGCTGCGTGATATTACGACGGCGGAACGCCTGCTCGCAGGGCTTGGTGCCGAGGTAGACAGCAGTAACGGCAGCGTGAAGGTGACAACCGAGCGGATTAACAGCATGGAGGCGCCTTACGAACTGGTGTGTACCATGCGAGCGTCGGTGCTGGTGCTCGGCCCGTTGCTGGCCCGCTACGGTCGCGCCCGCGTCAGTCTGCCCGGTGGTTGTGCCATCGGTGCCCGGCCGATCAATCTGCATCTCAAGGGGCTGGAAGCAATGGGTGCGAAGATTCATCTTGAACATGGCTATGTGGAAGCCACCGCGAAGCAATTGAACGGGGCCCGGATCCACCTTGATATCCCGACCGTGGGTGGCACGGAAAACCTGATGATGGCCGCGACCCTGGCTAAAGGGACGACAATTCTCGAGAACGCTGCCCGCGAACCGGAAATCATCGATCTTGCCAAGGCCCTGCAGGGGATGGGTGCATGTATTGAAGGAGAAGGGACCGATACCATCACGATTGAAGGTGTTGATGAACTGGCACCGATGGATTACCGGGTCATGCCTGACCGTATCGAAGCCGGAACCTTCCTGGTCGCTGCAGCGATGACTGGTGGCCGTGTGGGTGTTAAGGGCGGTCGTGCCGAGCACATGGAGGCTTTGCTCAGTAAACTCGAGGAAGCCGGCGCGACGGTCGCTGCCACGCCGGAGACCCTCTGGGTCGAAGGTCCGCAAGAGATTCAATCAGTCAATATCAAGACGCAGCCGCATCCGGGCTTCCCCACCGATATGCAGGCCCAGTTCATGGCGATGATGACGCTCGGCAAGGGCACCAGCATGATTACCGAGGCGGTCTTCGAGAATCGTTTCATGCATGTCAGTGAACTGCAGCGGATGGGTGCCAATATCTCCATAGAAGGCCATACGGCGGCCGTCAAGGGGGTCTCCGGTTTGCTCGGAGCCCAGGTCATGGCGACCGATTTGCGTGCCAGCGCCTGCCTGGTCCTCGCCGGACTGGCTGCTGATAATACCACTGAAGTCAGCCGTATTTATCATCTTGACCGGGGCTACGAAAAGCTGGAAGAGAAATTCCGCAGCCTGGGCGCCGATATTGAGCGTGTCCCGGCATAAAAACAGTGACTGGGGATTGAGGACTGGTTAAAATACCCCGTTGCAGGGAGCTCGCGACCGGGTCCCTTCTCTAGTCACCACTTCCGGAAAAATAATTATGAATGATTACCTGACGTTTGCCCTCCCCAAAGGGCGTATCATGCAGGACTCCATGGAGTTGTTTGCCAAGATCGGCATTACCTGTCCGGAGATGGACGATCCTGGCCGCAAACTGGTCTTTGAAAATCATAAGGACAAACTGCGCTTCATGGCTGTTCGCTCTCAGGATGTGCCGACTTATGTCGAGCATGGTTGCGCTGATATCGGCGTGGTTGGCAAGGACACCCTGCTGGAGCAAGACAAGGATTTATACGAGCCGCTCGACTTGCAGTTTGGCTACTGTCGCATGGTGGTTGCCGAGCCGAAGGAGCTGCGCCAGGACGATGATCCTGCCGGTTGGTCGAATATCCGTGTTGCCAGTAAATATCCCAATGTGACGGAAAAGTTTTTTGCCGCCAAAGGGATCCAGGTGGAAGTCATCAAACTGTATGGCTCGATCGAACTGGCACCGTTGGTCGGCTTGGCAGAAAGGATCGTCGATTTGGTCTCAACCGGCGGAACCATGCGTGAGAATGGTTTGGTTGAAGTGGAGACCATCGCCGAGGTGACCAGCCGCTTGATTGTGAATCGCGCCAGCCTGAAGACCAAGCATCGACGCATCTCGCGGCTGATCGAAGATCTGGAAAAGGTTATTGAAGACGGTCCACGGATCTCTGATTGAGCCAGGACCGCTGGAGGAATGAATGATGATTCGGTTTCTGCGCTTTTCAGATGCCGGTTTTGCCGAAGCGTTCCGTGCGATCAGCGAGCGCGGTGAGACCCCCCCCGCAGGGGTTTTTGAAACGGTTCAGGGCATTCTAAACGATGTCCGCCGCCGCGGAGATGCTGCGCTTTGTGAATACACCGAGCGCTTTGATCGTCTCAAGTTGAAGCCAGGAGGGCTCGAGGTCACAGCTGCTGAGATTGAGCAGGCCCTGGCCGCGGTCGATGACGAGACCCTGGCAACGCTGCAGTTGGCTGCCGATAGAATCGCCGCTTTTCACGCCAAGCAAAAGGAAGAGACCTGGCTCTCCGACGACGAAGCCGATATCCGCCTGGGACAGATGGTTACACCTCTCGACAAGGTCGGTATTTACGTCCCCGGAGGTAAAGCGGCCTATCCCTCGTCGGTGTTGATGAATGCGGTGCCGGCCAGGGTTGCCGGGGTTGGCGAAATCATCATGGTGGTCCCCATGCCGGATGGCGTGGTCAACCCGCATGTCCTTGCGGCAGCCCATATCGCCGGTGTGGACAGAATTTTCAAGTTGGGGGGTGCCCAGGCGGTGGCGGCTCTCGCTTATGGCACCGAAACGGTGCCGAAGGTCGACAAGATTACCGGCCCCGGCAACATCTACGTGGCGACAGCCAAGCGTCTGGTGTTTGGCACGGTCGACATCGACATGATCGCCGGACCGAGCGAAATCCTGGTGATCAACGATGGCAGTGGCGACCCGGCTCATATCGCTGCCGATCTGCTCTCGCAGGCCGAACACGATGAGCTGGCAGCTGCCCTGCTGATTACCACCGATGAGACGTTCGCACAAAAGGTCGCGAAAGAATTGGACGTCCAGGTTGAGCAACTCTCCCGTGCCGCAATTGCCCGTCAATCGATTGATAATTTTGGTGCGATCATCCTCGCGCGCGATCTGGACGAAGCCGCAGCGTTCAGCAATAAAATCGCTCCGGAACACCTCGAACTCGCGGTTGCCGAGCCCTTCGAGCTGCTGCCAAAAATCCGCCATGCCGGCGCGGTTTTCCTTGGTCACAATACTCCGGAAGCTGCTGGCGATTACCTGGCCGGGCCGAATCACACCCTGCCAACAGGTGGCACAGCACGCTTCTTCTCTCCGCTTGGCACCGAAGACTTTGTCAAAAAAACGAGTCTGATCTCCTTCACGTCCGAGGGGCTGCATCGTTTGGGCGGGAGTATTATCAAAATCGCCGAGCTTGAAGGACTGGAAGCCCATGCCCGGTCGGTGTCGATCAGGCTGAAACAGGACTCATTTTAATCCTCAGCACAAAATAGATTTAACGGGAGGCTAGCATGGCACGGACTGCCACAATTGACCGGAGCACCAAAGAGACCAGTATCAAATTATCTCTTGATCTGGATGGTCGCGGTGAGCATCAGATTGAATCCGGTGTGCCTTTTTTCGATCATATGTTGACCCAGATCGCCCGCCACGGTTTTTTCGATCTGCAGCTTGCCGCCAAAGGCGATCTGGAGGTGGACGCCCACCACACGGTTGAAGATGTCGGTATCTGTCTCGGCGAAGCTTTCAAAAAGGCGCTTGGCGACAAGGCCGGCATTTGCCGCTACGGGCGCGGCACCATGCCGATGCACGAGTCCCTGGCGGCCGTGATTATTGACTTTTCCGGGCGGCCCTTCCTCGTCTTCAATGTGCCTTTGCCCAAAGCGCAGGTTGGTAACTTTGAACTCGAGCTGGTCGAAGAGTTCTTTACCGCGTTTTGTAATCATTCCGGAGCCAACATCCACGTCAACCTGGCTTATGGTGAAAACCTGCACCATATCGTTGAGGCTGTTTTCAAGGCCTTCGCACGGGCACTGGACGATGCCACACGGCTTGACCCGCGGATCGAGGGTGTCCTCTCCTCCAAGGGCTCTCTCGAGTAGGATTGCAGATAATGATCACGATCATCGATTATGAAATGGGCAACCTGCGCAGCGTCGAGAAAGCTTTCGAGAAGCTTGGGCACAAGGCCAGGGTCAGCAGTCATCCGGAGGACCTTCAGGATACGGACAAGATTGTCCTGCCGGGCGTTGGTGCGTTTCGTGACTGCATCAACAACCTGCGCGCCGGCGGTTTTGTCGAGCCTTTGCTGCAACATGTCGAATCAGGCAAGCCGTTGTTGGGCATCTGTGTCGGTATGCAGATGCTTTTCGACGAAAGTGAAGAATTCGGCCGCCATCAGGGACTGGGGCTGGTCCCCGGCAGGGTTGTCCGTTTTCCGACAGACATGGTCGAGGCCGGCGAGCGGCTCAAGGTCCCGCATATGGGCTGGAACAACCTCCACATCCGGAAGCCGGCGCCGATCTTTGCGGATACGGCTGATGGCAGCTTCGTCTATTTTGTCCACTCTTATTACTGTGCGGCCGATCATGCCGCGGACGTCGCGGCGACGTGCCGCTATGGAGACGTGGAGTTTTGTGCCGCGGTCTGGCGCGACAACCTGATGGCGACCCAGTTCCACCCGGAGAAGAGTCAGACGGTGGGTTTGAATATCTTCGACAAGTTCGGACAACTTTAAAACTTAGTGACAATCTTTGATTTTTGTGACACTTCAGGAAGGTTTGCATGATCATTCTGCCCGCAATTGATTTGAAAGATGGCCAATGTGTCCGCCTGGAGCAGGGCCTGATGGATAAAGATACTGTCTACTCCGACGATCCCGCTGCCATGGCCCGGCACTGGCAGGATGAAGGCGGAGAATTCCTGCACCTGGTCGACCTGGATGGCGCTTTTGCCGGTGTGCCGAAGAACCGCAAGGCGATCGAGGCGATCGTTGCCGCAGTCGACATCCCGACGGAACTCGGTGGCGGAATTCGTGATCTGGAGACGATCGAGGCTTATCTGAAGCTCGGAGTTGACCGCGTTATCCTCGGGACCGTGGCCAAGGAGAACCCTGATCTGGTGGCCGAGGCCTGTCGTCGATTCCCTGGCCAGATCGTGGTCGGCATCGACGCCAAAGAGGGACTGGTGGCTGTGCGCGGCTGGGCTGAAGTGACGGAGAAGAAGGCGATCGATCTCGCCCGGGACATGGAAGCTTTTGGTGTGGCGGCGATTATCTATACCGATATCGCCCGTGACGGCATGATGCAGGGACCGAACCTCGAGGCGACGGCGGCCCTCGCCGAGGCCATCTCGATCCCGGTAATTGCCTCCGGCGGGGTGTCGAGCCTGGAAGATATCCGCAACCTGCTGAAGATCGAAGCCTCCGGAGTGACAGGCGTGATCACCGGTAAAGCGATCTATAACGGCGCGCTGAATTTGCGTGAAGCGGTCGCTCTGACAAAAAAACACTCATCCGATTGAAACCTGGTAACCCATGCTGACAAAACGAATTATTCCATGCCTGGATGTTAAGGACGGCCGCGTTGTCAAAGGCGTGCAGTTCCTCGAGTTGCGCGATGCCGGAGATCCGGTGGAAGCCGCAGAAGCCTACGACGCCCAGGGTGCCGATGAGCTGACCTTTCTCGACATTACCGCTTCCAGTGACAAGCGCGGCATTATTCTCGATGTCGTGGCGCGAACCGCCGAGCGCGTCTTCATGCCGCTCACTGTTGGCGGCGGCGTGCGTGAAATTGCTGATATCCGCAACCTGCTCAATGCTGGTGCCGACAAAGTTTCGATCAACACCGCTGCGGTGCATCGTCCCGAATTTGTCCGCGAGGCGGCTGAGCGCTTTGGCTCGCAGTGTATCGTGGTTGCAATCGACGCACGGCGAGTGCCAGGCAGCGATCCCCAGGCATGGGAGGTCTATACCCACGGTGGCCGCAACCCGACCGGTATCGATGCCCTCGAGTGGGCCGAGCGCATGGCGGACTATGGTGCGGGTGAAATCCTGCTGACTTCGATGGATTGTGACGGCACCAAGGACGGTTACGACATCCCCCTGACGCGCGCGGTCAGCGACCGGGTGACGATCCCGGTGATTGCCTCCGGCGGGGTTGGCAACCTCGAGCATATTCGCGAAGGCCTGGTCGAGGGTGGTGCAAGCGCGGCTCTTGCCGCCAGTATCTTTCATTTCCGCGAATACACGATTGGCGAATGCAAAGAGTATCTGCGCAAGCATAACGTCCCCGCCCGTTAGGGACTGTCCGAAGGGAGACTGTCCCTCTTGAGCCTGGTTTAAGGAGAAAATCGTGGCAGAAAAAGTTTCGCAGGACATTTTGGACGCGGTCTACAAGGTGATCCGGGAGCGCAAAGCAAACGCCTCTGAAAAGTCTTATGTTGCCTCGCTCTACGCCAAAGGTCTTGATAAGATCCTCGGCAAGATCGGCGAAGAAGCAACGGAGGTCGCCATCGCCGGCAAGGGCGGTGAGGTCAAAGAGGTGGTCAGCGAAGTCGCTGATCTCTGGTTTCACACCCTGGTCCTGCTCAGCTACTATGATTTACCGCCGGAGCGGATTTATGCTGAACTGCAGCGTCGCTTCGGAACGTCCGGTCTGGAAGAAAAAGCCAGCCGTACCCGTTGAAACTTTATAAAGTCAATTCAGGAGCTTGAACAATGATGAGTATCCAGGACCAACTGGTCGATGCCATGAAGCTGGCGATGAAGGCGAAGGACAGCTTGCGCCTGACGACCATACGCATGGCTCGTACCGCTTTGAAAAATGCCGAGATAGACGCTCGTGGGGAACTTGACGAGACCGCTGCCATCAGGGTCCTTTCGACCCTGGTCAAACAACGACGCGAGGCGGCGGACGCCTACCGGGACAGCCGCCCGGAATTGGCTGAAAAGGAAGAGCTGGAATTGGCTGTGTTGCAGGAGTTCCTGCCAGCGCAGTTGAGCGAAACCGAGATCGAGGAGCTGATCGCCAGGGCGATTGCCGAGAGCGGCGCTGCTTCCATGAAAGATATGGGCGCTGTGATGAAACTGGTGACTCCCCAAACCACCGGGCGTGCCGATGGTAAGCTGGTCAGTACCATTGTTCGCAAGCTGTTAGCGGGGTAGGCAAAGGAGCTGCTTTCAGTATGAACGGCATCGATATCGCCATCCTTGTCATCCTCTGCGGCTTTTTGCTGAAGGGGTTGCTGCGCGGCCTGCTCAAGGAAGTCTGTTCCCTGGCAGGCTTTTTTATCGGTGCCTTCCTGGCGTTCCGTTATCACGGTCCTCTGGCAGAGTCTCTCCTGAAACAGGTTGATCTGCCTGCCCAGATTGCCGTGGCCATAACCTTTACGGTCCTTTTCCTGGCCACCATGGTCTTTTTCCTCGCCCTTGGTTTCCTCTTGTCGCGTTTTGTGAAGCTGCTTTTTCTCGGTGGTTTCAATCGTCTGATCGGTGGTGTTGTTCGGTTTGTGCCAGGGCATCTTGCTGCTGGCAGTCGTCGTCTTTGCGCTGTCTTTGCGACCCCTGCCCTGGGGAATGGACACGGTCATGAAGGAAGTCCTACCTGGCGCCGCCGTTTGTTGACCTGGGGGCCGCAGTGCTCGGACGGAAGCCAGCGTGTCTCTGAAATGAGACAGGAGAATCAGGAGCTCTCATACCAGACAACCGGGGACAGCCTGGTTCAGCTTGAATTCGCCAAGGTCGTCGACCTGGTGGTCGGCAAGACCCAGACCCCTTACGGTCGTTCACTGGCAGCGGCTCTTGACGCCACTTTGTGAGCGCAGCGCAGATTGAAGAGGCATTGCAGGAGGCCGCAGAAGCTGGCCAGTTGCTGCAGAAGGATGGCCCTCTACCGCTTGGCTCCGGTATTGACCTGTTGCCACATCTCGCACGACTGCAGACTGAAGGGCTCCGTCTGGAGGCCGAGGTCTTGCGTGATGTCAGGTCGGCCCTCGAGTCCGCTGCGGTGTGTCGGAACAAGTTGCTGAGCAGTGAAGTGTGTCCCTCTTCTGCAAGTGTTTGCCAGACAACTGACCACCTTTCCCGGATCTGGCTGCAGAAATCCGACGAAGTATCGGCCCGCGTGCGGAAATTCTTGATTCGGCTTCTTTTGAACTGGCTGAGCTGCGCAGACGGCCTCAAGGGTGAGCGCAATCGGGTCAAGCGTCAACTTGAACGGTTATTGCAGGACGAAAGGCTTCAGGGAGTTTTTCAGGAAGCGCTGATTACCGATCGTAACGGGCGCTATGTCGCTGCCGGTTCGGGCTGACCATAGCGGGCGTCTGAAGGGTTTTGTCCATGATGTCTCCGCCAGTGGCCAGACTCTTTATGTCGAGCCTGCGGCGACTCTGGAGAGTAACAATCGTGTCCAGACCCTGGTGCATAAGATAGAGCGGGAGGAGGAGCGGATCCTGGCGCATTTGACGGCCGGCGTTCGTGAAGTCCGGCAGCCCCTGGCCGAGAACCAGGCGATCCTGGCCCGGCTTGACCTGCGTCAGGCCATTGCCCGGTTGAGCGTCTGATCTCGATGGCGTGGTTCCTGAGTTGGCAGAGGAACCGTCTCTTGAGCTGCTCGATGCTCGTCATCCCTTGCTGGTTGCGGCAAGCAGGACCAAGATCGAGGCTCCGGCCGTGGTGCCGATTGACCTGCGTCTGCCCGAAGAGTGCTTTACCCTGATCATCAGCGGGCCGAACACCGGCGGTAAAACGGTGGCACTCAAGACGGCCGGGTTGCTGGTGCTGATGGTGCGCGCTGGCCTGCCGATTCCCTGCGCTCCGGGCAGCCGGGTCTTCCCTTTCGCCCCGGTGATGGCGGATATCGGTGATGAGCAGAGTATCGAACAGAGTCTCTCCACCTTTTCCGGGCACCTGCTGCGATTGCGCAATATCCTGGACAGGGCCGATCATGAAACCCTGGTGCTGATGGACGAGTTGGGCACCGGCACCGATCCCGGCGAGGGCTCTGCCCTGGCTCTGGCGGCTGTCGACAGCCTGCGTGATGTCGGTGCGCGTATTCTGGCGACCACGCATCTGCACGTGATCAAGGGCTATGCGCAGCTCGAAGTCGCGGGTTGAAAACGCTGCCGTGGAATTTGACACGGAAAGTCTGCAGCCGACCTATCGACTGCATTACGGCATTCCCGGTGCCAGTCACGCCTTCACCATCGCGCGGCGGATCGGTTTGCCGGAAAAGGTCCTGGCCGCAGCGGAAGATTACCTGGGACAGGGGGAGCGCGAAGGCGTTGCCATTATAGAGCGCCTGCAGACTTTGCAGGCAACTCTGGATGAGGAACTGCGCGAGGCACGAGCCCTGCGTCTTCTGCTGAGCTGGAGGCCGAACGCATTCAGAACGAACGGACGGAACTGGACGTCCGGCGTAAAGTGATTCTCGATCAGGCGCGCCAGCAAGGGCTGCAGATGCTGGCGGCTGCGGAAGAGAAACTGCAGACGCTGTTCAGCCATGTCCCTGCCGGATCGGTGCAGTCCAAGGACCGCGCAGCCCTGACCAATGCTGTCAGGTCGCTGCATGAGACACTGCCGGAGCCCCTATCGCAGGGCCCTGAATTGGTCCCCGAAGAGGTCGCCGTTCGTGAAAAGCTTTACGTGCCGGCGTTGGGGGTTGAAGCCGAAGTCATCGGCATTGATGGCGATCGGATCGAGCTGCTGGCCGGGGGCAAGAAGTTGCGTCAGCCGCGTTCTGCCCTGCGACAGTTCCAGCCCCGCCGTTATGTCGAGCAGCAGAAAACATGCCCCCAAAATTCGTGACCGGGTGCGAACGCAAGGCCTTTTTGCCGCGCCTGGTTCTGGTCGGCAAGCGGGTCGAAGATGCTCAGGGATTGCTCGACCGGTTTCTCGATGACGCCTTGCTTTATGGCGAATTGAACCTGGAGATCGTCCATGGCGCTGGCCAGGGTATCCTGCGCAAGGCGGTCAGGGAACTCCTCGCTGGCAGAAGAGAGGTCGTCAGTTTTCAGGCTGCGTCGGTCGAGCAGGGCGGAGATAATATCACTCTTGTGGAGTTGAGGCACTGATGGGACGCATTTCGGACGACAAAATTGACGAAATCCGTAACCGCTGCGACATCGTCGAGGTCATCTCCAGCTATCTTCCGCTCAAGCGTTCCGGTGTCAACAATCAGGGTCTCTGCCCCTTTCATCAGGAAAAGAGCCCCTCGTTCAATGTCAACTCCGCCCGGCAGATTTTTCACTGTTTTGGCTGCGGGGTGGGTGGAAATGTCTTCTCCTTTCTCATGCGTATGGAGGGCGTGAGCTTTCCTGAGGCGGTCAGGCGCCTTGGAGAAAAGGTCGGTGTCGAGGTTGAAGAAGAAGCTGTTTCCGCAGATGAGATTCGTCGTCGCGAAGAGCGGGAGAGGGTTCTCAGAATCAATGAAGTGGCCGGACGTTTTTACCATGACTTGCTGATAGACGGTGATGCCGGAGTTCCCGGTCGCCGTTACCTGCGTCAGAGGGGCTATGAAGGGGAAACGGTTCGCACCTTCCATCTCGGTTTTGCGCCGGACACCTGGGAATCCCTGGCGCAGCATCTGGCTGAGAAAAATTTTTCCAGCGACGATGTCCATAAGGCGGGGCTGGTACGTCCAGGCAAGCAGGAGCGCGGCCATTACGACCTGTTCCGAAATCGACTGCTCTTCCCGATTCACGATCTGCAGGGGAGGATCGTCGCTTTTGGCGGCCGGGTTCTGGATGACAGCCTGCCCAAATATATCAACTCTCCCGAAACTGCGGTTTACCATAAAGGGCAAACTCTTTATGGACTTTACCAGGCGCGCGATGCCATGCGGCAGAATAATGAGGCCCTGGTTGTCGAGGGCTACTTTGACGTTCTGGCCCTGCATCGAGCCGGTTTCTCCGCAGCCGTGGCGACCTGCGGTACTGCCCTGACGTCTGAACACGCCCGCTTGCTGAAGCGATATGCTGACAAGATCTTCTTGATCTTCGACGAGGATGCTGCCGGCCGGCAAGCGACGTTCCGCGCTAT
This sequence comes from uncultured delta proteobacterium, assembly GCA_963707155.1. Classification (GTDB taxonomy): domain Bacteria; phylum Desulfobacterota; class Desulfuromonadia; order Desulfuromonadales; family BM103; genus M0040. Next base: position 116,192 of record CAVPPD010000006.1, on the reverse strand, counting down.
GGACGCCCTGTTGCCGGTCGGTCTGTCCGTCAGCGTGGTTGCCATGCCTCCAGGGGAGGATCCTGATTCATTGCTTAAGTCCCGGGGGGAGGAAGGCTTTCGTCTTTGCCTGGATGCCGCGCGTCCGGTTTTGGAAGTTTTTATTGAAGAGCAACTGCGCATCAATGACGAGAGCGTTGAAGGTCGCGCCCGCGCCGCCAACCAGATTCTCGAACGAATTCAGCGCCTGCCGGGAGATCTCGAACGCAGTATGTATCTGAAGCAGCTTGCCACGTTGATTGATCTTGATGTGGGGGAATTGAAGACGAAGTTGAATAGAGGAGCCGTTGTCAAAGCCCCGGTTCGTAGTCAGACGCCGCCACCTCCTCCGCCAAGGAAAGCCGCTGCAGAGACAGGGCAAACCCAGAAATATCTGCTACGATTGATGCTGGTGGATGATCAGCAGCGCCGTCGCGTTCGTGAAGAGGGGACCAGGGGGCTTTTCCTTGACGACCTTTTCCGCGAGCTGGCGGATTATCTGCTTGATTGTGAGGATGAGGACGGTCGTTTACCCGAGAATCTGGTTGACGCTTCCCTCGATGACAGGCAGCAGTCGCTGCTGACCAGCCTGGTTCTCCAGGAAGAGGAGGGTTGGGCCGCCAACCCTGAGAAGATCTTCACTGACTGCCGCAGGGCCGTCAGCAACGACGTCCTCAAGGAACGTCTGAGAGAAATTTGCCAGCTCGAAATCGAAGCACGGGGCAACAACGACGAAGCCGCGCTTGAAAAATATTTGCGGGAACGTATCGAGATTAACCAAAAACTTAAAAAAAGGCTTTGAAAAATAGAGTCTTGTCAATATAATACGAAGCTTGTCTAAAAAATGCCTGTCCTTGACTTGAATAGGTATCCTCGAGGGAAATATTGATGGCTAAAAAGACCAGTATCGAAGAAGTCCAGCAGTTGATCGACCTTGGCAAAGAAAAGGGTTATCTCACCTATGATGAGGTGAATGATATCCTGCCTGCCGATATGGTTTCATCTGAACAGATTGACGATGTCATGAGCATGTTCGGTGAGATGGATATCGAAGTGGTTGACGCTGAGCAGAAGTCGACCACGACCAAGGAAAAGCAGGGGGACTCCTCGTCAAGCGACGATGGTGAGGAAGAAGCCGAGTTCGACACAGATGTCATGGGCCGTACCAGTGATCCCGTGCGGATGTATCTGCGGGAGATGGGGCAGGTCTCTTTGCTGACCCGCGAGGGCGAGGTCGAGATTGCCAAGCGCATTGAGGAAGGCGAGGCCCTGGTCGCCCGGGTGATTGTCAAGACTCCGATTGCTTTCAAGGAAGTCGTCACTCTCGGTGAGCGTCATCAAAAGGGGCAGATCAGCATCGCCGAAATCACCAAGGACTATGATGAAGAAGAGGGTGCCGAGGCGGAGGAGCGACATCGTGCGCGGGTTGTTGCGCTGATAGAAGAACTCAAGGTTCGCTATGATCGCTTCATGGCGCTGCGCGATGAAGTGGCCGGTGCCACCAAGGCTGCCTCTAAGCCTCTTGAGAAAGAGATGGAGACGCTTAAGGTGGAAATGGGCGACCTGATGATTCAGGTTCGCCTCAAAGACTACCAGATTGCCAAGATCGTCGACCGCCTTAAGGAATTGGCAAGACAGGTTAAAAAGGCCAAGGAAGAAATCAGGGCTTGTGAAGAGGCTCTGGGCCGCCCCTATGCCGAGATCAGCAAGATGTTGCGTCGGATGCGCAAGAGTGAAAAAGAAGCGCATGCCGTGGCTGAAGAGCTTGATCGCCCGATGGACACGCTGCTGGTTGTTGAAAAGCGTCTTAAGGGGATCGATCGAAAATTTACCAAGGTTGAAGAAGAGTCGGGCTTTGCTCCGGAAGAGCTGCTCGAGTCCCTGAAAGAGGTCAACAAGGGCGAGTGGCGGGCCAAGCAGGCCAAGACCGAGCTGGTCGAAGCCAACCTGCGTCTGGTGGTCTCCATCGCCAAAAAATATACCAACCGCGGTCTGCAGTTTCTCGACCTGATTCAGGAAGGCAACATCGGCCTCATGAAAGCGGTTGATAAGTTTGAGTACCAGCGTGGTTACAAGTTCTCAACCTACGCAACCTGGTGGATTCGCCAGGCGATTACCCGTGCGATTGCAGACCAGGCACGCACCATCCGCATCCCTGTACACATGATCGAAACGATCAACAAGCTGATTCGGACCAGCCGTCAGCTGGTTCAGGAGATCGGGCGAGAGCCAGTCCCGGAAGAGATTGCCGAGCGCATGGAGCTGCCGCTTGAAAAAGTTCGTCGGGTTCTGAAAATTGCCAAGGAACCGATCAGCCTGGAAACACCAATCGGTGAAGAGGAAGATTCCTCGCTGGGTGATTTCATTGAAGATAAAGGCGCCGTTTCACCCCTCGAGGCTGTTATCAAGGGGAACCTGTCGGATCAAACGGCGAAAGTCCTGGCCACTCTGACTCCCCGTGAAGAGCGTGTCCTGCGCATGCGCTTTGGTATTGGTGAAAAATCGGACCACACCCTTGAAGAAGTCGGTCAGGACTTTGCCGTGACTCGTGAGCGTATCAGGCAGATCGAGGCAAAGGCGTTGCGTAAACTGCGTCATCCGAGTCGGGCTAAACGGTTAAAGAGTTTCATGGAGACCAACAGCAACAACTAATATCCTGTATCCTTTAAGTTTTCGCAAGATTGCGTGGGGCTTTGGCGTGTCAGCAAGGCGCGATTTCTGGTGCCTAGCAGTAGCTAAGCGGCTGAAATCGGAACGTAGCTGGCGCGGCAAAGAACACGCAAGATGGGGGAAAGATTAGGGGTTACAGGGTACCAGGTTGTCTCCGGAGGGTCGCCCCCTTGTTGCGGTGCATCCAGAGAAGAGGTCGGGCGCTGGAAAGTGATTGACAGAGAAGAGAGCGCAACATACACTTTTGCTTTGAACTTTAGCGGGCCCATAGCTCAGTTGGAAGAGCCACCGGCTCATAACCGGTCGGTCCCAGGTTCGAACCCTGGTGGGCCCACCACCCGCCTGAAAGACATGATGGAAATGTATTGGTCAACATAGATCTTCAGAGTTTATATAAAGAGTGCAACCGAAAACAAGGTTGCACTCTTTTTACATAGGGACCCTCGTAAAGCAGACCAGGGGAAATGGCAAAACAGAGACAACGCATACATGATTTAGTCGGCCTGGTACATAAACTTTATGATCCGGAACTGGCCGCAGAGTGGGACAATGTCGGTCTACAGGTCGGTGACCTGGCTGCACCGCTGGATAAGGTCCTGGTGGCTCTTGATCCCAGCCTCTCTGCAATCCAGGCTGCGCAGCATGCCGGAGCACAGGCCCTGGTGACACATCATCCCCTACTGTTCCGGCCGATCACGCGCCTGACCCCGGATGATGCTGTTGGCGAAGTTCTCTGGAATGCAATCCGCGGTGGTGTGGCTATTGTCAGCGCTCATACCAATCTGGATTGTGCCGTCAATGGACTGAACGACTGGCTGGCTGAGCGGCTGGGTGTGGAACAGAGCAGCCCCATGCAGCCGGTTGCGGGTACCTACCTGAAGCTGATTGTCTTTGTTCCCCTGGAGCACGCACAAAATGTGGCCGATGCCCTCTTCTCGGCTGGCGCCGGTCATATCGGTCACTATGACCAGGTCTCTTTCCGTAGCCGCGGTGAAGGAACATTCCGGCCTGGTGAAGGGGCGAACCCCTTCATTGGTGAGGTCGGTCAAGGAGAAGTGGTCGAAGAGGTTCGCCTTGAGACAATTCTCCCCAAACGCAAGCTGGCCAGCGTTCTGGAGAAAATGCAGAAAGCCCATCCGTACGAAGAAGTTGCGTATGACCTGGTGCCGCTGCAGAACCAGGTGCCCGGTGCTGGTCTGGGGCGGATTGGCCGGCTGCCACAGGCAACGACCCTGGATGCTTTTGCCGCTCAGGTGAAAAGCGCTCTTGGTTGTGACCATCTCCGTCTGATCGGAGCCGGTGACAGAGCGATTCACAAGGTTGCCATCTGTGGTGGCAGCGGTGCCGGCCTGCTGCAAACGGCCCATCGCCAGGGGGCGGATGTGCTGGTCACCGGCGATGTTAAATATCATGAGGCACGTCAGGCAGAAGAGCTGGGTGTCGCGCTCATAGATGCCGGCCATTTTGCCACGGAAAAATTGATGATTGAACATGTCGCCGAATCGTTGCGAGAGGTTGCCCGGCAACGTCACTGGGAGATTGTTTTCGAGACCTATAACGGAGAAGAGGACCCTTTTCGGTTATACTAATAGCTCGGCTGCAATGCAGTCGATACAACAAGAGAGTTCATAAGGGAGGCATTTATCGTGCAGAAGCAGTTGCAGTTACTGCGAGATTTGCAGGAGTTGGATACGGAAAAGAAGCTTGTTGAGACAGAGCGACAGAACGGGCTCAATGAACAGCAAATTCTTAAGGCTGAACTGGATCGTTTACAGCAGATGGTTGACGGTCTGGCCGATGAGATCAGTGCCCTGGAAGGTGAAAAAGCTGAACTGGTCAGTGCCATGAAGCTGGAACTGGAAAATGTTGAACGTTCAGAGAGCCGACTCCCTCAGATCAAAACGCAAAAAGAGTACGTTGCTGTGCTCAAGGAAGTCGATACGGCCAAGAAACTTGCCAAGGATCTTCAGGTCAGTATTGACGCCAAGGATGAGGTCTTGCTGTCTCTCACCGCCGATAAGGAAGAAAAGGATGGTGAACTGGGAGCGCATACAGAACAGGCCGATGCGCGTTGTGCCGAGATCGAGGCTGCTTTGATTGATGTGAATACGAAGCTTGCCGAGATGGATCGTCAGCGCAGTGTCCTGCTGGGAGAATTGCCCAAAAGCCTGAGCAAGCGTTATGGGCTCCTGATGTCCCGGCGTGACGGTGTGGCCATCGTTGAAGCCAATGGCGGAGCCTGTCTTGGTTGCCATATGCATCTGCCTCCACAGATGTACAACAGCCTCTTTGTAGTCAACGAGATCCAGTCGTGTCCGCATTGCAGCCGACTGCTCTTTGTGACAGCGCCGGCCTGATACGCTTCTGGATCCGTTGTCTGACGAAGGCTTTTAGACCCAGACAATTTGATGTGGTTGGAGACAACCAGGCGATCGCCGGCCCATGAATGTGGGCGGGAGGAAAGTCCGGGCTCCGCAGGGCAGGATGGTCCTTAACGGGGACCGGGGGCGACCCCAGGGAAAGTGCCACAGAGAGAAGACCGCCCGTTTGCGCCCAGGCGCTGCGGGTAAGGGTGAAAGGGTGAGGTAAGAGCTCACCAGTGTCGGCGGTGACGTCGACAGCTCGGTAAACCCCATCCGGAGCAAGGCCAAATAGGGGAGTGTTTGAGGACGGCCCGTCCGAGACTCCCGGGTCAGGCTGCTTGAGGCCATCGGCAACGGTGGTCCTAGAGGAATGATCGTCGCCCTGTCGCAGGCAACTGCTGCGGGGAACAGAACCCGGCTTACGGTTCTCTCCAACCACTTTTTATTGGCGGTGCCGGCTTGATGGTCGGTGCCGTTTTTTATGGTATGCACATGTCAGATGGCGGCGCTGCAGGTTCTCTACACAAAACAGACCAATGGACACGAAGACCAACCAGGAAAAGGCCTTTGAACCCTTGAGAAGTGTCAGATCAGCGGCCTGCGCTCACAGGTTGCCTGCTACTATCGGAAATGCAATAGTCACGGTCGTGCCCTTACCCGGAGAGCTGGTGATACCCACCTGCCCAGATTGGGCTTCCACCAGATGCTTGACGATCGTCATACCCAGCCCGGTTCCGGAAATCGCGGTATTGGTTGCGTCGGCCCGGTAGAACTTGTCATATACCCGCGCGGCTTGCTCAGAAGTCATACCGATCCCCTGGTCGCTAATGGCAAGCAGACAGCGGTCGTTCTCAACTTGGCCGGAGATGCGAATCGTCCCTCCATCAGGAGAATACTTGACGGCGTTGTTGAGCAAGTTCTCAAGAATCTGCAGCATTGCGTAACGATCGACATTCACCGTTGCAACCGATGACGGCGGGAAGTCCAACTCGAAAGAGTGACCAGGAGCCTGTAACCGGAAGCTCATGACCACCTCATTACACAGCATTTCCAACCGATTGGGTTGTCGATTGAGCTTGAGCCCTTCACCAGACTCGACCCGACTGATATCGAGCAGGTCGCTGACGATCTCTCCCAGTCGCTCCGCCTTATTCTGAATCTGCTGAAGATATTCGGCTTGCTGTTCAGGGGTGAAATTGTTGTCCATCTGCAGCAAATCGGCGTAACCGATAATGGTTGCCAGAGGGGTGCGCAGCTCGTGAGCTGCGGTCGAGACGAATTCGTCCTTCATGCGATCAATCGCACGTTGCTCGGTCACGTCATGCAGCAGTGTGATGCAACCATTGAATTCATCACGCGATGAATTGATCACCGTAATTCTGGCCTGACAGATGCACAGCGAATGTCCAACCAGCTGGAAGTCAAGGTCCTCGCTGAACGTGTCCTGACCTCTTTGCGGTGCCAGTTGCAGCAAATTGACGAGCCCGACGTGACTGATTCGCTCGATTCTTGAGGTAGAATCCAGCTCGGTCCGGGGCAGATCGAGCAGCTCCTCAGCCCGTCGATTAGCCAAAACCACATTGCCGTTAGCGTCTGTCACCAGGATGCCATCGGCGGCTGAGCGCAGGATGCCGTTGATCTTTGCATTGGTTTCCTGGGTTTCTTCAAGAGCGGCCAGCAAGGCACTCTGTGCATCCCGGCGTGCCGAGACATCGTGATAGGCCAGGACAACACGGGTTATGTTGCCAACTTCATCAAACATGGGGCGACCGATGACATCGAAGCTGCGGCCGTTGAAGTTCCAGCCTGTGAAACGCTGTTCGCGTCGATTTTCCATAACCCACGCAAAAATACACCTGTCGTCCTCGGTGATTTTGCCGCAGACATGATCCCGACACCGCTTGCCGTGGATATCGACCTCATTGCCAAGCATCAGATCACGAATCTTCTGGTTATATGACACGACTCGACCTTGAGGGTCCAGGACCAGAATGCCGGCACCGACCGCCTCGAAAATAGTCTTTATCTCTTCGTGGGCAAAATTCAGTTTCTGATTGGTTGTCTGCAGATTTTCGAGGATATGCTGAAAAGTCTGGGCGACAATGCCGATCGGGTCAAATTCAATCAAGCTGCGATCATCCAGTTCCTCAGGATTCAGGCCCCTCGTGCCGATGACGCCGAGCAGAGAGTCAACCTTGCTGCGGATATAGCCAAAAGCTTCACGGTTGACCTCAGCCAGCCGTGCATTCTCCGAGCGTAGCAGCTCAAGCTCGCTTTGTGCCCCGGTTCTTTCGACAGGAGTATCACTGCCTGGCGGCATCATTTTCGCTTTTCTGTATAAATCAGTCATGCTGCCTCTGGATGGTTATCCGGTAATAGCCTGCACGTTTCTCGACAGCTGCGGCAATCCCCATGTTGTTGACAGCCTCCGGGATGGTGCCGGTCGCGTCGCGATTATCCGTCAGGATCACCAGGCAGAGGTCGCCGGCCAGCAGTTCACGGTGCCGCTGGTTGACTTCGCGCAGCACCAACAGCAGGCACGATGGGCAAATCTGCCCACGGATGTCGATTTCAGTTGTCTTCATAGACTTCAACCTCTCTGATGGAGCGGCAGAGAGCAGAACCTGCTGCAGAATTTTTCCGCCGAACCATGCTCCGGGGAGCAAACCGATGACAAACAGCAGACTCTGCATGGTCAGCAGCGGCAGCCCTCCCCACAGGTGCCAGACATTACACCCAGGTGACATGCGTGAGCCGAGAGCCATGATGACGCCGCCTGAAAATGCCATGGCTGCCTGGTGAAATGGCACTTTCCAGACGATCCTGAATTCATTGAGCAACTGCGCCGAAACAGGAAGACGTCGCGAAAGGCCCCGGCCATGCAAAAGTCGGAACGGTGCATCAGAAAACCGGCAGTCACACCGATCAGCAGCAGCCCAGACATAACGCCCCAGACCGAAAATTCCATAAAGACCGCTCCTAACCTCCCTCTCCAGCTACAAACATTAACCCATGCCTATTAAAGCATGCAAATGAAATGGCATAATAGGTAGGGGTTTTCCACCTTTTTATGGGTGCTCAGGAGAGGAGAAGGTTTTCACTGTAGCTCTTGCTCTTTATAACAGCGCCAGGCTGATATCCTTTTCGACACCGTTGTTTGCGACGGATATGCGGCTCGGTTAACCTGAAAGAATTACCAAGGGTCTGACCGTCACCCGTAGAAACACTCCCTGAAACAATTATCTGTGAATAATTTGACGATGTTGGGGTTAAAGGAATGCCTGGGACGTCACAATGTATTGACTTGGGTGATTGGCAGGGGCCGGTCTCTACAAAAATGGCGAGTTTTTAGTGGTTTTAGGGGTTGTGATATTTTTCTCACCTGGGTTTTGAGTTTGACATGGTTTTTGGCATGGGGTAGAAGAGTGATACGATCAATTTGAGGCCGTCGGCAACGGCGGTCCTAGAGGAATGATCGTCGCCGCGCAGCAGGTAACTGTTGCGTGGAACAGAACCCGGGTTACGGTTCTCTCCAACCACTTTTTGCTTCAATCCGCGTTGATGAACGGATTCATGATAAAGGCACCTGGCTGATTGCCGGGTGTCGTTTCTTTCTGAGATTATGAGCAAGGTGCCTGAAATAGACTGGTCGATGTTGCTGCAGAGGATAAACAGTGAAGTGGCCAGTCTCAGTGATGTCGAGCGTGGCTGGCTGAGAGAGAGGCTTGCTGTGATCGAAGAGACACAACTTGCTCTGGATGAACTCTTCTGCAAGGCTGGTGGACTCGAAGCCTGTGCCGGATGTGATGGAGCCTGCTGCGGTTGCGGTCGACATCATATCACCTTGACCAACCTGCTTGCCTATCTGCTGGAGAGTGAAGTCCCACCCACCCCCGATTTTAGTCGCACCTGCCCCTATCTTGGTGACCAGGGCTGTCGCCTGCCGGTTACCAGGCGCCCTTACAATTGCATCACTTTTTTCTGTGAGACCCTGGATGACCGGCTGGACGCTGCTCGATCGCGAGCATTTGCAGGCTCTGGATTGTCAGTTGCGTAACGCGTACCAGAGCATCGCCGAACGTTATCCTGCGGCCAGCCTGCGTGGCCTCTGGATCGCTCTGGAACGTGCCGGGCAACGGTCAATTGCTCCCCTCAACGGCCGAAAAGACGTGTTAGAATAGACCGTCCACCCCTTGTGAAGGATTCTGCTATGGACATCAGCTTCAAGAAGACCAACGGCCCCCTCGATGACCTGATCAATGAACTCCTGGCGATGGCCGACGTACATCACCCGGAAATCATCCGGGAAATGGTGATCAGCGCTCTGAAGACCGGCCAGGAAAATGACTATCTCGCTGATCTTAAAATGCTGCGGGCGACCATGAAGGAGATGCGCTACACCAGCAAAATGTTCGGCCCTTACCGTGATCGCAAAAAGGTGACGATCTTTGGCTCGGCGCGCACCGAGCCGAGTGAGGCGATCTACCAGAAATGCGTAACCTTCTCCCGTCAATTGGTGCGGCTTGGCTATATGGTGATCACCGGTGGCGGCCCCGGCATCATGCAGGCTGGCAACGAGGGTGCTGGTGCGGAAAATTCCTTTGCCGTTAACATTCGCCTGCCCTTTGAACAGGGCACTAACCCGGTCATGGCAAACAGTGGACATTCCATCACCTATCAGTATTTTTTCACCCGTAAAGTGGCTTTTCTGAAGGAAGCGGACGCGGTGCGCTCTTTTCCCGGGTGGCTTCGGCACCCTGGATGAGGCGATGGAAACGCTGACCCTGGTGCAAACCGGTAAAAACCCGCCGATCCCGCTGGTTCTGATTGACGATGATGATGGCAGCTACTGGGAGCCCTGGCTGGATTTCATGAAAAAGGTCATGCTCAAGCGCGGGGTGATTTCCGGGGAAGATTTCAGCCTTTTCACCATTACCCGGGACCCTTTCGAAGCAGCTCAGGTCATCCATGACTTCTATCGTATCTATCACTCCAGTCGGTGGGTCGGCTCAACTTTCGTGGTCCGTCTCAACAAGGTGCTGAGCGCTGGCAAATCTGGCGACACTCGAAGAGGAGTTCAGCGAAATTCATGAGCCAGGCAGTCATCTCACACTGACCGGACTGCGCTCCCCGAGGAACAGGATCAACCTGACCTGATTGACCTGCCGCGTCTGACCTTCAAATTCAATCGGCGCAACTATGGTTTGCTCAAGGCCTTTTTGCGCAGGCTGAATGAGTTCTGATTACAGATGAATCGCGCACGGTCACGGATGTACCTGACCGTTTGCAGGTCTCCTCACAATGAAGATCCCGCGCTGCGGATTCTGTGCGCATCTTGGTGCGGGCTTGTTGTTTTGGGCGGCAATCATTATCATCTCCTGAAGCCTGCTCTCGCTAGCTGAGGATCTTTTCCGCAACCTTGAATCCGAAGTTGTGCAGGTTGGCGGCGATCGTTTTTACCCCCCCTACGAATTTCTCGACAAGGATGGTCAGCCCGCTGGTTTTAATGTCGATCTGACGCGGGCGATTGCCCGGGTCATGGGGATGGAGGTGGAGCTGACTCTTGGCTCCTGGGGCGATATGCGTCGCGACCTGGCGGCAGGCAAGATCGATATCCTGCAGGGGATGGCGTTTACCGAGGAGCGGCGTGCCGAGGTCGATTTCTCCAGCCCTCATGCGGTGGTCCACCAAACGATCTGGAACCGTAAAACGATCCCTCTGCTGACTCAGGTGGAGGATCTGGCTGGTCGGGAGGTGATCGTGATGCGCGGCAGCGTCATGCACGACTTCATGCTGCAGCGCCATGACGGTGCCAGGCTGGTGCTGACCAACTCTCTGGCTGAATCGCTGCGCCTGCTCGCCTCCGGGACAACATGACTGTGCCCTGGTGGCCAAGTTGCCGGGACTCTATCTTACCCGCCAATTCAGTCTCAGCAATCTCGAACCGGTGCCGAAGCCTCTGGTGGCGCAGGATTACGGCTACGCGGTGCGCAAGGGCAATGCGAGCCTGCTGGCGCGTTTCAACGAAGGCCTGACAATTCTTAAACAGACCGGTGAATACCAGAAAATCCATGCCCGCTGGCTGGGCGTTCTCGAGCCCGAGAAGCCGTCCTTGCGACGCATCAGTGTTTATCTGGCGGCGGTGGCGGTGCCGCTGCTGCTGATCCTGGGAGTTACGGTCATCTGGTCGCGCACCCTGCAAAAAGAGGTCGCTGAGCGAACCCGCGATCTGGAGACAGAAGTCGCCGAGCGTAAACGCGCCATGGAGGAACTGGAAGTGCGCCAGCGCCAGTTGATTCAGGCCGACAAGATGTCCTCACTGGGAATTCTGGTCTCCGGCGTTGCGCATGAAATCAATAATCCCAACGGCGTTATCATGTTGAACGTGCCGTTGTTGCAGAAAGCCTTCACAGACACCATGCCTTTGCTTGAAGACACATTATCAACAGCACGGTGATTTTCGGCTGGGGTGGCTCAATTATTCACGCATGCGCGCCGAAATTCCGGAGCTTCTTGAACGAAACCCTCGCCAGCGCCGGACGCATCAAGCGGATTGTCGAAGATTTGAAGAACTTTTGCCCGTCAGGAGGATGCCGATTTCTTCGAACGGGTTCAACCTCAGCAAGGTTGCGGAATCGGCTGTGCGCCTGGTTGAACCGGCCCTGCGTAAGGTGACAGGACAGATCACCGCCCGCTTGGCTGACGACCTGCCTGTGCTGCGGGGCAATTTCCAGCGCATCGAACAGGTTGTGGTGAATCTGCTGCTCAACGCCAGTCAGGCGCTCAAGGATGACTGCGGAGAGATCACCTTGACGACGGCCGCTGATCCGTCGACCGGTGAGGTCGTCCTGACCGTGCAAGATACCGGGGTTGGTATTGATCCCGAGCATCTGTCGCATCTGCTGGATCCCTTCTTCACCACCAAGCGTGAGAAAGGTGGAACCGGCCTGGGACTGTCGGTGTCTGCAGGCATCGTCAAGGAGCATGGCGGACGCATAGAGTTCGATTCAACCCCGGGCATTGGTACGACGGTGCGATTGTCTTTCCCGGTCCAGAAGGAGAGTAAGGCGTGAAACGTAATGACCGCTATCCCTCATTCAATGTCCTGCTGATTGATGATGAGGCCCCTTGGTTGAGAACCCTGAGTATGACCCTCGAAGGGCAGGGCGGCATCACCCGTTTACTGACCTGTCAGGATGCCCGTGAGGTGCCGCGGCTTGCTCGCCAGTGAAGATGTTGGTCTGATTCTGCTCGACATGACGATGCCCCATGTCTCCGGCGACCAACTCCTGAGCCGCCTCAAAGAGGAGTATCCAGATGTCACGGTGATCGTTGTGAGTGGCCTCAATCAGGTGGAAACGGCCGTCAGCTGCATGCAGCTTGGCGCTTTCGATTACATTGTCAAGGGCGTCGACAACGACCGCCTGCTCGATACGGTTCGCCGGGCGATCCGCGTACAGGAGCTCGAACGGGAGAACCGGGCGATGCGTCAACACCTGCTCGGTGGAGATCTGCGAGCGTCCCGAGGCGTTTGCGGAGATCGTCACGCTCGACCCGGCCATGCAGCGGGTTTTTCAGTATGTTGAGGCGGTCGCCGTCAGCCCTCGGCCGGTACTGATCACTGGCGAATCAGGCACCGGCAAGGAATTGATCGCCCGTGCTGTGCACCAGCTGAGCGGCCGCAGTGGCGATCTGGTCACCGTCAATGTTGCCGGCCTTGATGACAACGTCTTTGCCGACACCCTGTTTGGCCATGTGCGCGGCGCCTTCACCGGTGCCGATGCGGTGCGCAGCGGGTTGGTCGAACAGGCTGCCGCCGGCACCCTCTTTCTTGACGAGATCGGGGATTTGAGCCAGTCTTCGCAAGTCAAATTGCTGCGCCTGCTGCAGGAGGGCGAATATTTTGCCCTTGGTGATGACCGGCCGCGCCAGGCGAAAATCCGGGTCATCGTTGCCACTCATCAGGACCTGGCCGCGCGTCAGGAATCCGGGAGTTTCCGGCGTGACCTTTACTACCGGCTCTGTTCGCACCATGTGCATCTTCCTCCTTTGTCGAGCGGCGCGGCGATATCCCCCTGTTGCTTGATCATTTTCTCGACGAGGCCGCTCGCACTCTCGGCAAACCGAAGCCGACTCCTCCTCCGCAACTGCGGCTGCTGCTGGCGAACTACGGATTCCCCGGCAATGTCCGTGAGCTGCATTCGATGGTGTTCGATGCCGTCAGCAGCCATCAGGGCGGGGTACTCTCCATGGCTGCCTTCCAGCGCTGCCATGGAGCGCATCCGTCGGGAAAAATCCCTGTCCCCGGAGTCGGAAATCCATTTGTTGCGCTCGAGCAGTGTCCCAGCCTGGCAGAAGCGGTTGAGATGCTGATCGAAGACGCCATGCGCCGCTGCGAAGGCAACCAGACCCTGGCTGCCCGCCTGCTTGGCATCTCGCAGCCGGCCCTGAGCAAGCGCCTGCGTCAGACCCGGGACTGACCTGTTTCTCCCAATAAACGACTAAAAAAGGGCTATAACCGTGGTTATAATCTTCTAATGGTTATAATTCCATAACCCCCTGAAACTGCATGTAAAACAATCCTTTCTGTCGCCTTCCAATAACCCTGGTTATGACCCTTTGTTCCGCTCACATGATTGCCCTTTATTGAAAGTATGTCTAGTGTTTTCAGGTGTGTTGATCGTTTGATGACTGGTTTGGTACGGCCCTTGCTCAACTCTCCGTATACGATATTGACAATAAACGGTTCAACTCCCTTGCCCTGGCAAGGGCTATCCTGACACCCTTGAGAGGAGAAAGAGAATGAGAAAAATCAGTATGTTGGTTCTGGCAGCAGCATTGGTGGTCTTCGGCGCGAGCGACCTTCTGGCCGCCACCCAGTATGTGACCATCGGCACCGGTGGCGTCACCGGCGTCTACTACCCGACCGGCGGCGCGATCGCCAAGATGGTCAACAAGAAGCGCAAGGAGTACAACCTGCGTGCCACCGTTGAGTCCACCGGCGGTTCGGTGTTCAACGTCAACGCCATCTGCTGCTGGCGACCTCGAGTTCGGTGTCGTTCAGTCCGACCGTCAGTTCCAGGCTTTCAATGGTACGGCTGACTGGGAAGGCAAGCCGGTCGACCAAACTGCGTGCGGTCTTCTCGATTCACCCGGAGTCGGTCACGATCGTTGCTAACGCTGCCAAGAACATCAAGACGGTTGCCGACCTCAAGGGCAAAATCGTCAACATCGGCAACCCGGGTTCGGGTCAGCGCGGCAACGCCGAAGACCTGTTCGCTGCAGCGGGGATCGATGTCGATACAGGATCTGAAAGCCGAAGGCATGAAGGCTGCTGAATCAGCCGGTATGCTGCAGGACGGCCGTATTGACGCGTTCTTCTACACTGTCGGTCATCCGAACGGTTCGGTTAAGGAAGCTGTCTCCGGTGCCACCAAGGTCAACTTTGTCGCAGTTCCCGCAGACGTGGTCAAGAAGCTGACCGACAAATTCCCCTACTATGCGCCTGCTGACATCCCGATCGCCGATTACCCGGGCGGCACTGATACGTGCAGACGTTCCGACCTTCGGTGTCAAGGCGACCCTCTGTACCAGCGCTGACGTTTCCGATGAAGCGGTCTATGCCGTCACCAAGGAAGTCTTCGAAAACTTTGACGAGTTCAAAACCCTTCACCCGGCATTTGCCAACCTGACCAAGGAAAGCATGCTGCAGGGCCTCTCCGCCCCGATTCATCCGGGCGCCATGAAGTACTACAAGGAAGCTGGCCTGATTAAGTAAGGTCTGTTGATATCAGGGGGCACGATAACGTGCCCCCTGTTTTCTATGGTTGAGCTTTTTCCAGGAGGGTGTCGGACTATTCGCGTCTATGCTCCAACTCGTGGATAGCCGGACATCCCCTTGAGATTGAGGAGTCTGTCGAAATGAGCGAGGAACAAAGCAAGCTTCAGGTCGATGAAAATGATGAGGGCTTGGAAAAAGCCCGGCGCATGATCGAAGAAGAGGAAATGGGACTGCGCCACGTCTCCGGCTGGCAACGTTTCCTGGTGCCGATCGTCGCGCTTAGCTGGTCGCTGTTTCAGCTCTCTCTGGCGAGCTGGCTTTTGCTCGATTCGACCTATGTGCGCGCCATCCATCTGGCTTTTGCCCTGTTCCTGATTTTTGTCTCCTATCCGACGTTTAAGCGCCAGATCAATATCCCGGGCCTGCGCTGGCTCTCGGCCACCGACCGGATTCCATTCATGGATCTGGTCCTTGGCATGTTTTGCCGCGTTTCTGGCGCTCTATATCGTCATCGATTTTGAAGGGATCGCCAGTCGGGTCGGGCTGCTCAACACCCGTGATATGATCCTCGGCACCCTGCTGATCCTTTTCCTCTGGGAAGGGGCGCGCCGGGTGGTTGGTCCCGCCTTGTCGATCATCGGCATCTTCTTTACCATCTACGCTTTCTTTGGCCCCTATTTCCCAGACTTTCTGGCCTTTAAGGGGGTCAGCATCAACCGCTTTATCGGCCAGATCTCGCTGACCACCGAGGGCATCTTCGGTGTGCCGATCTATGTCTCGGCCAAGATCGTCTTCCTTTACGTACTGTTCGGCGCGCTGCTGGAGAAAGCCGGCGCCGGGCGCTTCTTTATTGACCTGGCGATGAGCCTGCTGGGCCGCTACAAGGGTGGTCCGGCCAAGGCGGCTGTCCTTTCCTCCGGCCTGACCGGTCTGATCTCCGGTTCGTCGATTGCCAACGTTGTGACCACCGGAACCTTTACCATCCCGTTGATGAAGAAGGTCGGCTACCCGGCGAAAAAAGCGGCGGCGATCGAAGTTGCGGTCTCGACCAACGGCCAGCTGATGCCGCCGGTCATGGGAGCTGCGGCCTTCATTATCGCCGAATATGTCAACCTGCCCTACCTGGAAGTCTGCAAAGCGGCGGCGATTCCGGCCTTTGCCTCCTATGTGGCACTCTTCTTCCTGACCCACATCGAGGCCTCGAAGCTTGGCATGGACGGTCTGCCGAAGGTCGGATCTGCCGGTGTTCTTTCAAGGTCCTGGTCAACGGTTTCCACTACCTGGTGCCGATCGTCTTCCTGCTCTACGAATTGATCATGCCGCGCCACTCGCCCGAGATGGCCGCCTTCCGTGCGACCATGCTGCTGCTGGTGATCATGTTCTTCCAGCACGCGATTCGTGCCAAAAGAGAGAACACCTCGATTGCTGATGGTTTCAAGCTTGGTATCCTCGATATTTACGAGGGGATGGTGGGCGGTGCTCGTAACATGGTCAGCGTTGGCGTCGCGACCGCCGCCGCCGGTATCGTCGTCGGCGTTGTCACCATGGGCCTTGGCGGTCTGGTGACCGACATTATCGACATCCTGAGCATGGGCAATCTCTACCTGATGCTTGGCATCGTTGCCATCTGCAGCCTGATTCTCGGTATGGGATTGCCGACCACCGCCAATTACATCGTTATGGCCAGCCTGACCGCCCCGGCGCTGGTGGCCCTGGCCGATCTCAACGGTTTTGCCGTGCCGCTCATTGCTGCGCATCTTTACTGCTTCTATTTCGGGATCCTGGCCGATGACACACCGCCGGTCGGTCTGGCTGCCTATGCTGCTGCGGCGATCGCCAAAAGCGACCCGATAGCGACCGGGGTGCAGGGGTTCCTCTACGACATCCGTACCGCTGTACTGCCGTTCATGTTTATCTTCAATACCGAAATCCTGCTGATCGGTATTGACAGCTTTTTCGAGGCAGTCTTCATCTTCGTCATGACCTGCATCGGTACCTGCGCCTTCGCGGCAGTGACCCAGGGCTGGTTTATCGCCAAGAACCGCTGGTACGAGCTGCTGGCGTTGATCATGGTTTGTGGCATGATGTTCCGCCCCTACTTCTTCGCCAACATGATTGGTGTTGAAGAGCGTCATCTGAGCTACATGCTCGGCGCAGGCCTGTTCGGTGCCATCTATGCTCTACAGAAACTGCGCATCCGCGGAACATCTGTTCCGCCCGTTGCCGTTGCTTAAGGAGGACCCATGATTCCCCAATACCGAACAATTCTTTACGCTACAGACCTTTCCGAAAACGCGGCTCATGCCTTCCGTCATGCGATTAGTGTAGCGCGCTGTTTTGGCGGACGGATCCACTTCCTGCATGTCCTTCCGGAGGTTGATTCTGCGGTCGTCAATTATGTTTCGACGGTGATGGGTAAGGACAAACTGGCGGACTTTGAACTCGTTCACAAGGCAGAGATCCAGGACACGATCAGCATGCGGCTGCATGCCTTTGCCAAGGAAGAGCTGGCCGACCATCCTGAAGATGTTGAGCGGATCGCCGGTATTGAAGTGCATCACGGCAATCCGGTCGTCGAAATTATCGCTGCTGCGGAGCGCGTCAACGCTGACCTGATCATCATGGGCAGTCACAGCAAGGGGGCGCTCAAATATGCATTTCTTGGCAGCGTCGCAGAGAAAGTGCTGCGCAAGTGTCATCGACCGATGTTGATTGTGCCGCTGAACGACTGAACTGAAAACCTAACCACTGAAGGATGACAATGATGATTGATGGGGCCAAACAACGCCTGCATGCTGAGGTTCTGCGCGAAATTGGCGGTACCTGCGGTGCCGCAGTGGAAAATCTGCAATGGCTGCTCGACAATATGCATCCCTACTTTGCGATCACGATGCAGGACGTCCCGGAGGCGATAGCCGCCCTTGCGACACGCTTGTCCTCCTTGCGCCATGACCAGCGTCTGGTCCTCTCCGATCGAGAGAAGAGTCTGATTGTTGCCTGCCCCAACCGTCCCGGGTCACTCTACGACACGATTCGTAATTTGCGTGAGAGGGAGATCTCCTACGCCCAGTTTACCCAGTCGTATCGCGCCCTTCCCGGTGTGGATGTGGGGCTTGAGCTGCAACGCATTGAGTTTGACCGCAAGTCCCATCAGGAGATCGCCGATGCCGGCCGGCAGAAGATCCCCGCTGCCATTCGGCAGGGTGTCGCCGCCTCATTGCGTGAGATCTACCCGGGTTTTGACCGGCGGCAGTTTGACAGCCTCCTGCAGCTGATCTGGCTGAACAACGAAACCTACGTACGGGTTTCTCCTTTTCGGCGTGTCGCTCAACTTCTGTGGATGTACCAGCAGAGCACGCTGCAGGGGGGAATCTACTTTGACGTTGAAAAGACGGATGACCCGAACTCTCCGCGCGAGTACCGGGTCATGTTCGCCGCCGGCAATCCGCCCCAGGTTGATTTCCTGACCCAGACCATGGAAGTTTTTCATCGTCTTGGGCTCGGCGTGCGACGCGCCTACTGTCTGACGATCAGTAACGGTGTACACCCATACTTTATCGGCACCTTTTACATTCACAGCCGCGATGCCGGCCTGGTAGAAAAAGGTTCCGAACTCTTCAGCCAGTTGCAGCAGGAACTCTACAATACGCAGATTCTCTCGACGGCGTCACCGGTCTACCAGGACTTTGTGCTGCGACGCGTCATGACCGGTGAAGAAGCCTCTCTGGTGAACGCCTTCATCAGTTTCTGCCACACCAACCTGGCGCACAACCAGCCCGACCGTTTTGGCTTTGAGAATGTCCTGCGGGCTTTCCACAGTCACCCGGACATGGCTCTCAAACTGGTCTGGTTGTTCAAGACCCGTTTTGATCCCGAAGGTTCCGGATCGTGAGGACCTTTACCGGACAACGCTCTCCGAGATGGAAGCTGCTATCTCCGGCTATAATACCGGTCATCGCTATCTCGACGAAATCAGGCGCGGTGTTTTCAATTGTGCGCTGCTGTTCATCCGCCACACTCTTAAGACAAACTTTTTCGTCGCCGAGAAAGCAGGCCCTGGCTTTCCGGCTCGACCCTGTCTACTCGAGGAGCTCGGTCCCGATTTTACCGCCGATCTGCCTGCTGACCGGCCTTTCCGGGTGACCTTCTTCTTTGCCCGCCACGGCGCAGGCTACCATATCGGTTTCTCCGATATCGCCCGCGGCGGCTGGCGGACCGTGCTCAGCCGAGGGTGGGACGACTACATTACCAACACCAACACCGTGTTCCGCGAAAACTATGTCCTGGCGCATACCCAGCATCTGAAGAACAAGGATATCTACGAAGGTGGTTCGAAGATGGTGGTGGTCCTCGACGCTGCGGAGCTGAACGATCTCGATCTGGTGACCCGTCGTCTCTACAAGTTGCAGTTTGGTTTTATCAACGCGTTCTTCGACATTTTTGTCACCGAAAACGGCCAGGCAAAAGACCCGCGCGTGGTCGATTACTACGGTGAAGACGAGGCGATCGAGCTTGGTCCTGACGAGAACATGCACGATGCCATGGTTGAATTGATCGCCCGTCAGTCGGTACGGCGCGGCTACCTGCTCGGCATCGGCGTCATTTCAAGCAAGCAGGTCGGGATCAACCATAAAGAGTATGGTGTGACCTCGGCCGGGGTCGTCAAGTTTGCCGAAATCACCATGGCGGAACTCGGCATCGATATCCACAAGGACGCCTTCTCCGTCAAATTTACCGGTGGGCCGAATGGCGATGTCGCCGGCAATGCCATGAAGCTTGCTGCTGGATCGCTGCCCATCGGTCTGCATCAACCTGATTATTGATGGCTCCGGTGCTCTGCACGATCCGTCCGGAGCGGATCATGTGGCGTTGCGCAAGGTCGTTCTGGAGAAAGACGTTGAGGATTTCGATCCGGAAGCACTTCATGACGGCGGCTTCATGCTGTTCCGTAATCAGCATCGCACAGAAGGACTTCGGCAGCTCTACCGCCGGGTGTCACGAAAAAATGGCGAGCTGATTGATGAGTGGGTCACGGTTGACGATTTTTACCGCGAGTTCAACAGCCTGGCCTTCACGGTTCCTGCCGACCTGTTTATTCCGGCCGGTGGCCGTCCGGAAACGATCGACGGCAGCAACT
The DNA here is from genome assembly GCA_963707155.1 of uncultured delta proteobacterium. Classification (GTDB taxonomy): domain Bacteria; phylum Desulfobacterota; class Desulfuromonadia; order Desulfuromonadales; family BM103; genus M0040. The sequence continues at coordinate 96,223 of CAVPPD010000006.1, read as the reverse complement.
GGCAGCGATTGCTCGATGACGAAGGCCAGCCAACTGTGCGGGTGATTGTCGAGGGAGCCAACTCTTTCCTGACTCCGGATGCGCGTATTGAACTGCAGCGTCGCGGGGTTCTGATCATGCGCGATGCTTCCGCCAACAAGTGCGGTGTGATTTCATCGTCCTACGAAATCATTGCCAACCTGCTGCTCACGGAAAAAGAATTTTTGGCGAACAAGCAGCAATATGTTGCCGATGTGCTCGACATCCTTGAACAGCGTTCCGGCGATGAAGCGCGGCTGATCCTGAAGACGCCGACGTGAACCGGGCAACAGCCTGCTCTGCACCGAGATCTCGGCGGCGGTCAGCAGCGAAATCAACACCCACTACGCGCGCCTTTTCAGCTTTTTCGAGGCGAATCCGGAGCTTTGCGAACAGCCATCTGTTCAGGCGGGCCATCGAGGCGCATCTGCCGCGTCTGCTGCGTGAAAACCCGCGCTATCGGCGTCGTATCCGCAACCTGCTGCCCAAATACCGCTCAGCCATGCTCGCCTCCGAGATCGCTTCCTCGCTGGTCTACCGGGGTGACAACGAGGCGGCCTTCCTGGCGATGCTGCACGCGCATCTGCAGCGGGTCTTTGGTTGAACTGTAAAGCTCGAATCTTCAGGCAGACAAGGACCTTTCAACCATGGCTGCGCAAGGAGTGCTCACGATGGAACACCAGATTCACCTGAACCTGAATGTGCGGGGACTGCCGGTTTCGGCGACCCTCGGCATCAACGAGTTAAGCAACCGGCTGATTGCTGAAGGGCGCAAAGTCTACAAACTCGGTCTCGGCCAATCTCCTTTCCCGGTTCCCCTGCCGGTGGTTGAGGAACTGCAGGCCAACGCTCACCAGAAGGATTATCTGCCTGTACGCGGCCTGCCGGCTCTGCAGGAGGCGGTCGCCGCTTATTACCAGCGCACCCAGAACCTCAACATTCAGCCGGAACACATTCTGGTCGGCCCGGGTTCAAAAGAGTTGATGTTCATCCTGCAGATGGTCTACTACGGCGACCTGGTGATTCCGACGCCAAGCTGGGTCTCCTATGCTCCCCAGGCGCAGATCGCCGGTCGTCATGTCCACTGGCTGCCGACCAGTCGCGACAACCGTTGGTTGCTGACGCCGGCAGAACTGGAGAAGCTTTGCCGAAAGGATCCCAGCAAGCCACGCATCGTGATCCTTAATTATCCGAACAACCCGACCGGCTGCAGCTACACCGACGCCGAGCTCGCCGGTCTGGCCGAGGTGGCGCGCAAGTATCGCATTATCATGCTCTCCGATGAAATTTACGGTGAGCTCCATTTCGAGGGACAGCACACCTCCATCGCCCGTCATTATCCGGAAGGGACGATTATCAGCAGCGGCCTGAGCAAGTGGTGTGGTGCTGGTGGTTGGCGGCTTGGCACCTTCGCCTTTCCTTCAAGTCTTGACTGGCTGGTTGACGGCATGGCCGTGGTCGCAAGCGAGACCTTCACGGCGACCAGTGCGCCGATCCAGTATGCCGCGGTGCGCGCTTTCCGCGGTGGCCCACGCATCGAGGCTTATCTGAGTCAGTCGCGGCGCATCCTGAAAACCATGAACGATCATATCCTGAAGCGGTTCACTGAGGCCGGCGTCTTCGTCGCTCCCCCACAGGGGGCATTCTATATGCTGCCGGATTTTTCCGCCTATCGTGACAAGCTGGCTGCTCGTGGCATCACGACGGGGACAGAACTGTGCAACCGGGTTCTGGAAGAGGCCGGGGTCGCGTTCCTGCCGGGCAGCGCCTTCGGGCGTCCGGAAGAGGAGCTGACCGCACGCATTGCCCTGGTCGACTTCGACGGGGCCAAAACCCTGGCCGCGGCGGAACGCACGCCGTCGCACGAGCCTCTCCCCGCAGACTTCCTCTCGGTCAACTGTTTCAAAATGGTCGAGGCGATTGATCTGATTTGCGACTGGCTGGGGTGATCGTGGCACTTTCGCAGTCGGTGGTTGGGAGCAAGGACAGTGATCCGTCCTGACAAATTCTTGAGAGCTGAGAATCTGGAAACTCTCGAAGCGGAACTCAACGAAATTCTTCGACCGAGCAGTTCTCTCGAATTGAGCCGTACGCTGCCTGAAGAGCTGGAACTGCCGGGTCTCGTCGATCTGCCACGCCTGATACGCCGTAATGACGACCGCTTAAAGCCTTTTTGTGCAGGCTGAATTCTGTTCGAAAGCCATCACTGGAGACAGCTCCGGCGGCAACTCCCGATTAGGAATGCCTGCACTTGTCTGCCTTTTTCGCCGGAGGTTTTAGCTCCGCTGTCAGGTTGATAAAGTAGGTTCTCTGCGTCGAAGACGATTGTCCTTTGGACAGTGTGAACCAGATAATCAAACCAAGCAGGGTCAACAGTATGGTTGCTTCAAACATGGAACCTCTCTGCAGGACGACCGTCGGCGACATTGGCGGCAGCCTGATTCGTGCAGAATTGTTGTCTCAGTAGCCAGCGAGAACGAGTTTGCTGCTATCGTGGGACATGTCTTCACCATCGACTGGTACACAGGTGACACACACTTGTAGCGATTTTTGTGCCTCACTCATGTAACGCGCCCTGATGAGGGTATGCCGAGAACACTTGTCACATTTTCCTGGCCATAATGGTCTCAGTAATTTCAGCATGTTAGGTCTCCTCCCTCTCTTGTGTCTGGCTCTTGTTACGTATGTTTATTTCAATGTCCATGCCAAGCATGCCTCGCTCCAGACGGACGCTGTACGGAGCCTCTGCCCGGCGCACCATTTCACGTCCGCGTATCAGGCAGGACGTCAAGGTTCCGTTGTGAGATCCTGAGTGAGTGAGATCCTGAGTGAGTGTGGTCAGGTGAAGAGTGATTTTGTCGATCTGGAATTGGACTCGGGAGGTTGACTTGGTTTTGAGCACAGCCCCGCGCATCCGATAGATGCGGGGGCTGAAGTGGTGAAACAACGCACTCAGGCGCATGCGACGCCTTTGATCGCTAACTCAGACGAGAGCTGAGCTTGTGGCCATGTGCGCGCATTCTGGTTGCGACCGGTTAAGCGTGCACGGCCTTGCCAAAAGCGCCTAAAGCCGCTTCTTTAAAAGCTTCACTCAAGGTTGGATGAGCGTGCATGGTCAGCGCGATATCCTCTACGCTACCGTCGAAAGACATAATGGTGACGGCTTCACTGATCAGCTCGGAAGCGCAGGGACCGATGATGTGCACACCGAGAATCCTGCCGCTGTCGGGGTTGGCCAGAACCTTGACGAAGCCATCGACGTTGTCCATGGCGCGCGCACGGCCACTGGCCATAAAAGGGAAGCGGCCGACCTTGTAAGGGGTTTGGTCCGTCTTGAGTTGTTCCTCGGTGGCACCGATTGATGCCGCCTCCGGATGGGTGTAGACAACTCCAGGGATCAACTTGTAATCGACGGCAGGGTGCTCACCGGCCAGTCGCTCGGCAAAGACGACCCCCTCATCCATGGCCTTGTGCGCAAGCATCGGCCCATGAATCAGGTCGCCGATGGCAAAGATGTTCGGCACGCTGGTCTGGTAGTTGTCATCGACCAGGATTCGTTTGGTCTCATCGAGAGTGACGCCTGCTTCATCAAGCCCCAGCCCCTCAAGGCACGGTTTGCGGCCGGCCGCGACCAGGACCTTGTCACAGGTCAGGGTCTGCTCGACTTTGCCTGCCAGTTTGAGGGTGACTTTCTGCTCGTCCTGTTCCATCCCGGTGACCTTGGTGCCAGCATGAATGGTCATCCCCTGCTTCTGCAGGCTTTTCAGCAGGGCTGCCGTCACCTCCTGGTCGGTCGTTGGCAGCATCTGCTCGAGCATTTCGACGACGGTCACTTTGGCGCCGAGCCGCAACCAGACGGAACCAAGCTCCAGGCCGATATAGCCTCCGCCGATCACCACGAGATGTTCTGGGACTTCGGTGTACTCAAGGGCATCGCGGGCCTGACCGACGCGCTTGCCATCCTGCGGTAACCCCGGGATGTCGATCGCGACGCTGCCCGTGGCCAGCAAGACGCGTTTCCCCGTCAGTGTCTGGTCGCCGCTTTCCGTTGTTGCAATGACCTGAAGAGCCCCGTTTGCGCCTGTTGCGCCAAGGCGACCGCTGCCGGTAACCAGCGTGATCTGGTTCTTCTTGAAGAGGCTGGCAATACCGCGGGTCAGGCGGGTGATGATGTCCTGTTTGCGCTGCATCATCTTGCCCAGGTCGAGACCCGGAGGATCAACAAGGATTCCGTGGTTGGCAAAATGGTCGCGTGCCTGAACAAAGTGCTCGCTTGAATCGAGCAGCGCCTTACTCGGGATACAACCCTCGTTCAGGCAGGTTCCGCCAAGGGCGTTACGCTTTTCAACGACCGCAACAGTTGAACCGAGCTGTGCTGCACGAATCGCTGCAACGTAGCCGCCGGGACCGCCACCGATCACGATCAGGTCATAGAGTGTGCTCATAAATCAAACCTCTAGAGTTCCAGGAAAAGTTCAGATGGATCCTCGATATATTCTTTGATCAGTTTAAGAAAGCTGACCGCTTCACGGCCGTCAATCAGGCGGTGGTCATAGCTCAGGGCCAGGTTCATGATCGGACGAATGACGATCTCGCCATCTCTGACCACCGGGCGATCCTGAATCGAATGCATGCCAAGCACGCCGCATTGCGGTGGGTTGACGATTGGCGTGCTCAGTAGAGAGCCGTAGACGCCGCCATTGGTGATGGTAAAGGTGCCCCCTTCCAATTCGGCCAGGGTTAATTTGCGCGCGTTGGCCCTGGCTGGCGAGTTCGGCGATTTGCTGTTCAATCTCGGCAAAGGTCAACCGGTCGGCGTTGCGCAGGACCGGAACGACCAGACCGCGATCGGTGCCGACGGCAATACCGACATCGTAGTAGTGGTGATAGACGATGTCGGTACCGTCGATCCGTGCGTTGACAGCGGGAAATTCCTTGAGAGCCTCGATGCTGGCCTTGACGAAGAACGACATCATGCCGAGCTTGATGCCGTGCTTTTTGGTGAACTGCTCCTGGTGCCGGCCGCGAATCTTTTTGACCCACGACATATCCGCCTCATTGAAGGTGGTCAGCATGGCGGTCTGCTGGCGTGCCTGGAGCAGGCGGGCTGCGATGCGTTGCCGGATCGGCGACATCGCCTGGCGGGTCACGGGGCGGTCATCAGCGCCTGTCTCGATGACTTCAGTCGCAACCTTTGTCTCGGCGGTTTCCGGAGCGATCTTTACGGCTTCAGCTTTGACTTGCGGTGTGGCCACTTTCTCATGGGCCAGCACATCGTCGAGAATCACCCTGCCAGCGCGACCGCTGCCGGCGACGTCTTCAAGCTTGATGCCCCGTTCTTCTGCCTGTTGGCGGGCGGCGGGATTTGCCGGGGCTGGAGATGCCGGCGTCTCAACGGGTGCCTTGCTTGCAACGGGTGCTTCAGTCTTAACGTTCGGGGCTGCCGCCTGTGGAGGGGCCTGTGCCGCCTCACCCTCTTCGAGAGTGGCGATCACCGTGCCGATTGGTACGGTCTGCCCCACCGGCACGACGATACGCAGAGTGCCGGACGCTTCCGCTGTCAATTCGACATTGACTTTGTCCGTTTCCAGCTCACAGATGATCTCGTCTTTGCTGACGGCGGCGCCGTCCTCTTTAAACCATTCAGCGACCAGGGCTTCAAGAATTGATTCGCCGACTTCAGGTATTTTGATCTCCATTTAGATGTCCTCGATGTTTTCTGCCTGTGAAACTCCCAGAGCTGAGTCAATGATCTGTTGCTGCTCCTCATTATGACGGCGATGAGAACCAACGGCGGGCGCCGCGGCGGCACGACGACCGCAATATTCCGGGTCCCTGCCGAGAGCACGGGCCAGGCGGTACTGCAGGTGCGGCCAGGGGCCCATGTTCTTAGGCTCTTCCTGAACCCATACGATGCGCGAGGCCCTTTTGTAACGGGCCAGGGCTGCTTGCAAATAATCGTGATGCAATGGATAGAGCTGTTCGATCCGCATCAGGCCAAAGCTGTTCAGCTCCCTGGAGTCAAGAGCCTCTTGCAGCTCATAGTAAATCTTGCCACTGCAGAGAAGCAGCGTCTCAACCTGCTCAACTGGTGCGTTGCAGGGCAGGATCGCTTGAAACGAGCCCTCACTCAAGTCTTCAAGGGTGCTGCTGCAGGCAGGCAGGCGCAGAAGGCTCTTCGGCGTGAAGACGATCAACGGCCTGCGATAGGGGAGCTTGCACTGGCGGCGCAGGAGGTGGAACAGCTGCGCCGGAGTGCTTGGATTGACGATCTGCATATTGTTGGCGGCGCAGAGATTCATGAACCGTTCGATCCGGGCGTTGGAATGCTCAGGTCCCTGACCCTCGTAACCGTGGGGCAGAAACAGGACCAGTCCGCTGGAGCGGTCCCACTTGGTGCCACTGGTGCCAATGAATTGATCGATGATGACCTGGGCGCCATTGGCGAAATCGCCGAACTGGGCCTCCCAGATCGTCAAACCATGCGGCGTCTCCAGGGAATAGCCATATTCAAGGCCTAAAACGGCCGCCTCGGAAAGCATGCTGTCATAAATCTGGATCGCCGCCTGGCCTCGTTCCAGAAAAGCCAGTGGCACATAGAGTTGGCCGGTTTGCTGGTCAACCAGGGTCGAATGACGCTGATTGAACGTGCCGCGGCGAGAATCCTGCCCCGAGAGTCGCACCGGGATATTCTCCACCAGCAGGGAGGCAAAGGCGAGGGCTTCGGCATTGGCCCAATCGATCCCTTCACCATTGAGAACGCATTCTTCACGTCGCTTGATCAATCGGGCGACTTTTTTGTGAATATTGAAGTTGACGGGCAGTTGTGCGAGATGGGCCGCAAGTTTCTTGAGCGTTTTGGCATCGACTTTTGTTGCCGGTTCATCCGCTGTGTACTCGCGTTGAATCCCGGTCCATTTTGCCTGGAAGCCCACGTCCGTCTGTGGCTGGGGCTCGCCGACAAGGGCCTCTTCAAGTCGCTGGGTGATCCGGTCTGCGCTGTCTGCAACATCGTGTGGTTCGACACCGCTGGCAATCAGTTGCTCCGCATAAATTTCGTGCAGAGGAGGCCGTTTCCGTATTTTGTCGTACATCAGGGGTTGAGTGAAGAAGGGCTCGTCACCTTCGTTGTGACCATGGCGTCGATAACAGATGACCTCGACAACGACGTCCTCTCCAAACTCCTGGCGATATTCGAGCGCCAGGCCCGCTGCATATACAGCCGCCTCAGGGTCCTCACCATTGATATGGAAGATCGGGACCATGAGCATTTTGGCGACATCGGTGGCGTAGAGGGTTGAACGTGCGTGCGCCGGCGCGGTGGTGAAGCCGATCTGGTTGTTGATGATCAGATGAAAAGTGCCCCCCGACTGGTAGCCGTCAAGCTGGGAGAGGTTCAGGACTTCGGGAACCAACCCCTGGCCGGCAAACGCTGCATCACCATGCAGCAAAACCGGCAGGACTCTTTTCTTGCCTCCTGGCCCGTAACTGACGTGGCGCGCGCGGCATTTGCCGATGACAACCGGGTCGACCGCTTCCAGGTGACTGGGGTTGGCGGCCAGGCTGAGATGAATGTTGTGTCCGGAAGGAAGAGCAAGGTCTGTTGAATAACCCTTGTGGTACTTGACATCACCTTCGCCGACAAAGGCCAGCTCGAGATTGTCCTGGAACTCGGCAAAGATGTTTTCCAGGGGTTTCCTGAAAGTATTGGCCAGCACGTTGAGGCGGCCCCGGTGAGCCATGCCCATGACCAGGTCGCTGACCCCTCTCTCGGCCGCCTGTGACAACAGGGTGTCGAGCAGAGGGATGATCACCTCACCTCCTTCCAGAGAGAAGCGTTTCTGGCCGAGAAACTTACGGTGGAGAAACGCCTCAAACAGGGTTGCCTCCTGCAGCTTTTCAAGAACGTGCAACTGCTCGGCGCGGTCCAGTTTCGGCTGGTTGCGTTTCTCCTCCATGCGCTGCTTTAACCAGGTCCGTTTTTTCGGGTCCTGGATATGCATGAACTCCACGCCGATTTTTCCGCAATAGGTTTCCTGCAGCAGGGCCACGATTTCTCTCAGGGTAGCGCTTTGCTGGGGAAATCGGAGGGGATAGAAGGTCCGCTCAAGATCTTCTTCACCCAATCCGAATGCGGCCAGGTTGAGCTCGGCGTGCTCTGCAGGCTCCGGCGTGAGAGGATCGGTGCTGGCCTGAAGATGACCGAGATCGCGATATCGGTAAATCAGGGAGTCGACGGCTGAGCTTTTTGCCGCCAGGTCGCGGTCGTTTGCCGGCGTCTGCCGGGCAAGATCGAACCCCTCAAAAAAAGCCTGCCAGTCCTTAGAGACCTGGTTCGGGTCGGATTTCCAGAGATGATACTGTTCTTCAAGCCACTGAGGGCTGACATTGCCAGATATACTCATTGATGTTCCTAATCGGTGGTTGTCGTTTTTGATTCAAAACTCCGCTCATTGTATCAAGGGGGCACCCTTCAGGCAAACAACGTCCTAACTCTTGACCATACAGATGCCCTTCTGGCAGGAAAGGCGCGGATCGTAAGGGAGGTCATCAAGAAAACGCTCTGCCTGGATCGCGGCCATGCAGCCGGTTCCTGCAGCGGTCACCGCTTGACGGAACTGCAGGTCCTGGACATCACCAGCGGCAAACACGCCCGAGATATTCGTCTCGGTACCGTTGCGGGTGAGAATATAGCCTTCATCATCCCTGTCGAGCTGGTTGGCAAACAGGTCCGTGTTCGGCTGATGGCCAATGGCGATAAAGACACCATCGCAGGCCATCTCCTCTTCCACCTTGGTCTTTCGATTCCTGACACGGACGCCGGTCACACCACTTGTGTCGGCAAGAATCTCTGCGATTTCGGAGTTCCATTTAAACTGTATCGTTTTGTTGGTGAGAGCCCTGTCCGCCAGGACCGGTGTCGCCCGCAGGGAATCGCGGCGGTGGATGACCGTGACCTTCTTGGCAAAACGGGTCAGGAAGACTGCTTCTTCCATGGCCGTGTCTCCTCCTCCGACCACAACGACCTCACGGTCACGATAGAAGAAGCCGTCGCAGGTTGCGCAGACAGAAACACCTCGCCCATAGAGCGATTCTTCGTTGCCGAGATCGAGTAACTTGGGTGAGGCACCGGTTGAGATGATCAGAGAGAGACAACGATAAAGGTCGTCGCCAATCCAGATGCGGAAGGGGCGCTCTTGCAGGTCGACCTTGGTGACCTCTCCTTCGACAAACTGGGTACCGAATCGCTCGGCCTGCAGGCGCATGTTCTCCATCAGTTCTGGTCCATCGATTCCCTCTGGAAAGCCGGGATAGTTATCGACAGCCGTGGTTGTCGTCAGTTGTCCGCCCGGCTGGCGGCCATGAATCATGAGCGGGCAGCAGCGACTGCGCGCAGCGTAGATGGCTGCTGTCAGGCCGGCCGGCCCCGATCCGAGAATGATGGTTTCATAAATTAAATCAGGATTGGTCATTGTCCTCCCCCTGAAACTGTTCTGCTGCATGATATGACGAACGCACCAGAGGCCCGGCCTCAACATGGACAAAGCCCAGTTGCAGGCCTCTACGACGCAGTTCGTTGAATTCACCCGGTTCAACATAGCGAACAACGGGAAGATGGCTCCTTGTCGGCTGCAGATACTGCCCGAGGGTCAACATGTTGCAACCCGAGTGCTGAAGGTCCTGCATCACCTCGAGGACCTCGTCAATGGTCTCGCCCATGCCGAGCATAAGGCCCGACTTGGTCGGGATGCCCGGGGCTATGATTTTCGCTTGTGCAAGCAATTGCAGGGAACGTCGGTAGCTGGCGCCCGCTCTGGCCATCTCATAGAGGCGGGGGACAGTCTCCAGGTTGTGTCCGAAGACTGCAGGTTCTGCTGCGAGGATAATCTCCAGGGCCGCATGGTTCCCCTGTAAGTCGGGCGTCAGAAGTTCGATGCGGCATTCCGGAGAGCGGGCGCGGATTGCGCGGGTGACCGCGGCGAACTGGTCGGCGCCGCCATCGCTGAGGTCATCGCGGGTGACCGAAGTGATCACTGCATGTTTCAGCCCAAGCTCGGCGACAGCTCGAGCGACCTTGTCTGGCTCTTCTTGATCGATGTCCAGAGGCGTCTCATGGGGCACATTGCAGAAACGACAGTCGCGAGTGCAATGGCTGCCGAGAATCATGAAGGTGGCCGTTCCCTGCTCCCAGCATTCTCCCTGGTTGGGACAGGCTGCGCTGCGACAAACAGAGTGAAGGCCCTGCTCCCGATGCATGCGATCAATTCTGGCATAATTCGGCCCGGCCGGGAAGCGAACCTTGAGCCAGTCTGGTTTACGTTGAGGATGGCTTTTCATCGCAGTCTTATCAGGTAAAGGGTTTGTGCTGAAACATGAAAAGAAGGTTCTTTTTGGTGACCTTTGGTGCCCCGGAACATCATTGAACGGGGCACCAAAGGCGGGGCTTCAGCTTTTGTCAGTCACTCTCGTCGTTGACTGGCAAGGCCCATTGCTGGCCTAGACGGGCTCAAAATTACTCTTGTCGGCACCACAGAGGGGGCAGCACCAGTCGTCCGGCAGGTCTTCAAATGATGTCCCGGGGTCGATGCCGCTGCCAGGATCTCCTGTCGCCGGGTCATAGATGTAGTCACAAATTACACAACGATACTTGGTCATGATTCACTCCTTTGAAAATTAATGGCGCTCTGCGCCGGATGGCCAAACCAACAACCTGCCCATTCCAGATGAAGAAGCTGTCCTGGCAAGCCCGGAACAAATAAATCAAGGAGACTGCGGGAGTGCAGACCGGAATTGCCGGCAACACCGCTCTCTATCGATTTATCTTATCAATCCAATCAATGCCTGTACTGTTTTTTCAATACCTTCGGCTGCTTCCGAGATGCGCCCGGCGAGCATATAGGCAGGGCTGGTCACCAACCTGTTTTCGGTGTCGACAACAAACTCCTGAACGGGACACGAGATGTGTTTTGATCCCATTTTGTTGAGGGCCTCTGCAGTTCCCGGGTCGGTACCGATTGTCAGCTGGTGCGGAATGTTCTCAGCGCCGAGAACCTTGGACAGCACGGCCGGAGCGATGCAGACTGCGGCAATGGGTTTCTTTGCGGCGTACATTCCTTTGACCAGGCGGGCCACTTCCGGATTGACGGAGCAGTCCGGGCCGGCAACGGCGAAATCACACAGGTTCTTTGCCGCGCCAAAGCCGCCTGGCAGCATGAGGGCGTCGATATCTGTCACTTGAACGGAAGCCACGTCCTTGATGTTGCCTCGGGCAATGCGGGCGGACTCGACCAGCACGTTGCGTGATTCTCCTGGCACGGGTTCGCCAGCCAGGTGATTGACGACGTGCAACTGGGGCACGTTGGGAGCCATGCAGACAGCCTCTGCCCCGGCCCGGTCAATCGCCAGTAAGGTAATCACCGCTTCATGAATCTCGCTGCCGTCATAGACGCCGCAGCCGGACAGAATAACCCCGATTCGTTTCGCCATGTGTCTCCTCCTCGATAGATTCCGCTGGCGGAATGTTCCTGACCTCTGCACTTAAATCTCTGTCAAGATTAAAGAAAAAAACCCGTATGTCAAGGTTGTTGGAAATGGATGCTGGTCGTTGCCTGACCGATCATGATATTGTAGCACGCATGCTCTCATTCTTTACCCATAAACCTGCGCAAAACGTGATTGACCTGACAAAGATCAAGGCCGTTCTTTTTGATCTTGATGGCACTCTGATTGATGTTGACATGAACCGGTTCGTGCCGGTTTACCTGCGTCGATTGACGGAGTACATGAAAGATCAGGTCAATCCCGTTCATGCGATGCGATCTTTGCATCATGCTGTGGCGGCCATGTTCGCGAATACCGATGCCAGCAGAACCCTGGAGAGCATCCTGCTGGACGTCCTGGCGGCTGAGCTGGCGATTACTCCGGAACAATATGCGGAATGTCTCGAACAATTCTGTCGAAACGACCTCGAAGAGTTGCGACCGCTGGTGACGGGACATCCCCTGTCGTCTCAGCTGGTTGAGTCAGCTCTGGACAGAGGCTGGGAGGTTGTGCTGGCAACCAATCCGATCTTCCCCCGGTCGGTGATTGATGCACGTCTGTCCTGGGGGAATCTGGATAGTGGGGTTTTCCACCATGTCACGGACTATGAAACGGCGCACTTCTGCAAACCAAGTGTCCATTTTTTTAAAGAGGTCCTCGATCGTTTGCAACTCCCCGCGGAAGCCTGTTTGATGGTTGGCAACGATACCCTGCACGATCTCTCCGCGAGCCAGGTAGGCATGCAAACCTGTTTGCTGACACCCTGGAGCATCAGCAGGCCGGGAACACAATTCCGGGCTGACTGGCAAGGCCGTCACGAGGAGCTGCTTGCCCTGATCGGGTCGGCAGCGTCTCCACCGCCACAGGAACAAGCCGTCTAGATTGACATAAAGGCTTGTTTTCGCTAATCTGCGGTGTTGTATCAGGGTGACTGCTGGACGATCGCTGGAACAATAGAAAACCGGTTTTCGTCTGGTCCCTGTTTCAGCCTGTTTAGGTCCTTTTGTCTCTACAGTGGAACAGGGATCATCACTTTGTTGTCGCTGTGTGCGAGTCAGCGGGCCTCTTAGATTGTGCGCCCCTTGAAGGAATCAGGAAACGGGTGTGACTCGCCCGAGAAATTTATATCCACTCCACCTACGGAGGTCTCATGGCCAGACTGGTAGACAACCCGAAATTGGCATTTCGTTTAGCCCGCGCCATTGTTTCAGATATCGCCCTCTACAACCAGGAAAAGGTGAAGGAAGGGATCAAGAATGACTCGATTTTCGAAGTCCTGACCGAAGAACTGGAGGAGGGCCGCGAGCACTTTTATGGTCGGGTCTCTCCTGATCTCCCGGACCGTTCGCATCTTTACGATCGGGCGATCGTCGATGTCATGATCAAGCAGGCCGGCAAAATAGAAAGTTCGATCTGGTAGCACATGTCTGAGCGCCTGCAGGTTCGCGCCGGTCAAGTTGCGGTGCGCCTGGACCGTTTTCTGGATGAGCAGCTGCCGGAACTGACCCGTTCGCAGATCAAGCGCCTGATTGATGATGGCGCAGTCACTCTGGACGGAGCCCCGAGCAAGGCCGGTTTCAGGCTGCGGGGCGGAGAAGAGATTTGTGTGAACCTGCCGGAGCCGGTCGCCGCTTCGGCGCAGGCGGAAGCGATCCCTCTGGCGGTCCTTTACGAAGACTCCGCCCTGATTGTAATCAACAAGCCCGCTCACTTTGTGGTGCACCCGGCTCCCGGCCATCAGACCGGAACCCTGGTCAATGCTTTACTCCATCACTGTAAAGATCTCTCTGGCGTCGGCGGGGAGTTGCGACCAGGCATTGTACATCGGCTCGACAAGGACACCTCTGGCGTGATGGTCGCAACCAAAGACGACCAGACACACCAGCACCTGGCCCGACAGTTTAAAGCACACACCATACAGAGGCGCTACCGGGCTCTCGTCCACGGCAGCGTGACACCAGCAAAAGGCACCATAGACCAGCCGATTGGCAGGCACCCCGTGCATCGTAAAAAGATGTCGACCGTCGCGCGCGTCAATCGTCATGCTGTGACCCACTGGCAGGTTCTGCGTCGTTACGAAGAGGATCGTTTGACGCTCGTCGATTTGTTGCTGGAAACCGGCAGGACCCATCAGATCCGGGTTCACCTGGCCGAGATGAACTGGCCGGTCGTCGGTGACCCTCTCTATGGCAGCTCCAGTCGCGCCAAAATCATGAATGACGAGGTGTTGCGGCAGAAAATTCGCCGACTCGACCGTCAGTTCCTGCATGCGTGGCAACTGGGTTTTGATCACCCCGATGGCCGGGCCATGCTTTTTCAGGCCGCGCTGCCGGAAGATTTGCTGGACATCCTTGATTATCTGGAAGATAAGTATCACTACACCCCTACAGACCTCCGCGTGCCATCGTGTGCTGGCGCGGTTGAAATGACCTGAGATGAGAACAGTCAAACAAGGTAAAATTCACTTTCTGCAGCCGACCTGGGCTGATCAGGACAATCTGATCGCCGGGTTTACCAAACGCAATGGCGGCAGCAGTCGCCCACCTTTCAATTCCCTGAACCTCGGTTTCGGCTCAGGCGACCAGCTCTCGCAGGTAGAGGCCAACCGTGCTGCAGTGGCCAGAGCTTTTGAGCTGGAGCCACACCTGCTCCTGACCGTCAACCAGGTCCACGGCAGTGAAATCCTGGTGATTGACCAACCCAACCCGGATGTCTCCCACTTCCAGCGTGTCGACAGCGATGCGATTATCACAAATCAGCGTAATGTTCTCATCGGTATCCTCGTTGCTGATTGTTTCCCGGTGATCCTCTACGACCGGAAGCAACATGTTGCCGGTGTCGTTCATCTCGGCTGGCGCGGCACGGCCGCTGGCCTTTTGGGGCGCACCGTAAAGGCGATGTGCGAAATTTTCGGCAGTCAAACGCAGAGCATTTGTGCGGCCGTCGGTCCAGGCATCGCCGCCCACAACTATGAAGTCGACCGTCCCGTGCGCGATGCTTTTCGAAAAGGGACTGACCAGTGGGGGCGAATTGCCACAGAAGTCAGTCTTGGCCACTGGCGATTGGATCTGCAGAAGAGTTGTTTGCTGCAGCTTGACGAAGCAGGTGTTGACCGGGCATGGTTGATATCGTTGAAGAGTGTACCTGCTGCCACAAGGAGACCTTCTTCTCCTACCGGCGGGACCAGGGCCGGACCGGTCGTCAGATGGGATTCGCTTTGTTACGCTAAAGTCTGTTCACTAACATAGAGGTGTTCGCACATGGACAAAACACATGTATTGATTATTGAAGACGATACCAATGTCTGCGAACTTCTTTTTGCCTGCCTGACAAAAGCCGGATACCGGGTTTCCATCGCCCAGAGTGGCGAGGCCGCCCTGTTACAGATCGAGGAGGACCAACCGGACATTGTTGTCCTCGATCTCAACCTGCCTGGCATGAGCGGCCTGGATCTCTGCCGGGCCATGCGCAGCGATCCATGGATGAGCAGGATACCTGTCCTGATGCTGACAGGAAAGGCGGAAGAACAGGATGTCGTCACCGGTCTTGAAGTCGGTGCCGACGATTACATGACGAAACCATTCTCTCCCAAGCTTTTGACCGCTCGAGTCAAAGCACTGCTGCGCCGGCACCCCAGCCAGGGCGAAAATGTGCAACCAGTCGCAGGATCCTCGCAAGCGGGAAGTCCATCCGATTTGCTCATCATAAAAACCCTGGGGAAAAGTGAATTGCGTGTTGCCGACCGCCGCTTGTCATGGACTGAGGATTTCAGCCCTGCGCAACGTCAGCTCATGTCAATGCTGGTGAGTTCCCCCTCTGGAAAAATTTCCCAGGAAGAAGTTCAGGTGGCTTTATGGCCGGAAAGCTCCACTTCACGGGCGCGTTCCAGCTTTGATTCGCTTTTGTCTCGTGTGCGTCGCACCCTTGAAGAGGTCCTTGCGCCTTTCGACAGCAAGCAGTACCTGCTTGTCAGGCGTGGCTATGTCTCCCTGATGAACGCCAGGATTGATGCTCACGAGTTCTCCCGCCTGATTCGCAAGGGCAGCCAGCAACTTGCTCTCCGAGAATTCTGGCCTGCCGAGATTACCTACTCATCCGCTTTCAGCTTGTGGCAGGGGACCTTTGTGCCGGGGAATTTTGGTAGTGACGCTGCGATCGCTTTTCAGGATGAATTGGAACAGCTTTACCTGGAGAGCAGCCTGTCTCTCGCCAGGTTGATCGCCGAAAACGGGCGATATCAGCAGGCTGCAAAGCTTCTGCGCGAGGCTCTGCGTTACAATCCGACCAACGACGCTGCTGTCCGTCTTCTTCATCGACTGTATCTTGCGCAGGATGCCCCTGTCGAGGCCAGCCAGGTCCTTAAACAGTACCGTGAGGTTTTAGCTAAGGACTATCTCCCCGAATGGGAGATTGAGAAGGTTCTGCAGGACATCCCGAAGGAAAAAACAGCGCAGGGATGGTTGGTTGATGAATGAGAGTGTGAAAAAAAACGTTCAAATAGGGCTCTCAGCATAAAATAAAGCAGCGATTGTGAGAGAAATGTGAGAAGCGGTGTGTATAATGGCCACAAAATTTCGCTTTGCTTGCAGGCTTTATTTGTTGAGAAGAAGAGATTGTTTGTGATTGTATCGGGCCCCATCCCCTCGGATGTGGCCCCTTTTTTCGATTCAACACATTATTTAAGCAATTGTGCCCCGATATCAGGAAACTGTGAGATATTTTTGAGTGCTTGTGTGGTAATAACTCAGACAGGAAATTTTCCTACCTCCGATTCAAGAGTCATGCCCGGGTCATCGATCCGGGCATGACTCTTTAGCGTGTGCTGAATCCGGTCCATTCAGCGATCACCCGCCTTAACGTCTGCCGATAAGAATCACCACCCACGACAAAGCCATTGTTGTGATCTGCGCCGGGAATCCAGAACATTTGTTTTCTCGCCAGTGGCTCGTGCGTAAAGCTGCTCCGCCATGTCAGGTGGGCAGACCGAGTCGTTTTTGCCGTGAATGATTAAAAGCGGACTTTCCAAGGCTGTTATCTTCTCCAGGTTGTCATACTTCGCACCGATCAGCCAGCCCAGCAGACGATTGATCAGCGGGTAATGATGCCGCCCCATAGCGTCGATTGATGTAAAGGCCGACTCCATAATCAAACCGGCAGGGGGGGAGCGCAAAGCGGCTTCGAGACCGATCGCAGCACCCAGAGAGCGGCCAAAAATAATCACTTGTTTGTCGCTCCAGCCGCGATTGTTGAGGAACGCCAGGGCGCCTGCGGCATCCTGATATGTGCCAGCTTCACTGGCCTTGCCCTCACTGGGGCCGTAGCCACGGTAGTTCAGTATGAAAACGGCGACCCCCAGGCTGTGGAGTAATTTCAAGGTCTCGAGACGGTGGGATATGTTGCCGGCGTTGCCCATAAAAAAAAGGATGACCGGAGCCCCTGATTGCCCTGGCACGAGCCAGCCGTTGAGACGAATGCCATCGGTCGCCTGCAAGGCAACCTCTTCGTAGACCAGCCCGACAGTCGCCGGGGTTGCCTCGTGACGAGGCTCCGGGAAATAAAGGAAATGATGTTCGAGAGCTGTGCGAAGGGGCATGGCGAAGATCAACGCTGCGACCAGGTAGATGATGAGCCGGTAATGCAGCTTTTTGAAGATGGCTGCTGTTGATTGCAGAGACATGGGCCGATCATTTTCGCCAGAAGCTTGGGAAAACCAGGACCAGTACAGTGAAAAGTTCCAGGCGTCCCAAAAGCATGCAGAATGACAGAACAAGCTTGCCGAATGCCGGCACATGAGCAAAATTGTCGATCGGTCCAACCGAGCCAAGGCCCGGACCGATGTTGCTCAGGGTGGCGATGACCGAGGCCCCGGCCGAGGGCAGGTCCATGCCGATGCCGGCCATGATGAAAGAGGCCGCGACGAAGACCCCCAGGTAGAGCGCAAAGAAACCGAGAATTGACTGCATGACTTCTTTGTCTACCGGGCGCTCGCCCAGCTTGACCAGACGTACTGCCCGGGGGTGAATCAGGCGGTAAACCTGCACTTGAGCGTGCTTGAACAGGAGCAGGATGCGGGCGACCTTCATACCGCCACCGGTGGACCCTGCGCAGCCACCGATAAACATGGAAAAAATCAGCAGGTACTGGCAGAGCACCGGCCAGAGCTCATAATCGGCGGTGCCGAAGCCCGTGGTGGTGATGATAGAGACAACCTGGAAGGCGCTGAAACGCAGGTTGTCGAGAAGATCAGGGTAGGTGCTGCCCATGTTGAGCAGGGTGATCAGGATTGTGCCGACCATCACCAGGCCCGAGTAGAAGAGGAACTCTTCGTTACGGATAAAATCGCCTATTTTCCCACGCAGCGCAAGATAATGGAGGGAGAAGTTGACCCCGGCCAGGAACATGAAAAGAGTGATCACCCAGTCGATATAAGCGCTGTTGTAGGCTGCCACGGAAGCGTTCCGGGTTGAAAATCCGCCTGTCGCCATGGTGGTAAAAGCATGGTTGATGCCATCGAAAAAGCTCATGCCCCCGGCCATCAACAGCAGAATTTCCACACCCGTGAGAAGGACGTAAACACCCCAGAGCAGCTTGGCGGTGTCCTGAATGCGTGGTTTCAGACGGTCTGCGGTCGGACCGGGGACCTCCGCCTTGAACAGCTGCATGCCGCCGACGCCGAGCATTGGCAGAATGGCCAGGGACAGGACGATGATTCCCATGCCGCCGAGCCACTGAGTCAGAGAACGCCACAGCAGAAGGCTTGGTGGCATCGCTTCGATGTCGATGAGGATTGTCGAACCGGTGGTTGTGAAACCGCTCATTGTTTCAAAAAAGGCGTCGAGATACGAAGGGATCGCGCCCGAGAGAACGAAGGGGAACGCACCGAAAAGAGCGAACAGGGTCCAGCCGAAAGAGACGACGGCAAAACCTTCCCGGACAGAGAGGTCGGTTTCAGAACGGAATGACTTGAAAAGCAGTCCGCCGCATACCGCTGAAATGGCAGCAGAAAGAATGAAGGCACCGGCTGCGCCGTCACCATAAAACCAGGAGAAGGGCAACGGGACGAGGAGCGCGATCGCCAGAAAGAGCAGCAGGGCACCGAGTATGCGCAGGGTCAGGGTGATGTTCATCTATTCGAAGAACCTTTCAACCTTGGCGAGAGCTTCGGGGAGAGCGAAGACCAGGACCCGGTCACCGATTTTGAGGCGGTTTTCACCATCGGGGATTTCATAGCTTTTTTGATGAACAATCGCGCCGATGATTGCGCCGCGCGGGAAGTTGAGATCCTTGAGAGGTGTATCAAGGATCTGGCTGCCGCTCTTGATCTCGATCTCCAGAACCTCCGAGTTGCTGCCCTCAATGGTGGCCAGGGAAATCACGTTGCCACGGCGAGCGAACTTCAGGATTGCGCCTGCGGCAGAAAGTCGTGGTGAAACGCAGGCATCAACACCGAGTGAGGGGGCCAGGTCGAGAAACTCTGGTCGATTGACCAGACAGAGGGTGCGGTATGTGCCGTGCCGTTTACAGAGCAGTGAGCAAAGAATGTTGGTCTCGTCATTTTCGGTCGCGGCGATAAAGACATCGGCATCGGCGATCCCTTCTTCAAGCAGAGCCCTGATGTCTGTCCCCTCGGCGTGGAGAACCATGGTCTTTTGCAGCTTTGCCGAGAGCTTTTCGCAGCGTCCGAGGTCACGCTCAATCAAACGGACATTAAAACCTCGACCTTCAAGGTTGCGGGCGACCCGCAGGCCAATTCGACCGCCGCCGAGTATGAAAGCCTTGCGAGGTCCTTTGCGTTTTTCTTCCTTGATCTGCAGCATGTACTGGATGGCAGGCAGCTCTTCCTTGTGGGCGAAGATGAAGATGCTGTCACCGACCTGAATGGTGTCATCGCCACGGGGAATGATGGTCTGACCATGACGCAATATGGCGACGACGACGAAGCGGTACATGCCGCGGATTTCACCAAGCTCTTTCAGAGTCAGATCGCAGAGCGGGCTGTCTTCCGCGATGCGATAACCGAGAAATTGAATCTGGCCACCGACGAACTCGGCAACGTCGAAGGTTCCGGCCCTGCCAGCCAGGTTGGAAAGCTCGTCAGCGACGGCGTCATCCGGGTTGATCATCAGGTCGATGCCGAGTTTGTCCTTGGAGAGCACAGCGCCCCGGCTCAGGTAGTCGATGCTTTTGACACGTGCAATGCGCTTTCCGACCCCATATTCCCTTGCCAGCAGACAAACGAGGATGTTGACTTCGTCGAGGTCGGTGACGGCCATGACAATATCCGCCTCTTTGATGCCGGCCTGCTCCATGGTCTCGGCGCTGGCACCGTTACCCAGGATGCCGAGCACGTTGAGGCGGTCCTGGGCGGCGTTAAGATGCTCCTGGTCACGATCGATCAAGGTCACCTCGTGACCTTCCAGGGAAAGCCGTTCACAGAGGAAGTAACCGACCTGTCCGGCTCCGACAATGAGGATATTCATTTAACGGTCCTTAACATGTTATAAACACAGGAGCACGTACATGGCACAGGACTTGTCTCGCTTTTCGCTGTATTCCCGCTCCCGCATTCTGTATTCTGTCCTCATGAACTTTTTTGGTGAAATCCCTGAAGAACAGCTGCGTCGCGAACGGCAGAAAGCCCGTGAATTACGTCGCTCTCAATGGTGGCGCAATCGGGTTTCTACAGGAATCTGCCACTATTGCGCTGGTCATTTTACCCCTGGGGAGTTAACCCTGGATCATATCGTGCCACTGGTGCGTGGAGGCAAGAGCAGCCGTGGCAACTGTGTTCCGGCATGCAAGGAGTGTAACTCCCGCAAACGCGATCTTTTGCCGACCGAGTGGCAGGAGTATCTCGACAGCATTCTATAGCTCTTCCTCTTGATCCGGTTCATCTTCTGCGACACTCATATCGATGTCGTCATCATCGACCATTTCATCGAAATCCTCGTCCATGAACCGTTCGAGAAAGCGCTGGTTGCTGCGCAGGCGACGCTGAATTTTTTCCTCCAGCTCTGCGAGCTCGGGAAATCTCTCTTGCCTTGGTTCTGCTTCTGATCGTTCCACTTCAGGAACCTTCTCCTGATCGTCCGTCATGGTCTTCCTCTTGTCTAAAACGGTGGTGCGTGATCTTTTACGCCAACGAATTGATACATAATCGATAGAGGTCCACGTACTGCCCCGCCGCATGAGCCCAGGAAAAATTCTGGGTCATCCCCCGCAGCATGAGTCTCTTCCAGTTTTGCGGCTCTGCGTAAACTTTCAGAGCCCTGTTGAGGCCTTCGAGAAGACTGTGCCTGAGATATGCGTGAAAGACAAAGCCGTTCGCCTGATCTTCTGACACCTGTGGATCAGTGATCGTGTCAACAAGGCCGCCGGTCGCATGGACCACGGGCACCGATCCGTAACGCAGGGCGATCAGTTGCCCCAGGCCGCACGGCTCGTAGCGGCTCGGCATTAGGAATAAATCGCTGCCGGCATAGATCCGCCGTGACAATAAATCGTTGAAGCAAATCAGAACCTTGACCTGGCCGGGATAAAAACTGGCGGCTTCCGCGAGGCGGTGCTCAAGGTCGGGGTTGCCTGTGCCGAGAATCACGAGTTGCAGGTCGTGGGCCAGGAGCTCATCCCAACATTCGAGGAGCAGCTCAATGCCCTTCTGGGCGTCGATGCGCGTCACCATGGCCACGATGGGTGTCCTTGCAGAATCCTTCAGACCGAGCTCCTGCTGCAAAGCCTTTTTACATGCGACTTTGCCGGACAGGTTTTGCGCATGATAGGACTGACTCAATGCCTGGTCATTGTCCGGTGACCAGAGGCTGCCATCAAGCCCGTTTAAAAGACCGTGCAGTCGTTCGGAGCGCGAACGCATCAGCCCGTCCAGGCCGATGCCATGCTCCGCTGTCTGGATCTCCCGGCAGTAGGTCGGAGAGACGGTATTGACCTGGTCGGAGAAGCGGATGCCGCTTTTGAGCAGGGAGATCTGACCGTGGTATTCGAGGCCGTCTGCAGTCAAAAGTTTCTCGTCGAGGCCGAGAAACTGCCCGGTCTGTCGTGGGAAGACCCCCTGATAACCGAGGTTATGAATGGTGAAAAGAGTTGCGGTTCCTGCAAAATAATTGTCGCGCTGGCACTGTTGCTTCAGGTAAACCGGCACCAGGCCCGCTTGCCAATCGTGGGCGTGAACAACATCCGGAATAAACCTGACCTGGCGGGCGAGTTCCAGAGCCGCCATACTGAGCAGGGCGAAGCGCTCTGCGTTGTCCGGATAATCTACGCCATGTTCACCATAAAGTTCCGGGCGGTCATAAAATTCGGGAAGGTCGATGAAGTAAACCGGCAACCCATTGATTTCGCTTTCGCGGAAGCCCGCCTGGTAGATGGTTCCCCCCAGCTGGACTGGCAGCTTGCAAGCATCCTGAACGAGGTTGCCGGTGGCTTTGCGAACAGCACGGTACCAGGGCATCACCAGCCGTACATCATGGCCAAGGGCTCGCAGGGCCAGGGGCAAAGAGCCGACAACATCTGCCAGCCCTCCGGTCTTGGCGAAGGGGGCGGCTTCAGAGGCGACCATGAGTATCTTCAAGGTTGTTCCGGCCATGATTTTGTTAGTATTTGGAGTCGACATTTCAGGACGGCATTCTAACCCAGACGCAGGAATTTATCCAGTCGGTAGCCGGCGGCAGCGGCCCGCGCCAAACGCTGGCGCAGGATGGCAGAGATGACAGATGCTGCCCCAGTTTCACTGGTTGTGGAAAATTTTTTCGTGGCTTGAATCACCTCGGCCTGAAGGGCAACGACTCCCGCCAGAGCCGTCATGCCCTCTCGTGAAAACCAGGTTTCGTAAGCATGAGTATTGATCCCGAGCAGCCTGCTGTTGTCGGCGGCATTGCACAATTCCGAAAACGCAGATTCGCTCGTTGCCGGATGGGGAGACAGCGCAGAGGTCTGCAACAGTAACATCGCCAGAAACACTTCCTGCTCTTGTCTTGTTGAACTGGCAGACTCCTGCCAGGCGTAATCCAGACCAAATCTACGCAGCAGCTCGAGACATTGAGAGTCGTCATCAAGAGCCAGCATGTCCCCAAGCCTGTGCAGCAGCAACCAGCTGAATAAAGTGACACCCAGGGCAGGCTGGGTGCGCTCACCACACCACAAGCTGACCAGAAGCTCTCCAGGGAAGCCCTCTGCAGCGAGCCCGGACAGCCTGTCTGCCAGAGCCGTACACTGTTGAGCCAGGGCGGCAGCGGGGACCGCCTCCTGACTGGAACTTTCCGTTGAGGAACGCAGTGCCGTTGCAAAGGAACGGAGCTCTTCGTCGAGTTCGGCAATCAAGGCCTTGATCGGCTTCGACTGGGGCGATGCCGTAACGCCTCCGACCAGCACCTGCAGACGTCCCGGTTCCAGCAGTTGAGTGAATGCCTGCCAAAGAGGTTGGTGCAGCATCCGCAGGAGCTCACGATCCAGGTTGTCGACCGCACGCCCCTGCAGGCAATGATGAAGCCTTTGCCAACGGCCGTCGGTGTCGTTGAAAAGCTGGAAATCATGGAAGATCAGGTGTTGGTAACCTCCCAGGGACAGCTCAAACCCTTGAGTCAGTCGATCGACATAGTGCAGCTGTTCGCCTCCCTGCAGGTTGCGAAAACGGCAGAATTGACCGTGCTCAGGGTTCAGGTTCAGCTCTTGCCAGAGCGGCGGCATTGGATGCGCCACACCTTCCTGTTCCGCAGAGGCTTTGGCAGAGGCATGGTGCAGACGACCCTCAGTATGCTGGGCGGAGTTGTTGTACACGACCAGGAATTTATTCCCGGTCGGGCCGT
Organism: uncultured delta proteobacterium; assembly: GCA_963707155.1. GTDB lineage: Bacteria > Desulfobacterota > Desulfuromonadia > Desulfuromonadales > BM103 > M0040. The sequence goes on along the minus strand of CAVPPD010000006.1, from coordinate 72,845 downwards.
TACTGAAGGCATAGACGTTCTCGTCTACACCGTAAACGGTCGTAAAGTCGTAGAGTGAGAAGTGCTCTACGCCTGAAAAAATCTGCCGGATACGTAGCAGTGGAAAAATATGTGTCTCGTGATGAGAGACAAACCCGCTGTCAGGCGATTCCTGCCAGTAGGCGCGTCGATATTCCATGCCGTACTTTTCCCGGTAGCCTTCGATCTGGCCATGACCAAACATCGGCAGGCCGGGCAGGGTCGCCAGCAGGGTCGCGACGCCGAAATATTTGTCTCCCTTGTCGAATTGTTCAACGGCAGTCGCTTCGTCCGGATTGTTCATGAAGTTGACGTAGCGTTTCAATATCTCCGGGTTGTAGGCGAGGATATCTTTAATGATCTTGCGATGCTTTGCATTCTCCTCGCGTTTCAGCATGTTCATGAAGGCGCTGTTGTAGACCCTGTGCATGCCGAGGTTGCGTACGAAGTAGCTCTCCATCATCCAGAAGGCTTCGGCGATCAAGAGGGTGTCAGGGACTTCGCGATTGATCCGGTCCACCACCTCGCGCCAGAACTCAACAGGGAAAGCCTGCTCGAAATCATCGTCTGACATCCAGTAGGTCGAGCGCGAGGGTACGCCGGCACTGCCACCAGGTGGCGGAAACCAGAGCCGACGGAAATGCTTGCGTGCCAGAGTCATGGCCGCATCGAAGCGAATCAGGCTGAAGCGTCGGGCAATGGCGACGATCAGGTCGCTCATGGCCCGGCGTACCTCCGGGAGCAGAAAATTGAGCTGTGCCGTGTCGTTCCAGGGCATATGGGTACCGTCGTTGCCGTGGTAGATATATCGGCGTTGCCCGGTGCGGTGGTCCTGGTATTCATAAACGACAGCAGCATCACTGTGGTCCCAGTAGCCATCTTCGATGCGGATGCTTATCCTGCCGTCATGACTGAGGTCCGGTCCGCTGAAACGGTAAGCCGGATAGGGTGGATGGTCGGCCTGTAAAAACCAGTCAGGATGGTGTGTGACCAATTCGGAGTCGATGCCGGTGTGGTTGGGGACCACGTCGCAGGCCAGGCGGATACCATGGTGCCGACAGCGCTGTTCGAGATTCTGCAGGGCACTCTCTCCACCTAAATCTTCAGCAACCCGATAGGCATACAGCGCATAAGCGGAGGCTTCCGCTTCAGGGTTGCCGGACAGCTGCTTGATGCGCTTTGATGCTCCGGAACGCTCCCAGATGCCGATCAGCCAGAGAGCATTGAAACCCCAGTTGGCCAGGCAGGCCAGCTCTTCGTCAGGGATGTCCGCGAGGGTGGTGATGGTCCGTTGGTAACGGCTGCTGAGCTGGTCGAGCCAGACATAGATCGATTTGGCCAGCAGAACAGAGCTGGCCATCCAGTCATTGTCAGCGGTGAACGCGGCCGGCGCTTCGCTGTCCCGGTCTTTGCCGAACAGCGGGCTCGGCGATGGACCCGGTCCGGGCAGATATGGACGGCTTTCTTCCTCGGCGATAGCGCAGGCCAGCTGCAGATCGATAAAGATGTCCGGCGGCAGCCATGCTGCCCAATGCTTGATGATGTGTGAGACCTGCCCGGCCAGGCTCTTTGGTGCCGCACGCATGGGCTCCCGAAGTATTTGCGGCAGCGTCTGGCCTGAAAAGTCACCCTCCTGCAATGGTCCTGACAGCGAGACGAATTTCTCTATGAAGGTGTGATAGCTAAAGCGGGAAACCAGCTCGCTGTCATCAAAGAGGTCCTGAAATGTTTGGGCCGCAGGATTCTCAAGCTGCGCTTCGAGGACAAAGATGTCGGCAAGCAGACGTTGCCGGGCGAGCTCATTCTCAGAATTTTCACCCGAGTCGATGGCTGCGGCCAGCGCTTTCCCGGGGTAGCAATAGAGAAACTCACGGTATGCTTTCGCAAGCTCAGGGAAAGCACATGTCGTCTCACTCAGGCCGACCTTATCGATGCCAGGGTGCAGCCCGAAACGGGCAAAGTAGTTGAGCGCCATTTGCCTTGACGCTGCTGTCAGCAGCGTGAGCAGGTAGATCTCGATCCCGGAGCCATTGCACCACAGAGCGAATCGGCGCGCGGCATGGATGTCGGGCAGGTCCTCAGCCAAATCATTCAGTCCCGCCTCCTGCAACGTGTGAACTGAGTGGCGATTTAACAGGGGTCTTTTGTCGAGGCGCTGCGACATCTATCAGTATGCTCCGTATAAGGTGTGTCAGAAAGTGATTGGTCGAGAACCGTAAGTCCGCTCACTCCCGAAAAGAAAATGTTCCGTATCCGCAGAGGCAGGAGATCTTATCAAAGAACCAGTTGTTCCGATATGCCAATGATACGTGAAAATCAGCTGTCTGCCAAATCTTGCAGCCAGCCGGTGACTTTGGTCAGGTACTGGTCACGCAGAGAGTCGGCTTCGCCCTGCTCGGTTGCTTCGACGTAGATGTGGGCGATTGGTCGGTGCTGATCGGGCAGGACCAGAACCCAGCCCCGCTCTGAATCAATACGCACGCCATCAGTGAAAGAGGCTTTTTTCTCCACGGCATCCTCACTCATGCGTCGCATCAATCCGCCTTTGCTCTCCCACGGGCAGGGCAGCTCCTGGTGGTAAAAGGTGTGATGAGGCAGTTTGGCGAAAGCCTGCTCCAGAGACAATCCAGTCCTGGCGCTGAGCTCCATGATCTTGGCTGCAGAAAAAAGGCCGTCAAAGTGTGGCTGGAATTCCGGGAAGCCGAAACGATCTTCCATCGAAGCGACGAAACGGACCTGCCGGTTACGCGCTGCATCGACCAGTGAAAATCCGTCTGAGCGGGTGCGTTGCACGGTCATGCCTCTGGCGCTTGCCAGGGCTTCAATCGCCTGGGGGGCGGCCACCGGTACGACCAGGCTCCCTTCCTGCTCTGCCTCGCACACCAGGGCCGTCAAGGTGGCAAGAGCCTCGCGACTGGAGAAAATGCGGCCGCTGCTGCTGACAAGACGAATCTTCTCGCCCGATGCGCCGATCCAGAAGCCGGCGTCTGCCTCGAGAGTTTTGACAATCCGGCTCAAACGGTCAAGCGCAGCATCAAGCTGGTCGGCGGTCATATCCATGCCTTTTTCGTGGATATGGGAGTTCAATTCGGTGGTTTCAAAACCGAGGTCGGTCAGCAGGTCGGGCAGCAGGTCGGCCGCTGGGGAGTGATTCAGATCCAGAACCACCTTGGGAGCACTCTTCTGCAGCAGTTCGCTGTCAAGATTGCGCAGGAAGCCTTCTCGGTAAAAATCATAAATGCGTGGCAGTTCTTCAATGCCGCCAGGTTCGGAATGATGGGCGCGTCGAAAGTTTTCCTTGAAGTAGATTCGTTCAATGGCTTTCGCTGCGGCCGAGGTGATTTCGTTGCCGTTCGCATCGAAGAATAAAATTTCCGTGGCTGCCGGATCTTCAGGCGACTGGCGGAAGTGAATACCGCCGACTTCACCGAAGGTGGTCAGCTTGTAGCGCAGGGCCGGCAGGGAAATCATCTTGATATCACGGACATTGATCCCGGCGGAAAGCAGGCCGCCGACAAAGGATCGTTTGAGCATGCGCGAAGAACGAATGGCGTCGCGACCGGCCAGGATGTAGCTGTCCTTGGGCAAGGTTGAGCCATAGGCTGCACCGAGGCGCGCGGAAAATTCAGGTGTCATCTCCACGTTGGTCAGGCCTCTCACGACAGCCCCCTCAAAGAGGCTCTTGCGCCATTTCTCTCCCCAGATCAGGTTGATTGAAACAGTCGAGCCGTTCTCGATCACTTTGCGTGGCCAGATCTTGACATCCGGACGAATGTTGACGTCGTCTCCCACGATTGTTTCGTCGGCGATCACGACCCCCGATTCGATGACTGCACGCTTGCCAACCCGGACCCGGTGACCGAGATTGGCACCGGAGATCCTGGTCCCGGCCTTGATGTAGACGTTATCCCAGAGCACTGTTTCATCGAGTATGACGTTATCTTCTATCAGGCAATTGAGGCCGACCACGCAGTTGGAGAGTCTGCTGTTGCCTTGAATCCTGGTGTTGCTACCGAGAACAACCATGCCCGAAAGTTCCACCTGCTCACCCACCTGGGCATCGGGGCTGATGAACAGCTTGCTGTCTGCCGCGCTCAATGGCTCTGAAATCTGGACAGCGACCTTGCCGTGACAGATGTCGCTGCACGCTTCCAGGTAGGCCGCCGGATTGCCAATATCGGCCCAATAACCTTGCAGCGTACAACCCAGGAGTGCATCTCCCCTGTCGAGCATCGCCGGGAAAACATCCCTGGCCCAGTCGCGATTCTCATCTTCCGGAATGAGCTCCAGCACCTCGGGCTCCAGAATATAAATGCCGGTATTGATGGTGTCGGAAAAAACCTCCCCCCAGCCCGGCTTCTCAAGGAATTTGGTCACCCGGGAATCCTTGTCGGTGATGACAACGCCAAACTGCAGGGGGTCGGTCACGGATGTCAGGGCAATGGTTGCCTTCGCCTGTTTCTCTGCGTGAAACGCGATGGCTTTGGACAGGTCAAAATCAGTGAGCAGGTCGCCGCTGATGATCATGAAACGTTCGTCAAGATGCCGCTTCGCCGCCTTGACAGCCCCAGCCGTGCCGAAATCTTCCAGAGGTGTGACGTAGGTGATACGGACGCCGAACTCACTGCCATCGCCAAAATATTTTTTGATAACTTCGGGTTGATGAAACAGCAGCAGGACCAGGTCGGTTATACCGTGTTTTTTCAGCAGGTTGACGATATGCTCCATGATCGGCCGGTTGATCAGGGGGATCATCGGTTTGGGCATGCTGATGGTCAGCGGGTGGATGCGGGTGCCAAAGCCTCCGGCCATGATCACTGCTTTCACAGGCGTCTCCTCCAAACACTGGATGCTGTACGGGCAAGGCTTCCAGATAACACGTCAGTGCCTAGCGAGAATTCGCCGGACTTCGTTTTTCAGCTCATCGAGGTTGGAGCTTTTGACAACATAAGCGTCTGCCAGCCATGAGGAAAAGTCATCTTTGTAACAACTAAAGGCGGAGCAAAGGATCACCGGCGTTTTCTCTCTTTCGCGAGCTATCTGCTGTAGCAGCTCCAGGCCACTTTCCTGGTCAAGCTGTATATCAAGTATGATCAGGTCGAAAGCCTGGCAACGCAACTGCTCTATGGCCTGACTGCGGTTGCCACACGTTACAACCGTGTGCCCCTCATCTTCCAGTTCGGCGGCGTAAAGGTGGCGGATGTCACCTTCGTCATCAATAACCAGAAGATTCGCCATCGTGTGCTCCTTTGTGTGTGAGGTTGGAACGAAGCAATTATACCCATCAGGAGATATACTGCAATCACAGAAATGGGTCTGTCCTCTTGCCCTTGTTCGATGGCAATGGCATAGTCCTGCCATGACTATCAAACCTTACCTGCTTTTTTCCGAACATCTCAAGGACCGTTTCGGCGTAAAAGTTCACAAGATTTCTGTTGATGCCGGCTTCGGTTGTCCGAACCGCAACGGTGGACGGGTGGGCCCGGGCTGTCTCTTTTGCGATCCCGGTGGGTCGGGATCGGTCGGGATTGAACGGCGACTGAGTGTCGCCGAACAAATTGCGCACGGAAAAGAGGTCATGACCCGCAAGTACAAAGCGAGCAAATTTATGGCCTATTTCCAGCCGTTTTCGAACACTCTCGCCCCCGTCGGTCAATTGCGGACCCTCTATGATGAAGCCCTGGCTGTTGCCGATGTCGTCGGTCTGGCTGTCGGCACACGTCCTGACTGTACTCCCCCCGAAGTTCTCGATCTTCTCGGAGAATATCACCGTCGGACCTACTTCTGGCTGGAACTGGGACTGCAGAGCAGCCATGACAGAACCCTTGACTGGTTGCAGCGTGGTCACGACTTTGCAACCTTCCTGAACGCTTACCATGAGGCCAAATCCCGTGGCCTGCGCGTCTGTGTCCATGTGATCCTGGGTCTTCCCGGTGAGAGTCGGGCAGACATGCTGGCGACAGCGAATGTGCTGGCGGATTTGCAGGTCGACGGCGTTAAGCTCCACCTGCTCCATGTCCTGAGAGGGACGCCACTCGGTCAATTGTATGCTGAGGACAAGGTCCGTATAATGACTAAAGATGAGTATGTTGCGCTGGTCGTCGATGTGATGGAACGACTGCATCCCGGAACGCTGATTCACCGGCTGACCGGTGACGGTCCACGAGATCAGCTGCTGGCGCCGCTCTGGTCCCTGAAGAAGTGGGAGGTGCTCAATGCGATTGACGCGGAATTTGCCAGACGCGGTTCCCGGCAAGGTGTGCACTTTGGGACTGATGCTGTGGGACATGATGCTGGGGCCCAGCGATCCTGTCACATGGAAATCGGGCCTGACCGGATTCAGGAGGCTCTGTCTACAGTCGTTGCGGGCTGGGCGGCGGTCTCTGTGGGGTCGCTCCAGGAAAGAAGCAGGAGAGACGCCCAAACAATACTGACAAATAAAATGACATAACGAGACATGGCGCGGAGCATAGCTGAGAGATCCCGAAAAATCAAGAACACAAAAGCATGGCAGTAAGATTTCTGATGCCCCCGGTTTGTCGCCGGCTCTAAAAAATTAAAGCAGCAGAAACAGCACCAGGGCGATAATGACCGCCGCTATGATAATGCCGATGACTGTTTTACCGTTGTTGCGGGTCGTCGCTGCCTGAGGTTCTTCCGTGAGAGTTCCCTTCACCGGGAAACGTTCGACGACCGAGCGAACATGGGGGGCCTTGGTCAGTTCCTCGGTGAGGTCTCTGCCGGCCTGATGATCGGGAGGATGCAGCCCCTTCTGCCAGCGGGGACTGTCGGTCACATCATAAATTGTGTCGTTAACGGCAACGTACGCGCGGCGACCGTCTCGACCATCGTAGGCCGCCAGTTCAGCGAGGGTCATGGACTCTGCTCCGTTTCTGGTAAGTGAACATAGAGGTCATTATTTCTTGGTTTATTTTTAAGTTAGCCTATATAATACTCACTATTTGCAGGTTGGCAAGCGTGCCGACTTGAGGGGGACAGTTCATGTATCAGGAACATTTCAAGCTACGGGAAGCTCCATTCTCGCTGACGCCTGATCCCGATTATTTTTTATAATTACACCGGTCATCAACAGGCTTTGAATGTTCTGCTGGTCGCTTTGCAGAGCGGCGAGGGCCTGATCAAGATTACCGGTGAAGTCGGGACAGGCAAGACTCTCCTTTGCCGCAAACTGCTTGGCTGCCCTGACCAACGATTTCCAGACGGCCTATCTGCCGAATCCTCTTTTGAAACCCTTTGAACTTTACCAGGCTCTTGCAGAAGAGCTGGGCATTAAAATCCCTGCCGGGCATTACCATGCATGACCTGGTCAAGCGGATTACCGAGCAACTGGTGGTTTTGCGTCAGGCAAGACAAAAAGGCCGTCCTCTGTATTGATGAAGCGCAAGCCATGCCGCAGAGAGAGCCTGGAAGCGTTGCGTCTGCTCAGTAATCTGGAGACGGAAAAGCAGAAGCTGCTGCAGATTGTCATCTTTGCCCAGCCGGAATTGAACAAGATGCTCGAAAGCAACGATCTGCGGCAACTGCGTCAGCGCATAACCTTCAGTTACGATCTGCCTGCGCTGGATCGTGCGGCCGTCACCGGTTATGTCCATCACCGGCTGAAGGTGGCCGGCCATAAAGACGGCAAGCTGTTCGACACGGCCGCTCTGGATGCCGTCTACCGATCCAGTCGCGGGATCCCCCGGCTGGTCAATATCCTCTGCCACAAGGCCTTGATGGCTGCTTATGGTCAGGGAGCAGGCGACGGTTGACCTGGCGCAGGTCAAGATGGCCAGCCGTGATACCGAAGATGCGACGCAGCTCTCGTGGTCATTGCTGCCGGGCAACTCATTCTACTTCACAATTGGTGCTCATTACTCTGCTGGAAATTGTCCTGGTTGTCTACCTGCTGCGGAGTGTGTTGTCATGAGCCTGATTAACCAGATGTTGCGTGACCTTGCAGCAACAGAAAAAATCTGGCGGGAAGACCAAGGCGGCCCCCTTGCGTCCCAAGATGCCGGAGCGTATCCCCTATCTGCCGCTGCCGGTGGTGCTGGGTGGCGCGGCCGTGGTCCTTGCTCTGTCTGGTCTGGTGGCTGGCCGGTGTGCTTTCAGAAGTGATGTTCGGTTTTGAGCCGGCGGCCAAACCCGCTGAAACACAACAGGTGGTTGAAGCCGAATATTCAACCTCGCCGGAGAAAACCATCCTTGAGACAACGGAGGGTGAACAGCTGACCATGGCAGAACGTGAGGCTGTGCCTCCATCAGCTCCAACAATGAGAGAGCAGGTCGAAGAGATTGCCTCCGCTCCCGTTGAGCCCCGGTTGACAGCGATGGCACCGGTTGAGAAAGCGCCCATGGTTGAGCAGGCAAAGGCCAGTCCGGCGGTCCCTGCTGCCAAACCTGAAGAGGCTGAGGTGCCCGGGCGTATGCTGGCCAAGGCACCCCCGCGTAAGGTCAAAACAACACCGCCTGTACAGCGCCGTCCGGTAGAGACACCGGTCAAAACGGCTGCCAAAGTCCCGCAGCGTTTACATCCGGACGATTTGCCCGGCGCGGTGCTGAGCAGTCATCCTTCGCTGGTTGTCACTCAGGATCTTGTCAACAGGCCGTCCAGGTCCCAAGCCTCGACACCCTATGGTCAGGCCGAAGAGTCTTACCTGGATGGGAAATGGGCTCTTGCTCAGGCTCGCAATGGCCTGGCGGTCAGATCCCTGCAGCATGCACTGGAGCTTTACCCGGGGCACCTCCCCGCGAGAGAGCTGCTGGCCGATCTCCTGATCGAGGCGGGGAAGTCCGCCGAGGCCATGTCGCTGCTGGCCGGAGGTCTTGACATTGCGCCCGACTATACTGTCTTCAAGAAAAAGTATGCCCGGTTACTGGTCGAAGCGGGGGATGAGGATGCCGCGACCAAGGTTCTGCTGAATGGTGGATTACCGACCGTCGAAGAGGATCCGGAGACTCATGTCATGCTGGCCTCCCTGTATCAGAAGCTTGGTGAACCGTTTCTCGCTGCCCAGACCTATCGCAACCTGCTGGTCGCCTGGCCACAGACCGGGGCTTTCTGGGTTGGTCTGGGAGGAGCACTGGAGAGTCAGCGTCTTCCTGAAGAGGCTCTCATCTGCTATCAGCAGGCCCTCAAAACCAATAACCTGCGTCAGGATTTGAGCAAGTATGCCCAAAGCAGGTTGAGTGCCCTGAAATAGGCTCGACCTTAAAAACCGACTGCAAACCTGATCAGGCCAGACTAATGTCTGGCCTGATCAGGTTAAGGCACGGCCGGCAATGGAGAACGAACCCTCTGTGAAAACTCCGATCGCAAATTTTCGCGCTTATCGACGGTTACTTGGTGAAGTCGACACCTGGTTCGCAACATGTCTTGGTGCCGGCGGATCTGCTTTGTCATGTCGTGGTGGTTGCAGTGCTTGTTGTCGGGCGCTGTTCGATATCACCCTGATGGATGCCTGGTTGTTGAAGGAGGGTTTTACCCGTTTGAAGGCGGATGTTCAGGCTCAAGTGCTCGAGCGTTGTCAACCACGCTTGTCTGACCTTTTGGAACGCTGGCCCGGATTGAAGCCTCCTTATCTCCTGAATGCACTCCCGGAAGAGGAGTGGACGGCCACACCTGAAGATGACCAGACTCCCTGCCCGCTTCTCGACGACAAGGGTTTCTGCCTGGTCTACGATTCCAGGCCTCTGGTGTGCAGGTTACACGGACTGCCAAATATAGATATCAGTGGTGAGGATTTTGAAGGAACGGTCTGCAGTCTGCATGAGGGGAACCCGCTTTCTCTGCCGGAGCATCTCCTGCGCTGGCGTTTCAGGGAGGTCTTCGCGCAGGAAATCCTTTTGTTTGAGGCGTTTACCAGGGAATTAACAGGGACCCCCTACAGGGAACTCGATACGTTCATCCCTTTGGCGCTTCTGGCGGATTATGCGGATTTCGATTGGCACGGGCTGGAGTTGTAGAGAAACGCTGCCGTCCCGGAGGGCACAGCCACGGGGACCCGTTCCTCTATCATGATATCGGTTGACAGCGAACAGATTTTTTCTGGTATTGTTTCGAAGCCAGCAAAAAGGCCGCCCCACCGGGGACGGCCTTTTCGTTGTTTTATTCACCCCGGAGGGCAGAATCAGCTGCTCATTCCGAGCATGGCTTTATAGTCTTCTTCGACCAGCTTCAGGTGGTTGTGGGTTGAAGTGGCATTTGCCAGGTAGACTCTTGAAATATCAGGATCATCGATTCTGGCTGCCATCTCCCGGAGACTTTTTTCCAGGGCCTCTTCCTGATCTATTGCCAGCTCCAAGGCTTTACGTTCGTCAAAGTCCTGGACCAGAAGGCCCTGCAGGTTTTTCCACCAGCTGGATTCCGTATTCGGTGGAGCGCTCATGAATTCCTGGAAGGAAGGGATGTCATCCCCGGGGTAGATTCGGTAAAATGATTCGGCATGTTGATATTCTTCCCTGGCCAGAATTTCAAATGTCCGGCGGGCTTTATCTTCAGCCATTCGATCCGCGCCATATTTGTAGTAATCCATGGCATCCTTCTCGGTCTGGATGGATTCCTTGATCGCCTTCTGCACGTCAATGAGTCCCATGTTTGCAACCTCCCTGATGTTCTTATTTTAAATACTTAATTTTTCCGGCACATTCATAACATATTTTAAGGAACAGGTCTTGCTTTTTATTCTCTGTATGAGGGGTCCCTGAAAGTGCATCGTCGGGCGTTAAGCCCCTGTTTCTCTGATTGTCGTCATTATAATATTACAATCCAGAGAAATGCAACGTGTGCTGCCCCGGTTATTTCGTCAGTCTGTGCCGTTAAATGACGGTGTCTTGTTTCTTTTGGCTCGTACTGTTTAGTCCGGACTCACTCGTGTATTAACGGGAATTTCAGCTATGCTCAAACTTGTTGGTCTAACGGCAGTCGCAGTCTTTACGGCAGAGGCTCTGGTGATGCTGTTTCTGGAGTCCTGGGGTCAACAGCTATCCTTGCCATTACGCGTTCTTCTCGATTCTTCGCTGTTGATGATCTGTGTGCTCCCCACTCTCTACTTCCTGGTGTTCAAGGAAATGGCGGAACAAATCAGGTTGCGTCATTTGGCAGAGCAGGCGCAGGAAGCCTGGAACAAAACCCTGGAAATCATGGTTGAGGAGCGCACCGAACGGTTGCAGCGGGCGAATGAAGACCTCCTTATTGAGGTTCAGGAGCGTGCCAGGACTGCGATGGCGCTTCGTGCGGCACTGAAAGAGGCGCACAATGGCAGGGAACAATTACGGTCGATTCTCAACGCAGTTCGCGATGCTTTGGTTGTCGTTGATGAGCAATGGCGCGTGCAGGTTGTCAATCAGTCGGCGGAGGCTATGTTCAGGGTGAACTTGTATGATATACAGGGGCGTTCACTCAAGGATTTCCTGCGGCCATGGTCCGATAACCCCGCTGATGCAGATCGCTTCTTCTGCCGGGATCAGGATTCATCCATCTTTTTGACTTCTCCTGTGTCTGAGAATGGTACTACGCAGCGGATACAGATGCGTTTTGGTGCAGAGCTGGAGTGGGAAGGGCATCCAGCAACGGTTTTGATGTTTTATCGCCGCACGAACCTTCCCGCACAGGGTTCAAAGGTCGTCCAACTGGCTTAATAGAGGGAAACACGATGTTTCAGTACAAGGTTCCAATCGCTGTCACGACTTTGGATAAGAAGGAGCTTCTTCCTGCAGGTACCGTCTTAACTGAACAGGTCGCTGCAGACATCGCCGCGCTGGGTCGATTACAGCCTCGTGAAGAGTGTGCGCTTCTCGAATATGGCACCGTTCGAGCTGACTTGAAGCGTTTCCTGGCCATCCCCCCTTACAACGACATCTTCTCCAATCAGAAACTGGTTGATGATCTCTTTGCCAAGATGCAGGGAGTGCGCTTGCCTTTGCCATTGCTGAAAGCGCTCGATTATTTTCGTCAGCATGATTTTCATACCTATCGGCATATCCTGATGGTTTTCAACTTGTCATCGATGTTGATCAAGAGCCTGGATTATGCAGAGCCAATAGGAATGGAGAATTTCATGGCCGGCCCAAGTCATGATTTCGGTAAAATTTCAATTCCTTTGCACATCCTGAAAAAAGCCGGTCCGTTGACGTGGCAGGAAAAGGAAATTCTTAAATACCATCCTCTGACCGGCTATGTCCTGCTGGTCTATTATCTGGGCGATCATGAGCATCCTGCCGCGCTGGTGGCGCGTGATCACCACGAACGTCGTGACGGCAGTGGCTACCCCCGCGGCACGACCGAGCTTGACCCGGTCGTGGAGATGGTTGCAGCATGTGATGTTTATGATGCTCTCCTCTCGCCGCGGCCCTATCGACCGCTGTCTTTCGATAACCGCTCCGCCCTGGAGGAATTGACCCGAATGGCAGAGGGCGGGGCTCCTGGGTTGGCCATGCGTCGAAGCGCTGGTCGCCTGTAATCGTTATGGTCGTCCCAGACGTTGACCAAGTTATCGTCTCCCGGGATGTTCGTGGCACACAACCCATTGGTAATTGTTACGGTATGGTTGCCGACGATGAAAACAACGTGGCCTGAATGAGAGTTGAAATCGCCGTCATATTCACGTTAGGCACTCCCCTCTCCCATACGTGGACAAGAAGCCCCAACAAACCCATTGCCCGGAGGTTCTGGCATGCCCTTTTCTTTGCGTATTCTCTTTCTGCTTGGTCGCGGCGGTGTGCTGTCTTGGCGTGCCGCTCCGTTGCTGCTCAGACAGTGCTTTTCGACGAATCACACGGTCAGCCCTTTGTCACAAACAGGAGCGGGGCTCTGGATTTATCCGAATTGGCGGCACTTTATCAGGCCAACGGTTTTACGGTGACAAACCATGCTGATGGCTTGACCAGAGAGACCCTGTCCAGCGTTGATGTGTTGGTACTCTCTGGCCCTTTTCTGCCCTTGTCAGATCGTGAACTAGAGGCTGTTGTTGAATTCGTCGATGCGGGGGGAGGCCTGGCGATTTTGTTGCATATTGCGCCGCCTGTGGCCAGATTGCTACATCGCCCTGGATGTTGATTTCACCAATGGGACCCTGCGTGAACCGAGCCAGGCGATCGATGGAAATCCTCTCAATTTCAAAGTCGTCAATATGACTGAGCATCCCATCACAGAGGGACTCGACAGTTTTTCCGCCTATGGTGCGTGGGCCTTACGTGGAACAGCACCACACAGTAAAATTATCGCGGAGACCAGTCAGTATAGCTGGGTTGACCTGAGTCGTGACAACCAGCTTTCAAAAGGGGAGCCTGTGCAGGCCTTCGGTGTCATGGTTGCCGGAGTCGATCGGGCATGGCAGGTATGTTGTGGTCGGTGACGATGCGCTATTCCAGAATCGTTTTCTTACTGACTCCAATCGCCAACTGGCCCTTCAATTGATTCACTGGCTTGGCTCTGAATAGAAGTGCCAGAGACTCTTAGCAGCAAGGCAGCCTGACCGGGCTGCCTTGCTTTTTTAGGACATGTGACTTGAGAGACTCAGCCGCTGAGCCAGGCCGATAATTCGCTCCGCGTTGCTTCCGCATCTCCCGTATTGAGTTCGATCAGCTTGCGCAGATGGGTCAGGGTTTCCAGATTCTCACTGATAAACTTGAACCCGTAGCGATTTTCTTCGCAGTGTACCAGCTCCGCTTGAAACTCGAGAGAGATGGGGGTCCCGTTCAGGGAAATACAGAGGCTGTACTCAGCACCAAGGCTCGCGGGGAGGGGAGCCTTGGTGCCAACCATGGCGCCCTTCATCGCGACATCAAGGAGTTCTCCGGACCAGGCATCAGGACCAGAACGAAGCGTGACTTCGGCTTCAAAAGGGATTCTGCGGAAATGACGATTGTTCATCAGGTGCCCTCTTCTGTCAATGGTGGTTGGCGGGGCCCGGTGTGTGAAGAGCCCGGAGACCAAACTCAGAGTATTGAAATGGTCTCGGAATTGTAGCGCAGAATGATCGTGAGGCAAGTGCCGCATCAGAATCAACCCGGGTCATGTTCCTCCGCTGAGCCGAAATCCAGGTGACAAAGTTCGAAAAAATTACGCATGAGCCGGTAGGTGATCCCCCACAGGGGAGGCTGGTGCGGAATACGCAGATCAAAAACCGGGTGCGTGCGTTCTTCGCCGCGGTAAAAAAAAGTCTGGTGCTGATGACGTTCCGGATTCATCAGCTCCTGCAACGGATACCAGAAGGTTCTGGCGACTTCCCGGTTCGGTCGTAATATGAGCGGTTCGTGGACCTGATAGACAAAACAGGAGACCAGGACCGGCAAGGTTGCGCCATAGAGATCATTGAGCCGGCCGAGATGTCGGGCCTGGTCAAGAGAAAGAGCCAGTTCTTCGTGAGTCTCCCGCTCGGCGGCCTGTTGTGGTGATTCATTGCTGTTGCTAAGCCGCCCACCTGGAAAGCCGATATTACCGGACCATGGGTCGCGATCATGTTCAGCGCGTACAATAAAGAGCACTTCCGGCGAGAGAGACGCTTCTCTGATGAGCATGGCGACGGCTGCGTGCCCACGGTTGCCGGGAGCGAGCAGCTCGGGGCGATGCGCCGCCATTCTGGCGGAGATATCTGTCAACTCTAAAGCTCGCTGAGTCGTCATCACGGTTCTATGGTTTTACCTGGCCGGCCAATCAATGACACCAGAAGCCCACCGATTGTCAGTCCGTTGTGTAGTGATCTTTTTTCTTCTCAAGTTCCGCAGCGTAACGTCCCAGAACTGCTCGGCGTGTCAGCATGAAAAGGACGCGCCGTGGGTCATCCGCAGCGACGACCGGAATCTCTTCCAGGCCTCGGCTGGACAGCTTGCGCATGACTTCCGTCAAAGACTCGTCCGTCGTCGTCGTGATGACGCGGGAGATGGCGATATCCCTGGCCAGGACCAGGCTGGGAGGAAGGTCTTCGGCAAGAATCCTTCTTATGTCATTCACCGAAAAGATAGCGGTCATGCGCTGCTCATCATCGACCACAGGGTAGTATGCGCATTCGGCATTGGCGATCAGCTTGAGAATCTCCGGCAGGGGCAAGCCCTCGGGTATCAGGGTCGGCTTCCGGCCGTGATCGTGCAAATCTTCGACCCGGATACCTTCGAGCACATCGACGATAAAATCGCCCATATGAACCGGTGAATCAATGCGACCATTCAGCTGTTTCTGGTAGATGGAATTACGCGGGTAAATAATCATGGCCACGGTGCAGACCAGCATCAATGGGGCAATGAGACCGTAATTCCCCGTCAGTTCACTGACCATGATCAGCGTGGCAATCGGTGTGTTGGAAACTCCGGAAAAAAAGCCTGCCATGCCGATGAGAACGTAAGCACGCGGATCGTGTACCATGGCCGGGAACAGCAGCTCTGCGAAGGCGCCGAAAGCGCCGCCAAGCATTGCTCCGATGACCAGGCTGGGGGCGAAGACCCCCCCCGAGCCGCCGGAGGAGATTGTGAGGCTGGTGGCAATGATTTTGGCGAAGGCAACGATCAGCATGACCCAGAGAGCCACTTTGCCATAGAGGGCGGCCTGAACCAGACCGTAGCCGGAACCGAGGACCTGGGGGACCACCATGGCCAGCAGGCCGAGCAAAAAGCCGCCGACAGCTGGTTTCAGCATAATCGGGAAATCCCACTGCTTGAAAAGATGCTGGGCTCCGTAGAAACACTTGACGTACAACTTGCCGAGTGCGGCACAGGCGACTCCGAGCAGCAGGAAGAAAATGAGCTCCTGTGGATGTTCGAAGCTGAACTCGGGGGTTTCCAGCAGGGGTTTCCAGCCGGTTGTGGCACCAAAGAGGGAAAACGCCGTAATTGAGGAGATGATCGCCGGGATCAGTCCTTCATGTTCGAACTCGGGGTTTTTGTAGAGAACTTCGACGGCGAACAGGGCGCCGCCCAGGGGAGAGCGGAATGTGGCTCCGATCCCCCCGGCCATTCCGGCGAGCAACAGTATCCGCCGATCAGAGGACGTCAGCCTTAATTTCCCGGCAATAAACGAACCGAAACCCGCACCAATCTGGGCAATTGGTCCCTCGCGGCCTGCTGAACCGCCGGTGCCGATCGTTGCCATGGAGGCAAGGCCCTTTATGATCGGAACTCGCCCCCTGATGATACCCCCCTTGTTATGAAAGGCGTCGATTGCAGCGTCAGTCCCATGTCCTTCAGCCTCCGGGGCAAATTTGAAGACCAGGAACCCCGAGATTAATCCGCCGATAATGGGGATCAGGAACAAAAACCATCTGTGATCCATGGCCAGGGTGTCGATCATTTTATCACCCATGGCCAAGACCGCCTCAGCCCCTTCTTGAGGAGGATGATAACCAGCCAGGTTGGTCAGAAACAGGTGCTCTATACTGTTGGTTGCGAAGTAGAAAAGCACCGCAGCACTGCCTGTGACCAGACCGACCAGTACGCTCAGGATGACCGGCCGCGTCAACAGGCGCCAGTCGATCTTTTTCAGATTGCTGAGGAGAAGATCAAGATTGGCCACAGTTTCGCTGCTTTATCTCTTGTCATTTTTTACCTGATTTTTCAGGCAGTTCGGCAATCCCGGGGAAAACGATTGCAAAGGTCAATGAAGTTGTGTCGGCGATAGAAAAGAAGGGGCATCGACTCCGGGAGAGCCTTACGTCCCGCCAGCTATCTGCGCAACCCGACGCAGGGCCAGTTAATAGCTCTCTGCCTGTCTCTGCAGTTTGGCCTTGATTTTGTCGACCCACTCGGTGTCGACCAGTTTGACTTTCTTGAGGAAACCATAGGAGATCATCGTGCTGCCTTCCCTGGTTTTCATAAATGAAACGACCATAAAATTCGTGAAATCGACTTCTCGCCAGATCTTCTCCTGCATCTCTTCCGGCACAGGGTAGCTCTGCTGCAATTCAGCCAGCAGGAAGGCTTGATGTGCTTCAATTTTCGGCGTCGTGTAATTCAGGTAACCCAACCCTATAATTAACAGGAAAATGACAATACGTGTAAGCATGATTCTCTCACTCCTTAGGCAAATGATATGAACGTTGCACAGGATAACGCAAAAGAGCATTCATGAACAAGGTTTAGCTCTCCTCTTCCGGTGTAAATATATTTTCAGGAATTGAAACACGGGCTGGTCAATAGTGATGCACCACAAACAAGAAGACGTACGAGGCGTCACGGGAAGGGACGTCGTGCTCGGTCAACAAGTGCCACGATTACCGAACTTGTACACTCAGCCCGACACGGGCTTGAGAGACTGACTCCTGATCTGCCTGCGTCTTTTGGTCTGGCTTCGTTAAGAAGATGCGTTTGCTGGCCAACAAGCCTTTTTCAACCAGAAAGTTTTGTACGGCCCTGGCGCGTGCCTGTGCCAGCGATGACAGCTGTTCGTCGGTGACAGGCGTGTTGGTGTAGATCAGTTTCTCCATCTCCGCAACAGGAAGTTTTTTCGTCATGCCGATAAAGCTGCGGGGTTTGGGGAAGTCTGCTTCTCGGTAAACTTGCCAAAGGTAGTCACCATACTCTTCGGCAGGGATGACCACGTCCTCTTCCTGTGTGCCTTCAGGCAATTGACCTGCCTCGACCAGTTCGAGATATTTGAGGTGTCTGGTTGCCATGCTGAGTTGTTCCCTGCGGAGTCCTTCCACGTCATTGTCCGGATCAGAAAAGCCACTCACTTCAACGTCAAGGCCCGGGCGCTCCTGCAACGCCTGAGACACTTTCAGGAGTTTCTCCTGTTCTGCAGTCTCCAGGCGTGCGGAACCGTACTCGAAGCTGATGTCGCTGAAGTCCTCCTCACCTGCACCGATCAGGGCGCCAAGCAGGGCAAATGGTGACGTTGCCGCTTTTACCAGAAGGTTCTTGATGACCGTCCAGACAACCCCCGTAACGCTGAACTGCGGGTCATCGATGCTCCCTGAGACGGGGATGTCAAGATGGATCTCACCGTTTCTGTCCTTGAGCAGTGCAACGGCAAGCTTGACTGGCAGGCTTGTCGCTTTTTCACTTTCGACGGATTCTCCGAAGCTGAACTGGTCGAGAAACACTTCGTTGCTGGCCTTGAGCTGATCGTCCTCAATGTAATATTCCAGAGCCAGGTGCAGCTTTCCTTTTTCGATCAGGTAGCCTGCGTAGGTTCCCGAGTAGGAGGAGAGCGGGCTCAGCTCAATATCGTTAAAGCTGAGCTTGAGGTCGAGGAAGAGTTTTTCTGCCAGGGGGTTCAGGCTGCCGGTGATCACGAGGGGCGACTGGTTGCTGAGGTGCCCCCTGAGATCGACTTCCGCCCGGGTTGCGGGGTCGGAGCTGAGGTGCTGGACGCTGCCGCCAAGTTCACGCATGTCCGCGTGGAATGGGCGCGGCAGGTTGCGGTCCGTGAAGTCAACCCGGCCGCCTTGCAGGGTAATGGTGTCGATCACTATCTCCGGTGTCGACACGGTCTGTTCTTCGTCCGGACCTGTCTTGCTTCCGTCCCCTGGCGTTGCAACGTTGCCCTCCTCAATGTCTGCAGTTTGCGTCGCCTTGCTGCGCAGGGCCTCTTTGAGATTCAGGCGGGCGTGTTCATCGATCAGAACCTTGGCGAAATAATCACTCAGGGTGATAGACCCGATCTTTAAGGACGAAGGCTCCAACTGGCCACTGATCGCCGATAATAGAAGGCTGTCCCATTTCAAAAGGTCCTCACGATACAGACTGTCGAGCAAGTGGAAGCGGCTGATGCCGATATCGCCGCCGTAGGTTGCCTGCAACTGTTTGGAGCCAGCGTTGATACTGCTCCTCAATCGCGCGTCGAGATAGCCGTCAGCAAGGATCAGGTTCATCCTATCAGCGATATAGGGAGCGAAGCCCGATAGAGGGATGCGGCTTAAATCGGTCTTCATGCTGACCGATTGGTTGGCGAGGGACGCTGTGCCGTTGACCGAGATCTTCCCGCGTTGCTGGAAAGTCGTTGAAAATGTAAATGGGCTTTCGACCTTTTCGGGCGCTGCCAGGTTGTTGAAGGTCAGGTTGAAGTTGCTGGCTTCCCAATTGGCCGGAGTCTCTGGAAGATTGTCCCTGACCTTGAACGACCAGTTCTTGATGGCAAACTCGCCGATATGGTAACTGAAGGCCGGGCCCACGGCGGCGTCTTTTACCGGCGGTGACTCACCCGGTGTTTCGGTTAACTTTGCCAGAAGCGGAAAGTTTCTCGAAAGAAATGACCAGTGACCGGCCTGATCCCGCGAAAAGTTAACGCGGCCATCCTCATAAGAGGCAGAATCGACCTGAAGCCGGTTTTCATCAAGGTTGAAAAAGATTCCGGAGATACTGACCTGATCGGCACCAATACCTTCCTGTTCGTTAAAGGCCATGTAGGCCTGCTGCCACTTGACCCCGCCGTTGCTGATCAACAGCGATTCTTCGGGATTGATCGACAGGCCCGCCTGAAGATCGAGTCTCCCACCAAGGGGCCCTGAATAGATGTCGTGATAGTAAGGCTCGTAGGCCCCCACGTGGAGATTTTTGAATTCTGTTCGCAGCTCCAGTGAAAACGGGTCCAGCATGAATTCTCCCAGGATGCTGACAACCTCATCACGGTCTGTCTCCAGCGAGAGCTTGAGGGGGATCCCTTTTTTTGCGTCGAGGGAGAAGTCGTTTGCGTCAATATTGATGTTCCGTGCGACGGTATTGAACCCCGCAGCCGGGAGGTTGTCTTCGAAGAAAATCACCCCGTCACGAATTTCTATCGCATCGATCTGCAGCTTTAAGTGAGAGGTTTCCTCCTCTCCGGAGGGGGGCTGCCCAGTTTCGCCCGATGCCATCCTCGAGTGGTTCCATGCGCCCTTCTGATCTCGTTTCAGCTGGACCTCGAGATTGTAGGCGCGCACGGCCGAGAGGTGTAATTGCTGTTGCAAGGGTCGCGATGAAGCGATCTCAACCTGCAGCAGCGGCAGGAAAAAAAGCTTCTCCTGCTGCCGGTCCCATATATCGAGTGAGGCAAGGTTCACGCTGCCGCTTAGCGCCAGATCGCCTCCATTCTCAGCAGATATGCTGTAGAGGATATCAAGGTCGACACTCAGTCTGCCGTTGCGCAACTCTACAGGCAGGTCGATTGGGACGTAGGCAAGATAGAAGGGGAGGTCTATATTGTCCAGCACCAGGTCGAATTGCATCTCGCGGGTGCTGGAAAAAGGTCTCCCTTTGCCCTCGATGTCGATCTCTGCATGGTTGATAACGGCCCGGAACAGCGGCTCCACGGGATTGTCAACCATGTAAGGCAAGGTCCCGATGGCAGGCAAAGCAAGCTGCAGGTCGCGAATCGTGTGGTGGACAGGTTCTTCGAGGCTGCTGTCAACAAGGTCGACTTGACCATCATGGACCGAGACGTTGTTGATTGAAAACCGTGTCGGTTCATCTGTGGAGCCTGCCGTCAGTTCCTCATCTCTTGCCGGGAGCAGGTCGCTGAAGTTGAAAGTGTCAGCTGTCAACCTCTCCAGATGGATATAAGGGGATTCGAGGCGCAATTCGTCGACAATCGGAGCGAGATGATAGAGGGACGAGATGCTCAGAGAGGCCTTCAGCAGATTCCAGGAGACGAATGGATTGCTCCGGTTCGTATCGCTTAGCTGCAGTTGACGAATTTCAACGCTGAGGCTGAAGGGGTTGATGCTGATCGATTCGATCTCGAGGGTTCTGCCGGTCTCTGCGGCGACCCAGCTCCTGGCGCGGTGACTGACGATGCCCGGTAGAATGAGCGTGATGAATAACAGGGCGAGAAGCAGGGTGATGCAGCTCGCAATGAGAAAACGTTGCCATGTGAACATAGGGATATATCCTGCAAAAGGGTGGCGCTGACTGAGGACCCGTCTTGTTGGCACACCTTTAGGTTAAAGGCTAACATGAAAGTTTCCTGACGCAACGTTGAGCCGTCTGCCAGCAATGATCACGATTGATCTCTCAGAAAAATTCCCTTGACCAAAATGAAACACTCGTTTAATACAATCGTATGATTGCCACCCTTGATCTCTTCATTTGTGGAGTTGTTGTGACCTGATGAGCCGACCAGACACCAAACAGAGAATTCTTAACGCCGCGGAGCACCTCTTTGCCAGTGATGGCTACCACGCCACCTCGCTTCGCACTATCACTGCTGCGGCCAGGGTCAACCTGGCCGCGGTCAACTATCATTTCGGCAGCAAGGAAGCCCTGCTTGAGGCGGTCATAGAGCGACGGCTTAATCCTCTGAACGAAGTCCGCCTCGGTCAGCTTGAAGCCTTGCTGAGTCTGACGGGGCAACTCGGGGAGGCGCCTGCATGTCGCGACGTATTGAGGACCTTTATTGAACCGACTCTGCGTTTACGTCTTCAGGGCTCTGACAGCGAGGATTTCGTGGCCTTGATTGGCAGGATTCTCGCCGAGCCTCGTGGCGTTGCGATGGCAATTTTTTTGTCTCACATGGAGCCATTGATGAATCGACTCTTTCAAGCTCTGAGTCTCTCACTGCCAGGGTTGTCCCGTCAGACCCTGTTCTGGCGGCTTCATTTTGCACTCGGCTCACTGAGCCATATCATGCGTTGCCATGAGCGTCATGCCATGGTGCCCGAGGACGTCAGTGTCGATATGGATGTCGCCAGCCTGGTCGAACTCTTCCTCGACTTTGCGACTGCAGGCATGGAGGTCAAGGAATGAGACCTTTTGTTGTTCTCCTTACTCTTCTTCTGATCACAGGTTGTTCCTTACACAGCCCGACCAAAGTCGGGTTGCCGGTCGAGCTTCCAGCAGAGTACCTGAACAAACAGCCTGCCGCTGAGCCCGGTTTGCAGGTCGAGCAGTGGTGGCTCGCTTTCAATGATGAGCGGCTGAACCTGTTGATGACAGAGCTCTTCAAACAGAACCTGGAAATGACACAGGCACTTGCGCGCCTGGAGCAGGTCGAAGCCTCTTTCAGAATCACGCGCAGCGCCCAGTCCCCGGTTCTCTCGGGCGCAGCAAGCCAGAGCCGTTCAAGCCAGCCGGGCCTGAATGACGATTTTATCGGGGACACTCAGCAGCTGTCGCTGGCCGCCGGTTATGAACTGGATCTCTGGGGGAAACTGGCCGCGCAGACCAGGGCTGCCGAATTAGAGCTGGCCGCCGGTCAACTTGATGTGCAGACACTGTACATGGGGCTGTCAGCGCGCCTGGCAGATCTTTACTTCCTCGCTACTGAGCAGCGCGCGCAGCTGGCGCTGACCGAACAATCCATTGTCTCTTTTGCCGACACGGCAGCACGTGTCGAAAATCGTTATCACCTGGGCCTGGTTCCAGCCGTCGATATGTACCAGGCGCAGCAGAATCTTTCTGCGGCACAGGCGGCCCGCTACCTGTTTGAGGCGCGCTTGGCTGAAGCCGAGCACGCCATCGCTGTTCTGATCGGACGCTATCCGGATCGCAGTTCTGGCGGCAGCCTTGAACAGTTGCCCGTTGCTCCCGAACTTTTTGCCACAGGTCTGCCTGCCGAGTTGATCAGTCAACGTCCGGATCTTCAGGCGGCGTTGCAGCGTGTCGAGGCCGCTGACTCCCGGGTCGCTGCAGCCATTGCCGATCGTTTCCCGTCGATCAGCCTGTCCGGTGGCTACGGCTCTCTTCGTCAAGATGTCACCGCCGGCTTGATCAAAGGTGAATTCTGGAGTCTGCTCGGTAACCTGGCCATGCCCGTTGTCGACGGCGGACGGCGCCTGGCCGAGGTCGATAGAAGAGAGGCGGCCCTGAGAGAGGCTGTGGCCGCCTATCAGCAGAAAGTTCTCTCGGCTTTCCGGGACATCGAGGATGCCCTGATCAACAACTATGCAACGGGGCAACGTATTGAACGGCTTGCCGAAACCGCGCAGGCGACCAGTGCCACCCTGAGGTTGTCTACAGAGCGCTATCTTGCCGGGTTGGTGGACTACCTCCCCGTTCTGACAGCCCAGCGCACCGATTTTGATGTCAATAGCCGTCTCCTCGCCGCGCGCCGACAACTGCTTGCTGATCGCATCAGCCTGGCGCGGGCGCTGGGAGGAGAGTGGATGCGAACCGAAATGAATTCACGTCTTGAGCTAGAGAAGGAAAAGAAATAATGAAAATGAAGCGTGCCATATTGCCTTTCCTGGTGATTGCGATCGCCCTGGGGTTAACGTTTGTTCTGATCAAATCGCGCCAGACGCCCAAGCCTCATGAGAGCCCTTACCTCGGACCACTGGTCGAAGTGGCCGCACTGGAAAAATCCAACCGCCGGGTGGTCGTCAGTGCGACCGGCAGTGCCCAGTCGCGCTATGAAGTCGCTATCACACCCCAGGTGAAAGGCCGTGTCAGCGAGCTTTCACCGCAGATGGTTGCCGGCGGGGTTTTTCGACAGGGTGAATTGCTTTTCGCCATCGAAGATATTGACTACCAACTGGCGATCGCTCTTGCTCAATCGAACCTGGCCCAGGCGGAGCTTGAGCTGCTGCGCAACGAGAACCTGGCGGACCTGGCGCGCAAGGAGTGGCATGCACTGAACACTGACAGCGCTCTGGAGCCCAACCCCCTGGTCGTCTATGAACCCCAGTTGAAAAGTGCCCGGGCGCAGCGGGATGCTGCCCTGGCAAATGTCAGGCAGGCCGAACTCAACCTGCAGAGGACCAGGGTGTTTGCTCCGTTTAATTGCTATGTGCGCAGCGAACAGCTTGAAATCGGTCAGTTTATCAATACGACAGCCCCTGTGGCGACAGTGGCCGGAACTGATCAGGTCGAAATTGAGGTACCACTTCCCCTCGATGAACTTGCCTGGTTGCAGGTGCCCCGCAGCGGCGCCGGGCAAAAGGGGTCCAAAGCTGAGGTTGAGCTGAAGTCAGGTGGGCAGACCTTCCGCTGGCAGGGAGAGATTACCCGCGCTCTGGGCGAAATTGACCCGCGCAACAGGATGGCGCGCGTGGTGGTTACGGTCAATGATCCCTTTTCGCAGGATCTCGATGGCGCAAACCTTCTGAATGATCTCCTGCCTGGCATGTTTGTGGAAATTCATCTGCAGGGGGAAGAACTCACTGATGTCATTGCCGTGCCGCGCGGGGCGCTGCGTGATAACGACACCTTGTGGATTATCGATGATGAGAATCGGTTGAATATCCGCGAGGTCGAGATCCTTCGCCGCGAACGTGATGAAGTCCTGATCCGTTCCGGATTGAATGCAGGCGAGAAGATCGTTTTGACCAACCTGTCCGGTGCTGCTGAAGGTATGCTGTTGCGGCCGCAATCGCAGGAGGCCGAATAATGAACGGTGCCATTCGCTGGATGGCGGAGAACCATGTCGCTGCCAATCTGCTGATGTTTGTCCTGATCGCCGGTGGTTTGATCCTCGGCTTTAACATCAAGCAGGAGGTCTTCCCGGACGTTACGCTCGACCGGATTATGGTGAGCGTCGCCTATCCTGGTGCCGGTCCGGAAGAGGTCGAAGAGGGGGTGATCCTCAAGATCGAGGAAAACCTGACGGGAGTAGATGGCATCAAACAGGTCAAGTCTGTGGCCGCAGAGGGTTACGGAACCGTCATCGCTGAGGTCACAACGGATGCGGATATCGATCTGGTCCTGCAGGACATCAAGAGTGAAGTCGACCGGATTACGACCTTCCCGAAGGATGCGGAGCAGCCAGTGGTCAGCAAACTGCTTAACCGGCGCGAAGTCATCTCGGTGGTTGTCTTTGGCCAGCTGCCGGAGCGGAGTTTGCGTGAGCTGGCCGAGCAGGTTCGTGACGAGTTGTTGCTGGAACCGGGGATCACCCAGGTTGATCTGAGTGGTGTGCGGCCCTACGAAATTGCGATCGAAATTGATGAAATGAACCTGCGACGCTACGGCCTGACCTTCGATCAGGTGGCCCAAAGGGTGCGACAGGCCTCCCTCGATCTCCCCGGCGGAACCATCAAGGCGGGCTCGGGGGAAATCCTGATCCGGACCAAAGAGCGCCGCTATGTCGGACATGAGTACGCCAGTATCGTCGTTTTGACAACGGCCGATGGCACAGAGGTCTCCCTGGGTGACATTGCAACCATCCAGGACGGCTTCGAAGAGACCGACCAGTTCGGACTCTTCGATGGCCAGCCCGCCGCCATGGCCAAGGTTTACCGGGTCGGGGAGCAGAAGCCGACGGAAATTTCCGATACGGTTAAAAAGTTTGTCGAGGTCAAGCGTCGCCAGCTCCCGGATTCTGTCGACCTGGCCACCTGGAATGACAATTCAGAGCTGTTCAAAAGCCGTAAGGAATTGCTCGTCAGGAATGCACTGATCGGCCTGGTGCTGGTCTTTGTCACCCTCGGTCTTTTCCTTGAAATCCGCCTGGCTCTCTGGGTGATGCTGGGCATCCCCATCTCTTTCTGCGGGGCGCTGCTTTTCATGCCGGCGATCGACGTCTCGATCAACATGATCTCGCTCTTCGCGTTTATCATGGCGCTTGGCATCGTGGTTGATGATGCGATCGTCGTCGGTGAGAACATTTATGACCATCGTCAATCCGGCAAGCCTTACCTGAATGCCGCAGTCGATGGCGCGATCGAGGTCGCCCAGCCGGTCATCTTTGCCATCCTGACTTCGGTGACCGCCTTTTTACCCCTGCTCTTCACCACCGGCATCATGGGCAAATTCATCATGGTCATTCCGGCGATCGTTATTACCATCCTGCTGGTGTCCCTCGTGGAGTGCCTTTTTATCTTGCCGGCACACCTGGCGTTTGGCAAACCACGCCGGGACTCAGGCGGCTTTCTGGGTGGTCTCGACAGAAACCGCAGGCGTTTCGGCAAGGCTCTGCAGACATTCATCGATGGTCCCTATCGGAAGACCCTGACTCTCTGCCTGGAGTATCGCTACACGACGATTGCTGCCGCCTGCGCAGTCCTGTTGCTGGCCGGCGTTGGTCTGGTCGGTGGAGGGATCGTCAAGTTCCGTTTTATGCCGGATGTCGATGGCGATGTCATCAAGGTCGATCTTGAACTGGCGCCGGGGAGCTCGGTGGAATTGACAACCCGGATCCAGGAACAGATCGTCAACGCCGGTCTTGACGTGATTGCCGAATATGACAAGGAGCGCCCGCAGTCTGATTCCGTGATGCGTCACGTCTACGCGGTTGTCGGTGCGGCGACAACGGATAGAGGTCCGGGGGCTCAAGTTCCAGCGCCGGCGGGAACCTTGCCACGATTGCCATGTTCCTGACACCGAGTGAATTGCGCGGAGTCCCGGCGACCGAGATCTCCCATCGCTGGCGCGAGCAGGTGGGAGAAATCGCCGCCGTTGAAAAATTAACCTTTGCTTCGAACCTGATTCACCTCGGCGCCAATATTGATATCCAGCTGGCCCATGAGGACTTTGCGGTTCTGGATGAGGCTGCGGAGCGCCTCAAGGGACTGATTGCCACCTACCCGGGCACAGGCGACATTACCGACAACTACACTTTGGGGAAAAAAGAAGTCAAGGTGCGTCTGAAGGCAGAAGCACGGACCCTCGGGATTACAGAAGAGGACCTTGGCCGACAACTGCGTGGCGCCTTTTACGGCTCCGAGGCCTTGCGCCTGCAGCGTGGCCGTAATGAGGTCAAGGTTCTGGTCCGCTACCCGGAAGAGAACCGGAGACGCTTCTGGGACTTCGAAACCATGCGTATCCGGGCGCCAAATGGGGGTGAAATTCCGCTGGACAGGGCTGCGACCCTGGTTGAAAGCCGTGGATTCAGCAAGATCAACCGGAGCGACCGCAAGCGGGTCATTAACGTAACCGCGACGGTCGACAGTCATATCGCCAATGCAGAGGAGGTCGTCGCAGCAATCAAGGCGACCGACCTGCCGAAACTGATGGCAGATTACCCCGGCCTGAGCTACGACATGGAGGGAGAAGACAAGAACCGCCGTGAATCGATGGAGAGTATGTTTAATGGCTTCAAGCTCGTGCTGATCGTGATTTTCGCGTTGCTGGCGATTCCTTTCCGCAGTTATTCCCAGCCGCTTTTGATCATGGTCGCAATCCCCTTCGGCATCGTCGGTGCGATTCTCGGGCATTTCATCCTCGGCTACGATATGAGTATCCTGAGCATGTTCGGTATCGTTGCCCTGACCGGCGTGGTGGTCAACGATTCGTTGCTGCTGATTGACTATGTCAATCGTGTCCGGCGCTCGGGCAAGCCCTTGCGGGAGGCGGTCATGGAAGCCGGACAAAGACGCTTCCGGCCGATTCTGCTGACATCTCTGACGACATTCTTCGGTCTTATGCCGATGATCCTGGAGACGAGTGTACAGGCCCAGTTCCTGGTGCCCATGGCGATCAGCCTGGCTTTCGGTATCCTTTTTGCCACCGGCATCACGCTTGTGCTGATCCCCGCCCTGTACCTGGCTCTCGAGGATGTTCGGGAACTGATCGGCCTGGCTCCAACTCACGCCGATCACCACCTTGAGACAAAGGTCTAACCGGTTTCCCTCATCCTGACCCTCGGGCAACGGCGGTTTCAGAGCCGCCGTTGCTTTCATTCCTTGAAATAATTCCCCGGATATCGTTAAATGGCCGAACTTTTAATGAAACCTGAATGTTCAGGTCAACATTAATCTTAAGGCTGAGGCAGGTTGCCGCTCGTGTTGCTCGATAACCCCCAATTCAGAAAAATCAAGAAGCTGACCGGAAAAGCGATTGGCGATTTTGCACTGATCGAAAATGGCGACCGGATTGCGGTCGCTGTCTCGGGCGGGAAAGACTCGTATGCCCTGTTGCACATCCTCGAACAGTTGCGTCTTCGCGCTCCGATTCAGTATCAATTGATTGCCGTGAATGTTGATGCTGGTTTTCCTGGTTATCGCAAAGAGGTTCTGTCCGATTACCTGAAAGGGTGCGGTTTCCAGGTCCATATGGAGGCCACCAACTGCTCACAGATCATCGAAGAGAAACGTCACTCAGACTCCTCTTACTGTTCTTTTTGTGCCCGTCTTGCGACGCGGAGTACTCTATACCGTTGCGGATCGACTCGGTTGCAACAAGATTGCTCTCGGTCACCATCTTGACGATTTTATCGAGACCCTGCTGCTCAACCAGTTTTATGTCGGCACTCTGGCTGCTATGAGCCCCAAGCTGCTCGCGGATAATAAACGGCATACGGTTATTCGGCCGCTGGTTTATGTCGAAGAATCCGATATAATCAAGCTCGCGCACCAAAACGAATTTCCGACGATCGATTGCGGCTGTCCCGTGATGGGGCTGGAGGACCAGAAGCGTCAGAAGATGAAACGGTTGCTCGCGGAACTGCATAAGGAGAACCGCCATCTGAAACGCAGCATGATCCGCGCTTTGAGTAATGTGCGACCGCGCCACCTGCTGGATCGGGAGATGATCAGGCTGGATGGGATCTTGATGCCTGCAGGCGTCATCAAGCCTGTCGGATACAGGGTATGCTGGCTGCTTGTGTGAATTAAGACGAGGGATAACGACAATGTTGTTAGGGGGTAAGCAATCTGAAATCAGGGCGGTTGCGGTGGTAACACGCAACCAGCAATTTCGCCGGCTGTTCAGCAGCATACTGGCGGACTGGAAGTACACTGTTGTAGAGGATCTGACTACTGCGAAGGTTGTTTTTGCCGAGCGTGGTCTGGAATCTGCCGCCAGGCGTTGAGCATGTAGTCTGGTTGACGCCCATGCCACTCGTGGAGGGAAGCTTTCTGACGATCCCCATCTCCTTAACAAGCCTCTATCATTTACTCGAAGTAACTTTTTCCCCACTCCGCGCCGGCATATTCGTGTTGTTATGGAAACATGAGGTTGACCTGAAGATTGAAAATGAGTGGCTGGAAGGCTGCCTGATCTCTCTCTCTGATCGCGGCGGGCGGATTGTCTGCGCAAAAGAAATTCCGCAAGGCAAGATCCTTGGAAATTGAGGTGAAGCTGGCGGGGAAGGCCCTGAGACTCTTTGCAGAAGTCTTATATTGCATTCCTGCCGGAGATTCTTCTGGCCGGTCGCAACCCCAAGTGGGGGTAATCTTCAAGCCATCGAGTGATCAGGAATGCAATATGCGCCGAGGCTTTATTGAAAAGATTTGCGTGGAACGTGCTTGCAGCAGAGAAAAGATTCCCTTCGCCGCACCCTGCCTCAGTTGGCTTGATCTTTTGCCCGACCCCTGGACTATGACAAACCGTTTGAAGCTCAACTGAACATCTTGCCGAACAGGCCTTTTTTCTCTTTTTCCTCTTTCCCTCTGCGCATACTCATCAGTCGTATCTCGCGGAGGGCTTCGGTACATTTCGGGTTGCACTGAATAGCTCGTTCGAATCGGCGCTGGGCTTCGTGTTCGTTGCCTTCGTCTTTACAGATGTAGCCCAGGTAAAGGTGAGCCAGGCTTAACTTGGGGTTTAGTTCCGTTGCTCGCATCAGATTTTTGCGGGCAGCGACCACCGCTTCAGCTGACTTGTTGTTTGCTTTGTAAGCAGACCATGCCTGGTACATGAGGTACTCTGCTTCGTTGGGACTCAAGGTAAGGGCCTTGGCAAAGTTTGTTTGTGCCTCGCTATACTTTTTGGCTCGGAAGAGACCCATCCCCTTCTGGAAAGCGGTCTCCGCCTCAAGAATAGTCTCCAGGCTGGTCGTTGTCCTGGAGGATTCACCTCTGCGGTCACTGACGTAACGCGCCTTGGCGGTCGCGTCGCTCAGGGTTTCGTGCGCATCGCTGATACGTTGGAAAAGAGCGTTGACTTTGTCTCTCAGTTCCGGCAGGACGTCCTGTTCAAAAAAGCGATCCGGATGATATTTTTTGACCAGATTGTAATAAGCCTTTCGGACTTGATCCCGGGAGTCAGATTCACTCACGCCGAGCAGGGTGAAATAGTCCTGCTCCATCATCCACGCATAGTCTTTGAGGAAGCTTTCACGGCGGGCGCGTAGCTCTTCTGCCTCATCACAAACTCGGAATATCTATTGGTACTTCCGGTTCGAGTCGACCAACCAGTATCCCCGTGCTTAAGAGGGTGGCCAGCATCGGTTCTGCCTCCTTGCGCGACAATTGATAACGTTTGAGAATCTCACGCAGGGTCGTTTTTCCCTGACAGCTTTCCAGGATGCGCTGCTCATTGGTCGAGAGCTGGATCTCCTGAAAGCGATACAGAGGGTTCTCCGCTTGCTGCAGGTAGCGGTCAAGGTGCGGCTCGAGCATTTTGAGGACCTGCTCGCGACTGGCATGGTCGCGCAACCCTTGCTGGATCAGGTTAGCCGGTGACAGGTCAATGCTGGTTACGCCCTGTTTAAACTCGCGGGCCTGTACAAAACGGTAGCTGCCATCTGGCCAGGAAAAGATATCGAGGAGTTTTTCCAGAACCTGATTCCGCAGGATGTCGTTGAGCTGAGTGGGGCGTGAGCAAGCCCATTTCGATCAGGGCCATGCCGTGCCGCTGCCCATTCTCTTTGGCGCTCTTGAGGGAGTTGTCTCAAGTTCCGCTTCATTGAGATGCCCGGTGCGGACCAGCATCTGACCGAGAAACTCCCGCACCAGGTTTGAACGAACGAAGATTGGATAGCCGTTGCGAACATAAACAACCTTTTTGAAGTCGTTGTGTTCAAGATGCAGCAGGCCGGTTGCACGCAGGCTGTAAAGGTTGTGCAGAATCCGCGGCAAGGCCGTCTCCGAGAGCGTCCCTTCGATACTGAGACGCTCTGAGTCCGACGTTGCGGCTCGGAGCCCCGATCAGGGCATTGATCTTCTCGTGAAGGGTTTTCAGAGGGAAGGGCTTGAGCAGGTAGTCCGTTGCACCATACTGTTCACGGGCGTCGCGGATGTGGTCTGCCTGCTTGTAAAAGGCGGTCATCATGATGATCGGCAGGTCTCTGGTCTTCGGCAGGGACCTCAACTGGCGGCAGAGTTGCAGGCCGTTGGTTCCCGGCAGCAGGATGTCCAGCAGGGCCAGGTCAAAATCATGATTGTCCAACTCCAGAAGCGCTGCTTCTGCGTCGGCAAAACTGTGCGACTTCGTAGCCGTGCAGACGCAGTGATTCAGAAAGAAAGCGACGGATGTTCGGATCGTCGTCGACAATCAGAATGTGCTTTGCTGTCCCCCTCAGAACTCATGTCAACGTCTCTCCGTGCTGTGTCAGAATGCGGTCAAAGTATCTCTCGATCGTTTGCGTCGTATGGGCGTACTCATGCCAGAAACAATCTTTTCAGGATGTCCTGAAGTCTCCGCGTAGCCAAGATGCCGGGCGAGCTTGGCCAGAGCCGTCGGGTCGGAAGTCAATTCGTTGACCGACTGGTCATGAACCAGGCGCAGCTTGTTTTCCAGACGGCGCAGGAACTTGTAGCCAGACGTCAGATTCTCATAGTCCAATGTCGAAATCAAGTTTTCGCTATGCAGGACAAAAAGGGCCTCGACCAGGTTGCGGACAACGTAGCGCGTGTTTCTCCCGGCCGTAGCGCAACTGCAGATATTGGGTGATGAACTCGACGTCAACCATGCCGCCGCGACCGGTTTTGATGTTGCGGATGCTGATCGCTTTCCTTGCCGAGCTCTTTTTCCATGCGCTGTCGGAAACGATAGATCTCTTCCGCGAGGTCTTCCGGCAACGGGCGTTCGTAGACGATTTCAGCCGTCAGAGCCTCGAGAACTTGTCCGCCAGTCTCTCTGCTCCGGCAACGACCCTGGCCTTGATCAGGGCCTGGCGCTCCCAGGGTGCGGCAGAGCCCTCGTGGTATTCACGGTAAGCCGGCAGCGAAGTGACCAGCGGCCCCTGGTTGCCCGATGGCCTCAGACGAGTGTCGATCTCGTAAACATGTCCTTCCTGGGTGATCAGGGTCAGAACCGAGATGATTCTCTGGGCGAGGCGGATGAAATACTGCTTGTTGGTCTGTGCCCTGAACCGCGCCGGGTCGCCTTCCTTCAGACCGGACGGGTGTCCCCTTCGCCTTCATAAATAAAGATGATGTCGAGATCGGAATGATAATTCAATTCCATGCCACCCAGTTTGCCCATGCCGATAATCGCGAATTCAGCCTCATGAAATGCGCCGTTGTCGTCCTGGCAATAGGGCAGCCCGTAACGCTCCTGCAGCTCGTCCCGTGCCATGACCAGGGCTTGTTGCAGGCAGACGTCGGCCACGAGTGAAAGCTGACGAGTGGTTTGACCCTGGGGAGTGTGACCATGAATATCGTTGAGAGCGATACGCAGGAACTCCTCATTGCGGAAGCGGCGCAGGGTGTTCAGCTTCTCTTCGTAATGAGATGCGTTGTCAAGCTGTCCGACAGCTCCGCGGTGAGGTCGTCGGGTTCCTTGATGTTCTTGGCGTAGCTCCTGGACACCAGTGAGTCGAGAACTTCCGGGTGCTGGATGAAATTCCGTGACAGGAACTGACTGGTGGCAAAGAGAGAGACCAGGACCTTGATAATCTCCGGATTCTCCGCGAGAAGAGCGTAATAGGTGCCCCGCGCTCGTCGACACGCTTCGAGAAACTTTTCCATATTCGCCAGAGCCATCGGAGGATCGGGACTGTAGCAGTACTTCCTGGAAGAGAAGTGGGTGCGATTCGGTCAAGCTGTCGACGTGCCCGCTCCGTCAGGTAACCCTTGGTGCCGCCCTGCCGCAGTACTTTGAGACTCTCGTAGGCATTTTCCGGATGGGCGAAAGCCCTTTTCTTCAAGGATGTCCATGCAGAGATCAGGATCGGCGCTGACGTCGAACAGAAAGCCAACTTCGGAGCTGACCTGCGATGGTAACTCCTCTTCACTGGTATAGAAGAGATCACGAAAAATTGCCGTGACATTGCCTCTGTGCTGTTTCAAGACCGCCATGAACTCATCGGTGTTGCTAAAACCGCAGCGCCTGGCCAGAGCCGTGAGCTCCTCAGGTCGGACCGGCAGGTTGTGAGTCTGTTGTTCGTTGACGACCTGAATACGATGTTCAACGGTTCGCAGAAACCGGTAAGCCGCGCTCAGGCTGTCGCGTTCCTCGGCAGTGATGAACGCCCGTCGCAGAGGAGTCAGTAACGCCCGCAGGGAGTTACGCTCCCGCAGCTGCGGGTTTTTGCCGGCGTTGATCAGCTGCAGGGCCTGGATGAAGAATTCGATCTCCCTGATGCCGCCGTATCCAAGCTTGAGGTTCAGCTCCCCCTCCTTCTCGCGTGTCAGGCTGCGGTCAATCTTTTGCTTCATCAGTTTGATGTCATCGATCATGGCGTAATCGAGATGCCGCCGGTAAATAAAAGGGTCCAGCCGCTTCAGCAGCCTGTCACCGAGTTCTTTTGAACCTGCGACCGGACTGGCCTTGAGCATGGCCGAGCGCTCCCAGCTCTGCCCCCAGCTTTCGTAGTAAATCTCAGCGGCGGCGAGGGAATTGGCCATCTCGCCACTGTTGCCCTCGGGGCGTAAACGCAGGTCGACGCGGAAAACAAAGCCGTCTTCGGTTGCCTGGCCGATGGCCTTGCTGATCAGTTCAGAGAGCTTGACAAAGTACTGGTGGAGCGAAATTCGATTCCGTTGGCCGCGAACGGGGTCGGTGATCCCGGTTGTCTGGCCACGATCAGAGCTGTAGAAATAGATCAGGTCGATATCAGATGAGAAATTCAGCTCGCAGCCGCCAAATTTTCCCATACCGAAGATGGTGAACTCTGCTTCCTGCTCGGAGAGGCCCTCGTCGGCGTCGAGCATGGGGAGCCCATATTCGGCCTTGAGCTGAACGCTGCAGACTTCATAGGCTCTCTGCAGGGTCGAGGCAGCAAGGGCTGAAAGCTCTCTTGTGACTTCTTCAAGCTCCGCCAGGCCGCACAGGTCACGTCCTCCGATGCGGAGTATCTCCTGAGCCTTGAAGAGTCGCAGCCCCTTCTTCAGCGCCGCAGTGTCGGCATCGTCAGCGATCAGCTGGCGCAGTTCCACGCGCATCTGATCTTCAGTTTTTGTTTCGTTGATCTGACCCTTGCGGAAAAGACCGGTGAAGTAGCTGGAGCGACGAAAAAGAATTCCCGAGAGGAAGGACGATGCGCCGAGTATGGTCAGTAATTGCCTGGCGGCAGTCTGATCTATGAGCGCAATCGGCAGGTCGGTTTTGTCAACGGTTCCACAGAGACGTTCAAGGTTGTTAAGAGCCTGGTCCGGATCAGCGGTGTTGAGAGCCAGCCCGGCGAGGTCAGTGACGAGTCCCGGGTCTGCCAGGACCTCATGGAGCAGCACCAGGTTGGCCGCGGTCTTTGCCGGTTCTGCAAAACCGGCATTGGCAGCAATGACAGCAAGTGCTGTTTCGTCGCCTGCCACAATCTGTTCGTGCCATCCCTGTTTGTCCGCGAAAGTCGTCAAATGGCTCATGTCCCCTTCTGAACAAAAGCTGCGAGTTGCTTGGTGTAGTCGCCGCTGGCGACACCATACTCCGTAATGATGGCACTGACCAGGCGGGCCGGAGTCACGTCAAATGCCGGGTTGAGGACGGCAATGTTTGCCGGTGCCAGTTGCTGCTCGCCGAGATGGGTGACTTCGCGTGTGTCGCGTTGCTCAATCGGAATTTCAGAACCGTCAGGGATCTGCAGGTCGATGGTTGAGATCGGCGCTGCGACATAGAAGGGGATCTTGTGCTCTTTGGCGAGTACGGCAACGGTGTAAGTGCCGATCTTGTTCGCGACATCACCGTTGGCGGCAATCCGGTCGGCGCCGACAATCACCGCATCGATCATACCCATGGACATCAGGTATCCGGCCATGTTGTCGCAGATCAGGACGGTCTGGATATTGTCTTTCTGCAGCTCCCACGCGGTCAGGCGCGAGCCCTGCAGGAAGGGACGGGTCTCATCGGCGAACACCGAGACCTGTTTGCCGGCGGCAACGGCCGCGCGAATGACACCCAGGGCTGTGCCGTAGCCGCCGGTCGCCAGGGCTCCGGCATTGCAGTGGGTCAGGATGCGGACCTCGTCTGGCAGAAGCGCAGCACCATGACGCCCCATGCTCATGTTGATGCGCACATCTTCTTCGTTGATCGCCATGGCCTCGTACTCGAGGCCGATCTTCAGATTGCCGACCGGCTGGTCATCGTTGGCGCGCACCAGGCTCTTCATGCGTTCGAGAGCCCAGCAGAGATTGACCGCTGTGGGCCGGGTCCCGGCGAGGACTTCGCAGACCTGGTCAAATTCACGGATAAAGTCCGTGTAAGTCTCGGCTTTGATGGCCAGGGCGCCAAAGTAGGCGCCATAGGCGGCGGTGATGCCGATCGCCGGCGCCCCGCGTACCACCATGCTGCGGATCGCTTCGGCGACCTCCAGGTAATCGGTGTACTCCAGCCAGACCTCTTCGGTCGGCAGGCGACGCTGGTCAATCAGGCGCAGAACACCTTCCTGATATTTGATCGGGCGGATGCCTCCGGCATTGGGGAAAGCGGCACAATTGCTCATATGATTCAGTTCCCTGTCAGTTTCTTTTTCAATAATTGATTGACCATGCCGGGATTGGCCTTGCCCTGGCTGGCCTGCATGACCTTGCCGACAAAAAAGCCGATCAGCTTGTCCTTGCCGCCGAGGTATTCGGCGACCTGGTCGGGATTGGCGGCAATCACCTGGTCGACCAGCCCCTCGATGGCGCTGGTGTCGGTCACCTGCTTGAGACCTTCTGCTGCAATGATCTCATCGGCAGTCTGGCCATTTTGCCACATCTTTTCAAAAACGGTTTTGGCGATTTTTCCGGAGATGGTGTTGTCTGCGATGCGGGCCAGCAATCCGGTCAGCTGCTCCGGTGAAATCGGCACCTCGGAGATTTCTGTATCGGTCTCCTTGAGCTTGCGCATGACCTCACCCGTGATCCAGTTGGCAGAGCCTTTGGCGTCGCTGCCCAGATTGACGCAGGCATCGAAATAATCTGCCGTGTCCCGATCGGCGGCAAGCACGCCTGCGTCGTAAGCGGACAACCCCAGGGATTCGACAAAGCGGGCCCGTTTTGCTTCCGGCAGTTCAGGGAGGGTGGCGCGGACTTGATCAATCCATTCCGGGCTGATCACCAGGGGAACCAGGTCCGGGTCGGGGAAGTAACGGTAATCGTGAGCCTCTTCCTTGCCGCGCATGGAGCGGGTCATGCCGGTGTTGCTGTCGAAAAGACGTGTCTCCTGGACAACTTTCCCTCCCCCTTCAATCAGGTCAATCTGTCGTTCGACCTCGTACTCGATCGCCTGTTTGATGAAGCGGAACGAATTGATATTCTTCAACTCGGCGCGGGTGCCGAATTCTTCCTGATCATAAGGACGCACCGAGACATTGGCGTCACAGCGGAAGCTGCCTTCCTCAAGGTTGCCGTCACAAACGCCCAGATAAACGACGATCTGGTGCAGCTTCTTCAGGTAGTCGATGGCTTCATCGGCTGAACGCATGTCCGGCTCCGAGACGATTTCCAAAAGTGGCGTGCAAGCCCGGTTGAGGTCCACCAGCGAGCTGCCGGCGGTTTCCGGAGTGTCACCATGGATCAGTTTGCCGGCGTCCTCTTCCATGTGGGCGCGGGTAATCCCGATCCGTTTGCGTCCGCCGTCCTCGAGATCGATCTCCAGCCAGCCATGTTCGCAGATCGGCAGTTCGAACTGGGAGATCTGATAGCCTTTGGGCAGGTCCGGGTAGAAATAATTCTTGCGCGCGAAGATCGAGCGTGGCGCGATCTGGCAGTTGGTCGCCAGGCCGGTCTTGATGGCGAGCTCCACGGCCTTCTGGTTGAGGACCGGCAGGGCTCCCGGCAGGCCGAGACAGACCGGACACGTCTGCGAGTTGGGCGTCTTGCCGAACTGCTTGGAGCAGCCGCAGAAAATTTTGGTGTTGGTGGTCATCTGGACGTGGACTTCCAGACCTATGACGGTTTCGTATCTCATTGAAAACCTCGTATCCAGAATTCGAGAAGCACGAATTCTGCGCTCATGAATTCTAGATGGCTGCTTTTTTCTCGTGCCATTGTGTCGCTTGCTCGTAACTGTGAGCCGCGCGCAACAGGGTCCCCTCGTCGAAGGGCTTGCCGATCAGCTGCAACCCGATTGGCCGTCCGTCTGTCGAGAAGCCGCACGGCAGGCTCATGGCGCAGGTTCCGGCCAGGTTGACGGGAATGGTGTAAATGTCCGACAGATACATCTGCAAGGGGTCGTTGACTTTTTCTCCCAGGGCGAACGCCGGAGTCGGTGCGACCGGTGTCAACAGGGCGTCGACTTTATTAAAGGCATCCAGAAAATCCTGGCGGATCAGGGTCCTGACTTTCTGGGCCTTGAGATAGTAGGCATCGTAATACCCGGAAGACAGCGCGTAGGTGCCGAGCATGATGCGGCGTTTGACCTCCGGACCGAATCCGGCGGCGCGACTCTGCATGTACATATCGATCAGGTTCTCGGCGTTGTCGGCGCGCAGTCCAAAGCGCACACCATCGTAACGGGCCAGGTTGCTGGAGGCCTCCGCAGTGGCAATCAGGTAGTAGCAGGCCACCGCGTAAGAGGTGTGAGGCAGGCTGACTTCAACAAGTTCCGCACCAAGCTCGCGGTATTTCTCCGCGGCCTGATCAACGGCCTGTCTGACATCCTCATCAAGCCCTTCGATGAAGTACTCTCTGGGCAAACCGATTTTCAGACCCTTTAAGCTCTCCGGTCAGGTGACTCTGGTAGTCGTCAACCGGGGTGTTGACCGAGGTTGAGTCTGCCGGGTCGTAACCGGCAATGGCCTGCAGCATCAGGGCGCAGTCTCGCACGTCGCGGGTCACCGGTCCGACCTGGTCCAGCGATGAAGCGTAGGCGATAACGCCGTAACGGGAGACGCGACCGTAGGTTGGTTTCAGGCCGACAACACTGCAGTGAGAGGCGGGCTGCCTGATCGAGCCGCCGGTGTCGGTGCCCAGTGCCGCAACCGCCTGACGGGCGGCAATGCTCGCGGCACTGCCTCCCGAAGAGCCTCCCGGGACCAGGTCACGATTCCAAGGATTGCGCACCGGGCCGAAGGCGCTGTTCTCATTGGAGCTGCCCATGGCAAATTCATCCATGTTCAATTTGCCGATAATGACAGCTTTTTGCTCCTTGATGCGGGCGATGGCTGTTGCGTCATAAGGAGAGATGTAATTTGTCAGAATGCGCGACGCACAGGTGGTCGGCAGGCCGGCGGTGTTGAAGATGTCTTTTGCCGCGATCGGCAGCCCTGTCAGGGTTTGCGCCTTGCCCGCAGCGATGGCCTGGTCGGCCGCTTCTGCTTCTGCAATCGCAGTTTCGTTGCAGATGCTGATGAAGGTGTTGAGCTCAGGGTTGGTGTCCGCAATGCGCTCAAGGTAGGCTTTTGTCAGCTCAACGGCAGACAGCTCCCGGTTGTCCAGTTTGGTGCGTAACTGAGCCAGGCTCAGATCGTAAATCGTCATGATTGATGTCCGTAATAAATATGTTTATTCGATGACCCGGCGAACCCGGAAGGCGCTCTCTGCCGCATCCGGGGCATTACACAAAGCCTGCTCGGGGGTGAACCCGACTTTGACTTCGTCTGACCGAAAGGCATTTTCCATCGGTACGGCGTGGGACGTTGGCACGATACCCTCGGTATCAAGAGCGGCAAGCTGCTCAACATAGTCGAGGATGGCGTCCATCTCTCCGGTCAGGGCATCGAGCTCTTCGTTGCTCAATGCCAGCCGCGCAAGGCGACTGACATGCTCGACTTCGGTACGAGTAATCTTCATGTTCTGATAAACCTCCTGGGCCTGATCTCTCCTGAAAAGCGAATGAGAAAACTAGCACGGTGCCCCATGCTCTGGCAAGTGTCAGAAGCGTCTTCCAAAGCCGACTCGCTCTTGTCAGAACTGGGCTAATGAAAAAGGCGTCCCCTTTACGAAGACGCCTTCTGCCTGACTTTGCTGCATACCGGTCGGAGTTACTTTCCCTGGCCGTCGCTATCGATTTTATCCGGATCCTTTTCCGATTTCTCTTCGTTACCTTCCTTGACACCGTCTTTGAAGTTGCGCAGGCCTTTACCCAGTGCTCCGCCGACCTGTGGCAGCTTTCCGGCACCGAAGATAATCATGACGAGCACAAGGATGATAATCAGTTCTGTTGTCCCTAGTCCGAACATGGAAAAGACTCCTTAGATATTTTGTTGTTGAGCCATCATCATATCCATATCCGGGGAAAAATCAACTGATTTACTACCCTTAACTCAATCCTTTCGCGGCATAAATAAAAACGGGGACCGGCTGGTTGCCGGTCCCCGAAATCCAAACAAGTTCAGGAGGCTTATTTGGAACGTGCAAATTTAGGGTTGTCCATCGGGTCGCCCTTGTAGCCCAAATCTTGCCATTGCATGCGGCCGTTGTCACCATGGCAGTCAAGGCAGCCGAGGGCGTCCTCTTTGGGTGAGACCATATGGTTGATGCTCCAGTACATCTCGGTGGCGGCAAAACCGAACTCTCCACTGTAAGGGAGACCGCTGGCTTCCATACCGAGACGTGCCGCCTTGTCCCAGTCGTAGTCGACCCAGTAACCGCCGTCGCCAAAGACCTTGGCGGTGATGAAATAGTTGTTCTTTGAATCGTAAACCTGCTTGCCGGAATGCAGCTTGAAGGGGTGAATTTTGGCCTTCTCGTCCTTGATGCTGCCATTGGGATAAGTCAACATGGTGACCTTGTCCGGGTCCATCTTGTCACCGCGGTTGTAGGCGCTGGCGCTGCCGTTGTACCAGAGATACTTGGGCGTCACCATCTTGCCCCAGGTGAAGTGGCCCTTCTTCTTGTTGTATGAGTGCTTGCCGTT
This sequence comes from uncultured delta proteobacterium, assembly GCA_963707155.1. GTDB lineage: Bacteria > Desulfobacterota > Desulfuromonadia > Desulfuromonadales > BM103 > M0040. The sequence goes on along the minus strand of CAVPPD010000006.1, from coordinate 33,161 downwards.
TTCGTCAACCGGGGCTTCAATGTCCTGTCCGGCTGTTGACCAGTCCCAGGACAGCTTGGTGGGGACTTCCTTGGCATAGAAGGGGATGTGACAGGTCTGGCAGGAAATATCCTCCGCATGCTTGTTCAGACGAGTCTGTGCATGGGGGGCCTCTTCGTGACACTTGGCACAGGACAAATGACTGGTCCCGCCAGGCGATACCGCCAGTGAACTTCCAGGGATCGCGTGTTCCTTGGTGACGTGGCACTCCGTGCACGCAAAGTCATTGCCGTCGGCATCCATGTGCACGTCAACTGAACGAGTGGGGTATTCCATCGAGGAATCCAGGTCGCCGTGTTTGACCGCATCACCTCCGCCACCGTAGAAGTGGCAAGTGCCGCAGTTGAAACGGCTGGGCTTGCCGACACTCTGGGCAACATAAACCAGATCGACGCGCTTGGCAGGGTTGCCTGCTCCGGTGGCTTCTTTGACGTAGGTGCCAGTGGTGTCATGGCAGACCAGGCAGTCGACGTTGCCGGCATTGGTGAAGTCGAAGCTGGAGTCTGTCCAGCCGTAGCCGGCGTGGCAGCTGGTGCAGCGTGGCTCGTTGCCGGAAATCGAGGTGCAGAAATTGTTGATGGCGTTCTTCTTGCCGCGGACAACCTTTTTACCGTCGACAACCTGTTCCTGGGCCCAGTTCCAATGAGTTGTCTTCATGAAGTCAGTTGCGTGCTTCTCGTGACATTTCAGGCATTGCGCTGTCACTTCGGGGCCGGTTTCAAGGGGCCCCTGAAGGTAGTAGGAATGGTCGTTCTCGACAGCGAGCGCATGGCTCGCGGTCAGAGCGAGCAGCATGGTGCAGAGCAGCGCACCCAACATTAATACTCGTTTCATCGTTCACTCTCCTTAGATCTGGTCCGGATTAGTGTTTCTAAATGTTTTATGTTTACCAGAGATCTGGTTGTTGGCAACTTAATATTATATATTGATATATAGATTAATTAAATTCAATAACAGGGGGAGAGGCTCGCCTCTCCCCCATGCTTTGTACGAATTAAAAGGTGACCGTCAACGAAGCGTTCAGGTCGTATGCCGTGTCGACCACAGGCATCAGAGAGTATGCCTTGCCATCCTTGACATCATCCACTTTCTGAGGCTTGCCGACGGGTGAACCGCTGCCGGTGTACTCAAAGTCGTAGTAGATGCCGCTGAGCTTGATGAACATGTTCGGGTTAACGTCGAAGATGTAGTAAGCCTCACCTGCATGACCGCGGGTGGTCAGCTTGCTGCCAATGGCGTCATCCACGGCCTGGGTGAACGGTGTCCAGTATTCGGAGCCGTAGTTGTACTCGAGGCCAAGCTTGCCCATCGGGGCAGGGATCTGAACGCCGGCATAGAAGCCGTAACCTTCCTCGTCATCTGCCTTGGTCGCGGTTTTAGGCACCATGATGACCTCGGTGCCGTTGGAGTTGAGCTCCGCTTCGAAGATGGCGTCGCTGCCCATGCCGCCGAACATGCCGGCATTGTTGTTCGGTCTGAGGATGGTCATGCCACCGGAAACGAACCAGTTGATGCCGTTCTCTTCTTCACGAGAGAAAACGATACCGCCGAGGTCAATGTCACCGATCGTGGTGCTGGGCTGGACGCGGGTGACGAAGTTGAAGTTGGGGAACTTCTGCATGTCATTGTACAGGGTCGGTGCAAACATGGCTCCGTACTGGGTCGGGAAGGCAATCACGCCCTTGAAGCCGTCGTTGAGGTCCATGGCCCTGAAGGCGGTGAATTGCAGGAAGTTGGTGCCATCGTTGAGAACGTCGAGGTTGATTCCGGCAAAATGGGTGTCCTTGGTGACGATTTCATTGAACATTTCACCGTTGCCCCATTCCGATTCAAAACCCTGGCCGTAGCAGAAGCGGGCGACCATGCCTTCGATGCCGGTCACGTCTTCCATGTTGCGACCGATGGTGATGCCGTCAAAGTTGAGGCTCATGACGTTGCCGGTCGGGGTGCCGCCACGCATTTCATTTTCGCGGTACTGGAGCGGGGGACCGCCCGTGGATGGGCGACGGCCGATCGAGACGTAGACGCCGCTCTCGGCGATGTTGCTCCAGTCAAAGTAGGCGCGGTCGACACGCAGCGTATCATCGGAGGTGTTGCCGCTGTTGGTGGCGTCCATGGTGAACCTGTTCCAGGAATCAAACACCTGAGAACCGGTGGAGTCGCCCCAGTTCTTGAACATGAGCAGGCGGCCGGAGAATTTGACATTATCCCAGACCTTGGCTTTCATGTTCAGGCGCAGACGGGAGGTGTAAAGGACGTCGTTGTTGATGTCGTAGGTATTTTTTTGCCCCATGGGGAAGATCATGACGCCCGGATGGGTGTTGGGGTCCATCGGGTTGAAATTGTTCATCATCATGAGCAGGTTGTTGTACAGATCAGGATTGGCACCGGCCAGGCCGTAGAACATGCTGTCGAGGGCTGTGGGGTTCAACGATCCGTCAATGAAGCTTGGCGGATTGTTCGGGCCAACCGGGAAGTTTGCCATCGGATTGTAGGCATTGAATTGACCCAGTGGGTAAGCAGGCGCATTCGGCATCATCGCCGCTCCTGCCTTCATGAAGAAGTCAGTCATGTCAACATTGATGCCGGGGTTGAATGTTACGTCCTGGTAGTGCAGGCTGTGGGCCTTGGCGCGCAGGTCGCCACTGAACTCAATGCGGTCGAGGGTGGCATGACGCTCGGCACCATCAACACGATCGTTGAGCTCTTCAAGTTCCTCGCTGAGCTCCTGGATCTGCTTCTGCAGCTCCGAGATCATGGCATCCTCATGGCCCGCCGCGAAAGCGGTCGCTGGCAACGCCAGCAGGGCAGCCATGATCAGGTAAAGAAATTTCTTCATTTTAAGCCTCCTGAAAATAGAGAAAAAACTATTGGCCGCAGGTCTCCGGTTGAGGAGAATCCGCGGCGTGATCATACATAAACTGCATGATGTCGATAAGTTCGTTAGGTTCGATCTTGTCCCAGGCTGCCAGGAGCGAGCTTGTTATGCTTGTCCTTGGCATAGAAACGTGCCCATTGGCTTTGAGTCTTAGACAGTGGTGTCATGGTGCCGCCATCGGCTCCGGCGACATGACAATACTTGCACTTTTCCAGCGCCAGCTTTCTGCCCTTGTTGGCGTCACCGCCTTCGATTGCCGCCGCCTGGGCGGTGAAAGCCGCGAACAGGCTGACAGCCAGCAGGATCAAACCAGAGAATGTGAGGGATTTCAGACTGCTTTTCATGCTTGAACCTCCGATGAAGAAAACGTGAGTCAGTACTCGATTCCCCTACATTCAATCAGATCAACCGCAAGTCTGAGGTTGAGGAGAATCTGCCGCGTGATCGAACAGGAACTGCTGAATGTCTTTCAAGTCCTGTTCCGAAAGATTCTTCCAACCTTCTTCGTTGTGCTTTTTCTTTTCAAAAACCCGATCCCATTGAGACTGGGTCTTGGTCATGGGGGTGACCTCCCCACCTTCGCCGCCACTGGAATGACAGCTTTTACAGGACTTCTTGAAAAGATGCTTGCCCTTGCGCGGGTTGCCACCTTCGGCTGCCAGGGCCGCTGTGGAAATGAATGCTGCCAGGGTAATGAAAAGTACTGGTTTGATAAGTTTTTTCATGATTCGAATGCCTCCGTATCCTTGGTTGTTACCGCCCGTCGTGCTCTCTTCTGCAGCGGTCCAGTCTTGATTGAGATGATCTGACCTAAATATTGTCTTTCATATATTTCGATTTCACAATCTATGCCAACTGATCCGTTAAATATGCAAGTTGTTGAATTGTGCTAAAAATTACCCGATTTGGGGTGCGCGTATTCCGGGAGTGCGAGTGTGTTGTGCGTCAAAAGGCTGATCCCTGTCGTGCCATATCGCCAAAAAACGGCACCGCTGACCGTGTCATTGAACCTGTTGTCAATGAGCGGAGCCGTGAAGCGCTCTGGACCAAAGGGCAAATGCCGAAAAGCGAAGGGCGGCAGATTTTTCATCCGCCGCCCCATGGTTGAACGTATGGTGAAAGTTTAAAAAGGCAAAACCGGTAGCTCTAACCCTGCCAGATTCTGCACCAGTCTTACGACCTGGCTGCTGTAGCCAAACTCGTTATCGTACCAGACATAGAGAACGATCCGGTCTTCCGAGACGATTGTCGAGATCGAGTCAACAACTCCGGCATAGGTGGAACCGATAAAGTCGCTTGAGACCGCTTCCGGTGAGTTGGTGTAGTCAATCTGGTTTTGCAGCGGCGAGTCAAGGGAGACATCACGCAAGTAGTTGTTGAGGTCTTCACGACTGACTTTCTTCTCCAGGGTCAGGTTGAGAATCGCCAGTGAGACATTCGGTGTCGGCACCCTGATTGCGTTACCGGTCAGCCTTCCAGTCAGTTCCGGCAACGCCTTTGCGATAGCGCTCGCCGCACCGGTCTCGGTGATGACCATGTTGAGCGGGGCGCTGCGGCCACGCCGGTGTTTGTCGTGGTAGTTGTCAATCAGGTTCTGATCGTTGGTGTAGGAGTGGCAGGTCTCGACGTGACCGTTCACGACCCCGTAGTTGTCGTTGATTGCTTTCAGTACGGGAACGATGGCGTTGGTCGTGCAGCTGGCTGCCGAGAAGATCGTCTCATCGTTTGTCAGCAGGTCGTTGTTGACGCCGAAAACGATGTTGGGGATATCCCCTTTTCCCGGAGCAGTCAAAATGACTTTACTGATGCCCTTGGCTTGCAGATGCCGACCGAGGCCTTTGCGGTCACGCCACTTGCCCGTGTTGTCAATCAGGATTGCGTTTTCAATGCCATATTGAGTGTAATCTATCTTGTCGGGAGCATCTGCATAAATGAGGCGGATCAAATTGCCGTTGGCGATGATTGCATTCTCTTCTTCATCGATGGTGATGGCCCCATTGAACTGGCCATGAACCGAATCGCGGCGCAGCAGGCTGGCACGTTTCATCAGATCGTCTTCACCGCCTTTGCGGACCACCGCCGCACGCAGGCGGAGTTTGTCTCCTCCGCCTGTCTTGTCCACTAAAATCCTTGCCAACAACCGCCCGATACGACCGAAACCGTAAAGAACAACGTCGCATGGCTCATTGAGAAGCGAGGCCTGGCCGGTGTTGGCACTTGCCAGCTCCTGACGAACGAAAGCAGCCATGTCGCAATCGGCGCCCTGTGCCTGATAGCGGACCGTCAACTTGCCGATGTCTATCCTGGTCGGCGCCAGGTCGAGACCGTGCATCGTCTGTAAAATTGGGAAAGTGTCGCGTACCGACAACTCGTTTTCGAGGATCTGCCGGGCGAAGCGGTGGGCTTTCAGGATGTCCACCATGGAACCGTGCACCAGGCTGCGCCCGTAGACCGTGACGACAATGCCGCGGTCGCGGTAGAGCTGCCCGATGATTGGAAGCATCGCTTCCGCGATTTCCTCACGCTGTTTCCAGTCTGAAAAATACTGCTCGTTTTTATCAAGATTCATGTCTGCTTCCTTCCGCTGCTACGATATGAGTTTCTGTCTGCCGTGCTGTTAAGCCTAGTCCAAGGAGTTGTAATATGCAACAGGCGCAGAGTTGTTTCAGGAGTTTAGTCTGGACTTGTCTTGAACCGAATTGGTATTAAGGGCTGTTTATCGAAACGTCTTAGCATTCACCAAACAGGGAGGTTTTTTCTGATGAGCGACAAGGTCCATTATTCTGAACTCGGTCTGGTCAATACTCGCGACATGTTCGCCAAGGCGATGGCCGGTGGTTACGCCATCCCTGCTTACAACTTTAACAATCTCGAGCAGCTTCAGGCGATCGTTACGGCCTGTGTCGAGAGCCGCTCTCCGGTCATTATCCAGGTCAGCAAGGGCGCCCGCGACTACGCCAACGCCACCATGTTGCGTTACATGGCGATGGGCGCCGTGAAGATGGCCGAGGAGATGGGCGTGCAACTTCCCATCTGCCTGCATCTCGATCATGGCGACTCCTTCGAGATCTGTAAATCCTGTGTGGATAATGGCTTCTCCTCGGTCATGATCGATGGCTCTCATCTCCCTTACGAGGAGAACGTTGCCCTGACCAAAAAGGTTGTTGACTACGCTCATCAATTTGACGTTACGGTCGAAGGAGAGCTCGGTGTCCTGGCAGGGATCGAGGACGACGTTCAGGCTGAAAAGTCGACTTATACCAAACCGGAAGAGGTCGAGGATTTCGTCAAGAAAACCGGCGTTGATTCACTGGCCATTTCCATCGGCACCAGTCACGGCGCCTTCAAATTCAAACTGAAGGAAGGCGAAGAAGCGCCACCGCTGCGCTTTGACATCCTTGAGGAAGTTGAAAGGCGTATCCCCGGTTTTCCGATTGTCCTTCACGGCGCGTCGAGCGTCGTACAGGATTACGTTGCTCTGATCAACCAGTATGGCGGCAAGATGGAAGGCGCTGTGGGTGTGCCTGAAGAACAGCTGCGGAAAGCGGCCAAGAGTGCTGTCTGTAAAATCAATATCGATTCCGACGGACGGCTGGTGGTCACCGCCAAGGTTCGTGAGCACCTGGCCAACAACCCGGGTGAATTCGATCCCCGCAAGTATCTTGGCGCGGCGCGCAAGGAACTGGTCAAGCTGCTCAACCATAAGAATGAGGCTGTTTTGGGGAGCGCCGGAAAAGCGTAAAACCGACATAGCGCTGGAAATATAAGACAAGAGCCGCACGGTTGCCCATGCGGCTCTTGTCTTGTTTTACGCAGAGAGAGAGTGGTGCTTATTTCTTTTTGTGGTCTTTCATGCTGTGTGGGTCCGCTTTTGGCAGGGGGGTAAAGGTGACCGTGAGTTCGAGCTGCTGACCGTCCCGCGACACGACCAGCGCCGCTTTGTCACCACTGACGCGTTGATTGACTTCATAGACCAAATCGAAGCTGTCTGCGATCACAGAGGCGTCGATGGAGATGATCATGTCTCCTGCGAGAACACCTGCTTTGTCTGCGGCTGAATCCGGCACAACCGCCTCAACCACAACCCCGCCATTCTCTTCCTTCATGCGCACGCCAAGCTTGACGCGCTCACCGGGCAGGCTTTCGTACTCGATGTAAGCCATGTAGTCGTAGGGAGGCATCGGGAAACGCGGCATCTCTACGTCCATCAACTTGTCCTGCTTCTCCTTGGGAACGACCAGCTCGCGGCCGCCGACCAACGCGTATGACGTTGGCAGGCGGCGGTAAACACGCCTGGGAATGCCGAAGCCGTAGCGAACATGATTGCCGCCGGCCATCACCACCATGCGGTGTTCAGAACCTTCTTTCCGCATGATCTGAACGACATTCTCCGCCATGGTTTCATCCCAGAGCGTCTGGATGCGCAAGAAGCCATCAAGCATGGCGCTGCCACTGCTGTGGTCGGCATAGATGGCTTTGGCCATGGCGAACTGGTACGGGTCGTCCAGATCAATCTCGGGGAGCAGAGCGCGGGTCTCTGCGTCCAGAGCCTCAAATGCGGTTCTGCCAACCTCCTTGACCATTTCGCGGGTCGCATTCAAGCCGATCACCGGGATCTGATGCTCGCGGGCGTAATTTAAAATATCACGGTAATACGCGTAGTCCATGCGCCAGCTGTTAAACCAGCCGGACTTTTTGAGAAACTCTTTCTCGCTGAGTTCCCCCGCTGTCCACTGGTCCAGAGCCTCCTGCTGGGTGGAGTTAAACATTTCCATGCCCAGGCTGAGCTGACCGGGATAACGTTCAGACATGGCCTGAAGAACCCCCAGTTCAAGACGATGCGAGGCGGGGTTGTCGTGAGTCTCGCCGACATAAACGATTCGGTTGTCCGTTATCGCTGCATACATCTGCTCCGCGTTGACTTTTACGCCGGTGGGCAGGTGATAAATCTCCCCGACTACGGGCTGTTCGGGCGGGTAGGGTGATTCCGGGTTGCCGATGGGTTGCTGGGTCATAGTGCAGGCCGTCAGAGTCAGAAAGGCTAGATAGCAAATCAGGGGTAACAAATGAATACGCATCTTTATCAGTTCTTTCGCTTGGGTTGACATATTTGAATTGGTCTCACACTGCTGATAGAGTTAGAGAATACATCATCAGCCCTGTTCAAGGGAACCTGATTTGTGGCCAGCAACCAGAGCCGCGGGGTTGTTTTCTGTTGACAAAGGTGCGGGATAGAGAGAGAAAGACAGATTAATATTTTGTCTTCAGAATCCTGGGCTCTTGAATCATGCCCCATCAAGGAGTTTCGAGATGAGTAAAGTACTGATTATTGGTGCCGGTGGCGTCGGCGGTGTTGTTGTTCACAAGTGCGCCCAGCGACCGGATATCTTTTCCGCTATCACTCTCGCTTCGAGAACCAAATCCAAATGCGATGCGATCGCCGCAGAGATCAAGAACGTCACGATAAAAACAGCCCGGGTAGACGCTGACAACGTTCCTGAACTGACAGCATTGATTCGTCAGGAAGCTCCGAAGCTGGTGATCAATGTGGCGCTTCCCTACCAGGACCTGACCATCATGGATGCCTGCCTGGAAGCTGGGGTCGATTATCTCGATACGGCCAATTATGAGCCTCTTGATACGGCGCATTTCGAATACAGCTGGCAGTGGGCCTACCAGGACCGTTTTAAGGAGAGAGGACTCATGGCCCTGCTCGGCAGCGGCTTTGATCCGGGCGTGACCAATGTCTACACTGCCCTGGCGGCCCGGACCTACCTTGATGAAATCCAGGAACTCGATATCATCGATGCCAACGCCGGCAATCACGGCCAGCCCTTTGCAACCAACTTCAATCCGGAGATCAATATTCGTGAGGTGACAGCGGCTTGTCGTCACTGGGAGAATGGGCAGTGGATAGAAAGTGCGGCCTTGTCGACCAAGCGCAGTTTCGACTTCCCCGAGGGGATCGGACCGATGAATATCTACCGGCTTTACCACGAAGAGATGGAGTCGCTGGTCAAGCACATTCCGACGATCAAAAAAGCCCAGTTCTGGATGACTTTCTCTGACAACTACCTCAAGCATCTTGAAGTGCTGCAGAATGTCGGCATGACCCGGATCGACGAGGTCGAGTACAACGGCCAGAAAATCGTGCCCTTGCAGTTTCTCAAGGCCGTGCTGCCCGACCCGGGTTCACTCGGCCCCCTGACCAAGGGGCGTACCTGTATCGGCGTGATTGCCCGCGGTCTTAAAGATGGTCAGCGCAAGCAGGTTTATATCTATAACATCTGCGACCATGAAAAGTGCTACGCAGAGGTCAACTCCCAGGCGATCAGCTATACCACCGGTGTCCCGGCCGTAGTTGGCGGTATCATGATGCTGACCGGTCAATGGCACAAGCCGGGGGTGTGGAACATGGAGCAGTTCGACCCGCAACCATTCCTTGATGAGGTCGGGCCGATGGGGCTGCCGCATGTTGTTGTCGAAGGGGAGTGGCCGGAGCTCTGTAAGGCTGTTGAATCGTTGAACGCTAAGCTGTTGAACGGGCCTGCGGCCCTGTTGAAACGTTGCATTGATTCAACGATTCAACGTGTTCAGCGTTATTCAACGGCGCAGTAAGAGCCAATTCAACATTTATTGAGTGGTCCTTGACCGGTATCAACATCCCGAACATTCTTGAACAGGCCCCGTCACCGGCTTATGTCGTCGACCTCGGTCGTTTGCGTTCTAACCTGGCCATCCTCGATGAAGTCCAGCGGCGCAGCGGCGCGAAGATTCTCATGGCGCTCAAGGCCTTTTCCATGTGGAGCCTTTTCCCGTTGATTCGTCAGACCCTGAAGGGTGTTTGTGCTTCATCACCGTGGGAAGCGCAGCTTGGCCGCGAGGAATTTGGCGGTGAGGTGCATTCCTTTGCCGCGGCGTTCAAGGCAAATGATGTGGCCGAACTGCTGTCGATCTCCAATCACCTGGTCTTCAACTCGTTCAATCAGCTGGAGCGTTTCCGGCCACTCTGGGAAAAAGAGCAGGGCAGGGTGTCGATCGGGTTGCGCGTCAACCCCGAGCACTCGGAAGGGCACACAGAGCTGTACGATCCCTGTGCACCGAATTCGCGCCTCGGCATCCGCCGCAGCGAGTTCGACGGCAAATCGCTGGCGGGGATTGAGGGCCTGCATTTTCATACTCTTTGTGAACATCTGTTCGAACCTCTGGCGCGCACCGCAAAAGTATTTGAAGAGAAGTTCGGCGAGTTCCTGCCACAGATGAAATGGATCAACTTCGGCGGTGGTCATCACATCACCCGGGACGGCTATGATATTGATGGCCTGGTCGAGCTGGTCCGTTATTTCAAGGCAAAGTACGACGTCGAAGTCTATCTGGAGCCGGGTGAAGCCATCGCCATCGGCACCGGGATACTGGTTGGTGAAGTCCTCGGACATTGTCCCTGGTGAGATCGAGACGGCCATACTCGATGTCTCCGCCACCTGCCACATGCCGGATATCCTGGAGATGCCTTACCGTCCGGAGATTCAGGGCGGTTACGATCCTGGCGCAAAAGCACATACCTACCGTCTTGGCGGGCCATCATGCCTGGCAGGCGACATTATTGGTGATTGGTCTTTTGACCAGCCTCTGTCTCCCGGTGGCCGGTTGGCATTTCTCGATATGGCTCATTACACGATGGTGAAAACCACCACCTTTAATGGGATACAACACCCGCACCTTTGCACCTACGAGCCAGAGACCGGAGAGCTGCGGGTTGTGAGAAGTTTCGGCTACGAAGATTTTAAAAATAAGCTGTCTTAGCAATATTCAGGAGCGAACATGGACCGTTGGACGACCAAGAGCGCAGAAAAAGCCTATAACATCGACAATTGGGGAGATGGCTTTTTCTCCATTAACCGCAAGGGCAATGTCTGTGTTCATCCCTCACCGCATTCGAAATATGCCATAGACTTGCGATCCCTGGTCGATGACCTGATCAAACGCAAGATCAAGCCGCCGATTCTGCTGCGTTTCATGGATGTGCTCCAGGGGCGGATTGCGGCGATCAACCGTGCGTTCAAAAACTCCATCGAGGAGTATGCTTATCCCGCGGGCTATCAGACCTTCTTCCCGATCAAGGTCAACCAGCAGCGTCAGGTCGTCGAGGCGATCACCGAGTTTGGCAAGAGACATCACATCGGGCTTGAAGTCGGCTCCAAGCCGGAGCTGGTCGCGGCCATTTCTTTTGCCACCGGCAAGGACCTGCCGATTATCTGCAACGGTTACAAGGACAACGATTTTATCGAGACCATCCTTTATGCCAACAAGATCGGCTACAACATCACCATTGTCGTCGAGAAATTATTCGAGCTGGAGAAGATTATCGCGATGTCCGAGAAGACGGGTATTACTCCGCAGCTCGGTATCCGGGTCAAGCTCTCCGCAAAAGGCACCGGCAAGTGGGCGACGTCCGGTGGCAGCGATGCCAAGTTCGGTCTGAAAATCTCGGAACTGCTCGCGGCCATCGACCTGCTTAAAGAGCATGGCCTGCTCAATCAGGTCAAGCTGCTGCATTTCCACATCGGCAGCCAGATCACCAAGATCGACAAGATCAAAAATGCCCTGGTAGAAGGGACCAGAATCTACGCCGAGATGAAGAAGATGGGTGTGGCGCTCGAGTATCTCGATATCGGCGGTGGTTTGGGTGTCGATTACGACGGCTCGAAGTCGAGCTACTTCTCAAGTATCAATTATTCCGTGGAAGAGTACGCCAACGACGTCATCTACCAGGTTAAAAATATCTGCGATGAAGCCGGTGTGCCCTGTCCGAACATCATTTCCGAGTCAGGACGGGCCATTGTCGCGCACTATTCGGTGCTGGTCACCAACATTCTCAATACCAACACCCAGAATGCCCTGCCCGACTACAAGGATGTCCTTGAAGAGGCTGATAAACTTTCGCCGACCGTCAAGAAGCTGTACGATATCTACAAGAGCCTCGACAGACACTCTCTGCGTGAGGACTATCATGACACACTGCAGCTGATCCAGGAGGCCGTGAGCCTGTTCAGCCTGGGTTACCTGACTCTGCACGACCGGGCTCTGGCCGAGTGGCTCTGCAACAAGATTTTTATCCAGATCAACGAAATCGTTGAGCGCATGCGCGACGTTCCCGATGATCTGCAGGCTTTTCACCTGAGCCTGCGTCAGACCTATTTCGCCAACTTCTCACTGTTTCAATCGGTCCCGGATTCCTGGGCAATTGACCAGCTGTTCCCGATCATGCCGCTGCAAAGGCTCGGTCAGAAGCCGAACGTCATGGCGACGATTGCCGATATTACCTGTGATTCAGACGGGGAGGTGAGCAGCTTTGTGGGTGAAAACGGTCGCACCAAGTACCTGCCCCTGCATAAGGTGTCCGCGGACGAGGATTATTACATCGGGTTCTTCATGATCGGTGCTTACCAGGAGATCCTCGGCGATATGCACAACCTCTTTGGTGATACCAACGCGGTGCATATCACGTTCAACAAGAAGACCAATTACAAGATTGATACGGTGATCAAGGGCGATGCGACCTGGGAAAGCCTCAAGTACGTGCAGTACAAGGGACCGGAAATCCTCAAACACGTTCAGGACACCCTCGAAAAGAAGGTTGCCAGCCGCAAGGTCTCTTTTGAAGAGACCAGTCACTTTATTGAGTTGCTGGACAATATGTTGGTGTCTTACACCTATCTGGGGGAGTAGGCGAAGCCTTCTCTCGTAGAAAAAGATTCGACCCGTCGCATCGACGGCGCTGTCGTCTCTTTCTCAGAGATGAGCCATGGCAAGAGCAAAAAGAACGTGGAGATCTTCCACCATCTGAATGTCAGTCCTGGCGGTCGTTCTTGATACCAAATTTTTCCATGCGGTAGAGAAACGCCTTGTAATTCATATGCAGCAACCGTGCGGCGCGCGTTGCCATCCCTCCCGTGCGGTCAAGGGCCATGCGAATCATCTCTTTTTCAAAGGCTTCGAAATCGAGGCCATCTTCCGGAAGTTCAAATTTGTTCAGGTCGGCCGGTTTGCGCGCCCGCAATCGGCCGGCAACATCCTCACGGGTGAGCACCGGACCGTCACTGAGCAGAACCGCCCTCTCCAAAACAGCAGCGAGCTGACGGACATTTCCGGGCCAGCGGTGTTCTACCAGCAAGCGCATGGCGTCCGGGCTGATTTCGCGAACCTGACGACCGAATTCAGTGCTGAACTTGTGCAGATAGTGCTCGATCAGTGGCGTGATATCCTCCCGACGTTCGCGCAGTGGAGGCAGGTCGATGGTCACGACATTGAGGCGATAAAATAAATCTTCGCGGAAAGATCCGTTCTCGACTTCGCGTTCAAGGTCCTTGTTGGTCGCTGTAATGATACGAACATCGACATGGATCGACTCCTTGCCACCGATGCGACGGACTTCACGATCCTGGAGTACGCGCAACAATTTCGACTGCATCGTTATGGGCAGGTCACCGATCTCATCAAGGAACAGCGTCCCGCCGTCACTGATTTCGAACAGCCCCTGACGCCGCCCTGTGGCCCCGGTGTAGGCCCCCTGGTCATGACCGAACAATTCATTCTCGAAGAGCGTCTCGGGGATCGCCGAGCAGTTGATCGCGGTGAAAGGGGCATTGCTGCGGGCGCTGTTGTAATGGATCGCGCGTGCCACCAACTCTTTACCGCTGCCGCTTTCGCCGAGCAGCATCACGGTCGAGGAAGAATCGACGACCTTCTGCAGCAGTTCGATGACCCGGTGCATGGCCGGCGAGCGGGCGATGATCCCATCCAGGCGAAAACGACCGTAGAGCTCGCGCTTGAGGCGTGCGTTCTCGTTGAGGATCGTCACGCGTTCACTCGCTTTGCGCACTGCGAGCAGCAGTCGGGTCTTGTCGAGCGGTTTGGTGAGGTAATCAAATGCGCCGTTCCTGACAGCCTCGACCGCAGAGTCAATCGTGCCGTGCGCGGTGACGAGGATCACCGGTGGCGGCACCAGCCCGTGCGGGATCGCCGCCAGAAGCTCTATGCCATCCATGCCGGTCATCTTGAGGTCGGTCAGCACCAGATCGGCCGGACTCTTCTTCATCAGAGCCAGGGCCTCTTCCCCGGAAGACGCAGTCAAAACCGGGTAGCCCTCCCCTTCAAGGATGGTTTTCATGATCTCGCGCTGCAAGGGTTCGTCATCGACCACCAGGATCACAGGTTTCATCAACTCTCCTCGCAAAGCGGCAGGTAAATGGTGACGGTACTGCCCCTCATTGCTTCACTCTCGAAGGACACTTTACCTCCATGCTCCTCGATGACGCGCCGGGTCAGCGCCAGTCCAAGGCCCAAGCCACCCTGCTTGGTCGAAAAGAGTGGCGTAAACAGCTTGTCGAGATGTTCAGGGAGGACACCAACCCCTGTATCAGAAAAAGCCAGGGCCAGCTGCCCCTCTTCCGTCGCAGAGCGCACCGTGAGTGTGCCACCTTCGGGCATCGCCTCGAAGGCATTGATGACAATATTATACAGGCAGGTCCGCAAAAATTCAGGGTCAGCCAGAAGTATCGGCATCGGCCCCGTTTCCCGGACAATATGCACTCCAGCGGTTTGCGCCCGCGCCGCGACCAGTTCAAGGACCTCTGTGAGCATCTGCCCGGTGTCACAGTGGCCGACGCGAAGTTCAAACGGGCGTCCGTACTCCAAAAAGCCTTCGGCAAATCGGCCGATGCGGCCAACCTCACCCTTGAGGTTGCGTACCAGGGAGTCAAAACTGGCCGCGGTCGCGATATCGGTTGGGCGGTAAACGTCGCCCATGTGGTCGATTGACAGGCTGATGAAGTTTAGCGGGTTCTTGATCTCGTGGGCAATGTGACGGGCGAACTGCCCAGCGCTCGCCAGATGTTCAGCAGTGCGCAGACGTTCTCGCAACAGCCGGTCCTCACCAAGATGAGCAATCATACCTTGAAAACTGCGTGCCAGCTGTCCTATCTCGTCACGACGTTCCGTTGGCAGGGTCTGATCCAGGTCCCCCGCTGCCACTCTCTCGGCAGCGGAAGCCATGGCCACGATTGGCCGCGTGTAGTAACGGGCAAGGATGACTGCGACCACTGTCCCCAGTCCGAGGACGAATAACGCCGCCAGGATCCGACGGATGGCGCTCAGGCGAAGCAATACCGAAAAATCTTCAGTATTGAGGGTCAGGTGGATATAGCCGGCGGTGCTGCCGTTGGCAACCACGGGCACGATCACATTAAAGATCTGCCCCTCGCCGGTGACCGTTTCACCGAGATCGGCCTTGAAGATCAGCTCTTTGCGCTGTTGGGTGATCCACTTGCCGACGTTGGCCTGGTCGGTACTGGCGATGATGCGGTTGGAGCTGCTGATCACCGAGACTTCATTGACACCACTGGGATTGAGCCCCTGCAGGTAGCCTTCGAGGCTCTTGCTGTCGCCCAGATTGGCGCCGACGGTCCCTTCGAGTCCGAGTTGCACAGCCTTGGTCAGCTCCGTGGTCTGACGTGCAAACTCATTGTAGAGACGTTTTTCCGTCTGGTGATAGAAGATGACCAGCAGTATAACCAGGCTGAGACTGGTCAGCAGCATGAGCGCCGCCAGCCGGACCCAGAGAGAATGACGACCGACGAACCATTGTGGCCGCACGGCAAAAGGATT
This sequence comes from uncultured delta proteobacterium, assembly GCA_963707155.1. Taxonomy (GTDB): domain Bacteria; phylum Desulfobacterota; class Desulfuromonadia; order Desulfuromonadales; family BM103; genus M0040. The sequence goes on along the minus strand of CAVPPD010000006.1, from coordinate 17,578 downwards.
GTGCTTGTTGGCTGGCATTATGGGACCGTGGCAACCACGACTGCCGGAAGACGGATCAGGCAGGGAGTGCCTTCGCTGAGAGCCCAGTATAACATGCGCGCATCCTGCTCCGACATGGACAGGGCGAGCTCATTATAGAGGGAGCCTGCGCAGAAAATTCCAGCTGGAAATCAAGGGTCTGCTCAGATACCAGGTCGGAATGGTGTAAACGTCCCTGAGACGGCCGAACCTGCCGAAAGAGGTCGGCCTTATCGATATGACGGTACCATTCTCGAGCCGCATTCGATACACAGTCGGCATATCGGACAGCTCGAGGGCCTTGAGCGGCTTAGCGACAGCATCCTCACTCAATTCAGCTGTGTTGACCACCTGGGTCTCCCGGTCGGGTTCGTCGGGGCTGGACTTGCTTTCAAGTTTCACCGCTGGCACGGCCGATGGGTGTCCCCAGAGCCGGAAACGGACGATCTGCCAGGATTGCAAAGCCAGGCCACAGACTTTCAGCTGCAGCTGATGCTCCTGCAGGTCGATCAGCAGGTAGGGCTTCTCGGACCGGGCCAGCTCGAATTCAGATTTCAACTGAGCGTTGACCTTTTGCAGCTCACCAACAGAGAGACTCTCTGCCGATACGGAAGCCCCGACAGCCAGCAGGGAGATCAACAAGAAAGAGACGATGCGCATCAGAAGATAAACACACGCGTGCCGATGGGCACCTCGCGGTAGAGATGGGCGAGGTCTTCGTCGCCCAGACGGACGCAGCCGTGGGAGACGTTGCGGCCGAGCATGCGCTTGTAGAGAGTTCCGTGAATAAAATAACCCTTGCCGATGCCGAGGGCATAGTCGCCCATCGCCCCGGACTCGGCACGCTGTGCGGGGTTGGACGGCACGGGCTGCCCTGCCTCGAGAAACGCCCAGTCGGGTTTTATCCAGAGCGGATTTTTGACCTTGGTCTGGATCCGGTGCTGGCCACGCGGAGTATCGAACACCCAGCGCCGACCGCTCGCAGTATCTTCCAGCACGTTACCGCTGCCGCACGAAGCGATCATGTCGCGCAGAATGGTATTGCCCTGACGCATTGACACTCTGTTCATGGCCGTATCAATCACCAGGTAAGGGTCTCTGGGGTGTTGCTTTGCGATCTTTTTCGCCAGGCGTTCATTGTCTGTCCGCAATTGTTCTGCAGTGCGCAGAGCTTTTTCAGGCGTTGCGTCAGCAGCCACAGGAAGACTGACCCGATAGGCCAGGTAGCTGCCACACAGCTCGATCATGATCAGCCCGACAAGCAGGCAGAGAAAAACCTTTCTTGTCGTGGGCGTTGGCCTGATGCAGCGATACGCTCGAATATGATTCAGAAGATTGCTGAAGAGGAGTTTGCCGCTGTTCATTCCAGTCGTCCCAGGGCGATGCGTACCAGGTTGTCGGTGTTCAAGGCTGCAACGATCACGACCGGTGTGCCAACCTCGACGCGATTGAACAGCTCCAGCATTTTGTCGTCATTGAGTCCGATGCAACCGAGAGTCGCGCTGTCCTTGCCGCCACCGTGAATTTCGATCAAACCCCCGATTTTGGCATTGGCCGGGATCAGCTTCTTGCGCTTGGCCTCAGCAAAACGTCTCTGGTCGTCGGCATTCGGGTAATTGATCAGAAGAGCACGGTAGTACTTGCTGTTGGGGAGCTTACTGACCACCTTGTAACGACCCTCAGGTGTCGCCCGATCGCCGGAATAGAGTTTGTCGCCAATCGGTGTTAAAACCGAGGCCGACAGAATAGGTCCCCATCACAGCGCCCTTTTTGTAAAGAATCAGCTGACGACGCAACTTGTTGACCACGATCGCATAACCGATCCCTTGCGATGACTTTCGGCAATGACATCATCGACCAGGACCTTCCAGCGGGAGATCTGAGCTGCGTCAACGTATTGGGACAGAATCGGCCGGATCGAATCGACCATCTTGTCGAGCAGGGCCTCGGCTTCGGTGAGCCTGGAAAGGGCATGCCCTGGCTGGTTGCTGTTCGTGAAGCTTTTGGCCTCGGTGAGCAGGATGTCAATACGTGACAAGCAGGCCGGTATTGAGACGGCTGTCCTTGACGGCCTGAACCAGGTCACGCAGGGCGTGTACGCGTTCGGTGATGCGAGTTGTGCGCTGGAGCAGCTCGTTTGTCTGCTGATCCTTTTTCTGATCGATTTGCTTACGGACCTGCTCGCCCTGTGTGAGGATGGAGCGAAAGTTCGTCGCGACGCTCTCATAGTCCCGGAACCATGCCATGCGTGACTTCTCAGAAGAGAACTGATCGCGACCTGTCTTCAACGCTGCGATAAAATCTGCGTAGCTCTCGGGACAATAAACAGTGGCGCCGGCCCGCCAGAGGTCCTGTTCCAGGCGAAGAGCCTGCTGGACTTCCGGTGGGGCCGGCGGTTCACTGCAGCCGATCAGCACAGCCAGGAGCATCAGAGTCAGCCCGACTGAAAAAAACGTTTTCATTGACGGGCAACCTCTCCCTGATGGCTGTGCTGTCAAGCGATTTACTTCTTGATCACGACAGCCAGTTTCTCCTGGGCCATCTTAATGTCATTGCTGATCGTCAAGGCTTTGGCAGCGACAGCGTGTGCTTTCTCCGTTGCGACAATGTACTCGCCGGCATCGATCTGCGGTGCAACCGTCTCAAGCTCTGTCTCCATGCCGACGACATCACTCTTCATTGCTTCGATGTCGGCAAGGGAACCCTTGCCCTGAGGTGCAACTTCGAGCAGCCCTTTGGCTTCGACTACGGCGGCCTGAGCTTCACCTAAAGCGGTGTTCGCTGCGAGTTTCAATTCTTCTTTGCGCTGGGCAACCTTGCCTTTAAGCGCATCGGCTTCTTCCTTCACCTGGTTCAAGGTAAAGATTGCCACCGAGTAGTTACTGAAAGTCACTTCGTCCTGCGCCTTGATTTCGACCAGAGCCTCCTCAAGCTTACGGTTAATACTTTGCATTGCTTCGGGACTGTATTTCTCAGCGCCCTCACTGACAACCGCGTCAATGGCAACCTTGGCCGCGCTGAGTTGGGCGTCCGGTTTTTCGGCACATGCGGTCAGCAGGGTGGCTGCAGCCAGAGAGACCAATAACAACTTGCATACTTTTTTCATACAATGTTTTCTCCTTATGATTGCCTACGTCGTTCACACCAACATGGTGCGTGGTCTCAATAAGAGCAATCCATGTGCCAAGACGTAACTATCTGTTTTTATTGGTATTGTAATTTTTTAGGCACAACAATAATCCCCATATGGGGAATCTGTTTGCTGATTTGGGGATGCACAAGGCTCAGTTTGTGCAGAAGTCGATGGTTCTTGATGTTTTTAAGTGTTTGAAATGTTGTTCCTGCCGGAGTTTGAGCCGGAGTTTGAGTTTGACAGGGTTTCAGGTCTGGAGTAGAAGGAATGATCGGGCAATCTCAGCTGAATAGCCTGAGGCAGAGGGAAGATAAGAGCCCGGTCTGCTCAATCCGCAAAAAAAAACTATCACTTGATCCCTGAACCGGGGCGACCCTGACATGGCAAAGGACAGCCCGAGAGGAAGCACACCACGATGGAACTCGTCAAATACATTCACCACCTAACCCTTTCCGCTCGTCGGTCGGGGTGGGCCATGCTTGCCACGGCTGCACTGGCGAGCACCCTGCCTGCTGGGGGCGCCTGGTCGGCTGAGGGGCCTCAGCCGGGGACTGCGCTGACCCAGGGCCAACTCACCATCGAAACCGAGTCGGCCATGACCCCCATGACCGGCGATCTCGACAGCATGATCGAGCGGCGGGTCATCCGGGTCTTGACCACGCACAGCAAAACCTTCTTCTTCATCGACAAAGGGACTCCGCGCGGAACAACCGCTGATCTGTTCCGCCTGTTCGAGGAGGATCTCAACAAGCAGCTTGCCAAAGAGAAGCAGCTCAAGCACAAGCACCTCAAGGTCAAGGTGGTGTTCATCCCGGTTGCCCGCGGCGACCTGCTTCAGGCTTTGACCGATGGCAAGGGTGATGTCGCCGCCGCGAACCTGACCATCACCGAGGAACGCAGTAAACAGGTGGATTTTTCCGTGCCGCTCGGGCGCAATGTGAGCGAACTGCTGATTTCCGGGCCGGCGTCACCGCGTATCACCAGCCTTGACGATCTGGCCGGGAAAGAGGTCTTCGTGCGCAGGTCTTCGAGTTATTATCAAAGCCTGACCGAGCTCAATCGGCGATTTGCCGACGAGAAGCGTCCCGCAGTGGTGCTGAAAGAGGCTCCAGATGCGCTCGAGGACGAAGACCTGCTCGAAATGCTGAACGCCGGCCTGATATCGTTGATCGTGGTCGACAGCCACAAAGCGGCCTTCTGGCAGAAAATCTTTCCAAAGATTGAGGTCCACGACGATATCGCCTCTGCGGACTGGCGGCGAGATTGCCTGGGCGATCCGCAAGGGGAGTCCACAGCTCAAAGCTGCCGTCGATGATTTCGTCACCAGGCATGGCAAAGGAACTTTGACCGGCAACATCATCTTCAAGCGGTACCTGCAAAACACCACCTACGTGAAGAATGCTGCGGCAGAGAGCGAGCGCAAAAAATTTCTCAACCTGATTGACATCTTTCGCAAATATGGCAGCAAATACGATGTGGACTGGCTGTTGATGGCCGCCCAGGGCTACCAGGAATCGCAACTCAACCAGGAGGTACGCAGCAAGGTGGGAGCTGTCGGCATCATGCAGGTCATGCCCGCCACAGGCCAGGAACTCGGTGTGGGCGATATCCGCGAAGTTGACTCGAACATTCACGCCGGCACCAAGTACATGCGCTGGATGATCAACCAGTATTATGCCGGGGAACCCATGACCAGCCTTGACAAGACCCTCTTCTCGCTGGCCTCATACAATGCCGGTGCCGGGAGGGTCTCGCAGTTGCGCAAGGAAGCGGCTAAACGCGGTCTTGACCCGAACGTCTGGTTCCGCAACGTCGAATATGTGGCCGCCGAAAAAATCGGCGCCGAAACCGTCACCTACGTCGCCAATATCTTCAAATATTACATCGCCTACCAGATGGTTCTCGACTCAATTGACAAGAAAGGCCAGGGGAAAGAACAGTTGAGAGGGGGATGATCGAGTGGGGGTTGATCATCATCACAGCTGAATTAACGGCAGAAAAAGAGTTTGATGGCTACACGATAGCCAAAAAAATCGCCAGCGGTCTCGGCAAGTGTCCCGGTCTGATCGACGTGACTGAAGGGTGCACCGCGTTGGCATAAGGGAGATATGAATTACCAGGTGATCCTCGAAGAAATTCTCAATGAAATCCGACCCTGCCTCACCGAAGGGAAGGTGGCAGATTACATCCCGGAACTGGCCTCCGTGCCGTGCGAGCGCTTTGGCATGGCGGTGCAGACCGTCGACGGCCGCCGCTACCGCATCGGAGACGCTGAGGTACGTTTTTCCATCCAGAGTATTTCCAAGGTCTTCACCCTGACCCTGGCCATGCAGCTGGCCGGTGACGACCTCTGGCGGCGGCTTGGCCGGGAGCCGTCCGGCAACCCCTTCAATTCGCTGGTTCAGCTCGAGTACGAGAACGGCAAACCGCGCAACCCGTTCATCAACGCCGGAGCCCTGGTGGTCACCGATGTGATCCTGGCCAAACTGGCCGATGCCAAAAAGACCGTTCGTGATTTCATCCGGGCCTTGTGCGGAGTCGACGATCTCGACTTCAATCTGGCCGTGGCCCGTTCGGAGCAGGCGACCGGTCATCTCAACAAGGCCATGGCGCATTTTTTGAAGAGCTTCGGCAACCTCGATTGCTCGCCTGATGCCCTCCTCGATGCCTACTTCCACCACTGCGCCCTGGCCATGAGCTGTGTCGAGCTGTGCAGCGCCGGGATGTACCTCGCCAACGGCGGTATCGCGCCGGTCAGCGGCGATCAAATCGTCACGGCCAACCAGGCCAAGTATATCAACTCCCTGCTGCTGACCTGCGGCACTTACGACGCGGTGGGAGACTTCGCCTACCGGGTGGGGTTACCCGGTAAAAGCGGCGTGGGCGGTGGAATCCTTGCAGTGATGCCGAAGCGTTTCAGCGTTTGCGTCTGGTCGCCGGGGCTGGACGAACACGGCAACTCGCTGGCCGGCATTCGCGCGCTCGAGCTGTTTACGACCAAGACCGGGATCTCGATTTTTTAAACATCAGAGTCTCATCAGCATTCAATGGGAGCTGGACGCCAGCGATTTCACGATATTCGAGGCTTCCGCTACTCGCCATGCGTTCCTGACTTTCGTTCATTCATCACCTTGTAGGCACAGAATTCCCCGCACATGGTGCAGGCGCCGTGTTCCTCGTCAACTCCCGATTCGGCGCGGATACGGCGCGCTTTTTCCGGATCCAGCGCAAGGGCGAACTGGCCTTCCCAGTCGAGGTTCTTACGGCATTTCGCCATGGCGATGTCCTTCTCGATGGCTCCAGGAACCTGCTTGACGATATCTCCGGCGTGAGCGGCGATGCGGCAGGCCATGACACCTTCGTGGACGTCCGCGACCGTTGGCAGCGCGAGGTGCTCGCTGGCGGTGACGTAGCAGAGGAAGTCGGCGCCGGCAGCCGCGGCCAGGGTGCCGCCGATGGCGCAGGTGATGTGGTCGTAACCGGGTGCGATGTCTGTCACCAGCGGGCCCAGTACGTAGAAGGGGGCGCCGTGGCAGAGTCGTCTTCTGCAGCTGAATATTGGTCTCGATCTGGTTGAGGGGCACGTGTCCGGGGCCTTCGATCATCACCTGGACTGCCGGCTTTCCAGGCGCGCTGGGTCAGCTCGCCGAGCAGGATCAGCTCGTGGATCTGGGCGCGGTCGGTGGCGTCGGCAATGCAGCCGGGGCGGAAGCCGTCGCCGAGAGAGAGTGTTGCGTCATAAGGTTTGACGATCTCCAGCAGCCGGTCGAACTGCTCGAACAGAGGGTTCTCGGCATTGTTATGGGTCATCCACTCGACGGTGAAAGAACCGCCGCGTGAAACCACCTCCATGATGCGCCCCTCGTTGTCCATGCGCTCCACGGTGGCGCGGGTCACGCCGCAGTGTACGGTGATGAAATCAACGCCGTCGTCAAGGTGCTTGATGATGCCGTCGAATATCTCGTCGGCGGTCATGTCAACCATCGCCTTGCCCTTGCGGGTGACCGTGTCGACGGCGGCCTGGTAGAGGGGCACAGAGCCGATGCAGGCGGTGGTCTCTCTGATGATGGCCGCACGAATTTCATCGATGGGCCCACCGGTGGAGAGGTCCATAATGGCGTCGGCACCGGCGGCGACTGCCACGCGGGCTTTTTCCAGTTCCTTGTCGATGCTGGTATCGTCTTTGCTGGTGCCGATGTTGGCGTTGACCTTGGTGCGCAGCCCCTTGCCGACCGCCAGCGGAATGCCGTTGGTGTGCTTGTTGTTATGACAGATGATCGCCGTTCCTTCAGCGATGCGCTGGCGCAGGATCTCCGGATCAATGTTCTCTGCTGCTGCAGCCTGCTTCATCTTGTCTGTGACAACGCCCTGGCGGGCGAGTTCAAGCTGGGTCAGTGTTGCTTGTTTCTTCATAAAACCTCTTTAGTTGCGTGTATTGTTTGTGAAAATGTTGGTTGTGGCTGTTTGGGTGTGAAAAACATGTTGCACCAAAAGGTCATAGATTTAACAGGGATGGACAGGATAGACAGGATGGCTAAACCAAGTCAAACCACGGATGCCTTTAATTTCACGGTTTACCTGCCCATCCTGCATTTCCCTGTTAATTCAAGTTTTTTCTGCGTCCCGTACAGCCTTGGCTCCAGCAAAGTGGTTAATCGGACCGTGCCCGCCCCCTAAAGGAGCGGCATGACGAATCGCTTCGTTGACAAAGGTCTTGGCCAGTTCAGCTGCTTTTGTCAATGGTTTCCCTTGAGCAAGCAGCGTGGCAAGAGCCGCAGAATAGGAGCAACCGGTGCCATGGGTATTGGTTGTGTCGATGCGCTCTGCTGTGAGTTTCAGTACCGTCTTGCCGGCAAGCAGAATGTCGGTAGCATCCTCCTGCCGGTGCCCGCCTTTGAGCAGAACGTGGCGCGCCCCCATGGATTGCAGACTTTTTGCTGCTTCTTCCATCTCCTCAAGGGTCTTGATCGTCTGCCCGGTCAGAGCTTCGGCTTCCGGGATGTTGGGCGTCAACAGGTAGGTCTTTGGTAAAAGCTGGTCGCGAACCGCTTCAACCGCCTCTTGCTGCAACAGGGCCGCGCCACCCTTGGCGATCATGACCGGATCGACGACTGCGAGCAGGCTGTGCTTTTTTATAAGCTCTGCGACCACCTTGACGATCTCGGCGCTGTAGAGCATGCCGGTCTTGATCGTGTCAACACCGATGTCTTTGATGACGGCTTCTGCCTGCTTGGCAATGAAGGCCGCCGAAGCCGGAGACAAACCGTGCACGCCGAGGGTGTTCTGCGCCGTCAGTACGGTGATGGCGCTGGTCCCGTAAGAACCCAGCAGGGTGATGGTCTTAAGATCGGCCTGGATTCCTGCACCTCCACCGGAGTCCGAACCGGCAATCGTCATGACCCTGGTCTGCCCCGCCGTTTTGTTGGCATTGAAGAGGAGGGCAAGTTCTTTACAGGCCAGTGCCGGGTTCCGATCTTCAGCGATTGCTGAAATAACGGCGAAAGAGTCGGCTCCAGCGGCGACAACCTCGGCAGCATTCAACCCGCTGATGCCACCGATGGCGACCAGCGGGATTTTAACCGCACGGCGAACCCTGACCAGTGTCTCAAGTCCGACCAGCTCGGCGTCGTTTTTAGTGCCGGTGGGAAAGATGCTGCCGACACCGATGTAGTCGGCACCGGCCATCTCCGCCTTCAGAGCCTGGTCGACAGTGCGGGTCGAAACACCAATCAGCTTGTTGCCGCCGAGCAGTTTACGGGCATCGTGGACCGAGCCGTCATCCTGCCCCAGGTGCACACCATCAGCAAAGCATGCCGCGGCCAATTCGGCGCTGTCGTTGACCAGGAAGGTCGCCCCGGCTTCCTTGCACAGCTGCACCAGCTGCCGCGCCAGGGTGACCTTGGCTTCCTCGCTGCGTTCTTTGTCGCGGTATTGCACGACGCGCACGCCGCCAAGCAGACCTTCGCGGACAATATGCAGAATCTGCTCGTCGGAACCTTGTGGCGTAATCAGATAGAGACCCTGGATCATCGTGCTCTGCTCCCTGCTTAAGCCTGTCCGCCATAAAAACAAAAATGCGCCCGGCTGGTGGCCACGGCGCTTGCCCCGCATGGGGTGCTCGTTGCTGACCAGACCGCTTCCCTCCGCCGGTATGATCCGGATCAGGTTCCAAGGGTCGCTTCGTCATCAAACGAAGCTCTCAGCAAACTTACTCCCCTAGCGGTGGCTCAGATGTAGAATTAAGGATGGTTCCGGTCAGCCCAGAACGATCCGGTTGTTCAATAAGTCGATCTCCTGGATTGTCGCATCGATATCACGATGTTTGCCGAACACGTCGATCAGGCGAACCTTGTCGCTTACAACCAGCAGTGAAGCGATATCTTCCAGAACTGTTTCCTGATCACCCTGGACCAGGAGAAAATGACCATCATTCAAACACATAAGGTAACCTCTCCGTTTAACTTGCTGACAGCCTAAAAGATTGACCACGGCGTGTCAACTGCAAGAATCCCGAGGACGCCGTTTAAGTGAAGAGTTCTCAGCCATCCTTTCCTCTTTACACCCCTTTAAACCACATGCTTTAATGCCTGTCCGCATCAACATTCAGCACCTTAGCGGAGTTAGTCATGTCTGCAACTCGCCCGACCCGGGTCGAAATCGATCTGGCCGCCCTACGGCACAACTTCCACGAAGTCCAGCGCACCATCGGTGCCGGCTGCCAAGTTCTGGCTGTCGTCAAGGCGGATGCCTACGGTCACGGCGTCGGCCATGTCGCACCGACTCTTGCCGAGGCCGGGGCCAACCTGTTTGGCGTCGCGCTGGTCGAAGAAGGCGTCGAGTTACGCAAGCTGGGAATCGAGCAGCCGATCCTTATTCTTGGCAGCTTTTCCCCGGTCAGGAAACAGATGTCATCGAATATCAACTGACACCGGTGATCTATGCCCTTGACCGTGCCCGCGATCTGGATCACGCTGCTCGCGCTGCCGGGCGAAGGGTCGATTACCACCTCAAGGTCGATACGGGGATGGGAAGGCTGGGTTTCCGGGTCGACAGGCTCAACGAAATTCTGCCTGTTCTGCAGAGTCTGACGAACCTGAACATGGCCGGGCTGATGAGCCACCTGGCGGTGGCCGACGAGCCGGAGCGGCCTTTGACAGCCTCGCAGTGCTCCTCCTTTACAGCTGTCGTGGAGACGGTCGAAAGGAACGGCTTCAGCCCCACCTATAAACATATCGCCAACAGCGCCGGCATTTACAGTCGTGAGTTGAATGGCTGCAACCTGGTTCGGCCAGGAATCTCCTTGTACGGTGGTCTGACAGGGGGGCCTTTCTGCAAGCAATTCAGCCAACAGCCGGTCATGCGTTTTGTCAGCCAGGTGGCTCAGCTCAAGGATGTGCCCGCCGGTGAAGGCATCTCCTACGGCCATCGCTTTGTGACGACGCGGCCGTCCCGCGTGGCTGCTGTTCCGGTCGGCTATGCAGACGGCTATAATCGTCTGCTCACGAACCGCGGCGAGGTCCTGATCCGTGGTCGACGCGTTCCTGTCGCCGGAACGGTTTGCATGGACTGGATCCTTGTCGATGTGACCGATATCCCGCATGTTCAGGTTGGCGACCAGGTGACCCTGCTGGGTCGGGACGGTGACGAGGTCATCACGGCTGAAGAGTGGGCCGACAAGGTCGGGTCGATTACCTACGAGGTTTTCTGCAATATCAGCAAACGGGTGCCGCGGGTTGCCGTTAATGATTAAATGATCTCTACACCGTATGAATATCCCTTCATGAAGCCTTGTCTCGCCCTTGATCTCGGCACCACAACTCTGGCAGGCAGCCTGCTCTGCGGAGACTGGCGAGATCATATCGGAATGTCAGGTCGCGAACCCCCAGCGTGAAGTGGGCGCTGATATCCTGACGCGCCTGCAACAGGCTCACGGCGACGATGGTGAGAGGCTGCAATCACTCCTTGTTGACGGACTGCGCTTTTTGATCCGGACATTGCTGGACGATGCCGAGTCGTCGCCATCCGAGGTGACCGCGTTGCTGCCGCTGGCAATCCGGGCATGTCATGTCTTCTGCAGAACCTGTCCGTGGGCTTCATTGCTTTTCCCTCCCGCACCAGTCCCCTTATAAGGAATTGACGTCGCATCCCTGTCAGTGAACTTGACCTTGGGTTGTCATCTCACCTCTGGAGCTGTTTCCCCTGGTCGTCCGGTTTCGTTGGTGGTGACCTGGTGGCGGCTCTGTTATGGGTTGAATCTGTTGCCGGGTATGGGGATTCGGATGGCGATTAGTCCTCCGTTCGGGTACAGCCACCCGAGGTGCGGCCGGGTACTCTTCTGATTGATATCGGCACCAACGCAGAGCTTGCCCTCTGGGATGGTGAACGTTGGTGGGTCACTTCGGCTGCTGCTGGCCCTGCTTTTGAAGGTGGCAATATTGGTTCGGGCATGATCCTAGCTGATGGTGCGGTCACCGATGTTCGCCTGGCTGGTGATCGTCTGCAACTCACCGTCGCGGGCAATTGTTCGCCGCGTGGTCTGTGTGGCAGCGGGCTGGCTGCGCTTGTCGCCGCAGCCGGCAGGGCGGCCTGATCGATCCCGGCGGCCGGATTCTTGCTGCCGATGAAGTTGAGACCAACCTGGGCCGCTACCTGGTCGAATCGGCAGGATCATGGGCAATTCGCTTTCACCGCGATGCGCAGTGGCGAGCTGCTCCTGACTCAGGATGATGTGCGGAACTTCCAACTCGCCAAGGGGGCGGTGCGAGCCGGTACGCAAGTGCTGCTCGAAAGGAGTGGTTTTACACCCGAAACCGTCTCGCAAGTCCTGGTTACGGGAGCCCTGGGAACGGCTTTGCCCGTTGAGGTTCTGAAAAGGGTTGCCTTGCTACCTGAGCCCATGTTAGATAAAACCTCCTTTGTCACAAACGGAGTACTGGCGGGCTTGCAAGCCTATTTGGCCGCTGCAGACGGTCAACAGCGATTGGCTGACCTGGTCAACACGATTCAGCCTTTTCCACTCTCAGGTACCCCGGCTTTCGAAAGGTTTTTTCTGGCTGCTCTTGAGTTTTAGTCGAAAACTATTTACCGCGATGACAGGATAGATCAGGATGATAAAGGCAAGGCGTAACAAAGGGTTTACGCTTACCATCGGATCTTATCAGATGTTATCCTGCGGCCAATCACTGGTATTTGCTGTTAAGCTAAATGTGGTGCTTTGGTTTAATTGGACCTATTTAATCAACACATTTCAACAGAGGTTTTACTATGGCAGTCATCAAACGTGCACTGATCAGTGTTTCCGACAAAACCGGCATCGTCGATTTTGCCAAAGAATTGAGTTCCTACGGCGTCGAGATCCTCTCCACCGGGTGGTACCGCCAGTATGATGCGTGAAGCCGGTCTTACTGTGAAAGATGTTTCCGAGCACACCGGTTATCCGGAGATGCTCGACGGCCGCGTCAAGACCCTGCACCCCAAAGTCCATGGTGGCCTGCTTGGTCTGCGCGACAACCCGGCGCATGTGGCCAAAATGGCCGAGCATGACATCACCCCGATCGACATGGTGGTGGTCAATCTCTATCCTTTTGAAGCGACCGTGGCCAATCCTGATTGCACCCTTGAAGATGCCATCGAGAATATCGATATCGGCGGGCCGACCATGCTGCGCAGCGCGGCCAAGAACAACCAGTCGGTGACCGTGATTGTTGATCCGGCCGATTACGCCGTGGTTCTCGGCGAGATGAAGGCCAACGCAGGCGATGTCTCACGAGAGACCAACTTCCGCCTCGCCCTGAAAGTTTATCAGCGCACCTCGGCTTATGATGCCGCCATCTCCAACTGGCTGGGCAAGCGTGTTGATGAGGAAAGTGCCGATTTCCCGAGCGCACTGACCTTCCAGTACCAGCGCACGGAAGTCATGCGCTACGGCGAGAACCCTCACCAGAAGGCGGCCTTTTACGTCGAGAGCGACATTGCCGAAGTCTCCATTGCGACCGCGAAGCAGCTTCAGGGCAAGAAACTCTCCTATAACAATATTGCCGATACCGACGCGGCCCTGGAGTGTATCAAGCAGTTCACCGAAGGCCCCGCCTGCGTTATTGTCAAGCATGCCAATCCTTGTGGCGTCGCTTATGGCGAAACGCTGCTCGATGCTTATCAGCGTGCTTTCAGCACCGACAGTGAGTCCGCCTTTGGCGGCATCATTGCCTTTAACCAGGAGCTTGATGCGGAGACCGCACAGGCGATTTGTGACAAGCAGTTCGTCGAAGTCATCATCGCCCCCAAGGTGACCGCAGAAGCCGTTGCCGTGGTCGCCGCCAAGAAGAACGTTCGTTTGCTCGAGTGTGGTGAATGGCCGGAAACACCAGCTCCCCGTCTGGACATGAAGCGGGTCAACGGCGGTATGCTGGTGCAGGAGGCCGACCTGGAGCTGACGGCCGAGCTGAAGGTGGTCAGCAAGCGGCAGCCGACAGAGGCTGAGATGAAGGACCTGCTGTTTGCCTGGCGGGTTTCGAAGTTTGTCAAGTCGAACGCCATTATCTACGGCAAGGACGGCATGACCATCGGTGTCGGCGCCGGGCAGATGAGCCGGGTCAACTCGGCACGCATCGCCGCGATCAAGGCCGAGCATGCCGGCCTCGAAGTCAAGGGCGCAGTCATGGCCTCCGATGCCTTCTTCCCCTTCCGTGACGGTATCGACAACGCCGCCGCAGTCGGAATCAGCGCCGTCATTCAGCCGGGCGGTTCAATCCGTGACGAAGAAGTTATCGCCGCGGCCGATGAGCACGGCATGGCCATGGTCTTTACCAGCATGCGGCACTTTAGACATTAGAAAATCAGTTGAATCGTTGATTGCGCTACGCGCGTTGAACGGTTGAGTCAATTCAACGATTCAACGATTCAACGATTCAACGATTCAACGATTCAACGAGGAGCTCCAATGAAGGTATTAGTCGTCGGTGGTGGCGGGCGCGAACATGTGCTGGTCTGGAAGATCGCACAGTCGCCCCTGGTCGATACGATTTACTGTGCTCCCGGAAACCCGGGCATCGCCGGTTTGGCCGATTGTGCTCACATCCCTGCTGATGATATTGACGCCCTGCTTGATTTTGCCCAGGCCGAAAAGATTGACCTGACCGTTGTCGGTCCGGAAGTTCCGTTGACCATGGGCATCGTCGATCGTTTCCAGGCGGCAGGATTGGAGATCTTTGGCCCAAACCGGGCCGCTGCCTGCATTGAAGGCAGCAAGAGCTTTTCCAAAGACCTGATGGCCAAGTATGCGATTCCAACTGCGGCCTATCAGACCTTTACCGACCATGCGGCCGCGGTCGCCTATATCAGGGAGCAGGGTGCACCGATCGTCGTTAAGGCCGACGGCCTGGCGGCAGGCAAGGGTGTCATCGTGGCGATGGATGAAGCGCAGGCGATTGCCGCCGTCGACGACATCATGCTCGACAAGGTGTTCGGTGCCGCCGGTGCGAGCGTGGTCATCGAGGAATTTATGGAGGGTGAAGAGGCTTCCTTTTTTGCTTTCACCGACGGCAAAAATATTTTGCCACTGGCGTCTTCCCAGGATCATAAGCGGGCCTTTGATAATGACGAAGGACCAAATACCGGCGGCATGGGTGCCTACTCGCCGGCTCCGGTCGTCACACCTGAACTGCATGATGTGATTGTTGAAACCATCGTCAAGCCGACCATTGACGGTATGGCTGAAGATGGTTGCCCCTACAGCGGCATCCTTTATGTCGGCCTGATGATCAAGGACGGCAAACCACGCGTGGTCGAATACAATGCCCGTTTCGGAGATCCGGAAGCCCAGCCTTTGCTGATGCGCATGAAATCTGACATCGTTCCCGTTTTACAAGCCTGCGCCCGCGGCAACCTGCAACAGGACGCGATCGAGTGGCATGACAAAGCTGCGGTTTGCGTCGTTATGGCCAGTGGCGGCTACCCGGCCTCATACGAAAAGGGTTTTGAAATCAAAGGGCTGGATGATGTCCTCGCTATGGAGGACGTTGTGGTTTTCCATGCCGGCACCAGTTTCGAAGATGGCAAGATCGTCAACACCGGTGGCCGCGTTCTCGGTGTCACCGGCCTGGGCAGTACGGTTGCCGAAGCCATCGAATGTGCTTACAGTGCGGTTCACAAAATTAGCTGGGAAGGCGTGCATTTCCGCAAGGATATCGGCCGGAAGGCTTTGAATCGTTGAAAGGTGAATGCGTTGAATCGTTGAAAGTTGACTACGGGATGCTTGAACGCTTCGTAATTAATGATCAACAATCAATTCGACAAATCAACAAATCAACAAATCAACCAAAGGCCCTATTATGAACAAAACTCCACTCGTCGGCATCCTGATGGGAAGCGACAACGACTACGAGATCATGAAAGAGACCGCTGTCGCTCTCACCCAGTTCGGCATCCCTTTCGAAATGACGGTTTCCAGTGCCCACCGGACTCCGGAGCGTACAGCCAATATTGTTCGTGGTGCAAAAGATCGCGGCATTAAAATCCTGATTGCCGGAGCCGGGGCGGCTGCTCACCTTGCGGGAGTCGTTGCGGCCGAAACGACCCTGCCGGTCATCGCGGTGCCGATTGATGCCACAGCGCTCAACGGGATGGATGCGTCTGCTGGCGATGGTGCAGATGCCGGCCGGGATTCCCGTGGCGACCATGGCGATCGGCAAGGCCGGGGCGCGCAACGCCGGGATCTTTGCCGCGCAGATGCTGGCCGTCAATGATGCCGGGCTCAGTGAAAAGCTGGTGCAGTTCAAGGCCGACATGGCTGCTGGCGTTGAAGCCAAGGCAGAGGCGCTTAAGAAGCGTCTTGCCGCTGATTTTGACTGATCTGAAGGCGGTTTGTGGTCTCTGCCGCATATGAGCGGTAACAGCCGGGTGATTAAATCTTGTCGTTGCCAGTCATGAGACTAATTTACTCCGCCTTTCCTTGACAGCGGTCGGAGAGTCATATTATTTTGAAAAAGTTACTGTCGTGTCAGGGTTGTTTTCCCCTCTGATGCGACAGTCTGAATTTTAGGGCCAAAGAATGGCAACGCTCTACCTTCCAGGAGACAACAACATTGAGTCAAGAAAAGAGTTTTAACGATCAGCTCTGGGATTTTTTCTGTTCCCTGAAGCTGGCCATTATCACCTTGATCCTGCTTGCCACGACCTCGATTATCGGCACGGTCATCGAGCAGAACAAGTCGCCCCAGGAGTACATGCAGAACTACGGCATGAGCGAGTCGACCTACAAGGCTCTCGATGCCCTGCAGTTTTTTGACATGTACCACTCCTACTGGTTCCTCTCCCTGATGGGGCTGTTTGCCGTCAACCTGATCTGCTGTTCGATCAAGCGCCTGCCGCGGATCATCAAGATCGTGCGTGAGCCGGTCCTGATGGCCGACGATGGGCTCTTCAGAACCTTTTCCAATAAAGAGGAGATCGTTGCGAAGGGGACTCTCGAGAGCGTGCGCGACAAGGCCGTCGCCCTGCTCGGCGACAAGTTTGCCACCCCGGTGGTGACCGAGCAGGATGGCAAGGTTTACCTGTTTTCACAAAAAGGCGCCTGGTCCCGCTTCGGCGTGTACGTGACCCACTCCTCGATCCTGATTATCTTTTTGGGAGCCATGATCGGCAACGTCTGGGGCTACAAGGCGTATATCAATATCGTCGAAGGCAAGTCGATCAACGCCGTCTGGCCGCGTGCCGGCAAGGAAGCGATTCCGATCGGTTTCGAGCTGCGCTGTGATAATTTCGAGGTCACCTTCTACGAGGGCGGTTCCCGGCCGAAAGACTTTACCAGCGACCTGGTGGTGATCGAGAATGGCCAGGAAGTCTTGAAGAAGACCATTGAGGTCAACGATCCCCTGACCTACAAGGGTCTGACCTTTTACCAGTCAAGCTACGGCCCGGCCGGTGACCCGAGCTACCAGTTCCGCGTCAAGAACCGCGAGAGCGGTGAAACGGTGACCGTCAGAGGCCAGCAGGGTCAGCGCTTGTCTCTCCCCGGCGGCGGGACACTGACCCCGATGGGCTATGCCGAGAGCTATCAGAACTTTGGCCCGGCTGCCCAGGTGAATATCAATGCCGGCACCCCGTTCATCGTCTTTAAAAACTACCCACAGTTCGATGAGAAGCGTGGCGGCACCTATTCGATCAGTCTGATTGATGTCGAACAGAGCTATTACACCGGCCTGCAGGTGGCCAAGGACCCCGGCGTCTGGGTGGTCTGGCTCGGCTGCCTGCTGATCGTGCTCGGTTCCTGTGGTGCCTTCTTCCTCTCGCACCGTCGCATCTGGGTCACGATTCAGCCGCTCGACAAGGGCATTGGCGTTAAGCTTGGTGGCAACGCCCACCGTAACCAGCCGGCCTTTGCGCTTTACTTTGACGAACTGAAAAAAGACTTCCACGACACCCTGTCGT
>CAVPPD010000005.1:0-54912 GCA_963707155.1 uncultured delta proteobacterium | reverse complement strand
GGTCGGGCTGAGAGGATTTGAACCTCCGACCCCTTGACCCCCAGTCAAGTGCGCTACCAGACTGCGCTACAGCCCGACGGGTTCGAATTATTGTTTATAAGGACCCTTTTGTCAAGCACTATAACCTCAACCGTCAAGAAGGTTAAATGCCCTTACAAAACCAGATAGATAGACTTCCTAGAGGCTCCTTTTGTCAATGATCCTGTTTGCCTTCCCTTCGTGGCGGGGGATTGCCGAAGGCTCTACCAATTTTATCTTGGCGTGCAGGCCGATGTTGGTTGCCAGACGTTTTTCCAGCATCTCCACAAAGGCCCGCTGCTTCCTCATTTCGTCGAAGAAAATGTTCTCGTTAACCTCAACCTGAACTTCAAGCGTATCGAGAGTCCCTTCCCTTTCAATAATCAACTGATAGTGCGGTTCGCAGCCCTCAACCTGGAAAAGGACTTCTTCGATCTGGGTCGGGAAAACGTTGACACCCTTGATAATCAGCATGTCGTCGCTACGTCCCATGGTCTTTTCCATGCGCACCATGGTCCGCCCGCACTCGCATTTTCCATAATGCAGACGGGTAATGTCACGTGTACGGTAGCGGATCAAAGGGATGGCTTCCTGTACGATATTGGTCAGGACCAGCTCGCCCTTCTGGCCTGGGGGCAAAACCTCACCAGTGTCCGGGTTGATAATCTCCGGTAAAAAGTGGTCCTCGAAGATATGCATGCCTTTCTTGCACAAGCACTCTCCGGCGACTCCCGGCCCAACGATTTCGGAAAGTCCGTAATTATCAGTGGCGACAATATTCAGACGCTCTTCAATCTGACGGCGCAGTTCTTCACTCCAGGGCTCTCCACCAAACAGACCGACCTTCAGCTTAAGGTAGGTTCTCGGATCGTGTCCCATCTTTTCGATACGGTCTGCCAGGGTCAGTGCATAGGATGGTGTACAGACAAGCGCCGTGGCTTCGTAATCCTTGAGAATCATAATCTGGCGTTCGGTGTTGCCGCCGGACATGGGAATCACGGCTGAACCGATCAGCTCGGCTCCGTAGTGCAAACCGAATGCGCCGGTAAACAGGCCATAGCCAAATGCGATATGAACAATATCGTCGGCTAAAACACCTGCAGCAGTCATGAAACGGGCAACCAGGTCAGACCAGTCATTCAGGTCTTTTCTCGAATAGCCGACAACGGTAGGCTTGCCGGTCGTACCCGATGACGAGTGAATCCTGACGACATCACGCATCGGTACGGCAAACATGCCGTAAGGATAGTTTTTCCTGAGATCTTCTTTGGTTGTAAACGGCAGCTTGGCGAGATCTTCAAGAGAGTGGATATCATCAATGGAGACACCCGCGTGTTCAAATTTCTCCCTGTAGCATGGCACCTTGGCGACCCGCTCCAGGGTCGAACGTAAACGCTCCAGTTGAAGACGCTCAAGGTCCTTTCTTTCCAGACATTCGTGGAGAGGATCCCAGATATTATGTTTCACATCAATCTCGTGTCGCTTCATAAGTTACATTAAAGAAAAGCCGCAAATAGCCGTTCAAAGGCTGTAAAGCTGGCTTCCGGACAGGATGTTTATCCCCTTGGCCTGCAAGGTCACAATGGCGTTGTCGGTCTCATCGAAACGGAAGATAATCACGGCGTTGCCAGCATTGCGTTCAACGAATGCGTACATGTACTCGACATTGATTTTCGCATCGTCAAGCACTTTAAGTATTTTACAGAGGCCGCCGGGCTTGTCGGGAACCTCAACAGCAACGACCTCGGTTTTGTTGACTGTGAAACCAGCTTCTTTCAGGGTGCTCTGGGCGACATCTGTATTGTCAACGAGGAGTCGCAGAATACCAAAATCAGAGGTATCGGCCAATGACAGCGCGCGGATATTAACTCCCTTCTCCCCCAGGACACGGGCGACTTCTGCAAGACGGCCTGACTTGTTTTCGATAAAGATGGAAATCTGTTCAACTTTCATAATCATCCCTCCGCTATTTCGGGCGTTTATCGATAACCCGCTGTGCTTTTCCTTCACTGCGGGCAATAGTTTTTGGCTCAACGAGTCGGATACGGCAACTGATACCCAGTAAATCCTTGATCTCTTTCTCGATGCGACGGGAAAGCCCCTGCAGCACCTTGATCTCATCGGAAAAGGTCTGCTCGTTGACTTCGACCTGCACTTCCAGCGTATCCAGAGTGCCTTCACGATCGACAATCAACATGTAGTGCGGCTCAACGCCTTCGATGTCCATGAGCACACTTTCAATCTGTGACGGGTAGACATTAACACCGCGAATGATCAGCATGTCGTCGGATCGACCACACATACGCTCCAGGCGACGATGGGTACGACCGCAGATACATGGTTCTGCGATAATCCGGGTAATATCTCGGGTACGGTAGCGGATCAGCGGGATGCCTTCTTTAGTGACCGTCGTGATGACCAGCTCGCCCTGCTCGCCCTCCGCCAGGACTTCACCGCTGTTGGGGTCAATGATCTCAGGGATGAAATGGTCCTCCCAGATATGCAGACCACTCTGGGCTTCGATGCACTCAATGCCGACTCCGGGACCGAGGATTTCAGACAGCCCATAGATATCGATCGCCTTGATACCGACCTTGGCCTCGATCTCATCCCGCATTTTCTCTGACCATGGTTCCGCACCGAGGATACCGACCCGGAGTTTGAAATCACGGATATCCATCCCCTCCTCCGCTGCGGCTTCAGCGAGGTAGAGACTGTATGACGGCGTGCAGGTCAAAACAGTAGAGCCAAAGTCCTGCATGATCATCAGCTGCTTTTTGGTGTTACCGCCAGACATGGGGATCACAGAGGCACCAATCTTTTCGGCGCCGTAATGTGCGCCGAGACCGCCGGTAAAGAGTCCGTAACCGTAGGCATTATGCAAAATGTCGCCACGATTGGCGCCTGCGGCAACAAACGAACGAGCCATCAACTCTGTCCAGTTCTCAATATCCCGGCGCGTATAACCAACAACAGTCGGCTTGCCTGTGGTTCCCGAAGAAGCATGGATTCGGACAATCTGGTCCAGCGGCTTGGCAAACAAACCATAGGGGTAGTTGTCGCGCATATCCTGTTTGAGCGTGAACGGCAAGCGCCGCAAGTCATCAAGTGACCTGATTTTCTCAGGCTTGATTCCGGCCTTGTCGAACTGGCTCCTGTAAAAAGGCACGGTGGCATAAACACGTTCGGCAACTTGCCGCAGGCGTTTCACCTGAAGTGATTCGAGAGCTTCTCGTGGCAGCGTTTCAAACTCGTCGTTCCAGATCATGACTCTGTCCTTGATTCCTTAGAATAAAAGATGCGGTTAAGGCCTGTTTGGTCTTTGGGTTCAATCAATATTTACAGCCCGTTTTGCGACCCAGTTCGAAGGCAAGCAGGTTGACCTCCAGAAAACGTTCCGGCACCAGGCTCTTGATGGCCGCAAGCCACTGTTCATGTGATGGCTCGAGAGTATTGGAGAGAGCACCCAGCAAAACCGTATTCACGGTCCTGGAATTGCCTGCTTGCTCGGCCAGCTGAAGTCCATCGACAATGCAGACGTTATCGACACACGATTTCAGCTTCTGATCGAGATTCACAGGATAATCACGTTTTCCCAGCGCAACAGAAGGCGGTGCGATACGCAGGTTATTCACGACCACGGTGCCAGTCTTTTTAACCAGTGGCAAGATAACGATAGGTCTCAAGGAGCTCAAAACCAAAGAGAACGTCTGCATCCCCTTCCGGGATGATAGGAGAATAGACCTTTTTACCAAAACGCACATGAGAAACGACGCTGCCTCCACGCTGGGCCATGCCATGGACTTCGGCTTTTTTAACGTCGTAGCCAGCTTGCATCAGAACTTCGGACAGAATTTCACTGGCCAGCAAGGTCCCTTGACCGCCGACACCGGCCATCAGAATATTAGTCACTTTGTTATCACTCATCGCAGACTCCGAAAGCATCGAATTTACATAATTGCATACAGACACGGCAGCCATTACATATCAAGCGGTCAATCTTGCAGTGACCTTTTTCACCATCTTTGCCGGTTTCCCATTCGATCGCCGGGCAACCGATGGTCAGGCATGCCTTGCAGGCAACGCACTTGTCGACATCGACATAGAGCGGCGGTTTATCCTCCACGACACCCTCGTGCTTGATCAGCACACACGGACGACGGGTGATGATCACCGAAAGTTCGGGGCGCTCCATGGCGGCCTTGATGGTCGCTCTGGTCTTGTCCATCTCGAAGGGATCGACAGTTTCCACGTGTTTGACACCAAGAGCCCTGCAGATCGCCTCCAGATCGACCTGGTAAGCTTCTTCCCCGTTCAGAGTGAAACCTGTGCTTGGGTTGTCCTGACGACCGGTCATACCGGTCGTGCTGTTATCGAGGATCAGAACCGTGGCGGTCGACTTGTTCCACACCATATCCATCAGGCCATTAATACCGGTGTGCAAAAAGGTCGAATCGCCGATGACCGCGACAACCTTCTGGCGCTCCTCCTCGTTAAGGACTTTGCTCAGACCGGTTGCGTTGCCGATACTTGCCCCCATACAGATACAGGAGTCCATGGCCGACAATGGCGGCATAAAACCGAGGGTATAACAACCAATATCACCGGTCACATAAGCCTTGAGGCGATTCAGAGCGTGAAAGACACCACGATGCGGACAGCCGGGGCACATGTTCGGTGGCCGTGGCGGCAACTCTTCTTCCAATGGCTGCAGCACCGGCGGATTGAGACCAAACGCCTGGCGCAGTCGACCCGGAGTGAGCTCACCGCAGATTGGTACCTTGTCCTTGCCGGTCACGACGATCCCCATGGCCCGCACCTGCTCTTCGATAAATGGATCGAGTTCTTCAATAACGTAAAGTGTCTCAAAACGGCTGGCAAAATCCCGGATCATCTGCTTGGGCAAGGGAAAGACCAGACCAAGTTTGAGGATGTCGGCATCAGGGAAGACTTCGCGAGCATACTGATAGGCGACACCTGATGTAATGATACCTAATTTACCGTTACCCTTTTCAATGCGATTAAAATCTTGCGAACAGGCCCACACGGACATGTCCTCGAGGCGTTTTTCAACCAGAGGATGACGGACTCGCGCGTTGCCAGGGAGCATGACGAACTTGCTCGGATCCCTCACCAGGCTGGTTTTGGGAAGATCCATCAGCGGTTCACCGGTCTCGACGACCGACTTGGAGTGAGAGAGACGTGTTGTACTGCGCAACATGATGGGCGTATCGAACTTTTCACTGAGATCAAAAGCCAAACGAGTAAAATCAAGAGCTTCCTGGCTGTCGGAAGGCTCAAACATTGGTACTTTGGCGAAACGTGCGTAGTGGCGGCTGTCCTGCTCGTCCTGAGATGAGTGCATTTCCGGATCGTCTGCGACAACCAGGACCATGCCGCCGCGAACCCCGGTATACGAGAAGGTAAAGAGAGGATCTGCTGCGACATTGACACCGACGTGCTTCATCGTGACCATGGTTCTGGCACCACCGATACTGGCGCCGATGCTCACCTCAAGAGACACTTTTTCGTTGGGAGCCCAAGACGCGTCGATACGCTTGTATTGGGTCATATTTTCAAGAATTTCTGTTGAAGGTGTACCAGGGTAAGCCGAAGCAACGGTCACCCCGGCTTCATAGGCGGCACGAGCGAAAGCTTCGTTACCGGACAAAATCGTTTTTTTCATAAAATAAGCCTCTAAAATCTTTGATATATCACCACCTTGTCTCAAATCTTGAGAGTGCGGCAAAAGGGTTTTGATAATAGCGGAGACAAAGATAAGTTGTCAACGTAATGGCTGGGGAGCGGTTAAGTTTTGTGACAGCCATGCAGGGAGATGAGCAACCCCTCCAGAATACCGAAATCACTGACCGTCAAACGGCTCCTGTCCAACCTATCCATAAGATAAAGCAGAATCTCCAGGCCAGGAAGAATGAGGTCACCACGACCTGCTTCCATACCAGGCAGCGCTTCCCGGTCACTCAGGCACAATGAGGTCAGCCTGGTCTGCCAATATTGCAAACGAGACGGAGCCAGTGCGTAGTTATTGACACGTCTCCAATCGTATTCAGTCATCTCCATATCAAGAGCCGCAAGGGTCGTCACCGTACCGGCTGTACCAACCAGCTCCAGAGCAGTAGAATCAATCCCGGCAGATTGACAGGCTGAGGTCATCTCTTCGATCATCTCTGCAAGTATTTCATGGATGAATTGATGACGTGCAGGTGCCGAAGAATGTTTTTCTATGAGGCGCACAACACCAAGAGGCATACTGCGAGACCAGATGACATCCTGATGTGAGCAGAGGACAAACTCCGTGCTTCCTCCCCCTATATCTATAATGAGAGCTTGACCAGGCATGGGATCAAGGGCGCTGAGGACACCCGACGACATGTATCTGGCCTCCATCTCACCGCTGATAATCTCCAAGGGCAGTCGAGTCGTTGACCTGACTCTGGCTGCAAAGGATTCGCCGTTCAACGACGAGCGGAAGGCCGCAGTGCCAACGGCCATGATCTGTTTGATCTGGTAACGATGACAGGTTTCGGCGAATTCACGAAACGCGGCAAGGGTCCGCTCCATAGCTGCGGGAGACAACCCTGTCTCTTCGGTGAAACCACCGGCCAGGCGACTGATCCGGCGCAGGTAGAGCTCTGGAACGACCCTGTCCCCGACAACCCGGCCAATCAGCAGACGCAGGGTATTGCTTCCGGCATCAATCGCAGCCAGCATCATTTTTGCCCGACGACAGCTTTAGCAAGTTTGAAGGTATGGTCGCCAATTTTTTCAAAGTTGTGCAGCATATCGATAAAAATCAGGCCGGAATTAACAGTGCATTCTCCAGTGTTAAGGCGCTTGATGTGATTGTTGCGGAGCCTCTCTTCAAGGTCGTCAATCTCGTTTTCAAGGTCATGCGCGGTCGTGTAAATGCCGAGATCATTATCGTCAAGCGCTTGAATGGTCATGGCAAGGAACCGGCGAGTCAGATCTGATATTTCGGTAAGTTCATTCATGGCGACACCGGAGAAAACAATTTTCTGGTTCATTTTCCTCTGATTCAGGGTCCAGAGGTTTTCGCAGTGATCACCGACTCTCTCCAGATCATTGACCATGTGTATCATCGAAGCGACCTCTCTGGAAGTCTCCTGGGTGATGGATTTTTGCGATAGGGCGACCAGGAAATCAGTAATCTC
The DNA here is from genome assembly GCA_963707155.1 of uncultured delta proteobacterium. Classification (GTDB taxonomy): domain Bacteria; phylum Desulfobacterota; class Desulfuromonadia; order Desulfuromonadales; family BM103; genus M0040. The sequence continues at coordinate 47,701 of CAVPPD010000005.1, read as the reverse complement.
TTTCTGCAGCAAATCGGTCAACTCTTCTTTTTTTTGCAGGGATGTGATCCTTTTCAGATCACCATCCAGCAGAAACCTGAAAGTCTCTTCAAGCATCTCACTGGCAACACGAGCCATGCGCCTGGTCTCGGAACGTGCCTGGGCAAGGGCGATGGGAGGCGTACTCAGAACCCTGTTGTCGAGATACCTGAGATGAAACTCCATCTCTTGGTCACGGCCCCTGATCGCTGCGGTACTCAATTTTGCAAGAATGCCGATCATTGGTAAAAAAACCAGCGTGTTGATGACGTTGAACACGGTGTGTGTATTCGCAATATGCCTGGCGATGAATGGCTTGTCACCGACGTCACCACCCATCCGGAGGGCCTGGTCCTGTGTCTGGATAACAAAATCCGCATCACCCGGTGTTATCATGGAGACAAGTTGAAGAAAAAAGGGGAACAGCACAAGCATATAACAGACGCCGATTGCATTAAACAGGAAGTGTGCAAATGCCGTCCTGCGCGCTGCGAGGTTTGCACCGATTGCTGCGAGGTTAGCAGTCATTGTCGTACCAATATTCTCACCGAGGATAAGAGCGACGCTTGCCTCAAATGTCAGCAGGCCACTGGACGCCAGGGCAAGGGTGATCCCGATCGTCGCGCTACTGCTCTGGACGATGATCGTCAACAGAGCCCCAGCCATGACACCGACCAGGTGATTGTCGCCAACGATCATAAAGAGCTGTCGAAACTCTTCACTTGTCTTTAATGGGTCAAATGCGCCCTTCATGAGACTCAGGCCAAAGAAAACCAGGCCGAAGCCGAGCAATATCTCGCCGAAATAACTCCACTTTTTATGCCGTGCGAACAGCTTGAAGCCGGCGCCGACACCAATAGCCGGGAGAGCATATTGGGTCACTTTGAAGGCAATGAGCTGTGCGGTCACGGTTGTGCCGATGTTCGCACCAAGGATGACTCCGATTGACTGCATCAGAGACATCAAACCGGCATTGACAAAGCCAACGACCATGACCGTCGTTGCACTTGAGGACTGGATAATCGCGGTCACCCCGATACCGACCAGGGTCCCTACAATGCGGTTGTTGGTCAGTGCCGCAAGGATCTTCCGCATCCGACTGCCCGCAACCTTCTGCAGACCCTCTGACATGATTTTCATGCCGAAGAGAAAAAGACCAAGACCTCCCATCAGGCCAAAGACGAGTTTCTGATTTAATAATAATTCAAACATTGATAATTCCCGGGGAGAGACGATCAGCTACCACAAATCCCCAGTCGGCATGGTGAAGAGTCTTTATAGGAGGTCACTTTTTAATAGAAAATTGAAACTTGGCAAGAGGCTCACCAGAGGTGCTCCCATTTTGAAAAACCATGAGTTCTGCAAAATCTGTTCGCTCCAGGCTGGCCACAAAATAAACGAGCCCGGAGACATGTGAGTCACTCAAGATCGGTTGGTCGGTCAGCGCCTGCGTAAAGATGTCCTGAGGGTGGTATTGTGCATAAAAAGGCAGTGAGCTGGAGAAAGTATCATTGTTTGAGACTTTCGCCTGATCTTCGAGGTAATAATAACCGACATACGGGTAAGGAATCAGATAAACCGTATCTTTGCTGACAATTTCCCGAACCTGCTCCGGAGTAATCGAACGATACTGACGATTGCTGCCATCCCTGAGAAGAAAAGCGTGTGAAGGGAATGAGATTTCAGCTCCGGTACGATTCTCTATGGACACATGAAAGGACGTGATGTTGTCAACCATTTCGTAGGGTGACACACTCAGTTCGTCAAGTTTGACAGTAAAAGAGACACCACCACGGGTTTCGGTGATGGATTTTTCTTCATGGTTGATTGTACCGGTGGGTGATGCTACGGGAACAACTTTGACACTGCAGGCAGAACAGAAAAGAAGAGTCAGGGCAACTAGAATGTAGCTCGTCCGCATGGTTCTCCCCGGATTGCACTTAAGAGGACTTCTGCATCGTCCAGATCAACATGTCACGGTACTCCTCGTTGGCTTCGCGTACTCGTTTACTGAACACCTTGACAATGTTTCTGACCAGTTTCAGCGCAAGCGCGGCATCTTCACGGCAAAGTTTCTCAAGATTCTTTTTACTGAGGCTGATAAGATCTGCATCTTCTGCCACACGGGCAGTCGCAGCGCGCGGCAGGCCATCAATCACAGCCATTTCACCAAAAATATCTTCAGGCCCGAGGACGACGAGGGTCTTCTCGTCTCCTTCTGCAAACATTCTGGAGATGCGAATGGTTCCCTTCTTGATCAAAAAAAGTGATTCGCCAGGCATGTTTTCTATAAAAACCGTGGTTCCCTCACCCATTTCCCGCATTTCGCAAAGCCCGGCGAGTTTATCCAAATCCCCTTCAGAAAAATCCTGAAGCATGACACTGCTTTTGATTGTGGCAAAATCTTCGCTTTTAACCATTGCTGTGGATCTCTCCTTAAACTCGACGACAAATGAGTTAAATCGATGCCGCAATCATACCATAATATCAAGGCTGGTGATAATTATTGTTCCAGGTAACTGACATCAAGTTGTGAAACTGCATCGGCAGGAACAGGAAGTTCTGCGCCAATTTTATCCATAATAGCCTGTTCGATCATGAGAGCATCTATGTACGGGACACCAACCGGAGTCACTTTGGTTACACCAGGAGTGAGCTCTGGATCAGCATTTTTTTGCCATTGGCTGTAGCCGCGCTTCAGGTCACTGTCAACAGCCTTCTCGGACTGGCTGTAGCCACGCTTCAGGTCGCTGTCTGCAGCCTTCTCGGACTGGCTGTAGCCACGCTTCAGGTCACTGTCAGCAGCCTTCTCGGACTGGCTGTAGCCACGCTTCAGGTCGCTGTCAGCAGCCTTCTCGGACTGGCTGTAGCCACGCTTCAAGTCGCTGTCAGCAGCCTTCTCGGACTGGCTGTAGCCGCGCTTCAGGTCGCTGTCAGCAGCCTTCTCGGACTGGCTGTAACCACGCTTCAGGTCGCTGTCAGCAGCCTTCTCGGACTGGCTGTAACCACGCTTCAGGTCGCTGTCAGCAGCCTTCTCTGACTGGCTGTAGCCACGTTTCAGGTCGCTGTCAGCAGCCTTCTCTGACTGGCTGTAGCCACGCTTCAGGTCGCTGTCAGCAGCCTTCTCGGACTGGCTGTAGCCGCGTTTCAGGTCATTGTCAGCAGCTTTAACAGACTGGCTGTAGCCACGTTTCAGGTCACTGTCAGCAGCTTTCACCGATTGACTGTAGCCACGTTTCAAATCGTCGCCCGCCGCGTTGTTTGTTTGAGTCACCTTTGGAGCGTACTGTGGATCGACGCTCATGCGCCATTGCGTGTAGCCACGTTCAAGGTCCTCTTGAGCATCGATGATGGTGTCCGAATGGCTCATGCCCGGGAATATATCACGATCAGCCTCATCAGCTTTATCTGCGAGACCCTTGTTCCTGTCTTCTATTTTTTTCTTGATCGCCTGCTCGATGCTGTAAGAGTCAATCTCCTGAGGATATGGAGTGGGAGCCTGAGTGACATCAGACTGAACCGAAGGTAGAGCTTCCTTTGATTCTTTTGCAATCTTGATCCTCTTCATGGAGATCGGCTTGATATATGAGGCGATTTCGACTCGTCGTTCCTTGACCGGGTCATCAGAGGTGGCCCTTAAATCTCCATATCCGGTCAGAGCGATTTCAGAAGGCATCCCCTTGGCTTCAATCACGTCCGCGACAGCACGGGCTCGGAAGAAAGAGAGACGGAAGTTGACTTCCTCATCGCCTTCCGCGCTCGAAAAGCCCTCGACGCGAATCATACGGCCATCTTTCTGCAAATCGCGCAATTGTGAAATCGCAGCGGTAATCCGTTCACGTTCTCCCTTAAGAAGATCCTCGGAGTTGGCCTGAAAGTAGAGCGTGGCAACGACCTCGCGGCTCTTGATGAAAGAGTCGAAGTCGGCACTGCCCGCACTAAAAGCGGATGGCGTCATGCAGAAAGAAAATATGACAAATAATATTAGAAAACGCATACATCACCCCTCTTTGTTGATGTAATCTGTTTGTTCTTATTCAACCTTGTTAACCTGGCTGAAAGCGCCTGCAGGCTTAGCAGTTTCAGCACCGGTTTTTTCCATGATGGCTTGCTCGATCACAATCGGATCAATCGTTGAGTTCTTTTGAGACAAGCTCTCAGCATCGCCCAGCACAGACCCATCCACATCGTTGCCTGGAGCCTCTATCTCAATCTCATCGTACCCTTCCGGCACCAGGATCAGAAGTTCCACGCGACGATTTCGAGCACGTCCGGCTTCAGTTGAGTTGTCATCAATGGGGAGGCTCTCCCCGTACCCTTTGACAAAAATTCTTGCCGGGTCAAATCCATCCCGCAAGACAATGTGAGTCGCCGCGGAAACGGCTCGTTTGAAAGAAAGGGTCTGATTGTATGAATCTGAGCCGACATCATCGGTGTGACCTTCTATGCTGATGATGAAGTATTTTTTCTCTTTACGAAGTTCCTCAGCGACCAGGGAAATTGATTTACGTCCCTCCTCAGAGAGAGTCCACTGGTTAAAAGCATATGTGAGTTCGGGAAAGCGGAAGCGACGACGGACTTTGGCGGGAAAGGGTTGGTCGGGAAGGCCGCCTCCACCTGCGGGAGTCAACGAGCCCATTGGCCCGATCGGCGAGACTTCCAAAGAGCTCCCACCCGCCCCCTGAAGGCGATCAAGGGGATCGATAATAATGATTTCGTTAGGGTTTTTGACTGCAACTTCCAGGTGACGGATCGGTGAATCAGCAACCGCCCGACCTCCTGCAATCAATGGAGTCAGGATCCTGATCTTGCTCACCCTGATCGGCTCGAGCGGTTCTTCAGCCACATTGTCAGGCTCGATCATCTTGGGGACGGGACGATTGTAAGTGCCGACACCCTGACAGGTCGTCATCCCCAGAAGAATGCGCCAGTCCGGGCTTGCATCAGAGAGACCGACCGATCCGGCAAGGTTCATGGTCAGGTGGGGGGTCACATAATACTGCAATCCAGCAGTAATTTCGCCAGGCTCACCGAGTCCGGAAATTTTTTCCGTTTCAAAAGAGACCTCGCCGATCAGGCGCAGGCGTGTTGCAAGAGAGTATTCGACTCCTCCACCCAGAAGGATCTGGTCATCATAATCAATGTTATCTGGAGAATCGTTAACAGCGTATCCTGCATTGGCGTGTATCGCAAAAGAGTCTTTTTTGATGGTGGCAATAAAACGGCTGACATAATCATTCAGTCCATCAAAGTCTGGATCGTCGGAGATTGAACGACGGCCCTGCACATCAACAGCAAGACGGAAATTGTCAGAACGTTTTCCATAAACACGGAATTTAAAGCCAACATTGGCAGAACCGCGATCGCTATTGCCCTCATCGCCATTGAAGAGCAGGTTTGGATAGGAGCCATAAACTTCTATGAAAGTACCGAGACCCATAGTAATCGTGGCCGGGAGAATCGTAGCTCGAGCTGCCGGAAAGACCGGAGCCGTTATCGACTCCATCCGAGCAGTCTGCCCAGAGGCCAACGCAGATATTCCCCTCATTAAGAGTTTGTGCTGTCGGTTGCGAAATCATACCTGTGGCACCATACTGGGTCGATGTCGCCTGTGACTCGGAGATGGTCAACAATGACAAAGACAGCAACATGCACAGGAGACAGAAAAAACGAAGCATAAACCTTAACAGGCCCTTATTGGAATTAACAAACCGGTCATTAGTATCATTGAGAAACGACAAAATCAACAAATCCTTCACACCTGCTCCCGGTAATCATTCTGATACTGAACATAGCGTTCGGCAAAAGTATGAATATTTTTGCATTCATCCTCGCTCAACGTCCTTTTAACCAGACCGGGCTGTCCCATAACCAAAGAACGTGGTGGAATTTGTGTGCCAGGAGCGACAACAGAACCCGCCGCAACGAGCGACGAAGCACCAATCACGGCACCATCGAGAATAGTTGCCCCGATACCAACGAGGCTGCCGTCATGAACGGTACAACCATGCAGGGTCGCGTTATGTCCAACCGTGACATCGTCGCCTATCACGGTCGGGTGAGTGTCTCGAGTGACATGAACGACAGAACCATCCTGGATATTGGAGCGTCGCCCAATACGAATAAAGTTCACATCGCCACGAACAACGACGTTAAACCACAGACTCGAGTTTTCACCGATCTGCACATCACCAATTACACAGGCACCGGGAGCGAGAAAAACGGAAGCATCCAACTGTGGTGAGATCCCTTTGTAATCGAGTATCATGATGTCGGCACGGTTCCTTAAAAATCACTCTAATAAATCAGTACCTTACCTATCAATTATCGTGCCATGATGGCCGGAGCAGACAAGAATCCGAGCAGAGCAGCAAAACCACCTGTTTTCGGGCGTTTATGGGATAGTTGCACAGATACGGTAAACGGAGAAAAAGGGCAGGCACAAAAAGGCCGGGAAAACACTGGCTGTTTCCCGGCCTAAATACTGTTATAGCACTGACTGGACTCAGCTTTTACTGTTGACCTTGTTTCTTAACTCTTTGCCAACTTTAAAGAAAGGCAGCTTTTTGGGGTGAACCTGGATCACCTCACCGGTTTTGGGATTGCGTCCCATGTAAGACTGGTAATCCTTAACAACAAAACTACCAAAACCACGAATTTCTATTCGCCCGCCGGACGTCAACGTCTCTGACATAGAATCAAAAACGATATTCACGATCTCCTCCGATTTTTTGTAAGTGAGACCATTACGGGCAGCCAAGGCTTCCACTAGCTCCGACTTGTTCATGCACACCTCCCAACGCAGCAATTGGCCACTTCAAGGCACGCTGAATGGAACGGTTTCAACGTCATCCCTGCAGGCTGTTTACAATCTTACAGCGTTATCGGGGGCTGTCAACTCCAACGACCTGTATTTTCAGTGTGTTGTGACGTTACAACGGATTTTGTTGATGACAGGATCAGATGGTCGTAAAAGGAGACAAGGTCCAGATGATACGGGCATCAATATCGCCAACATTATCCCAACGGTGAGGGAGGTGTGATTTAAAAGACAGGCTGTCACCGGCACTGAGAGAATATTCCTCGCCGGCGATATTGACCTTGAGAGAACCTTCGATCAGGAAAATCAGCTCATCGCCGGGATGATACATGTTTTTCTGGCCACTGCTGCCACCTTTGGGAACCGTACAAAGAAACGACATGAACTGCGGATCACGCAGACCCGAGGTGAACGACTCCGTGTGCATGTTATTCTCGTCATCATAGACCGTTGTGTCGCGCTGCCCTGGGGAAGAATAAACAATCTCGTGAGTCGTAGAGATTTCTTCAATAAAATAGTTGATGCTTTTATCAAAAACAGCGGCAAGCTTCATCAGTATCTCTACCGAGGGGATAGTCAAGCCGCGCTCAACCCTTGAGATCATGTTCGAAGAGACCTTGGACTTGTCTGCCAAAGCCTGAATTGTCATATCGCTTTTAAGCCGTATCGACTTGAGTTTTTTGCCAACGATTTTCTTCAGTTTCATAAGTTTTCTCTATAATGGCCGGTCCAAAAATTCAATTCAGGTTCGGTGCAGGGGAAACGACCCAGAGGACCCTCGTCTGGCCCATATACAGGTTACGCCAGCGATGAGGCAGGGACGCTTTGAAAACGATGGAATCTCCCTCTGCAAGTTCGTAGCTTTCACCCTCTATCACAATCTCGAGAGCTCCCTCAAGGACAAGGGCGAACTCCTCTCCGGTATGCACCATTCCACCGTCCCCACTCCCGCAGCCCTGTTCAATAGTGTCGAAAAAAACCGTAAAATTCGGGTCACGCAGACCCTGGGTCAGACTAATGATCTGGTGCTTGTCTTCAAAGAAAAATATAGGCTCCCCCTGCCCTTTTTTAGTATGGACAATGGTAGAGCCCTTCTCCGCTTCTTCGACAAAATAGTTAATGCTCATGCCAAAAGCACCAGCTAACTTAACAATAATCTCCACAGACGGTGTCGTGAGACCGCGTTCTATTCTTGAGATCATATTGGAAGAGACGCAGGAACTGGTTGCGAGCTCCTGTATAGTCATGTCATTACGCAATCTTGTAGATTTAAGCTTTCTGCCGATCAGCTTTTTGACCATGTTCATCGTGCTCCATTAACAATAAAAATGAAATAACGTTTTATCATTCACCTTCGAGCAAGTCAACGAAATATGTACCGGAAATAACAGAAGTAGTAAAAGCCCGTTGTCAACCACACGACAACCACAGTTGACAATTAACGTTCCTTCGTCGATAATCCGACGGCAATTCAAAAATAAGGAGTCTTCATGCATTATTGGCTTAAAATACAGCAGCTTGTAGAAGATGTCAGCAAGGGTCAACCCCCTTCGCACGATCAGGGGGTGAGCATACTTCAATCCACTGGGGCCGAATACTCTGCCTACATGGCAGGGGCACATCAACTGAAGGAACAGTTTTTTGGCAACACCGCTCAGCTCTGTTCAATCATCAACGCCAAATCGGGCCGTTGCCAGGAGAATTGTGCTTTTTGTGCTCAATCGGTTCACCACCAGTCGACACCTCCAGTCTATCCACTTAAAACACGACAGGAGATTATCGATGGAGCCCGCCAGGCCCAGGAGGAAGGGTCACACTGCTACGGGATAGTGACAAGTGGAACCAGGCCTGAAACCGGGCAGGAGTTCGATACGATTCTTTCTGCGATCAGCGAGATCCGCGAACGCTTCGACATTGAGCCTTCTGCTTCACTGGGCCTGTTGACGGCTGAGCTGGCACAAGCCCTCGCCGAAGCGGGCTGTGCAACCTACCACCACAACCTGGAGACATCCCGTTCCTTTTTCCCGCAGATTTGCACGACCCATGATTATGAGGAAGACGTCAATACCGTAAGACTGGCCAAGGCTTCAGGGATGAAGGTTTGTTGTGGCGGAATCTTCGGCCTCGGAGAATCGGAAGATCAACGGGTGGAGCTTGCAGAGACGTTACGTGACCTTGACGTCGATTCAGTTCCGTTGAATTTCCTCAACCCGATCCAGGGAACACCACTGGAGAATTATCACGTTCTCTCCCCCATGGATTGCATCCGGGCTGTCACCATGTTTCGTTATTTCCTGCCCAACAAACCAATCAGCGTCTGTGGTGGTCGTGAAGTTAACTTGCGTGAGCTGCAATCGTGGATATTTATGGCAGGTGCAAGCGGAACCATGGTCGGCAACTACCTGACAACCTCAGGAAGAAACAGAGAGATTGACCTGCAAATGCTTCAGGACCTGGAGGTAAAAGTTCATGGCTGTTGAAAAAGCTTGTCCGGCTATTTTCATCACCGGAACCGATACCGGCGTAGGAAAAACCCTTGTGACAGCGGCGCTGGCGAGACATCTCACGGAGAAGGGGCTGAAAGTCGGGGTGATGAAACCGATAGAAACGGGCGTGGAAAACGTGCATGAGCCGGGACCTGACGCTGCTCTGCTGAAATGGGCCTCTGATGCAACAGACGGCGAGGAGCAGATTTCACCATACCGTTTCACAAGTCCTGTCGCGCCCTGTCAGGCGGCAACATTTGAGAACAAACAGATTGACCCGGATGAAATATTCAAGGCATTCAGGACCATCAGGAGTGGTAAGGATATTGTGTTCGTTGAGGGTGCAGGAGGCCTGATGGTTCCCATAAGGGGCGGCTATATCATGGCCGACCTTGCCAGCCAGCTGGGGCTCCCGCTGCTGGTCGTCACTCATCCGCGCCTGGGGACCTTGAACCACACTCTTCTGACAACTTTTGCCGCGCGTGCCATGGAAATGGAGTTATGCGGATACATCGTCAACAGGATGCCCGCAGAGCCAAGTAAGGCGGAGTCGGGGACCCCCCACCTGCTGGCTTCTCTGGCCTCTGCAGATTTGCTGGGAGTTTTGCCAGAGGTCCCGGGTTCCGAAAGAGAGAAAGTCGAAAGACTCGCTGAAGAGTTAGGACGTCTTCCTGCTTACCAATGGTTAATCAACGGATTGGGCCTGCAAGATTGAAATTGAGAACGCAAGCACACTCAAGCCGGGAGGAATCGACAGATTCTCCCGGCTTGACAGAACCAGAAGCACTCAATCATGTTTTTTGGCGGCTATTTCTGCCCGCTGTGCAGCCATGTCAGCAAGAATCGCCATTGATTCCTTGGCGTAAGCGTCATTCAAAACACTTTTAATCAATTTTTCCACGGGATCCAGCTTCTCGTCAGATTTCTCAGCCGGTTCATCATCAGGGGCCAGATCTCCATTGTCTGTTGAACCGTGGGGTCCCGTGGCCATCCCATCCAGGTCATCCCGCTCACGCACGACATCATCGATAAGCAGCGACTGGCGTGTATTCTTGATACGTTCCCCCATCGCTTCTGCGACACGTTGAATCTCCGCGAAATCCTCGTCTTTGGCAACCCTCAGCTGACTTTTGCCATTAAGACCGGCACGATCAACGGGCGGCCACTCCTTGTGTTCCACCTCTTCGATACGATCCCACGGAAGACTGTAATCAAGGTAGCGTTCCCCGAATTCATTGTAACGGCTACGATCCGGCAGAATGACATCCGGAACAACTCCGCGATATTGAGTCGAATCGCCACTGACACGGTAAAACTTCTGGGTTGTCATTTTGAGGGCACCAAGGGGCATATACTCACGCATATTCTTTAACGTCAGGCTTTTATCCAGATCCATAATAACCTGCACGGTGCCCTTGCCATGGGTGTGTTCACTACCGACAATCACGGCCCGGCCGTAATCCTGCAGAGCGCCGGCAACAATTTCAGACGCCGAAGCACTGAACTGGTTGACGAGCACAATCATGGGACCGCTGTATGCGACCTGTTTGTTATAGCTGCGCAAAACCTTGGAATCACCATCTCCATCACGAACCTGGACAATGGGGCCCTCCCCGATAAAAAGTCCTGCGACACCAACAGCATCCGTTAACGCCCCTCCACCGTTATTGCGTAAATCAAGAATCAGGCCGGCGATCTCGCTTTGGTCAAAAGACTCCAGAGCCTCTTTGACATCATCCGTCGAGTTCCGTCCTTTTCCCCCGTTGCGGGTCGTTTCAAAATCACGGTAAAAACTTGGTATCTTGACATAGGCATAACGATTGCCGGACTGAGGGTCCGTCACCAGGACCGATTTCACGAAAGACTCTTCGATAACCACGACATCACGGACGATTGGGACAACAAAGGGCTTGGCGCCAAGACGACGTACACTCAAACGAACCTCTGTGCCCTTTTTGCCGCGGATCAGGGCGACTGCGTCGCGCAAGCGCATATCGGTGACATCAACAGGCTCGTCTTCGCCCTGGGCAACAGCCAGGATGACGTCGTCGGCATGAAGCTGCCCCTGCCTGTCAGCAGCACTCCCGGGAATTATCTTGACGATCTTGATATAGCCGTCTTCTTCGCGCAGGGTCGCTCCAATGCCTTCCAGAGAGCCCCGCATGCTGATATCAAAATCCTCCTTGGACTGGGGAGGCATATAAGTCGTGTGCGGGTCAAAAGCACGGGAGAATGCATTCAGATAACGGTCGTAATGGTCTTTATTGGTTTCTTTCTTCAAACGCTCGAAATATTCGCCGTACTGCTTGCGGACCTTCTCTCTTGCCTCGAGCTCCGTCTCCTTCTGCTGTTCAGCAGTGACTTTAAGAGGGTCCTCCACGCCTGCATCTTCGAGCAGCGCCAGGTAGCGGCTCAGAGTCCGATATTTGAGTTCATTTTGCCATCGGACCGCAAGCTCTTCCTCCGTTGCACAGAATGCGAGCTTCTCGGGGTCCGTTTCGTACTCTTGCGCAACGTTAAAGACGAAAGGTTTTTCCAGAGCCTTAGTGACAATTTTTTCAGCACGTGCGATGCCGTTGGCAAGGAGCCGATAGGCCACTGGAGCAAGGATGACCCGCCCACTTGTGACCTCTTCATCTATGCGATTTTCGAAAACTTTAAGCTGGTCAACCTCAGCGGCAAGCAACAGCCTCTTTTGATAATCTATTTGCTTGATATAAAGGTGGAATGTGGCGCGTGACAGTTCATCGTCGATGGCCTTGCCGCTGAAGTGGTTTTCAACCTGGCGTCGCAGCACATATGTAAGAAGACGGGCACGGTTCTGGTCAAGCTCGTCAGATGTCGTCGCGTACATCGGGGCCGGCATCGCAAAAACGCCCGCCAACAGCAATGTCGAACAGACAAGAAATGCGCGTAAACAGCGTATGCGTACAAACATTATTAAGTCACCTTCTAGACAAAAATTAACAGGTATTTTATATACACGTTTCCATATTAAGGTAATGTACCTCAGTTCCGCACTTCATGGCAATCACCTTGACAATATCATCAGGGCACGTTATCAAAATATATGTCAGCTTTGGTGAGGGCATATGAATAAAGCACAAGATGGCGACACAGTGACCGTGACATTTCAGGGGGTTCTCGATGACGGCAGAATTTTTGATGCGTCAGATGAGAATGGCCCCCTGACCTTCCTGCTTGGGGCGAACGAGGTGCTCCCCGGCCTTGAACTGGCTGTTTTTGGTATGCAGGTCGGCGACCAGAAAACGGTCACTGTCCCCCCGGAGCAAGGTTATGGTGTGCGCCAACCCAGATTTGTGGAGAGAGTAGACATTGATGCCCTGCCGGAAGGCATTGAACTCAATGTCGGGGGCCAGCTTGAAGTGAGCGCTGAAGACGGCACGATTTTTCGCCTGATTATCATTGAGCGTGATGCCCACACCGTCACCCTTGATGCAAACCACCCACTGGCAGGCCAATCTCTGACTTTGCAAATCGAGCTTGTTTCAATCGACAGGCCGACGATCAACTAGCCAGATCGTAAAAAGATGTTTTCAACGAGTAAATAAATGTTTATTTATGTTAATATTGCATGTGAAGAAAAAGATCGCGGAGGTGCGTCATGATGATCAGGGTTATGTACAGTGACGGCAGATTCGACATGGTCAAACCGAACATGCTCGACAACCTCCTCGACCGGCAGGCGGTCACCAGCTTCAAGCGTGGAACCGGTTGGGCCGTCGTAGGTCGAGACCAGATTCGCAAGTCGGGGCTAGGCAACTACCGGGGCACCGAAAGGCGTCTATCGTAAAAACCTGCGCGATTTAATTTTGCGCAGTGGCGTGCAAAGCAGGCCCCTTATCCCGCTTTGCAAAGAGCCGAAGAGCAGCACTTATGTGGACGTGCTGTTCTTCGGCTTTTTTTCTCGATGTTGAGCATTAGCATGATACAGGAGGAACAGAATGCCAGCGAGCAGGGCTCCGACAGCATCAGCGACGAGATCAAGCCACTCTGCAACACGTCCCGTATGAACTAAAAGTTGCAGGAATTCCAGCAGAGCACCATAACCCACCGCAATCAAGCCGGCTGTCCAGCAGGCCTTTACCGGAACAAGTTGCAGGGTGATGAAAAGCTGGAGAATCAGAACGGTCAGGAGTCCGTAAGCGCCTGCATGCTGCAGCTTGTCCCAGCCGAACGCACCAGGGATCTGTGGTGGTGATGGAGTCAAAGAGAGCCAGCAGACGATTCCCATCCAGAGAAGCGGCGCACAAAGTCGAAGAGCAAACTCTGCAGGACTCGCAGAGATCCTGGTCGCGGCGGTTGCGTTGTTCTTCCGGATCGACAACTATTCAACAACCTGGTGAAAATGATACTTACGTTTCACCCCATCAGCGAGTTGCGTCCCAAGCTTGAAATGATATTCGCCCTTCATATCGAGGACGACGTCGGCACCAAAATGTCCGTCCATGCCAACAAGTTCTATCGTTTCGCCAACCTTGGCGTCGGGGTTCGTAATTTTCAATGCAACGGTACCCTCTTCAATTTTCTCACCCGTTGCCTCATCGACAAACGTAATCATGAAATGGTGCGTTGTTGTCATCCCCATCCTGGCCGCAGTTTCCGAGACATCCTTCAGGTGGGCCATCCCCTTGACACCCTTGCTGACCATACTGCCGACGATCATCATTGTGCCTTTTGAGGCCGCAGTTCCGCCGTGTCCACCATGCATGTCATGAGTTTTCCCATGATCATCATGATTCATGCCGCCATGCTGAATCTCTGCGGTCGTTTTTTCATGATCTTGCGAACCGTGGTCATGTCCATCCTTTGCCACAACGGCAAACGGGAAGCAGAGTAGAGCAACCCACACTATCGCGATTGACTTTAATTTGTTCATGCGTCAGACCTTTCTAAAGGGCAACGAATGCCCCTGGTTTGGGCTTCTTCAATGTCAAAAGAAAACCACGGGGGCCGAATAACGGCCCCCGTCCCGGTTACATATTGTGAAACATCACTGAAAATTGACGTTTTTTACCGTCTTCGAGTTTGGTTCCTATCTCAAAGGTGTGCATCCCATCTCCCAGTTTGAGATCAACGCCGAATCCTGTTCCCATCAGCATCATCATGACAGGTTTCGCATCACTGCCCTTCAGTTTGACAGCGACCTGACCCTTGGCAACATCGGCACCGGTTTTTTCGTCAGCGAAGAAAACCATGACATGATGGGTCGCATCCATGCCCATCTTCGACATCGTCTCCAGGGTCTTCTCATCGAAGGTTTTGACCTTGACTGTTGCAACGACTCCGTCTTGCGTGTCCTTGCCAATCTCAACGAACTCGTCACTCTTGGCAGCCATATCATGGCCTTTGTGCATGTCGTGTGACATGTCTTTGGCATGGTCCATCTTCATGTCCTGGCCCTGCTTCATTTCTTCTGTTTTATCCATGCCGTGAGCACTGTGGCTCATTGCGGCAGCAAGCATCGGCATGCACATAGCGAGGGTTATGGTGAGAAGTACTGTTGTCAGCTTTTTCATTTTATTTCTCCTAATCATTCGTTTTTCAGGAACCATTTCCTGTGAGTGATCTGCCCTGTCAGTGGTCTGTGATTTCTTCGGTCGACGTGACATGACGGCTCTTCGAGAGTTTCCGGCCACGCCATAGGAAATAGATGACCGGATAGACGACCAGCTCCATAACACCGGAGGTAACGACCCCGCCGATCATCGGCGCGGCAATACGCTTCATGGTGTCGGCTCCGGCACCATGACTCCACATGATCGGCAGCAGTCCGGCGATGATGACCGTGATGGTCATAACCTTGGGACGAATTCTTTTTACAGCACCATAATGGATCGACTGTATCAGGTCGCCATGCGTTAACAACCTCCCCTCTTTATGCCACTTGTCGTGAGCCAGGTCGAGGTAGAGGAGCATGATGACACCTGTTTCCGCATCGAGACCGGCCAGCGCGATCATGCCGATAGCAACCGCTGCCGAGAGATGGTAATCAAGTGCGTAAAGAAACCAGAAGCAGCCAACCAGGGAAAAAGGTACGGCGAGCAGCACAATCCCTGTCTTGATGATCGACTTGGTGCTTATGTAGATAATCACGAAAATGACCAGCAGCGTCAAAGGAATCGCCAGGATCATCTTGGCCTTGAGTGACTCCATATATTCATATTGGCCGCTCCAGATGATGCTGAAACCTTCCGGAAGATTGATCTTCTCGGCGATTACTTTTTGGGCATTCTTGACGTAGGTACCCACATCAATGCCGCGGATGTCGATGTAAACCCAGGCTGTTTGACGGGCATTCTCGCTCTTGATCATCGGTGGGCCCTGGCGGACCTTGATCTCTGCGACCTGGGAAATTGGTATGTGCTTGCCGTTCGGCAAGGGGATCAGGATACGCTGCAGCGACTGCATATCTTCACGATAGTCACGCTTGTAACGGATATTGACCGGGTAGCGTTCCAGCCCTTCCACGGTCTGGGTGACGTTCATCCCCCCCAGCGCCGTCTGGATGATATCCTGCACATCGCCAACGGTCAGGCCGTGCCGTGCGATGGCCGTTCGGTCAATCTCGTAATCGACGAAATAACCACCAACCACTCGCTCCGCATAGGCGGACAGCGTCCCGGGAATCTCTCTGGCCGCAGCCTCAACCTGCTCACCGATCTGACTGAGCGTATTCAGGTTGTCACCCATGATCTTGATGCCGACCGGCGTGCGGATACCCGTCGAAAGCATATCAATGCGGGTCTTGATCGGCATGGTCCAGGCGTTGGTCAGGCCAGGAAACTGGATAGCATTATCAAATGCGGTAATCAGGTCCTCCTTCTCAATCGGCCCTTCTTCCGGCAGGAGCCAGCGTAGAGGTGTCTTCAGCCAGTCACTCCAGGCAGGCCAGTCACTGTAGAAGCGTTTTTTGGGCACGATTCGCCACTCACTCTCATCCTTGAGCATAATGGTTGTCTCAAGCATCGACAGTGGAGCCGGATCCGTGGCTGTTTCAGCGCGACCGCTCTTGCCGAAAACCCTCTCGACTTCGGGGAATTGGGCGATAATACGATCTGTCTGCTGTAACAGCTCACGAGCCTTGCTGACGGAAATCCCCGGCAGCGTTGTCGGCATGTACAGAAGGTCGCCCTCCCAGAGAGGGGGCATGAACTCGGAGCCCATCTTGCTGTACGGGATATAGATCGAGCCGACGAGAACCAAGGTCACCACCAGCACGCCCCAGCGCCATTTCAGGGCAAAATCTACGACCGGGTGATACATGCGGATGAGCAGGCGATTGATCGGGTTGGCTTCTTCAGCAGGGATGCGTCCACGGATGAACCAGCCCATGAGAACCGGGACCAGGGTGACCGAGAGAAAAGCCGCAGCACCCATGGCATAGGTCTTGGTGTACGCCAGCGGCTTGAAAAGACGACCGGCCTGTTCACCAAGGACGAACACCGGGAAGAAGGAGACAGTGATGACCAGAAGACTGAAGAAAAGTGCCGGGCCAACTTCCTTGGAAGCATTGGCAATGATCTGCCAATGCGGCACTTTGCCACGGTCGCGTTCGAGATGCTTGTGAGCATTTTCGATCATGATGATCGCGGCATCGATCATCGCACCGATGGCGATAGCAATACCACCCAGGCTCATGATGTTGGCGTTGACCCCCTGCAGGTACATAATAATGAAAGCCATCAGGATCGCGACCGGCAAGGTGAAGATGGCGACCAGTGCGCTCCGGAAATGAAACAGGAAGACAACGGTGACCAGCGCAACCACCAGGAACTCTTCGATAAGCTTTTCCTTAAGGTTCTTCACCGCCCGCTCAATCAGACCGGAGCGATCATAGGTGGAGCGTATTTTGACCCCTTCCGGCAACCCCGACTTGAGGTTTTCCAGCTTGGCTTTGACGTTTTCTATCGTCTCGAGGGCGTTCTCGCCAAAACGCATGACAATGATACCGCCGGCGACCTCGCCCTGGCCGTCCATCTCAACCAGGCCGCGACGCAGCTCAGGGCCGATATCAACGTCAGCGATATCTTTAAGCAGGATGGGAGTGCCTCGCTCGTCGGTGCCGATCACGACCAGCTCCAGATCGGCCGGTGAGCGGATGTAGCCGCGACCGCGCACCATGAACTCGGTTTCAGCCATCTCAATCAGGCGGCCGCCGACATCACTGTTACTCCTCTGTATAGCGCGCTTGATCTGGGGGATAGTGATATGGTAGGCGAGCAGACGGTCAGGGTTGACAGTCACCTGATACTGTTTGACGTAGCCGCCGATACTGGCAACTTCAGCCACCCCTTCTACCGCCGCCAACTCGTAACGCAAGTACCAGTCCTGGATGGAACGCAACTGCTGAAGGTCATGACGATCACTCTCCAGCGCATACTCGTAAATCCAGCCGACCCCCGTGGCATCGGGACCCAGGCTGGGGGTGACCCCGTTCGGTAATTTCCGCGAAGCATAATTCAGGTATTCGAGAACCCTGGAACGGGCCCAGTAGATGTCGGTGCCGTCTTCGAAAATAACATAGACAAATGATAAGCCGAAGAAGGAGTAGCCGCGGACCACCTTGGCATGCGGAACCGCCAGCATCTGCGTCGTCAACGGATAGGTCACCTGGTCTTCTACGATCTGCGGCCCCTGACCGGGATATTCCGTGAGGATGATGACCTGAACATCCGAGAGGTCCGGAATGGCATCCAGAGGGGTATTGTAGACAGCGTACAGGCCACCTATAACAATGAACGTGGTCATCAGGATGACCATGAACTTGTTGTTTATCGAATAATCGATGATGCGTTCGAGCATGGATGTCTCCGTTACGCTTCTTCAGCCATTGACCTCTTGGGAAGAATTAGTCCTTCTTGAAAAGATCGTCGAGAGTCTCTTCTTCGGATGTTTCGTCATCAAAGAGGCTTTCCAGATCATCCTGACTGACGTCCGTCTCATGCGCAGAATGATTCTGGGAGGGCTTGTCCGGTTCAAGCATTTTGCGGATCGCCTCACGCAGCTTGCTTTCGGAATCAAGCATGAATTGTGCAGAGACAACGACTCGTTCACCAGCCAGGAGGCCCTCCCTGATCACGGTATAGCCGTCATCACTCTGAGCCCCGATGAGAACCTGACGGGGCTCGAATTTGCCGTCACCAAGAGCGATGAAAATCGTCTGTTTCTCCCCCGTATTGAGAATCGCTTCACTCGGCACAGTCAGAGCGGCTCTCACCGGCTCGGTCTCAATCCGGACGTTGACGTACATCTCCGGTTTCAACTCAAAATCGGGATTGGCAATTTCCATACGCGCCTTGATCGTACGGGTTTTGGGTTCAACGTAAGGATAAATATACGAAATCTCCGCAGCTATTTCACGGCCACCGGCATAAGGCAGGATGATTTTGGCCGACTGTCCGGTCTTGACCCAGGGAAGCTCGTATTCATAAATATCAGCAATGACCCAAACCTTGGAAATATCAGCAATTCTGAAAAGTTCCATACCGGGCTTGAGATAACCACCCTCGTTGACCATCTTTAAAGTCACGATACCGCTGTAAGGGGCGTAGAGGGTCATCGTCTTGAATACTTGGCCCGTTTTTTCAAGAGCATCGACCTGACGATCTGAGATATCCCAGAGCTGGAGTCGCCGGCGTGACGCTTCGAGCAGACGTTTTGCACCTTCGGCAATCTCAGGGAATCGGTTGTTGGCAACGCCAGCGTGATTCTTCACCGCCAGCAGGAATTCCTCCTGGGCCGACAGCAACTCCGGACTGTAGATATCAAGGAGAGGCTGACCTTTTCGCACCTGCTGACCGGTCTGGTTAATATAAAGGCGTTCAATCCAGCCGTTGACCTTGGCATTGACCGAATACTGGGTGGGCTCATCGTATTCGACCAGGCCAACGGTGCGGATCGTCCTGTTGATATCCTGTCTGACCACCGGCGCAATACGCACCCCCATATTCTGGATCGTCACGGGATCGATCGTAATAATGGAACCGCTCGCAGACTCATCCTCGTAGACCGGCACCAGGTCCATCCCCATGGGCGACTTGCCTGGTTCATCACGAATAAAGGTCGGGTCCATCGGCGCAACCCAATACTTGATGACACGTTCACCGGCTGGTTGGTTAGCAGCCTGACTGCCTGACGACTTGAGCGGCGTCAGATCCATGTTGCAGATCGGACACAATCCGGGCTCATCGGTAATGATCATGGGATGCATGCCGCAGGTATACTGTTGCGTCGATTGTTCGGCGGTTTCGGCCGATGCAGGCTTTGCCATTTCTTCAACGGCAACCTGAACATCGCTGTTGCAACCGGGCAAAACCAAACTCAGGCCAAGCAGTGAGAAGAGGCCGGCCAGGGTGGTGATCCGGATTGAACGTTTAGGTTGACTCATGTTGTCCTCGAGATGCATGGTTTTAAAAACTATTCAGCAACATCTGCTGTGTTCTGCTCGTCAATCTGCAGCGGCGGGCCGATTATCGGCAGGGTCGATTCGGCCTCCAGCCAGGCCAGGCTCCTCATATACTCAGAGCTGAGACGATAATAGTCCATCTCTGCCTGGTAGGTTGTCATCAGGGCATCAAGCAGGCTGATGAAAGGCACTTTGCCGACCTGATAGGAACTCAAAGCGGACTGCAGGCTCTGGCTGGCCTGAGGGATAATCCCCTCGCGATAAAGCTCCGTCTGTTGATGCGTCTCTTCCATCCGGCTGTAGGCATTGTGAATCTTTTCATCCACACTATTGCGGAACGATTCGGCCTGTCGTTCCGCCATCCGCAAGCCAGCCATGGCTTCAGATTTCTCGGCGCGTCGTTTCTCTCGGTAAACGGGCAAAGTGACACTGATTCCGGCGCTGACAAAATCGGTTCCCTTATCAGGCAAATCATCATCCCTGAAGCGCCAACTTGCCCAGAGTGTCGTATCGGGATAGTCGTTGAGGCTCGCCAGCTTTCCCTGCTGACGATAGCTTTCAATCAGCGAACGGTAGGCTGTCGCCATGGGCCGGTTTTCTCTGCCGGAAGCCTGCAATGCATCGAGGCTCGAAGTAACCGGTACCAAATCCAGTTCATCGGGAACATCGATCTGAGTGCCAGGCGCTCGGTTAAGGAGCTGGTTGAGCTCTGACTGCACAACAGATTGCTGCTGACGTAATGACATCAGCTTCTCCATCATTCGTGATCTTTGCACCTGCGCCACAAGAACATCCTGCTGCAGACCCGAACCGGTTTCATAACGAACTTCCGTCAAGCGGATAATGTCGTCAACCAGCGCCAGGCTGCGCTCAGTCACCTCAATGACCCTGCCATTGAGATAGAGACGATACCAGGCATCCTTGATCTTGCGGGCAACCTGATAACGTTGATCGAGATAAACAGACTCAAACCAATTGGCCTGTTCAGTCGCGATAGCGGAGCGGCCATCGAGTTTACCGGGAAAGGGGAAAGCCTGTGCCAGCTTCACTTCGTTTCCGGTCATTGGAGTTTCATCACTGGAAAAGTTGTCACTCGGATAGTTTGAAAAAGCAAAAGAAAGAACGGGATCACTCAGACTGCCGACCTGGGGAATTTTTTGCGCCGATTGCTGCCAGCGGGCTTTTGCAGCAGCCAGGTCAGGATTACGCGTCAAAGCCTCCTGCACCAACTCATCGAGAGGCTCAGCCTGAGACGAGGCAATGAACAAGAAAAATCCGAAGACAAGGAGCCCGGATTTGATTACAAATCTGAGTAGAGGTGCTTTTCGCGTCATAAATTAGATCCTCATTTGGTCAACGTCAAATAATATTTCACGAAGTATGCCATAGCTATATCATACTGATATCATTAATATTACAACTTTCAAGCTAAGACAAAATGATTGAAATGAGGAATATTCTACAGTCGAATGGGGATTATCCAACGCTGCGGAGCACAGGTTGCTGAGGGGCAAGATGGGTGGCGTGAGAAAGGGCTGAAGACCTACTGTGAAGGGTTGACCGAAATGACGTAAACTTTGCCATCAATTTCGAAAAGGACATTGTCCGGACGAATCTCCAACACGACAGCAGAGTCAATCAGCGTACCGACCATCACCGGGAGATCATTGACCAGGGCCATGCTGCTGGCGCTGTCGTCCTGATAGAAGATCTCCGATATTTGCAAGGAAACCCCCTCAGGCAAATCCGAGAAAATTTCCCGAGCAGGTTCAGGTTTCACCAGCGCAGGTTCAGGTTTCACCAGTACAGGTTCAGGTTTCACCAGCACAGGTTCAGGTTTCACCAGCACAGGCTCAGGTTTCACCGGTACAGGCTCAGGTTTCACCGGTACAGGCTCGGGTTTCACCGGTACAGGCTCGGGTTTCACCGGCACAGGTTCAGCTTTTATAAGTGTGGAGAGAGTGGAGTTGTCTGCCGTCTCGTTGAGATTTAAATTCTGAGATGGTGATTCAATGGAGGTGAGTGATTTTCTCTCATCCGGGACTGCGGAGACAGGTGGCCGTGTCTGCCCGGACACTTCGGCTTGCCGGGGCGTCGAGACGGTTTGCGTCACGATTTCAGTCACATCAGAAGACAACCACAGCAACAATAGCCCGACAAAGACAGCACCGAGGGCAACGCCTGCAGAGAGCAGCAGTAACGGCCTCGATTTCTCAGCGGCACCGCCCTGGTCCGACCTCAAGTCCGGAGCAGCGTGACTGGCAGCCCGTTTTTCTTCTTCAATTTTTCTTAAAGCTTTAAGAATAGAGCTCATATTCGTCACTTGCGCCTAGCGGCCTGTCGGACTATACGGGCCGAAGCGAAAATTTGGACGTTTGAAACCAGATTTTAGCTCATTTGCAGGTTCATAGCCGTAGCTATGAGCCCAAAAGGAGCTGAAATATGGGCCAAACAGCCGGATTTGCAGCCGGCTCATGGATAGTCCGACAGACTGCTAGGCCTTCATATAAGGCTCGGCATCTTGTAGGTACCGGTCACCTGGTAAAGAAGGATCAGAGTGCGCGGCCCAACCAACCCGTCCACGATGAGGCCATGTTGACGCTGAAAGTCCTTGACACATTGAATACTCAAAGTATCAAAGCGGCCGCTGTTCGGAACGTCAGGGCAACCGGCCAGACCAAGCAGGAACTGCAACCGACGAACATTCTCCCCCGATGCACCAGGCACTGCCACATACCCTATCGAGGCAAAATCGATCCAGGGCACCAGCGCCATGCGCATACCCAGGGTATTGAGTTCGTCAGTGCTCAGGGTGTCACGGCCCTGATACGAAGGAGCAACAGACCAGCGTCCGGGAGCTGTCTGTCTCAGAATTGTCAGGTAACGGCCGCCCTGTTCTTCCGTCAGAGGCACCATAACCGGAACATTGAACTTCCTCAATGTGTCGAAATCGCCGGACAGGCGGACAATGTTGAGGCCACGAACAGCGAATTCATGATCAAAGTCAAAACCATCGGACGACATCCCTTCGTCCAGAAGCGAGACGTTCCACATGCTGAAAAGAGCATTACAACCGGCAATCAAACTGTCGGGTTGAAGAGTCCGGGTTTCCTGGCGCACAGGTACTTCAGGAGGAGACTTGGCAGTCTCAGCCTTTGAGGAAACAACAGGAGTCTCAATGACAGCAACTTTTTCTTCTGCGGTTTGAGGATAAAACGAAGGCAGCCACAAAAAACCAACCAACAGAGCTATCAGCAGCACCGTGACTGCAGCAATGGGCCGCCAGGGGAGACTCAAGCCACTCTGACCTCCTTCCCCCATCCCGGCCAGTTCTTTAACGGCCTGGTTGACATCACCGACAGTGACGATGCTTCGTTCCTCAGAATAAGCAGTGAGCAGAGCACGATCACAGATCAGGTTCGTTCTGCGAGGCACCCCACCCGAGCATTGAAATACGCGGCGCAGAGCACTGGAAGAAAAGACGTTACCATCAGGCCGTCCGGCAATATTCAAACGATGCAGGATATAGGAAGAAGTTTCCTCTTGGTTCAGCGGACGCAACTGATAACGCACAGCAATACGCTGGTTAAGCTGACGCAGGCTATGATCGCTTAAATGGTGCCGCAACTCCGGCTGTCCGACCAGAATAACCTGAATCAACTTGTCGTCTTCCGTTTCCAGATTTGACAGGAGTCTTATTTGCTCGAGCACTTCACCTGAGAGATTCTGGGCTTCATCGATCACCAGAATGGGCGTTCTTCCAGCCCTGTTCTCAGCCAGAAGAAACTCGTTCAGCGCATGAATCAAGTCAGGGCTGCTGAGCCCATCGTCGGCGACTCCAAATTCACGATTGATATTTTTCAGGAGTTCGAAGGCTGTCAACTTGGGATTGAAGATGAAAGCAACCCGATACTTTGATTCGTCAAGATGAGACAGCAGGGTTCGCAAAATTGTCGTCTTGCCTGTCCCGACTTCACCGGTCACCTCAACAAAGCCGGCTCGGCTCTCGATTCCGTATATCAGGTGAGCATACACTTCGTTATGAGTTTTGCTCAGGAAGAGAAAACGGGGATTCGGAGTCAATGCAAAAGGTTTTTCTTTTAACGCAAAAAAAGATTCATACATTTGGTTGGCTATCCCCAGGGAAAAACTTCGCACGACAGTCTTTAAAAAACATATTTATTTCCATAAATTAAACAATTTTGCAAGCTTTTACTTGGTTGACGATGGCATCACCGCACCGCGTGAAGGACGGAGAAAATAAGTGGCAATATGATAACATTCACAGATCAGCAAGCAGCGCGTGCCGTCCCTCCGCGAATCTCTCGATGGTTCAAACTGGTGAGGACGGAAAGCTTGTAGAACCGGGTCTGTTCAGGCCTTGCGAAGAAAGGTTGAGAGGATCGAATGGACGGGTGGAGACGATACACCGAGGTGTCACGAATCGCCTATTTCTCCATGGAAATCGGGCTGACGGCAGAGATTCCAACTTACAGTGGTGGACTTGGGATACTGGCCGGGGACACGATCAAGAGTGCTGCAGACCTGAAGATACCACTGGTTGCGGTGACCCTGCTCAGTCGCAAGGGCTATTTTCAGCAAACATTTACCAGGGAAGGCTGGCAAGAGGAGAGTCCGGTCAACTGGAACCCTGGCGATTTACTTGAACCTGTTCCGGGAAAGATCCTGGTGTCTATAGAGGATCGCGACGTCAAGGTCCAGGCCTGGCTGTATCGCGTCAAGAGTCCAACCGGAGGTGAGCTGCCCGTTCTCTTCCTTGACACCGACATCGAAGGCAACCTGCCCGAGGATCGAAAGATCACAGATTATCTCTATGGAGGAGACAGTCAGTACCGTCTGAAGCAGGAGATCGTCCTCGGCATTGGCGGCGTCAGGCTGTTGCAATTGCTGGGTTTTCAGATCCGCAAGTATCATTTGAACGAAGGCCATGCCAGCCTGCTGGCCGTCGAGCTGCTTAATCACCATCGTCACCCGGATGAAGGCAGCTGGGACGATCACACCTCATGGAACACCGCGCAAATTCAGAAGAAATGCATCTTCACAACCCACACCCCTGTGGAGGCAGGCCATGACCATTTCCCCTATGACATGGTCGAGCGGATCATGGGCGATGTGATCCCTCTCGATCTCCTCAGGCGGCTGGGTGGAAAAGATGAACTCAACATGACCATGCTGGCGCTGAACCTGTCACGCTTTGTCAACGGGGTCGCCAAGAAGCACGGCCAGGTCTCGCAAGCGCTCTTTCCTGGATTTGAAATTCACGCCATCACCAATGGCATTCACCCCTTCACCTGGGCGTCTCCCTACCTGATCAACCTTTACGACAGGTATCTGCCTGGCTGGGCCAACGAACCGGAGCTTTTCGCCAGAGTCGACATTATTCCGGATCAGGAGATACAGGACGCTCATACAGGCGCCAAGGCATATCTATTTCAATACATCGAAGAGACAGCCGGGCTCAGATTTGATCCGGAGGTTTTAACGATTGGCTTCGCACGCCGGGCAACCGCCTATAAGCGCACCAACATGATATTCACAGACCGGCAACGTCTGCTGGACATTGGTCGTGGAAAAATACAGCTGGTATTTGCCGGCAAAGCCCACCCGCACGACAACCAGGGCAAGCAGCTGATTCAGCAGATTCGCCAACAAACTGATTTTTTTGCAGATGCAATCAAAATCGTTTACCTGCCGAACTACGACATGGATGTCGCAAGCCGCCTGATCCCCGGAGTTGATCTGTGGCTGAACAACCCCTTGCGGCCCCTCGAAGCCTCGGGAACCAGCGGCATGAAAGCCGCGTTGAACGGCGTTCCAAATTTCAGCGTCCTTGATGGCTGGTGGATCGAGGGGCACATAGAGGGTGTGACCGGGTGGTCAATCGGCCCGCCATCAACGGGGACAGAGGAGAATGCAAACAACACCGACGAAGACGTCAGAGATCTTTACAGGAAGCTGGAGGAGACAATTATCCCCCTCTATTACGAAAACCGGGCCGGTTGGGTCAAGGTCATGAAAAATGCGATCGGGAAAAACGCCTACTACTTCAATACTCATTCCATGATGCGGCGTTATGTGACCGATGCCTATTTATGGTAGGTGATGACCGTGGAGAGAAGGTGATTTGACAATCGGGCAAAGCCATTAGACGTTTTCTGACTCCTGGTCAATAATCCCGGGAACATGGTGCCCGGTCGGCATAAGGTCCGGGGCTGGTCGCGTTCCATGCGCCCTGAAATACTCTAATCGTTTACAGACATCCTGAAAATCCCCGTGACAATAGAGACTTACAAAATCATCCCAGTGCGGCTTAACCTTGGCGACGTAGCGCAGAACAAATTCACATTCGTGCAGATATTGACATTTTGACATCATCTTCCCTTACTTTCACACGTAATTCAATAAGCTATATATTCATATAAGCAAAGATCGTTCCAACAATTAAGCTGTGAAAAAACTGCAAATCGGGCTTGGACGTTAAGGGTAAAGTCTGATTAGCGAACGACTTCATCAAGAGCAGCGATGATCAGAGGCAAGATTCCTGAAACGATATGACTCACGCCTCGAGGATTTGGATGTATGCCGTCAGCCTGGTTCAATTCGGGAACGGTAGCGACCCCTTCGAGGAAAAATGGATAAAACAGCAGATCGTAACGTCTGGCAAGGTCGGGATAGATTTGGTCGAACCTGTTATAATACTCAGGTCCGAGATTGCGTGGAGCCTTCATGCCCGCTAGAATCACACGGCTGCCTGCCTTTTGGAGGCGGGTCACGATCTGGGCAATATTGTTGTAGGTCTGGACAGGGTCGAGGCCGCGCAGGGCATCGTTGGCACCGAGCTCAACGATCACGACCCGCGGCTGGTCGGCAAGGGACCATTCGAGCCGGGCAAGGCCGCCTGCGGAGGTGTCGCCCGAAACTCCTGCGTTAATGACCTCCACAGAATATCCGGAGGCACGTAGTCGTTCTTCCAACTGCTCAGGGAAAGCGCTGCCCTGCTCGAGACCGTAGCCGGCAGTCAAGCTGTCTCCCAGCACAAGAACCGTGGTCCTCTCCGTTGCGGTGGAATTGGCAAAGGCGGAGACAGTTGTCAGGCAGAAGACAAGAATCAATTGACAGATGAAGGATGAGCGCATGACAAACCCGTTGGTATCTATTGTTGATCTTCACCTCAGTTTAATCGGAGGCGCTGGTGCGGTCAACATACTGCGTGGCCTCGACCTTTCAGTCGCCGCCGGAGAGACAGTCAGCATCATCGGGCCATCAGGGGCTGGCAAGACCACTCTGCTGATGGCTCTTTCCGGCCTGGAGAGGCCAACATCGGGGCAGGTCATGGTCGCCGGCAAAGACCTGACTGCGATCGATGAAGATGGCCTGGCACGTTTTCGTCGTGAACACGTGGGCATCGTCTTCCAGTCATTTCATCTTGTGCCGACGATGACCGCGCTGGAGAACGTTGCCCTGCCGCTCGAATTTGCCGGCAGCGAGGGTCCAATGACACAGGCAAAATCGGCTCTGGAGAAAACCGGACTGGGCGACAGGCTGGATCACTTCCCGGGAGAGCTCTCAGGAGGTGAGCAACAGCGGGTTGCCCTGGCCAGGGCCTTTGTCGTCAAACCTTCGCTCCTGCTGGCGGACGAGCCGACCGGCAACCTGGACCGGGAAACAGGAGAGATGGTCATGGACCTGCTCTTTAACCTGCAACAGGAGCACGGTACGACGCTCATCCTGGTGACTCATGACGAGAGACTCGCGGCACGTTGTCAGCGCAGAGTCACCATGATCGATGGTCGCCTTCAGGAAGAGCTTGGAGTCGTCGCTTGAGTTCTGTCAAGACCATATCTCAGGCTTTACGTCTGGTTCGTCGTGAACTACGCAGTGGCCTCAGAGGCTTCGGTGTTTTCCTGACCTGTCTTTTCCTGGGCGTTTTTGCCATCAGTGCAATCGGCTCTTTTACCGAATCGGCCAAATCGGGCCTGCTGGCTGATGCTGGCGCCCTCCTCGGTGGCGACCTGGAAGTCCGCCTGGCACATCGTGAGCTTCCTGATGAGGCTATCGACTTTCTCGCGGGACATGGCCAGCTGTCGCATATCATGACCATGCGGGTCATGGTCGCCGGCAGCGGCGGTAAAGCGCCCGTCCTGGCCGAGCTGAAAGCTGTCGATGGTTTTTATCCTCTCTACGGAGAGATCGGCAGTGACCCAGAGCAGAGTATTCGACAGGCACTCGATAACCATGGGGAATTCGGAGCCCTGGTAGAGTCCTCCCTGCTCGCCCGCCTGAATATCAATGTTGGTGACAGGGTCAAGGTCGGCTCAGCACTCTTTCGCATCAGCGGTGTCCTGACCATGGAACCGGATCGCACGATCCGGGCATTCAACCTCGGTCCCCGCTTTTTGACCAGCCTTGAAGGTCTCCAAGCCACAGGTTTGCTGCAACCGGGCAGCCTGATTTATCACGCCTATCGTGTACGTCTGCCAGAGCGTGACACCGTCGATCAACTCAAAACAGAGCTACAGTCACGTTTTCCGGAAGCCGGCTGGAGGCTGCAAAGCTGGCGAGAAGCCGCCCCACGCGTGCGTTTCTTCCTGGATCGCATGAACCTGAATTTGTCCCTGATCGGGCTCTGCGCCCTGCTGGTCGGCGGGCTCGGTGTTTCTGGCGCTGTGCGGGGCTACCTGGAGAGCAAGATCACGCATATCGCCACGATGAAATGCCTCGGTGCGCCTGGACAGCTGGTTTTTACCACCTACCTGATACAGATCCTTTTCCTCGGCTTCATCGGTTCGACAGCGGGTCTTGCCTGTGGTGCCGCCCTTCCCTTCATCCTCAACCAGCTCATTGGCAGACATCTGCCGGTGCCCCTTGCTCCGACGATTCACTGGTCGGTTTTATTCACAGCAGCCGCCTTTGGATTACTGATTGCTCTGATCTTCTCATTGAAGGCACTGGGCCTGGCAAGGCAGATTTCACCGGCAATACTGTTCCGTGGCTACAGTGAAATCGGCAACCGCGACCCTGGCTTTGTTGTCAAGATAGCAATAGCTGTCACCGCAATCAGCCTGGCAGGGTTGGCCATTTTCACCAGCAGCGACCAACGGCTGGCTTTCTGGTTTATCTGCGGTGCGACACTCTGCTTCGGCATCTTCCGTTATGCAGCCGCTGCAATCGTCAGACTGTCGCGTCTCCTGCCAAGCCCCAAAAACCCTTCTTTGCGGCTTGGTCTCGGCAATATCCATCGTCGCGGTTCACCGGCAGGCAGCGCGCTCTTTTCTCTGGGACTTGGTTTGACAGCCCTGGTCACGGTTATGCTGGTACAGGCCAATCTCGACGACAAAATCAATGAAACGATCCCCAACGAAGCACCGTCATTCTTCTTCCTGGACCTGCAAACGCCGCAAGTGGAAGATTTCGAAACGACCGTCCATAGCCTGCCAGGCTTGACAAAGCTTGAACACTACCCGACTCTTCGCGGACGGATTACATCCATTGCCGGATCACCGGTCAGTATGGCGAAGATCGCCCAGGAGGTTCGTTGGGCTGTTCGCGGTGATCGCTTTTTGAGCTATTCGGCGGCAAAGCCTGCAGACACGGTGATCGTTGCGGGTGAATGGTGGCCAGAAGACTATACCGGAGAACCTCTCGTCTCGATCACCTCGGATCTGGCCAAAGGGTTCGGGGTGAAAGTGAATGACACTTTGACGGTGAATATCCTCGGACGTGACATCACAGCAAAGATCAGCAACCTGAGGGAGGTTGACTGGTCAAGCCTCTCCCTAAACTTCGCGCTGCTCTTCTCGCCAGGTGTTCTCGAAAACGCTCCGCAGACACATATCGCCACGATTCAGCTTCCACCTGACCAGGAAGAGCTCGCCTTTGCCACAATCACCGAACGGTTCCCGAATGTTTCGGCCATCAGCACTCGCGAGATTCTGAAGAACGTTTCCCGGACCCTCGAGCGTCTCGGTACTGCTTTTCGCAGCATGGCAGCCCTTGTGGTCCTGACCGGCTTCCTGGTTCTGGCAGGCGCTGTCTCGGCTGACCAGCATCGACGTATTCACGATGCAGTCATCTTTAAAGTATGCGGCGCGACCCGCTTCGATATCCTGGGCGCTTTTGCCGCCGAATTCCTGTTCCTCGGCTTGTTCGCAGGCTGCATCAGCGCAGTCATCGGCAGTTTGGCAGCCATGGCAATCCTGAAAGGCCTGATGAAGATGTCGTTTACACTGCATCCGGGAACAATTCTGGCCACAATTCTGACCGGGATTTCACTGTCACTTTTACTGGGGCTGCTTGGCACCTGGAAAGCCCTGGGGCATAAACCGGCGACCTACCTGAGAGGGGAATAAAAGACAGGAGGAATACTAGCGAGTCGCTTTCAACTTTGAAGTGGCGGCCTTGCCAATCAATACAAGAGACAGCAGTACCCCTCCGGCGAGGACACCGAGGATTGCATCCATCAAGGTTGGCATCAGAGCAGAGGTGACCCCTCCGATCAGGGGAAGATCATGGAGTGGCAACACGACATGAGTGGCAAATTCATCTACGCCGGGGAGGCCATGCATGAGGATGCCGCCGCCAACCATAAACATCGCCGCCGTACCTACAACCGACAGCGTCTTCATCAATAATGGCGCCAGGCTCAGAAGTCCGCTGCCGGTCTTGCGACAGATTTTCCCCCACGCATCAACGTCAGGGACCTTGACCAGGTACAGGCCGGCATCATCCATTTTGACGATAGCCGCGACCAGAGAATAGACACCCAAGGTCACGAACAGGGCCATTCCAGACACCACGGCCACCCGGACCATCAGGGAAGAATCCTGGACCGTTCCAAGGACGATGACAATAATCTCCGTTGAGAGGATGAAGTCTGTCCTGATTGCACCTTTGATCTTCTTGCCCTCAAGCTCGACCATGTTGATTTTGGGGTCAGCCAACGCCTGAATTCTTTCTGCCCTCTTTGTACTCTCCTCCTCATTGTGGTTCAAGAACCTGTGAGCAACCTTTTCGAAGCCCTCGTAACACAAAAAGGCTCCGCCGAGCATTAACAACGGGGCAATCGCCCATGGGAGAAAAGCACTCAACAGGAGAGCCACGGGAACAAGAATCAGCTTGTTCTTGAATGATCCCTTCGCAACCGCCCATACGACAGGAAGTTCTCGCTCTGCACGGACACCACTCACCTGCTCCGCGTTGAGCGCAAGGTCGTCGCCAAGCACTCCTGCGGTTTTTCTGGCCGCCACCTTCGACATCAGGGCAATGTCGTCAAGAAGGCTCGCGATATCATCGATCAGGGCGAGTAAGCTGGTTCCTGCCAAGGGATCACTCTCTTAGTTTTTTGGCACCGCAAAACAATTGGAATTGTCAGCGGTGCTCTGATCATCTGTTCATTAAGGGCAATAGGACACGGATTACACGGATGAACACGGATTGAAAATCATAAACAACACCCCTGCTTTTCTGGTTAGTTTGATCCGTGTTAATCAGAATTTTATCCGTGTCCAGGAAATTTAGATGATTGAGGGATCACCGCCGTGCGCTGACAGACCTAACCTACCTCAACTTCAGCTTATGTGGCAAATGAAGTTATCGAGACAGCCGCCCGGCAGTTGCGGCCACAATCAATCGTTACAAAACTTTTACCATCACCATCCCGGCTTCAAGGCATAATCAAAAGATAAAAGAACCGCACCCCTCGGTATGATAGTGGAGAAAAATAATGCGATCCGATCAAGACACCTCCCAGCTACAGCTGTCGGCGAAGAAATTGCCAACAGCATCACTCATGGTATCGGTCTGCTTCTGGCCATTACCGGGATGGCCGTACTGGTCGGCTTCGCCAGTCGGTTTGGCAACAACTGGCACCTGGTCAGCTGCAGTATCTTTGCGACGACCCTGATTCTGCAATACGCATTTTCCACCCTCTACCACAGCATCCAGATCCCCCGCGCCAAAAGCATCATGCGCATCCTCGATCACTCGGCGATATTTCTGCTCATCGCTGGCACCTATACACCGTTTATGCTTGTCAATCTGCGTGGCAGTTGGGGATGGACACTTTTCGGCATCATCTGGACCATGGCGTTACTGGGCGTCCTCTTCCAGGTGTCCCTTCTGCGGCGCTGGCAGGGGATCTCCCTGTCACTCTATATCGGCATGGGCTGGGTGGTGGTCGTCGCAATCAAACCGATGCTCGACGCTGTCGCGACAGGAGGCCTGGTTCTGCTTCTCTTGGGCGGATTGGCCTATACGTCCGGGGTGGTTTTCTATCTCTGGAAAAGCCTGCGTTATCACCATGCTGTCTGGCACGGGTTTGTCCTTCTCGGCAGCATCCTGCACTACTTTGCGGTGCTCTTCTATGTCATTCCCCTGGCGTGACCATGGGAGGGAAGGCAAACCGCGGCCGGTTTCAGATAATCCGTTTACCAAACAGGGAGGCCGTCAACTCGACCGCACAGGTCGCCGTTTTGTTGAGGTTGTCGAGGATGGGGTTGATCTCGACGATATCGAGGGAACTCAAACGTCCCGAGTCGGCAACGATTTCCATCAGCAGCTGGGCCTCGCGATAGGTCAACCCTCCGGGGACCAGGGTTCCGGCGCCCGGTGAAGCCTGGGGATCAAGGGCATCGATATCCAGGCTGACATGCAATCTGCTGCGATGGCTCAAGCGCTCGAGAGCTTCTCCGGCAATTTTCCCCATACCCCGTTCGTCAATATCACGCATCGTGTAGACGGTAACGCCGCTTTCACGCAAATTCTCACGCTCTTGGGCATCAAGGTCGCGAACACCGATCATGACGACATCTTCGGGCAAGAGGCTAGCGCCGGGTCGACCGACATCGACAAGATCCGGGTAACCATAGCCGAGCAATAGAGCCAGGGCCATGCCATGGATATTGCCCGACGTGTGACGTTCCCAATCGTGTTGAAGTCGCCATGGGCATCAATCCAGAGCACCCCTGCCGGTTCCTCCTGGGTGACTCCGGAGATGGTGCCGACAGAGATCGAATGGTCGCCGCCGAGAAAAATAGGGATATGCCCTTTCGCAACCGCCTGCTGTGCCGCGGCACAGGCCTCCTCGCAAATTTCACGAATTGACGGCAGGTAATTGATCTGACGTTCGTGACTGAGCGATTCACGCACCGGTACCTTGAGGTTGCCCGAGTCATGCACTTCGTAGCCAAGCTTTTCCAGCCTTGCCGCCAACCCGGCATAGCGAAGAGCGCCGGGCCCCAGATCAACCCCGCGATGCGACTGCCCCAAGTCGATCGGCACCCCGATGATCTGCACTGCCTTTTTCATAAGCTCAGCTCTTGAGATTGTTCCACAGGTTGACCATGAAATCCTGGGCGTTGGTCAGGATAGCAACGGCCTGTGCCGAGCCCCGGTTTGCCAGCTTGTCGGCGCTGAACTCGGACATGTCGACGATATAGAAGAAAACCGGACGGACGATCCCATCCTCCAGGACCCGGTAACTGGGGACCATATTGCCGAACGCGATCGAATGCAGCTGCGTCGCCAGTGCGACCACCGTGGTCGCTTTGCGGGCATGCACACGCATGGCATCCTGCGCTTTGTAGACGTCTGAAATCACCTCGGGCAGAGGTCCGTCGTCACGGATAGACCCGGCCAGCACATAAGGGACCTTATGTTTCTCACAGGCATAGATAATACCGTCCTTCAAATCCAGGGCGTCGATGGTCTTGGCGATTGAACCGCGACTGCGTACTTCGTTGATGATATCGAGATGATTGTAGTGACCGAGTGGTCTCAAGGTCTGTGAATAGATGTCCTGACCCAGGCCGGTCTGGAAAAAGGCGGCTTCCAGATCGTGAGTGGCCAGCGCGTTGCCCGCAAGCAGCCCATGGCAGTAGCCGTTTTCCACCAGACCCTGCATGGCGTCACGGCTGTCTTTATCAAAGGCCACGGCCGGGCCGAGGACCCAGACAATATGACCATGATCACGGTCATGACGCAGGACATCGTAGAGATTGTCGTAATGACGCGAGAAAGGCGTTTCCCGGGTGCCGCGTGTGCGGAAGGTGAACTTCTCCGCTTTCACTTCGGACGGAGGGGTAAAACCCTCGACATGCACGTAAAGACCCTCTTCGCCATTTTCGGTCCGGCCAACCACAACCAGGTCCCCTTTACGCACGCGACGGGCCTCAACGACATCAACAGTCTCTCCGTCGAGAACCATGACCGCATCCATCCGGCTCTCTGGAGCCAGGACCCAACGCCCTTCCCCAAGGTGGAGGTATTCCGGATGATTGGAGGTGCCGTGGAAGTTTTTTGGCACGACACCATCAGCAGGAGCAGGTTCGACCTTAACAGTCGGGGCATTCGCCAGCTGTGGAGCAGAAAAATCAGGGGGAAGATACTCGGGAATCACTGACATGGCATGAGTCTCCTTAAGGCTGAGTCACAAAAACCGTTTATTCCATCTTCTCAGGGCTGGCGAGGCTGTCAAGTGAAGTGTCGAACGACATTGAAGCGGCTTCAGTCCCTGGTGATCACTTTCTTGACCGCGAACCAGTTCGCAGCCAAGATCAGGGCCACGAACAGGATGCCGACAGCACTCAAGGGGCTCTTCATGCCTTTATTCACCATATCCATGACGAAAACGCCTAAAAAACAGAGAGCAATGAACTTATTAGCCCCATCGGCCCAGCTTTCGCGACTGCTCCAGGCCAGGCTCAGGATGGCGATATTGGCAAGGCCATAAGCAGTGGTGACATAGGCGAAGACCATCAGCCCCTGGGCCGCAACGTCAGACAGGATAATGTTCATGCCATACATGATAAAGAGGAAGGAGCTGATAATGCTGACGCCGGACAGTCCGTACATCAGGATGGTGTCATGCTTTTTCATGGTCATACCTTGATGATTAAGGTTGAAGAATTTATCGCGGAACGGAGGAGTCTATTTATACAATCTTCAACCGCGGAATGCATTGATTTTCGGTCCTCCATTACTTGCGAGTCGCTAAATATATGCCCACTGCGATCAGGAGTATTCCCGCACAATGATACCAGGCGAAGATTTCACCCAGGAAAAGAACCGCCATAATACTGCCAAAAACCGGCATCAGGTGAATAAAAAGACCGGCGCGATTGGCGCCGACGAGTTCAACTCCCCGGTTATAGCAGAGGTAAGAAACGATGGACGGAAAGACCATGACGTAGCCTATCACCAGAAAATTTGCGGGCTTGAACGCCATGCGGGCAACGGTCATGGACTCCCAGACATAGAGCGGCACAAGGGCGAGTGAACCAATCCAGAAGATTGTAAAAATAAAAGCCAGTGGGTGGACCTGTGGTCGTTTGCGGAGCAGAACCGTGTAGCCTGCGTAACAGGCAATTGCGGTAAAAACCAGTAAATCCCCACGATTGACAGAAAGAGAAAGCAGATTCTCAATCTCTCCCCTGACAATAATCATCACAGCGCCGCACAGAGAGACCAAAATTCCCGCACTTTGCAGACGGGTGACCTTTTCGCGGAAGGCAATAAAAGAGAGGAAGACGATCAGGACGGGCATCAGCGACTGCAACAGAAAGGCGTTAATCGCCTCGGTATACTGGAGACCACTGTAGGCGAGCGTGTTGAACGCAGCAATACCGAGCAGCGCCAGTAGCAAAAGGACCGGCCATGAATCGAGCAGAGCCTGACGATCTCTGCGCAGGTGAGGCAAAGCCGGCCATGTAATCAGCAGCGCAGCGCCGACCCAGCGCCAGAACGCCAGGGAAACCGGGGGGATGTCGTTATGGAAAGCGCGGCCGAGGATAAAGTTCCCGGCCCAGAAGAGCACCGCCAAGGTCAGCAGCAGGTATGGACGATCCTTAAGAGGCTTCATGGTGTGACGCGATAGACCAATAAGCCCGGTTTGTCCTGCAGGTAGGCCAGTAAATCTTCATCGACGACGCGCCTCGTCTCCTTACGTGACGACGCATGACGTAAAAAGACCTTGCCATTTTTTTTGACGATCAGGCCGGTGTGACTGACATCGAGTCCGGCAAGGCTCGTGAAGAGACCGATGTAATCACCAGGTTGCAGGGCAGAGAGGATCTCTGCATCAATGCCAGCGGTTGGAATGAAGGTTATCTGTCTTGGCGTGATGGCAAGACCGGGAAGCCAGAGCGAACCATCAGACTTCAGGTTGAGTTGCCTGGTCACGGTCTGGGCCCTGCCCTGGCCGACTTCGGCCGTCACATCCTTGATCTCAACGCCTGAAGCGGCCCAGTCACTGAAAAAATGTCTGCGATTGGCGTAGCTGACAAGACCATCGATATAGCGGATCTTTTTGAGCTGTTCGGTCACATCCTGAAGATCCCCGGCACGACGGAAAGCCTCTATCACATCGAGAAAAGTGAAACAGTCAAATCCCTCCAGGTTGAGGACCAGCCGCTCCGCAGTGTCGGGACCGCCGATCAATGTATTCTCTGAATAAGGGGTATCGATAAAATGGCCTGAGAGCGCCACGATTTGGGCGCCTGGATTGTCTGACATGTTCCTGGACGCAATGAGCGCTTCGAGTTCAACTTCGCTCCAGCGACCGAAATTCATATCGGCGGCAGAGGCTGCAGTCACAACATTAAGCAGGAGGTATAACATGAACAAACTGCATCCAAGTCTTCCCAAAGTATGAGGAAACATGTGTCAAAAAATCTCCGTGACCAGCTCTGACTACAGGTTCATCTGCTTCAATAGGTATGCACCGGCCTGGGTTTTCGGGACCTTCGCCAGGTCACGCATCAGATCAAAGGGGACGACGTCGAAACCGTAAAAAGAACACAGGTCATCGGCCATGGTCATCCAGAGATAAGCCGTCATTTGCGCATCCGCCAGCGCCCTGTGGAAGGTACCGTCCGTCTCCAGGTTTTTGTAACGGACCAGGGTCTCCAGCTTATGATTGGGCGCGTCAGGGTAAACCCTGCGGGAGACCAGCATGGAACAGCCGAAATTCTCTCTGCGTTCCCGACCGATCCGGTCGAACTCGGCATTGAGGAAGCGGCAATCAAAGGACGCGTTGTGGGCAACCAGCGGTGTATGACCGATAAATTGGGCAAATTCGGACATCACCTCGCCGATACCTGGAGCCTCCTGCAGCATTTGGTTGGTAATGCCGGTGTAATTCTCGATAAACCGGTTGATGCGCATCCCCGGGTTCATCAAACTCTGAAAACGTTCAGTGATCTGCCCCCGGCAAATTTTGACAGCGCCGATTTCGATAGCGCGATCGCCTGCGTCGGGCGACATCCCGCTGGTTTCAAAATCGAGGACAATGATGGTTTCGCTGTGAGATGACCGCATACTGACGCTGTAAATGGTGCCTTTGGGAAAAGTATCTCGGGATTGATGGTTTGAGTGTTGCGGCGACAGGAAGCCCCGACGCCATTGAACCCGGGCTTGAAGGGTAAAGAGCTCTGTTCTAGGCCTCTTCAGCGATCATAATGGCGTCGTGTGGACACGCTGGAATGCAGAGACCATCCAGATCACACCTGTCGTGATCAACAACGGCCCGGCCATTCACCATTTTCAATGCACCGTGGGGGCAGGCTTTCAAACACTCTCCAGACCCCTGGCACTTATCTTTGTCGATGTAGATTTTCATGAATTGTCCTCTATCCTCATTTTCAGCAGTTCCGACCGCCAGAATACACTGATCAGCGTGAAGCCTTCTTGCCTGACAAACGCAGAATGGCCTTATGAACTGTCTCTGGCAGCTCGACAAACATGATCCCCAGGCCATGTGGATAATGGGGTTTCATGGGATTTGGTTTGCGATTCTGCCACATGACCTTGGCACTGCACGTAATCCTTGTTGCCAGCCCATCCGGAAGGTTGAAAACCAGGCTCACCTGGGTTCCGGTCGGGATCTCGGCCTGGCTCTCCAAAAACATGCCGCCTCCGGAGAGGTCCAGACATTTTCCCTTGAACTCTTCACCACTGGCCGAGATCGTGACCGGGAAAAAACTCGGCTGACGATGTTCGCGTATTTCTTCGATGAATTGCCGGCCGACCTGGAGGAAACTGTGCCTGTCCAACGGTTTGACCAGGTAAGCATCACAACCACTCCTTCTGGCCTTCTCCAACTGCTCGGGACGATCCTGGTCACAGATGAGGACGACGGGCACGGCGCGAAGCAGCGGATCATCCTTGATCTTGCGGCAGCACACATCGCCGCCCTCTCCGGAAAGAGAAAAAGCCATGAAGACAAGGTTCGGCTTTTCGTTACGCACCATGGACAAAGCCAGGAGGCTGTCGTCGGCCTCGATAATATCGACAGGAGTCTTCTGTAAAAACTGGCTTTCTATGGCCCGGAAGAAACGGGAGTCATCAGCCAGAAGAACACGAAGTTTTTTGCTCATGGTCCCCTCGGTCATGCAGTTGTGATATGAGAACGTCGGGCCGTCATGTGCCAAAACAACGACGTAAAGCGACACCGACCGAATCAGGGATGCTGACAAATTCGACACCGTAGCCAAGCGGGAATTCGGCTTTGATTGTCTCCTCGGTCGAGTTAACCCATGCGATACGGCCGACGATTTCAACAGGCGTCTCATCCTTGTCAGGCAGAGAGAACTTCAACAACAGGCTCTCTCCCTTTTTCGCGGCCGGTTGACAGTCCAAAAACATACCACCGCTGCTGACGTCAATGCAATGCCCCCGTAGACGTCTTCCCATACAGGTGAAATCGACCACAATCTGGCAAGACTGGCGCGGCTCACGTCGATCGACACTCACCAGGAAACGATGTCCCGAGCCAAGGAAATAACGGCGATCCAGAGGTTTCGACAGGTAATCATCTGCCCCGGCAGCGCGAGCATCAGGCTCATCGGTGGTGGAAGCCCTGGCGCCAATCAGGACGACGGGAATACCTTGCAGGGCCCGATCCGACTTGAACGCACGACAGCAGTCGAAACCGCTCATCCCCCGCATGTTGACATCCATAAAAACCAGGCTGGGTCGACAATCCCTGGCCAGGGCAAGGGCTTGTTCAGCGGAGCTCGCGGTCAGCACAGTGGCCGGTGTATTGCGCAGGAACTGTTTTTCCAGCTCGAGGAAGAACTTGGACTCATCGACCAGGAGAATGCAAAGCGGGGTTGTCATGGGATTATGCGACGTTCACTGTGGTGCCGACATTGGCAAAGAAGACCTTGTTGGGAAACTGGGCGTGCAACTGCGCTGAGCGCACCTGGCCGGTACAGTGGGACACGCCAAGCCGGTCAAAATCAAGACGCTTCAGGTAATCAAGCGTTGCTGAAAACTGTTCGTCGCTGGCCGGTCCGAGGTGTGTCCCACCGACAATCGCATGAATGCGAGGACAGCCCAGCTCGCGGCGAAAATGTTCGACCGTGTTGATCAATCCGGAATGCGCGCAGCCCAGCAGGATCACAAGCCCTCTTGGGGTTTCGATGGCCAGCGCTGCGTCATCGGCGAATTCGTCCGCGGTCCACCCTACCCCGTCGGTGGAACGTCTGACCAGGTGCGGATCACCGGATTCATGGGGCGCAGAGCGTGGAATCGTGCCACTGAAATAGATCCCTGCGGCGAGTTCTGTGAAGGAGTCGATAAAATCGAAGCGGGCGCCGGCAGAGTCAAGTTCGGCTCGGCTGTACGGCAGGCTGATGTCACGTTGCTCGTGCTGGCCCAGCCAGAACCTTTGAGCAAACAACTGCGGATGCGCATGAACGGGGCGCGGGCCAACGGCCTTGAGCAGGGGCAGCAGACCGCCGCAGTGATCGTAATGACCATGACTCAGGATGACAGCGTCAATATCCCGGGCGTCGTACCCCAGGGCATCCAGATTCTTGAGCAGGGTTTCGCCGCTGCCGGTATCAAAGAGCCAGCAACCGGCAGGTGTAGTCATCAGGCAGGAGAAGCCATGTTCTCCACAGGCGGAGATCGGTCGACCAACCGTGTTTTCACAGATGATGGCAAGTTGCAGAGTCATGATCATCGATAATTAATGAATGCATCCAAGAAACAGACTTCCACGAAAACAATTGTGAATGCTATAGTGCCCCGCAAAAGCAGTCAATCCTCACCGAGAACATTTAAGGAACACAAGATATGTCAGAGTTACCCGTCACACTCAAACTGACCGGCAAGCAAAATCGTTTTCTGCGTGGGCAGGGTCACGGCCTGCGCCCTTTCGTCATGATCGGCAAGCATCACCTCAGCGAAGAAGTTATCAATGCCACCAACGAAGCGCTCGAAGCGCACGAACTGATCAAGGTCCGGATCCAGGAAGGCTGCCTGACTGATCGTAAGACGGTCTCTGCCGAGCTTGCTCTCGAGACAGGTTCTGCCGTCGTGCAGATCCTTGGCAACACGTTCCTGCTCTACCGCCCGAGCGACGACAAACTCATCACGCTGCCCCAATAGCTAAACCCTCTCATAAGGGTCAAACAGCCGCTTGTATTCATCGAGAGCGTATCGATCGGTCATACCGGCGATATAGTCGCAGACGACCCGTTCCCGGCCGTAGAGCTCGTACTTGTCCTGGTATCCGCCAGGCAGCAGGGTCGGGTTCTGCAGATAATTTCCAAACAGCATGGTCAGGAATCGCTCGGCCTTGATGCGCATACGCTCGACCTTGTAATGGCGGTACAGGTTTTTATAGAGGAAAGCTTTCAATTCACGATTGCGTTTCGCCGTGTTCGCGCTGAAGCTGACCAGGTTTGCACCATTGGTACGCACATCATCAAGAGAACGGATGCCTGCCGCGTCAATATTGGCACGCGTTTGCTCGACCAGGTCGAGGATCAGAAAACCGATCAGATGACTGATCGTCTGCAGGATCTGGCGTTCTTCCGGTAAAGCGGGATATTTCTCCGCCACCCTGGCATAGGTTTCCGCCCAGAGATCAATCGCCATTAAATCGCCGGGGGCCAGGTAACCGGCTTTGAGGCCATCGTCAATGTCATGATTGTTATAGGCGATCTCATCGGCCAGGTCGATGATCTGAGCCTCCAACGTAGGACGCAGGCGCGGACAATATTCTTCAAAACCTGAGCCGTCCGGAAGATCGTAGTCGGAAGAGTGCTTGATGATTCCCTCTCTGGCTTCCCAGCTCAGGTTCAGGCCGTTAAAGTCAGGGTAACGCTCCTCAAGGGTCTCAACGATACGCAGAGACTGGCGATTATGCTCGAAACCGCCGTGGGGAGCCATCAGCCGGTTAAGGACCTCTTCTCCCGTGTGACCGAAAGGCGTGTGCCCGAGGTCGTGGGAGAGAGCAAGTGTCTCCACGAGATCTTCGTTGAGCTTCAGTCGCCTGGCGATACCACGCCCGATCTGGGCGACTTCGAGAGAATGGGTCAGACGTGTACGGTAATAATCACCTTCGTGATTAACAAAAACCTGGGTTTTGTACTCGAGTCGGCGGAAAGCGGCACAATGGATGATCCGGTCGCGATCGCGCTCGTAAGCCGGGCGATCATCCTTGTAGAGTTCTTCATATTTTCGCCCGCGCGATGACTGACTCTGCGCGGCATAACCTGCCAGGTCTTCTCGTTCCATTGAATCCTCCATGAGGGCTTCATATTAAAGCCACGACAGAAACGATCTGTCAAGGTGATTACTCCCGCACCGGCTTGACCATGGTGACTGATTGTGCTAGTTTTTTTAGCATGTTACGCATACTTTGCAGTTTTCATGAGGACATGGCATGCGAGTGATTGCTGGCACTTCGCGCGGCAGGCGCCTGGCACTTTTCGAGGGACGCGATGTCCGCCCAACGCCGGACCGGGTTCGCGAGGCGCTCTTCAGCATTCTCAAGAGTAAACTGGAAAGCTTTTCCGGGCTCTGTGTCCTGGATCTTTTTGCCGGCTCTGGCGCCCTTGCGATTGAAGCGTTAAGCCGGGGAGCGGCCTCTGCCTGCCTGGTTGAAAAAAACCCTAAGTCGGCAGCAATCATTCGCGAGAACCTGGACCGCTGCCAACTGTCGGTTAAGGCAAGAGTGATCAACAGCGACGCGATTCAAACCCTTCAGGGATTCCCGCCCCGCTCCTTCGACCTTGTCTTTCTCGATCCACCCTACGACCAGGGTCTGGTGGAGGTTGCACTTGCAAAAATAGACGAACTGGAGTTACTCAACAGTGACGGAATGATTTGCGCAGAGACAGGAGCCGCCGAGAGCCTGCCGGAGACTGTCGGGCAACTCCGACGCATTGATCAACGTCGCTACGGCACAGTTATGATAAACTTCTACATCAATTCAAAAGAGGGGCAGACATGAACAAGCAGGTTGCTGTCTATCCGGGTTCCTTCGACCCGATCACCTATGGGCATCTGGACATTATCGAACGAGGGCTTGAAGTCTTCGATCATATTATTATTGCGGTCGCCCGCAACTCGGAGAAAAAGAGTCTTTT
Source organism: uncultured delta proteobacterium (assembly GCA_963707155.1). Taxonomy (GTDB): domain Bacteria; phylum Desulfobacterota; class Desulfuromonadia; order Desulfuromonadales; family BM103; genus M0040. Next base: position 5,548 of record CAVPPD010000005.1, on the reverse strand, counting down.
CACCACGGCAGAAAGAATCAGTCACATCGAGGAAGCCGTCGACAACAATCCTCGTATTACCGTTGATACCTTCGACGGCCTGCTGGTTGATTACGTTGTTTCTAAAAACGCAAGAGTCATCCTGCGCGGATTGAGAGCAGTCTCTGATTTTGAGTACGAGTTTCAGATCGCTCAGATGAACCACAACCTCAAGAGCGAAGTCGAAACCCTTTTCATGATGACCTCGGTGCCGTATGGTTACCTCAGCTCTTCAATTGTCAAGGAAGTGGCCAGCTTGCGAGGGTCTGTTGAGAGCCTGGTTCCACCGGTCATAAAAAAAGCGCTGGAAGGAAAGTTTGGCGAAGCCAATATTGAATGAAGGAGGCGTTATGATTACACGTGAGATGACGATTGCCGAGATTATTGCCAGTCACCCCGAAACGATTGCAGTCTTCCGTTCCTTCGGGCTCGATTGCATGGAATGCCAGATTGCCGATTACGAAGAGGTGGGACATGGCGCCGGAGTCCATAACGTCGACATTGACAAATTACTCAAGGCTCTTAATGAAGTCGTTTGCTGATCGCTGCGAAAAGACTGAGTTCAAGAGTCAGAGAAATGCCCCAGGCTGTAGTCGCTCGTATTTGGGCTGGCACAGACGTTGCTGCTGGACAGTGGCCCTTGACCCGGATTCTGTCCTTCAATATTCGTGTGTTTCAGTCTGAGAAGCTTTAGGAAATAGAGGGTAAGTCTCCGTTTGACACATGTGTCACCTCTTGCTGGTTTCCTCCTGAGAAGCATTATTCAATCCCGCACACTATTCCCACGAAATTCGTAAAGATCCCCCTGTCGAAAAAACTTACACCCTAAACTGAATTAACCCGATTAATCAGTATGTTACCGTATATACACACACATTTTATGCGGCATTTATTTTGCATATTTGAAGATACTAATCAACCGTTCTGAGAGGTGTTAGATATGAAAACATACAAACAGAAAGTGTTGGCAACGATCTTCATGCTGGCTGGGTTTCTTGTGTGTGTGCCTGTTGCGATGGCTTTATATATTCAGGCATACTCCGTGGCTGGATATGCATTGCAAACATATCCCCAGCAACATGATTGGACCGATGGTTGGAATAATGATTATGTTGCCCAAGTCTACTATGCGAACCCAGGTGAGCCAATCACCGTTCCTGGCGATGATTATGCGCATACCAGGGCATCGTTAACGGACAGTGGCGTCGTGCTTAAAAATATGGCCTATGCTCCTGACACATTCGCCCGTAGCTACGCAAAAATCACCGATTATTTTACAGTGACAACCATCACCGGTGCGAACCAGTCTCTGCTTGACGCGGTGTTGAATTTTGATTTGAGTGGAAGCATCACGGTTTTCAATGCACTGGACAGCAAGGGTCACTTTACACTGTCAATGCGAGCATATCAGGATGATGGCAGCGGTGGTTTCGGCACGATACTCGACATCAAAGATGTTGATTATACGGTAGAAAAAAACATTTCCGGTCAGTATGTTGGAATGAATTCAAATGACCTCAGCTATCCTTACGAAGTCTTTCCCGACTCAGTTATTCCCACGCAATCCGGGTTGAACTACAATTTTGATGTTCCCCTCAGCCTGGACCTCGATGATCTTTTGTCCGACATACCCGTACGACTGGAGCTGTCACTATCTGTCACTGGTTACAATGCGATCGTTGACTTCTATGACACCTTTGCGTCAAGTCTGGAGAACCCCTTCATCATCACCTCGAACCTTCCTGGTACATCTTATCGCTTGGGAACCGGGTATGAACTGATTGATGGCGTCAGTCTGTTCGGGAGTCTCGACGGTGAAATTGTTACAGGCGGCTCCACCGGCGGGAATACTCCCATACCAGAGCCATCAACGTTCATCCTCCTTGGTGGCGGGCTGGTCGGACTGGCGTTCTGTACTTGCCGGAGAAAGAACCGTTAATTCTATTTCTATTGATTCTAAAATAATCAGGCCTCATCTCGATGTGAGAGACCCTGCTTGCTGTTGCATGTTTTGAAGAGGCCAGCTTTTGTTGAGGGAGACAAGTCTGTTTCAAGACCTTTCGTTTTAGTAGCAGCAAATGTCATTTCACCATGTCCGGTGACACTCGTTGCTATACCAACAAACGTATGACCAATTCTTGTAAAACCATTACGTGAAGAGACGTAACAAAAACCGTTTGAAACACTTATTACGGGAGTTTAGCGAGTAAAATATAGTCAACACATGATTGGCACAAGAGTTGCGATACTCTTTTGGCACGGTCTCTTGGATGTGACCTTGGTGCTCATCTGCATATGGATAATCATTGCAAAACGAAGGAGAAAAGTTATGAGATTCCCGAATAAACTGTTTTTTGCTTTGCTGGTTCTTTTGACGTCAATGACTCTGATCGCTTCTTCTGCGGCGCTGGCCAAGAAACCGGATGGTTCCTCCCCTGGGAATTCAGCCAATGCCCCGGGACACAACAAAGTTGTCAGTGATGATGCTGTCCCTGCCGATCCAGATGAAGTGGAGGAGACCGTTGCCTCATCTCCCGGAAATTCAGCGAACGCCCCGGGGCAAGCGAAGAAGCTGAGCAAGGGCAGCAGCGATGTCAAAGGCAACCTGAAGACAAGCCAGCACATCTATTACGAAGGCGACACTATTGAGGTCTCCATCAAGTTCAGTCGAGGTTGGGAACTGCTTGCTGACGGAACGGCAGACGCGCACGTTGTCGTGATTACCCCTGAAGCGGAACTGCTCACATTTCCTGTCGATTCAAGCATAGGGCCGAGTGATCGCAAGTTTTTCACCGTTGCACTTGAATCTTCGGAGACACTTCCGGTGGGCCAATACCAGCTTGGGTTGATTTTGACTGTTGCCGATGGCGACCCTGCCAATATCGTTGACTGGCGCAACGGATTCAGGGGGCTTTTGGACATGGAAGGCCTTCTGATCAGTGATCAACCCTTGTCGGAAGACGCTGACATGGACGGCGAATGTGATTTCGATTTCGATGGAGACGGATTCTGTGACGAAGAAAGCGGGACGGATGACGATGATGGCGATGCTGCCACTGATGTGACCGGTATTGTTGAATAGCAGATGACAGGGGATCGCCAATCATTGATTCTCCCGTTTGTTTAATGATTCTCCCGTTTGTTTGAAGGGAAAGCGGCCACCGAGACTCGTTCTTTGGTGGCCGCTTCATATTTGTCACTTCCGCAACGAAAACGGGCGTGCTGTTGATAGAGCAAGTCAGGACACAATCATCACAAATTATGGCCATTTGAATTAACTTCAGTTTTTTTATTCAGCCGCGGCTATCGGAGACAAGGTATGCGACCAGAGGCCATGCGAATAGAATTGCCGTGAGGATTACAAATACAACAAAGAAGGCTATCAGGAGAATGAGATAACTGTTTTTCATGGCTTGCCCGTACACCTTTGAACTTTGGCGAGTCCAATTCGAGGTCGGTCATTCCCATGCGTGACGATTTACAGTCAATATTAGCCCCGCCCTGTTCTCAGGGCAGGTACTGTTCTACCTGTATTACTGCTTCCGCAAGACATCATCTTCTTTCGCAGGGGTCCAGTCCTTCGGGTTCAACAAATTCTTCCAACTCTGCAACCAGGCGTTCCAGGGCATTCACCACGATTTTTTCGATTTGAAGACCTTTCTCCGCACTCGCCCTGGTCGGATCTCCCCAGACCGCACTCGGCCAGAAATGCACTTTATTGCGTACGAGGATATGCTTTGGAAAACAGGGGTAAGCTTTTGAAGCACCCTCTTTCACCAGATGCGCACGCCTCGCCAGCATACGTGACGCTTCAATTTCCCCGGCATGAGAATCATCGGGGGTCTCGATCAGCCCCTTGCCTTCACCCGCAGCCAGGTCAAATTCGGTCACAACGGCTATTTTTGACTCGGGGAGTGCTGTCAGTAAAAACTCTCCTGCGTCGATCAAGGCCGCGTTGTGCGTTCCGCCAGCATGACCTGAAAGAACGACAAAATTGCGCAAGCCTTGTCGATAGAGTGCCGTCACAACATCAGTCAGCAGGGCTTTAAGTGTCTCCGTGCGAATACTCAAGGTTCCGGGATGCTGTGATGTCGACCGGCAGACTCCGTAAAGGATTGGGGGAGCAACAAAAACAGCTCGACGCTCAGACAATACCCGACAGACATCAATGGCCTGAAAGCTGTCTGTCCCTAAGGGCAAGTGCGCACCATGCCCTTCAGTCGCCCCGACCGGGATTAAAACCGTTCGGGTTTTCGTGAGTCCCGTCAGGAATTCCTGAGAGGTCATCTCCTCAATAATCATCCTTGCCTCACAAGAAAAGGACGGCCGGTGCCGCCCTCGATAAAGGTGTCAGGCATGACCGCCTTTTTTACATAGTCCAAAGAATATCTGTGATTCAACCCGAGCGATTACGCAACTCCCAGCCAGGGGTGTATTTGCGGGATAATCCGAACATCACGGTGTTCCCTTGCAGCGATCTCCTGCAGTCCGAGCAGGACCTCCCCCCCAGAGAGGGACCACCGCGCAGAGTGCGCGGCTGCAAGATGAAAGGAACCTGAGGGGCGTGACGGTGTACCAGCCGGGCCGCATCGAGGAGCTCTTCATCAGTCGTACTCTCATCGACAACCAGCTTGACCTGGCAGAGTTTGTCTTTCGCGAGAGTCAGAAAATCTGCATGATCTGCCCAGGGCGTCGCTGTGCCCGTCACCGCAGAGCCCTTGATATCCATTGAAATCCACTCCACCATGGACATGACTTTTTCGAGTTCGTTGGCAAGGGTGCCATTCGTCTCAAGGAATACCGGAAGAATTGAAAGCATCTCAGGAAGCCACTCACGAAGAACGTCGGCATGGAGCAAGGGCTCACCGCCGGTCAGAGCCAGAGAATGATGCACATTGTTGCTGGAGTGCTGCCAGGAGGAGATCAAGCGGCTGATTTCGTGGAGATTGACAGGGTTTTTCCGAGTCATGAACTGACCGGAGCCGGGATTGGACTCAATCTGGCAGGTCGGCCCGGGTTGAAATGGCGTATCGCAATAATCACACGCCAGGTTGCATTTGGCAAATCGGACAAAAACCTGCCGACAGCCAATCAGGACCCCCTCCCCCTGCATGGAGGAGAAGACTTCTATTAACGGAGCATCAATCGCGGGTATAGCTTGCACAGGCGTTATCCGATTCCCAAACATTGACCCGCTCTACCGTGATGTTGTCGTTGTCCAGTTTCTGACTCAGGCATTCAAAGAGGTAGCGGCCAATGTTTTCCGACGAAGGGCTGGCGCTTTTGAATGGCTCGAGATCATTCAGGTACTTGTGGTCAAGTTCACTTAACAACGCCTTGGTTTCTTTTTTGAGAACTTTGAAATCGATGCCAAGACCGGCTTTATCCAGTTCTTTTGCAGCGACGGTGACTTCGACCAGCCAGTTGTGACCATGCAGGTTTTCACAATCGCCCTGATAATTAACCAGGTTATGGGCCGCCGCGAAAGACGTTTTTATCATGAGGTGATACATCAATTATGACCTTTCAA
>CAVPPD010000004.1:0-75620 GCA_963707155.1 uncultured delta proteobacterium | reverse complement strand
TCGATAAACCAGACCGCGAGCTGCAATGTCACGCGGCGTTTCCAACTGCCCAAAACCGGATAATGACAAAGTTTCATAAACCTCAAGAATTTGAGATACATATATTGAAATGACATCCTCAAACGCCCGCAGCTCTGCTAAACTGGATTTTTTTTCGTAATATATTTTTTGATATTCACGATAAGTGCTCTGGATATCCGACTCATAAAGCTCCATTTGAGGAATCAGTATCCGATCGATACTTTGCGTCCAGCCGCCAGAATGAGTCGCCATGAAAATTAGTGTTAAAAAAAAACAATGAAATCTTTTTTTGGGCCCGATCCGCGCGAGCCAGGCGAAAGCTGGTCCCCTCTGCGGGCGTGGCCTCAAGGTTGTAGAGATGGCCGGTTTCTTCCTGGAACGCCTCCAGCTGACTGCGCATGAACTGCAGAGTGCGCACAGCCATGTTTTTACCTTCCGGTGAATCGATCCCTTTGCCGATCAGATTGAGCATCGCCTCATTCATACCGAGCAGGCCGATAGTTGAGAAATGGTTGTCCCAGTACCGGCCACTGCGCTCACGAATGCCCTGCAGGTAAAAACGGCTGTAGGGATACAAACCTTCATCCGTGAGACGCTCCAGCTGCTTGCGCTTGATCTCAAAAGACTCGTAGGCCATGCGCATCAGCTCGGAGATTCTGTCGAAGAAGCCCTCAAGATCTTCAGCCTGATAGGCCGCACGGGGCAGGTTGAGGGTCACTACGCCGATGGAACCGGTCAGTGGATTGGAGCCAAACAGGCCGCCGCCGCGACGCCGCAGCTCACGGTTGTCAAGGCGGAGCCGACAGCACATGGAACGTGCATCTTCCGGATCCATATCTGAGTTGATGAAATTGCTGAAGTAAGGGATGCCATACTTGGCGGTCATCTCCCAGACCGGTTGGAAACGGGAGCTCTCCCAATCCAGCTCTTTGGTGATATTGACGGTTGGAATCGGGAAAGAGAAGATGCGACCGGAGGCGTCGCCCTCCATCATCACTTCGCAGAAAGCCCGGTTGAAGAGATCCATCTCCTCCTGGAAATCACCGTAAGTGGCGTCCATCATCTGCCCTCCGACAATAACCGCTTCGGTGCCGATATCACGGGGTGGAACGAGATCAAGCGTAATATTCGTGAAAGGTGTCTGGAAGCCGACTCTCGTCGGGACATTCATATTGAAGATGAATTCCTGCATCGACTGCCGGACTTCGCGATAGGACAGCCCGTCGTAGCGGATGAAAGGAGCGAGCAAGGTGTCAAAATTGGCAAAGGCCTGGGCGCCGGCAGCCTCACCCTGCAGGGTGTAAAAAAAGTTGACAATCTGGCCGAGGGCGGTGCGGAAGTGTTTGGGCGGGGCGCTCTGGATTTTACCGTAGGCCCCGCTGAACCCCTTGAGGAGCAGATCCTTGAGATCCCAACCGCAGCAGTAGACCGAGAGCATGCCGAGGTCGTGGATATGGAAGTCGCCATCGCGATGAGCATCGGCGACATACTGCGGATAAATTTTGTTCAGCCAATAGTTGCTGGTGACGTTGGAGGCAATATGGTTATTGAGACCCTGAAGTGAGTAGCCCATGTTGGCGTTCTCGTTGACCCGCCAGTCTTCCTGGGTGAGGTAGGAATCCATCGACTCGATCGATTCCTTGATGAAAGCCTTGGTCTCACGAAGTGATGCGTGCTGTTGACGGTAGAGGATGTAGGCTTTTGCTGTCTTGGCGTGGCCGTTCTCGATAAGAATTTTTTCGACCAGGTCCTGAACGTTTTCAACGGTCGGGATGCGCCCGTCCTTGTAGATGACTTCAAGAATTCCAACGACCTGGCTGCTGATACCGACAGCCTGTTCCATATCGGTGCCGCCAACAGCTTTAACCGTTTTCTGAATGGCCGAGACAATATTGCTCTCTTCGAACGCGACAAGCCGCCCATCCCGCTTACGAATAAATTCCAGCATCGCACCCTCCCCCGGTAAAAAACACTTTTTGAAAATTACCACACGAGCTTGAAACGTCAAAGGGAAAACACAACATATAGTCAAAAAAAATCACGCATTCCACTACATGTTGTGTACAAACACGTGGAAAGCCTGTGGATTGGCTGGTCACAACGGTTGCTAAGCAGGCAAGATTCTTGACCATTACAAAATTCCCATGTAAAGAGGTGCTATCTGTCTTCACTTGCGAGGAACTCCATGACTGAACTTGCACGCTTTGGCATCTCCATTGATCCACGCCTTCTCGAAAGCTTCGACCAACTGATCACGTCAAAAGGTTATGACAATCGTTCCGAAGCAATTCGCGACATGATTCGCAGCGCCCTGGTTGAAGATCAGGTGGAACGCGCCGACTCAACACCGACCGTCGGCACTGTGACGCTGGTCTACGATCACCATACGCGAGATCTCTCCGACAAACTCACCGAGCACCAGCATTCTCATCACGATGCCATCGTCTCGGCGCTGCATGTTCATCTTGACGCACACCATTGCCTCGAAGTCGTTGTCGTACGCGGCACGGCCGCAGCAGTGAAGCAGTTGGCCGACGAGCTCATTGGCACAAAAGGGGTCAGACATGGCAAGCTGGTTTTAACAACTGCGGGAGTTGAGACAGGATAGAGCTTTGCTGACGGAGTGGAGCACAGAAGGAGAACTCAGAGGAGAAACTGACGGTCAATTTAGCCGGGAGAAAGCTTTCTCTTCCCCCCGCCATGTCCAAGAGCCACCACCGCCACGGTCAAGCGAACCAGGCAGACCTTTCTCTGCCGCTCATCGACGATGCTGATTTCCCAGACTTGAGACGAACGGCCGACATGGACAGGCCTGGCAACGCCGGTGACAGCGCCCTTGCGGACAGGACGCAGGTGGCTGGCGCTGATTTCCTGTCCAACGCAGGTCCAACGCTTCGGATCAATACACAGATTGGCCGCAATGCTACCCAGGGATTCTGCAAGGGCGACCGACGCCCCACCGTGCAACAACCCTGCGGGCTGGGTTGTTCTCTGGTCCACCGGCATGGTCCCGGCCAGAAAATCATGGCCCAATTCGGTGATTTCAATACCCAGCTGCGACAGCATGTTGTTTTCACACAACGGCCGAATCGTTTCGAGCTGATATTTTTCGAACCATATGGGTTCACTCATGAGAGCACCCGATATCGCAGGAATGGATCATTTTTTTGTTGTAATGTGACGATCTTCCTGTCAGAGGCGCTGACCAGAAAACGTCCAGAGATTTCACGCAGCATCTCATCACGGTCAAAAGCTTCCGCGCTGCGGCTCTGAGGTCCGACTTTGTAGCCCCTGCTCAGCTGTTGAGACACACACCAGAGCTGATAGCTGCTGCCATCATTTTCCAGCAAGAGATAAACCTGGTAACCCTCGGGGATAATCTCCTCCAGATAGGCCGAGTCAAAAAGAGAGTCGCCCTGGTCGAGGGCCGCAAGCGACCCGGATATTCTGCATAAAGAGAATGGTAACCATTGAGAACCTGCTGGTAGCTATCAAGGATTTTAACAAACGGCCACGCTCACTGATTGCCGTTGTCTTTTCAGTTGAGCGAGACTTCTTACTGGCCAGGTCCCCGGCTTGAGTCGACGGATACATTGCGACCAGCTCAGCCAAGACTATTTCAGCCTGCCGCCGGATTGCCCTGCTCGATCAGAGTCTTGCAGCCCGGGACGAGCAAGCGCTGCCCTTCATCTGCATCGAAATCGCTACACCCGACCAGCACAGAGCACTCGCCATGACTGCATGCCCGACGTTTTAAAGAACATGTTCCGCATACGAATTCACCTTCCACGGATTGGAGTTAAAACCTTGGGCAGGCCGTCACGTGTCGCACAGGCAGAGACTCACCACCTTCGTTTGCAGTACAGGGCACTAGATCTAACAGCGGTCATCACGAAAACCGGGTTGAACGCTTCGAACATCTTGTAATCCGTCAACGGACGGGTACGTGAGATATTGACCGTGGTCACTTCCAGTTCGTAGCCGGCGTTCTCGAAAAACTCGGTTGCGGAGGTCAGAGTATCAAGAGTGACGGCATTGAGAACCACCCGTCCGCCGGTCGGCAGACGACCGTCCGCCGCCTCAAGAATTTTCCAGAGGATGACCACCTGAGCCACCGATAAAGACCCGGTCCGGGTCAGGCAGATCCTCCAGACAGGCAGGCGCATCCTGTTCGCAACCAGGGTGACATTGCGGGAGTTGAATTTTTGCAGATTCTCTTTGAAGATAGGCCAGACACTGAGGATTGCGTTCCACCGCAAACACCCGACCGTTCGGCATCAGATGATCAGCCTCGATACTGACGGAACCGGAACCGGCACCGACGTCCCAGAGGGTCATATCCTGACGCAAACGCAATTTGGCCAGGCTCACAGCCCGCACCTCTTCTCTGGTGATCAGTTTTTTGACCGTGGCAAAATCCTCGTCCGGAATGCCCAGGCAAGGGCCCGCACCGTCACCGCCGGCTTCATATTCCTTGATCAGGATCAGGACATTCAGAGGCGCCGCAGCCGGATATCGAGCAGACCCTTGAGATCGGTGTGCGTAATCGTCTCTTCAGCCGTCCCCAGATTTTCACAGAGATAAGCGCGTGTAACCGTCCCGGCCTCGTTCAATCAGCTCCCTGGCAATCGCCCTGGGGGTATTCACCTCATCGGTGAGAATCGCAATCTTGTCATGAGCCACAATCTGATCGACAGCCCCCTTCATGCCCCCGACCCTGTGCCGAGACAAAGACCGCATCGTCCCATGGCTCGCGAATCTTGGCAAAAGCGTACTGGACCGAACTGACATTCGGCACAAACTCGAGATCGGCCTCAGGCAGGTTGCGCAACAGGTAACGACCGATACCGAAGAAAAGAGGGTCTCCGGAGGCCAGCACGACAGCCGAACCTGTCGCACTTTTCCAGACACTCAACCACCGGCGCCAGATTAGCTCCGATCGCCATGGTTTTTCCGGAGAAGTCAGGGAAGAGCGCAAGCTGACGAGGCGCCACCGATCAACAACTCCGCCTGAGCAACCAGCTCCAGAGCCCTGCGGCTGAAACCTTCCTGGCCTTCAATTCCAGCGCCGATGACATAGATAGTCTTCATCTAGCCGACATCCTCCTTAAAGCTTCTGATCCGTCTGATCAAGTCGCGCCAACTTTATCTGTTTGCAACTAAGCGGGAGCTCGCCAGTCACAGCATTCGCCAACCTATCTGTTTGTCTATCAGCTCGTCAACTGGCCACTAACCGACCGACGTCAGCCGATCTGGTGATGAGACCCCGTTGAGGAGTCCTTCACAACCGACACTGGCCGCCTCCAAAATAATCAATAATATTCAGGCAGCCAAAATCCTGCTCAATAGAAAAAGCCTGCTCCAGGGGCGCACCAATGGCATCGAGCAAAATAATCCGATTGACCCCGCCATGAGCGACCAGTGCGACGTTACCACCCACGATGCTTTTTAAGAATCTTCCTCAGGGTGGGACGAATACGATCCGCGGCATCCTGCAGACTTTCGCCTCCCGGCACCTGGAAATTCACCAGATCCTTAAGCCTTGCCTGCCAATCATCAGGATAGGCCTCCTGCAAGCTCAGCCCAGGTCCGGCCTTCCCAGTCGCCGACATGCAATTCCCGTAACGCAGCATCGGTGACAATCTCCAGACTTGTGTGCTTCAGCAATCAGTTCCGCACAGTAGCGACTGCGATCCAGATCGCTGCTGTAAACTGCGTCCAGAGGATTGCTGATCAGGTGATCTCAAACGCGAGCCGGACTGCTCCCGACCCAACGGAGTAAGCGGCACATTGACCTGGCCGTTGTAACGTTTCTCTTCATGTCCTTCAACCTGGCCATGACGCACCAGATAGATTCGTGTTCGTTGCATTATCATTCCTAGCTATATTAAGATTCAGAGTCGTACCTTAGTCACGGAATCGTCATCTGTGACATCACCGGGATCTTCACTCGGGCTCCAGAGCCATGGAGATCAACTCCCACAGCTCCGCGTGCCCCTTTCCGGCTTGCACCGAAAAAGGAGTAAAGCAGCTCAACCGGAAGTCCGGTGCTGCTTGAGATCTTTGCCAGACAACGCCCCAGTTCATTACGACTGACCTTGTCTACCTTGGTCACCACCGGAATGGTCGGGATCTGCACTCTCCTCCAGCCAATCGAGGAATTGCAGATCTTCCGGGCTCGGGTCACGGCGAACATCGAGCAGCCAGACCACAGCCTTCAAGGCTTTCACGCCCCTTAAGGTAGCCATGCACCATCGGTTGCCATTGTTCACGTACCGAACGGGGAGCCCGGGCAAAGCCATAGCCGGGCAGATCGACAAAATAGAGCTGCTTCATTGATCGCAAAAAAGTTCAGCAACTGCGTCCGCCCCGGAGTCGACGAGGTACGAACCAACCCTTTGCGATTCAGCAGACAATTGATCAGGCTGCTCTTGCCAACATTACTGCGTCCGGCAAAAGCGATTTCCGGCCATTCGGAGGGGGGACAACTGGCCAGAGCCGGAGCACTGGTTATAAAATCTGACACTATGTACAATCATTATTAACGCTCACTTTCAATATTCTGACTTCATCAATTATCTGCTCTTAGCGCCGCTCATCCTATCACAGAGGCACAGAATCACCCAGCTTTCTCTAACCGCGATAAGCCCCTGAGATTTCGGCCTAGTATGGCCAAGTAACTGGGAAAAAGCGTTGATTTTTTTTTTGAAAGCTGTTATCCAATATGCTGTCAATGGGATTTGATGCTTCACTATTTTCCAAGTGGAGCGCTCGTCGTCAATCTCTTCAAGCCAGATATTGGAGAGGATTCCCGCAGCGGCAACGCCACGAGGCGCCCGGACTACACCAGAGATCTTTCGAGGAGAAGCGCCTCGAATCATAGACATTTACAAATACCGCTTGGTTCAGTATTCAATTACAATCTTTTGTCTAAAAGGAGTGCCGTGAAATGGGAGTTCGCATATGCATGCGCTTGATAGCCATCCCCCTGTTGACTATCTTGTGCCTGGCAACATTCGCCAGTGCCGACCAGGGCCGCCCCGGCCGACTGGTTACCCTCGACAACAAGGAAATCGTCTTCGACAGCATCATGGAACGTGACATTGTCAAGGGCTGGTGGAACGGTTCGGCGATTACCGTGCCCCTGGACACCGTCACCGAAATCACCTTTTTTGAAGCACCGAAGGTTGATTACAGCATCATCGGCAACGACATCAAGACCGGCATCATGGGTCTGACCCGCCGCTCCGACGGCAAAAAATTCGTCCTGCACGATGCCTTCATGCCTGCGGACTGCAACTGCAGCTACATCACCTACACCTACCGCAACCCCTTCACCGGCGAAATCCCTGCAGGCCAACGCAGCGATCGACGGACTGCAGAAAATCATCTTCGAAGACGGCGTTCGCTGATCTTCAGAAAACGAGTCACAACTAAAAAAGCGGGGCTGAAATGCCCCGCTTTTTTATGTGCTGCATTGCACAAACTCCTTCTCTAAGGTATAAATTCTTAGCCAACAAGACATCACAAATATCAACACATCTTCAAGGAGGTTCCAAAATGTTCAGCAAAAAATTGCTCGACGCCATGAATGAGCAGATGAAAAACGAATTCCTGTCCGCCTATCTTTATCTGGCCATGGCCGGCTACTTTCAAGCCGAAGACCTGCCCGGGATCGCCATCCTGGATGCGCGTTCAGGCCCTGGAAGAACTCACCCACGGCGAAAAATTCTTCAATTTCATCTGTGAAGCCGGCGGCCGCACCGATCTGCGCGCTATTCGATGCACCGCAAAACGACTATAAATCGCCGCTCGACTGCTTTGAATATTCACTGAAACACGAAAACTTTGTCACCGACAGCATCAACAAGCTGATGGATCTGGCACGCAAGGACAACAACCACGCCGCCCAGATCTTCCTGCAGTGGTTTGTCACCGAGCAGGTTGAAGAAGAAGCCAGCTTCGGCCTGATCGTGAAAAAGCTGCAGCGCATCGGCGATGACGGCAACGGCCTGCTGCGCCTCGACGAAGAACTGGCCCAGCGCGTTTTCGTTCCGCCGCAGCGGGAGCCTGACCAGAGCCAACGGTCACAACACGAATCAAAGATAAGGCGGACATTTTAATCCGCCTTATCTTTTTACACTTGCAACAAAATGAAATTTTTCGTTTGGCAAGCAACTGTTTTCTGGTAATATTCCCCGTCTTTGAATCGTATACATCACTACGCTCGAGGAGGATTTACATGTTTGACAACATCGATTTGAAGGATGCTGTACGCCGCGCCATGCAGACCGAAAAGAATGCCATGGATTTTTATCTGCGCGGTGCCGAGATGATGAAAAATGCCGAAGCCAAGAAAGTCTTTGAACTTGCTGGCCCGCGAAGAAAGTGAGCACGCCGAATGGTTTTACAATGTCTATCCGGGCGACGATATCGCTGACCTCAAGGAGTTTCTGAGCACACGGCGCCGATCAGGATTCGGACTGGATGAAGGAACTGAACCAGGTGAATGCCGCGGGCTTCGATGAGCGCAAAGCAATGGAACTGGCCATGGAGAAAGAGAAGAAACTGGCCGACCATCTGCGTGCCCTGGCCGCCAAAATCGACAATCCGGAAGTCCGCAAGGTTTTCGAGCAGAATGCCACGTCAACCGACCATCACTACCAGATCATCGAATCTGAGTATGCCCGCCTGATGGGCATGGTCCATGAAACAGACATGGACACTTTTGTGCGCGAATAGATCGAGCCAGAAATCACTGACAAAAAAGCCGGAGGCCCTCTAGGCCTCCGGCTTTTTTGTTTTGCATCGTTCATATTACAGGAAGGCATCTCTTTGCACTGTGACGGTCACGGCTCTTCACCACTTCGGCCCTCTGCTCCCTTCTGGCCAAACCGTCACGCAACAGCCCTGCCACCGCCTCGACCGGCACCGGCTTACTGAACAGGTAACCCTGCATCTCGTCGCAGTGTTCTCTCCTTGAGCATGGCAAACTGCCCTTCGGTCTCAACCCCCTCGGCAATCACCTTGAGATTCAGGCTGTTGCCCATGGAGATGATCGCGCTGGTAATCGCCGCATCGGTAGAATTGACCTCGATATCCCGCACAAAGGTACGATCAATCTTCAGGGTGTTCACCGAGAAGCGCTTGAGATGCGCCAGCGACGAATAACCGGTGCCGAAATCATCGATCGAGATATGAATCCCCATGTCACGCAACTGGATCAGCACACCCACGGCAAACTCGGGGTTCTGCATGATGACCGTCTCGGTGATTTCAAACTCGAGATACTCGCCGGGCAGGCCGGTCTCTTCCAGACACGTTTTTCACCGCCGCGACAAAATTCTTCGCCTGCAACTGGTAACCGCTCAAGTTGACGGCGACGCGCACCTTGGGCAGTCCCTGCTCCTGCCATTCGCGGTTGTCCAGGCAGGCCCGGCGCATGACCCATTCACCGATCGGGATAATCAGACCGGTCTCCTCGGCCAGGGCAGATAAACTCCGACCGGGGAAAGCATACCCAGGTCGGATGCTCCCAACGGATCAGCGCTTCGAGAGCGGTGATCTCGTTGCTGACCGAATCAATTTTCGGTTGATAGAAGATGCGGAATTCATCACGCTCGATCGCCCGGCGCATAGCCATTTTCCAGGGTCATGCGCCGTTCGGCATCGAGATCCATCGACGGATCGTACACCTGGTAATTATTGCGCCCCTGGGCCTTGGCCTGGTACATGGCCGCATCCGCTTTTTTCAACAGAGCTTCCGGGTTATCATCATGCATCGGATAGATGCTGATGCCGATACTGGTGGTGATATAGAGTTCATGTTCGTCGGCCTGAACCGGCTTGGCAAGCGCCTTGAGAATCTTGCCGGCAACCTGTTCGGCATCTACGGCATGGCTGAGGTTGACCAGGACGATGGAAAACTCGTCGCCGCCGATCCGGGCAACGGTATCCACCTCACGCACACAACTGCGCAGACGCTTGCCGACTTCCTGCAGGAGGATGTCGCCGACGGCGTGACCGAGGGTATCGTTGATAATTTTGAAACGGTCAAGGTCGAGATAGAGAATGCCGCACTTGTGTTTCTCGCGTTTTGCCAGGGCCTGCGCCTGACGCAGACGGTCGGCGAAGAAGAGCCGGTTCGGCAGACCGGTCAGCTGATCGTGATGAGCCATGAAATAGAGCTGTTCCTGGGCTTTCTTGCGCGCCGTGATATCCCGGCAGATCACCCAGACGGCACCGGCCTCATCATTCTGAAAACTGCAGGTAATCGTCCCTTCGACATCAACCGCCTCGCCAGCCCGGGTCATCAGACGGCCCTCCAGGGGATCAAGCTGTTCTCCCTTGAGTCGCCTTGTCGATTTCCGCCATGCACTTGATCCGCATATCGGCGTCGATGACATCGTCGAGTGACAAGTCCGGAGAGATTGCTACGATCGTAACCGAGCACGCGCTCCCATGCCCGGTTGGCATAGAGGAACTGGCCATCAGGCTTGACACTGAAGATCAGGTCATTGGCGCCCTCGAGGAACTCCTTGAGGCGCGCTTCGGTCGCCTGAACCTGGGCATGACCGCGACGCAGAACATTCATCAGGTAACTGCTGACCACCGCCGAAATGGAATTCAACAGGCTGACCCAGAGCCACATCAGCACCAGGAAAAACCCATGGTGATGAAGCTGCGGGTCGATAAACGGCATATCGACGTAAGGCAGAATATTGAAGTATTCACCGGCAAGCACCAGGCCATAGCAACTGCCGGCAAACAAGCCGAGGACAAAAACCTGGGCTCGGCTTTCGATCAGGATCGCAGCCTCGAAGGTCACCAGCAGATAAACCGGCCAGAACCAGCTTGCCGCGCCACCGCTGAGATGGATCAGCAGGGTCACGCACAGGTAGTCGAGCAAGACCTGCAGGTGATCCCCCCATGGCATCTGAGCCAAGCGCTTGTGATTGAAATAATAGACCGCGTTGTAAGTAAGAATAATCAGCAGGCCGACCAGCAAACCGACCATCTGAGATGTCGTCAGAAACCAGCCGTAGTCACTGAAAAGATATCCGATCCCGGCGCCGGCACCGTAAATGGCGACAAAGCCCAGGAAAAACCAACGGGCCTTGGCAAGCAGCAGGAATCGTCTCGTGACGCTCCAGAAGGGCGGCTTTAACTTTATTGCTCTGTATAGCACCCCAGCTCAGAGCTGATGACGATTCATCCGGTGTACAGTTGTTCATGCGACTCAATCACCCTTTCACATTCATGAGAAACCCCAACAATCTGAATATAAAGAGTTTCCTAATAAACAGCCAGAAGAAATTAATTTGAGGTTTGTCCTCTACGTCACCCGCTCCACGAAATTGCAAAAACCGACAGGGATGAAGAGATCGGACGAGTCGGAGACCCTCCGGACCAGCGTTATTGACAGGCCTTAATCACGGAACAAAAAAGAAAGGCGCCAGATTCAGTCTCTGCCGCCCTTCTATCATCAACTTTCAGGACTCACAAGTCACATCTCATGACAGGATTCGCAATCCTCTGCGACCCCGAAAGCCGTATCGCCATCGTGGCAGGCACCACAGGACTCACCATTCTCCATCTCTGCCATGGTTGCCTTGTTGGCACCTCGTTTTGCCAGGAAAAGGTCCGGATGACATTCGTCGCAGCCAAACATACCGGTATGCACCGTGTGAGGGAACGTAATATTACCCGCATCTTCATTGATATAGGCAATATCACCGGCATGACAGGAGGCACAATCGTCCTTGACTCCGAAGGCAGTATTACCATCATGGCAGGCTCCGCAGGACTCACCAGCCTCCATCTTCTTCATGCCCACCTGATTGCTGTTGGCTTTTGCCTTGAAGGTATCCGGATGACATTCACCGCAGCCAAACATGCCGGTATGCACCGTGTGGCTGAAAGCGACCGCTCCAACGTTCTCGGTCCGGATTTCCAGGTCAACGGCCGTGGTGTGACATGTCGAGCAATCTCCCGTGACGGCAAACGCGGTGTCACCATTGTGACAGGCGCCGCACGATTGCCCCGTCTCCATTTTCTTCATACCAACCTGGTTACTGTTGGCTTTCGCCCTGAAGGTCCCGGGATGGCACTCGTCGCAGCCAAACATGCCGGCGTGGACTGCGTGGCTGAAGACAATCTCCCCCACCACACTCTGAATGGCAATATCCTCTGCCCCCTGATGACAGCTGCCGCAATCGCTCTTGACTCCGAAGGCGGTATTACCGTCATGGCAGGCGCCGCAGGACTCTCCGGCTTCCATCTTCTTCATGCCCACCTGATTGCTGTTGCGTTGCGGGACGAAAATATCCGGGTGACATTCGTCACAACCGAACATACCGGCGTGCACTTTATGGCTGAAAATAACTTTTTCGGAGGTACCATAGTTAATTTCAACATCACCGGCATGACATGTGACACAATCACCGGCGACACTGAAAGCTTTCCTGCCATTGTGACAAAAGCCGCAGGATTGACCGTCGGCCATCTCGGCCATGGTGAACGAAGGGTTTTTCTTGGTGACGATGTGAAAGACATCGTTGTGACAGGTTGGACAGTTTTTGCCGACAGAGTCCATCGCCATATGGTTGAAGTGGCTAAACTCGACCTTGCCCACCGACTCTGTTTGCAGGTAGACTTTGTCCTTGATCCAGCGCCCGTAGAGAACGGAAGGCAAAACCATCATCAGCAGAATTGCAAAATATCATCCAACGCCGTATCATATTTTCCTCCATCAGCAATTTGGGCACCATTATACTTATTTTGCCCGTGCGGCCAACTCTTTTAATTCTTTTCATCCGGGCTTTTAATTCCGGCACTGCAATAGGCAATCACCAAAACAAACCTTTTTAAACGACCCCACTCAGGTCAGAAGAGAGAGGCAATGGACCATCGCCGTACTGAAAAACTTTTTGCTATCGTTTCTCCCGGCCTGGAAAACGTTTGTGCCGAGGAGTTGAACGCTTTAGGAATCACTGTCGAAGCAGTCACCACGGGGGGCGTCGCCTTCAGTGGTCGTTTGCGTGACGTCTATCTGTGCAATCTCTGGTTGAGGACTGCCAGTCGTGTACTGGTCCGCTTTGCCGATTTCCGCAGCCGCGACTTTCCGGACCTTTATCGCCGGGCGCATCTCCTCCCCTGGGGACGCTTCCTCCGGACCGACACTTCGGTGTCTTTTCGTGTCAGCTGCCATGGCTCGCGACTGAACCACACGGTACGCATTGCAGAGACACTTGAATCGGCCATCAATCAGGCCCTTGGCCGTTCGACGAATCCTGTCAGTGATTATTCTCAACAGATCCTGGTCAGAATTGTCGATGATCAGGTGACTCTTTCCATTGACAGCTCCGGTGAGTTATTGCATCGCCGAGGTTATCGTCAGTCCGTGACGGTTGCGCCGCTCCGAGAAACACTGGCGGCAGGAGTCCTGATGCTGCTTGGCTGGGAGGGGGCAGACTCCTCTGGCAGACCCGTTGTGCGGCTCCGGCAGCTTTCTCCTCGAAGCAGCCCTGCTGGCCCGCCAGCGGGCGCCCGGGTTGAATCGCTCTTTTGCTTTCATGGACTGGCCCGGATACCGCGACGGGCTGTGGACATTACTCTGTGACGAAGCCCATCGTGCAGAACAGCAACGACCTCTGGCAATCAGTGGAGCCGACGAGAATCCCAAGGCGGTTGCTGCGGCCAATGAGAACTGCCAACGAATCGGAGTCTCAGATGATTGCGTTGTTGAGCAACGGTCACTTTCCGATCAGCCGACACACGATGGCCAGGGCCTGGTGATCTGCAACCCGCCTTACGGCAAGCGCCTTAAACTGGGCGAGAGACCTGAACGATATTATGCTGAGCTTGGCAAACATTTGCAGCGCGCCTATCCTGGTTGGCAGCTGGCACTACTCTGTCCCAACCCGGCACTGGTCGAGGCAACGGCTCTGCCATTCAGGCAAATCGCCCGTCTGGACAATGGCGGGCTGACCGTCGGGCTTTTTTCGACCCCCCCTGGCATCATGTGATTTCATCCCACGGGGCAATTCTTGCTTGCACTCCATCGGAAAATCGTCTATAGTCCGCACTCTTCTCCCTCCGGGAGATTATTTGTCAGAGAAAGTGAGGTGATTGCAGGTGGAGATCCATGTCGTCGACAACAATGTCGAAAAAGCCATCCGGGTTCTCAAGCGCAAGCTGCAGCAGGAAGGTCTTTTCCGTGAGATGAAGCAACGTAAATTCTACGAAAAGCCCAGCGTCAAGCGTAAGCGCAAAGAGAAAGAAGCCCAGAGACGCCTGCGCAAGAAAATGCGCTTAATGCGCAAAGACTAAATCCTCGCGTTACGTTGTATAAAAAAGGCCGGTTCCTGAACAAAAGGATCCGGCCTTTTTTCATACCAGTGTCAGGTGAACTCCTGCTCAATGGTCCCGGGAAACACCACCCGCTCAGCAACACCATCAGGCCCCAGACCGCCGGCGACCAGACAGTCGAGGAACTCTTCGCGTGACATCTGGCAGGCTCCCATACTGAAGAGGTGTGGATTGGGCACCTGGCAATCAAGGAGCGCAAAGCCCTCCCGCTCAAGGTATCGGAGCAGTTGCACCAGGACAACCCTGGACGCATTTGTCCGGGTGTGGAACATCGACTCACCAAAGAAAAACCGGCCGAGGGCAACACCATATAAACCACCGACCAGTTCATCATCACACCAGGCTTCAACGGAATGTGCAAAGCCGCGTTCATGCAAACACTGATAGGCCTCCTGCATCTCCTTGATCAACCAGGTCCCCTCTCCATTCTCAACACGCACATCAGCGCAAGCAGCAACAACCCTTGAGAAGGCACGATTACAGGTCAGACGGAATCGCCCCTGTTTGATGATCCGTTCGAGTCGTCGTGAAACATAGACGTACTTGGGAAGCAGTACACAACGCGGGTCAGGCGACCACCAGAGGATCGGCTCCCCTTCGCCATACCAGGGGAAAAGGCCAAGCTGGTAAGCCAGGACCAGTCGCTCCGGAGAAAGGTCTCCGCCAACAGCCAGCAAACCTTCGGAGGTCGCCCAACGTGGGTCGGGAAAGGTCAGTTCATCGCTAAGACGAAAAACAGGCATGGGGACCAGTGGCTCATTGAAGGGAGCACGGGGGACATAAAATCAGGAGCCGCAGCATTCAGGACACGTCTTCTACCGGAGATCAGCTGTAGCTGAAATCGAGCTGTCCGGCTTTAAAGGCGATGCGTACGTTTCCGCCTTTCAGGAGTCTGCCGAACAAAATTTCGTCTGCCAGCACATTGCCTATTTCGCTCTCGATCAGACGTCCGAGAGGCCTGGCCCCGAAAACCGGATCGTAGCCACGCCTTGCAAGGTCGCGGCGGGCACCATCGGTCAGGGCTAGTGTCACTTTCCGCTCTTGCAGCGAGCTCTGCAATTGTCGGATGAATTTGTCAACCACACGGGTCATGACTTCTTCATCGAGAGGACGGAAAGAGATCACTGCGTCGAGACGATTGCGGAATTCCGGGGAAAAGGTTTTTTCTACCGCCTGGCGCGTTTCACCTGTCAAACGGTCGCCAAAACCGATCGGTGTACTACTCATCTCCCGGGCGCCGACGTTACTCGTCATGATCAGAACCACGTTGTGGAAATTGGCCTGCCGACCGTTGTTGTCTGTCAGGACTCCGTGATCCATAACCTGCAACAGGATATTGAAGATATCCTGATGGGCCTTTTCGATTTCATCAAGCAGAAGAACCGCATGAGGGTTGCGAATCACCGAATCGGTCAGAAGCCCGCCCTGTTCAAAGCCAACGTAACCCGGAGGTGAGCCGATCAGGCGGGAGACTGCATGCTTCTCCATATACTCGCTCATATCGAAACGCAGGAATTCGACCCCCATCTGCGCTGCAAGCTGCTTGGCCACTTCGGTTTTCCCCACCCCGGTCGGCCCGGTAAAGAGGAACGAGCCCGTCGGCTTTTCCGGCTGGCCAAGACCGGCACGCGCGCGACGGATGGCCTGACATAACCGGGTGATGGCTTCATCCTGGCCAAACACCTGGCGTTTCACAGCCGGATCGAGTTCTTTCAGCTTGCGTCGATCAGTCTGGGCGAGTTTGCGGGCAGGAATACGTGCCATCCCGGCAATCACCGTTTCGATATCGGTCACACCGATTGTCGGGCGTTTGCGCGGGTAGAGTCGCAGCCTGGCGCCGGCCTCGTCAATGACATCAATCGCTTTATCCGGAAGGCGACGGAAGTTAATGTGCCTGGCAGAAAGGTTTGCCGCAGCGGCAAGAGCCGCAGGCGTATATTTCACGCCATGATGCTCTTCGTAGGTCTCTTTGAGGCCACTTAAAATCTCTATCGTTTCCTCGACACTTGGCTCCAGAACGTCAATCTTCTGAAAACGTCGCGCAAGAGCCCGATCCTTCTCAAACAGGTTCTTGTACTCCTCGTAGGTGGTCGAACCTATACAACGAAGTTCTCCCGAGCCAAGCACTGGCTTGAGGATATTCGCCGCATCGAGAGAACCGCCACTTGTAGCACCGGCGCCGACAATCGTATGGATTTCGTCAATCACCAGAATCGCCCGGGAGCGCTTTGACAAAGCCTGCACCACGGCTTTGAGACGCTCCTCAAAATCGCCACGGTACTTGGTGCCAGCCAGCAGAGCGCCCATATCGAGAGCAAAGAGCTCTGCGTCGTGCAGCAGTTCCGGCACATCCTGTTCAAGAATACGCAGGGCCAGGCCTTCGGCTATCGCAGTTTTACCAACGCCAGGTTCACCCACCAGCACCGGATTATTCTTGCGCCGGCGGCAAAGTGTCTGAATTGTCCGTTCCAGTTCCTGCCCCCGACCTACCAGGGGGTCAATTTTGCCCCTGGCGGCTCGCACGAGCAGGTTGACAGTAAACGCCTCAAGAGGATCAACTTTTTTGGCGGGTTTACTCTCCGGGGCCTGCTTGACCTGTTCATCAGGCTCACGCTGCTCCGGCTCTGCAGGCCGAGAGGGAACCTTGCTGATACCATGGGAGACATAGTTCAAGACATCAAGCCTGGAGAGTCCTTCTGCCAGCAGAATCTGCGCTGCCAGGCAGTCTTCCTGCTCCAGAAGCGCAGAGATGATATCACCGATGCCAATCTCTTGACGACCTGACGACTGCATGTGTGTGACAGTTCTCTGCAGCACATTCTGCAGGCCGACTGTCTGCTCCGGCATTTCCTCATCATCCTGTTCAAGCGCTTCAAGATGCTGCTCGAAGTAAAGTTCGAGATCTGCACGCAGGCTGTCAACATCTCCACCACAAGCCCTCAGAATCTCCTGGCCTCGCTCATCGAAGAGCATGGCGTATAAAACGTGCTCGGTGGTCAAAAATTCATGACGCCGACGCTGTGCCTCCCTGACTGCGAGGGAGAATGTTATTTGTACGTCCTGGTTAAACATGTGTATCGATCACTCCAGTCTCGACGGCTCAGGCCTCATCGCACGAACCGTTTATCGCTGTTTCATTTTAGCAGAAATCAAGCCTGCTCCAAAGAACAGCGCAGCGGAAAACCTTCTTTTCGGGCCATGTCATGCACTTTGCATATCTTGGTTTCAGCAATTTCGTAAGGATAGGCACCGCAGACCCCTGACCCCTTGAAATGGATATGCAGCATAATTCTGTTTGCCTCGGTTGGGGACTTGTGAAAAACGGTCATCAGCGCTTCAACAACAAACTCCATCGTCGTGTAATCATCATTGTGCATCAGGACGGTAAACATCGGTGGTCGCCTGCTCCTGGTGCGGCTGTTTACGTCAGTACGGGTCTGATTGTCGGTCGTCGGCTTTGGCATGTTTTCCAACCTGAACGTTGATTTTAAGCACCGGGGCTTCAGTTCCTTTGACTAAGAGCCATATACTAACACAGAGGTTTGAAATTTGTCATGACTACAGGTCATGTGATTTGACATAAAACGAAAAACCCTTAGAATTATGAGAACCATTTTATCTTCCGGAGTTCACCCCACAACCATTCCGGAAGCATTTGCTTGCAGGCATTTTAATTATAGACGGGGCTCATTCTATGTCCAACTCCGTTACGGGAAGGCCATCACTTTTACTTCTATCAGGCTGCTGTTTTGCCGGTGTGCTCGTCGCTGCCACGACGATTTATCTACAGGGCAATCTCCTCAGCCATCCCTTGGGAATGGAGCATCTATGGTTGCCGCTGCTCCTCGGAGGTTTGCTTGGCGTGCTCTTGGGACATTCAGGCATGCGACTTCGTCACCTGCGCCGGCAGCTCAACGAAAGCGAGGAACGCTTTCGACATTTTTATCAAAAAACTCCAGCCATGCTGCATTCCATGGACAGCGACGGGGAAACTCCTTCATGTCAGTCACTCGTGGCTTGACACTCTCGGTTACAATCAAGAGCAGGTCATAGGTAGGGACTTCTTCGACTTTGTGGCCGGTGAGAATATCCCGGAAATGCGTGCAAAACATTTTCAGAAGCTCAATGATCTTGGAGAGATCCGGGACAGGTATTATCAACTCAAGAAGGCCAATGACACGATCATCGAAGTTTCTCTCTCCGAGGTAGCCCAGCGCGATCTCGACGGACGATTATCTGGAAGCATGGCCGTTCTCGATGACTTGACCCATCATCGTGCCGCCGAGGAGCGCATTGAGCGACTCGCCTATTATGACACTCTCACCGGCCTGCCCAATCGGGCCCTGATGCACGACCGTATCCTCCAATCCATTGCACTGGCCCGCCGCGACAATCGACAGGTGGGGGTTTTCTTTTTTGACCTCGACCGTTTTAAACTTATCAACGACACCCAGGGGCATGCGGTCGGCGACATGGTCCTGCGTTCTGTCGCACAACGCCTGAAAAAGTTCATTCGAGAAGGTGACACGTTCGCCCGCCTGGGCGGCGATGAATTCGTCATTGTCCAGGCCGACCCCAATCACGATCCTAATTTTACGATCATGGGACAGCGCATTCTTGAAACGCTTGGGCAACCTTTTCAGATCGGCAGCCGTGAATTTTTTACTACAGCCAGCATCGGAGTCGCGATCTATCCGGTTGACGGCGATGATCCACAGACGCTGTTAAAAAGTGCCGACACGGCGATGTACGTGGCCAAAAGCCGCGGCCGCAACAACCTCCAGTTCTTCTCCGATGAGATGAACGCCTCTGCCATGGCCAAGACAAACCTTGAGAGTCGTTTACGTCAGGCTTTGAACCACGGTGAGTTGCAATTGCACTATCAGCCTTTAATCAACCTTTCAACCGGTTGCATCAGCGGCGTAGAAGCGCTGCTGCGCTGGTACGACAGTGATGGCAAGCCGGTCCCGCCACAACAGATCATCAGCATTGCAGAAGAGAGCGGGCTGATTTTCCCTCTTGGCGAATGGGTACTGAAAACAGCCTGCACCCAGGCCAAAGCCTGGCTGGACGAGGGCATCCCGGCAGTGCGCATGGCCGTCAATCTCTCCGGGCACCACATCCGCCAAGCCAACTTTATTGATCGAATCGAATCAATTCTGAACGAATCGGGAATCCCGCCCACCACTCTCGAGATTGAGCTCGCCGAGAATTCGGTCATGGGCCAGGTCACTGACAGCATCATGGCGCTGACTGACCTCAAGGTTCGCGGCATCAACCTGTCCATCGATGACTTTGGCACCGGCTATTCATCGTTACTCTACCTCAAACACTTCCCGATTCACCGCATCAAGATCGCCCAGGAATTTATTCGCGACATTGTTCACAACACTGACTATGCCGCCATCACGGAAGCAATTTTAAGCATGGCAGGCAGTTTGAACATCGCGGTGACGGCAGTCGGTGTCGAGGATCCGATTCAACTCGATTTCCTGAGAAAACGGGGTTGTTTGGAAGTTCAGGGGAAGCTCTTCGGGTCGGCCATGAGCGCCAAGGAAATGACAATTTTCCTCACCGACTCTGCAGGGACCTTACAGGCGATCAAGAAACAGGCAGGCGACAGCGAATTAACTTTCGAGGGATCTAAAAAGGTCCACTAGCAGCATGTGGACGAGATCAGGCCTAATTAAGGGGAAGAGCCCCACCGGCAGCATACGAAGAGACCTTCTCCGGTTCGGCCAGGAAAGCCGAAACCGCAGAGCTTAATCTCCGCGGACGATGATCGAGCCCCCAAAATTCCAACGCCCTCGCCAATTCGCAGTAGACAGTCTCCATGAGCCGTTTCTGGAACAAATTCATCTCTATGCATGGGGCGCCATGCAATGCTGTCATAGCGATAGCCTCGCTGCAATGTTCTGAATCGGTTGACGTAATGGCGCGGCATAAAAGAGGACGGACAGCATGAATGAGGCAGCTACCCTGCTCATCGAGGAAGGCGCAGGGCTCTCGCACGAAAATGCGTTCCTCATCGTCCAGCCAACGTGTCCGCACAATGAGTTCCTGCAGGCGTATTTGGAGCGCGGCGAGCTTTGCTGCAGAACAGCGTCTTCGCAGAAACCAGCTGATGGTAATTGCTTCGGGGACCAGAACTTCGACATTAAGAACACAGCAGGCGCCGCACCCCGGGCCGCACGCGACCAAAGAGTTCTCGGAAGAATCGCCAAAGCGGGCGAGGTCTTTCTCCGCGGTGAGAGTCAGGAGATGCATTCGTCCTGAAATTTCTGCGGCAGTCCTTCCTGAGGACATCAGTGACCTGGCGAATTTACGAACCTGCCAGGAGTAGTGAGAAAAGTCAAAACGATCCGGCATGACACCCTCCCCGAGTTTAGGAGACACGCATCAACAGCGATGGAACTGTAAATGTACCTCATAAACGTACGACTGTCACATGTCCGCAGTATCCACTGTTGGTGACAGCAGTTGAAAAATGTATTAGAGTTGAGCTCATTTGAGGAAAATGGAGACCCGTTTTGGGCAGGCTTTTCCTAAACCGAGCATGACGTCCGGTGATTTAAGCAGACGCCACGTTACTCTTCCGATCTTTATCGATACTGACCTTTTGATGACCAGAAAAGGATCTTCGTAACATGCAGCAGACCACCCATACTCCGGTCATTGGTTACCTCCTCTGGTTGTTCGGTTTCACCGGCTCACATCGTTTCTACTATGGACGGCCGATTTCAGGGACCCTTTATTTCTTCACCCTGGGGCTGTTTTTTATTGGCTGGCTGGTTGACCTGTTTCTGATCCCCGGCATGGACCGACAGGCCGACAGACGTTTCACAACAGGCCCGGTGGACTACAACACCGCCTGGATCCTGCTCACCTTTCTGGGCCTGTTCGGCGTACATCGGATGTACATGGGTAAATGGCTGACCGGAATCCTCTATCTTGCCACGGGCGGATTATTCGGACTCGGTTACATCTATGACTACTGGACTCTGAACGACCAGCTTTCTGAGCTCAACACATGAATCATGAACAACAAGGAGCAATCAATGATCACTCATGTCGTCCTCTTCAAATTTAAGCCCGAGACCACAGAAACCGAGATCCAAAAACTTGCCGAGGGCCTGGGGGGCCTGCCGCAGAGCATCGAGGAAATCCGTGAATTTCGTTTCGGTACGGACGTGATTCACTCTGAACGTTCTTACGACCTCGCCCTGGTCTCGAGCTTTGATAATCTTGAAGCGCTGCAGCGCTACCAGGTTCACCCGGAGCATCAAAAAGTTGTGGCCCTGGTCAAGGCCACAACTTCGGCCGTCGTTGCCGTCGACTTTGAAAACTGAATCCGAGTGTTTCAATCATGACTCAGTCAAGCAGTGAAGGAGTCATCAAATTTCAGCTTGATTTTCAGGAAGGTTCTCCCCCACCGGAACAGCTCCTGCTCGAGCTGAACGCATGGCGCAAAATCTTCAAGAAACTGGGCCTGGTCGGTCAGGATCCGGAGCGTTATGACGGCTATGGCTTTGGTAACCTGAGCCGCCGCCTGCCAGATCAGGGCAACGAGGCTTTTCTGATCAGCGGCACCCAGACCGGTCATCTGCAAAACCTGTCGCCGCATCATTACGCGACGGTTCTGCAGTGTAACCCTGCCATGAATCAGCTGAAAGCCTCCGGACAGGTTCAACCGTCATCAGAAGCCCTCTCCCACGGTATTCTCTACCAGAGCAGGCCGATGGTTCACTGGGTCATGCACCTTCACAGCCCGGACATTTTTAACCGAAGGCTCGAATTGGGCCTCCCCTGCACCGACCCGTCAGCGGATTATGGGACCCCGGAAATGGCGTCGGAGATACAACGGTTAGCCCTCAGCCTCAACCATTCACACACCGGGCTGCTGGTCATGTCAGGTCATCAGGATGGCATTCTGGTCTACGGCCCGACCGCGGCAGACGCAGGGAGTCTCGCTGTCAGAACCCTGGCCCTGGCCTTACAATAAGGCAGGCAGCCGCGCGGGCTTCCATTTTTTCAGTGCACGCCCTTGATAAATATAGTTTTTTACTTGCATGAGGGCTTCAACCTCTGGCATTATCCATCTTCCATTAAAAAACGCCAAGAATGGAGGTGGTCATGACGCTATCGATTCGTTTCGAATGTCCCCAATGCAAGCAGACGATGCCACTCGACCTGCAGGACTTTGCCCCCGGGCACCGTCAAACCTGCAAAACCTGCCAGACTCCAACACATATGACAAAGACAGGGCTGGAGCTCTTTTCACAAGATCTGCTTCAATACGTCCGGAGCTGAGCTGGAAGGCGTTGCAAACCAGTTTTTACACGACCTGTCGATCCCTCTCTGTCTCCGTTGAGAATTATTCTGTCACACTCCCCTGGTAGATTCCCCCGCAGACTGTTATCTTTGCCTGTCGTCCAGGCGCTCTCTTCTGCTGTCGCACAATAGCACGCTAACCTGACTCATGGAGTTTTCATGCCCAACCTACCTGAGCTGTCATGGCTTTTACTCTCTTTGATCATCGGTTTTACCCTCGGTCTTTGCCCCGCCATTCTACTGGTGAATCATCGGCTTGCCGCTGCGCGCCTGTCAGGCCGCCAGGAGCTCGCCAGCGACCTCGCAACCCTGGAGGAGCGGTTGGCAGGCCGTGAGGATCAGCTTCGACAACAACGCGAGGCGTTACAATCCTCAAAAGCCAGCCTGGACAGCCTGCTTCAGGAGAAGTCTGCACTTGAGAAAAAGAACGTGCAACTGGCAACAGAGCTGCAGGAGGAGAGCCGTCGATCGGGAGAGAGTCTGCTGCTGTTGAACGAGACCAAGAAAGAGTTGCAGCTTCAGTTTGAGAATCTGGCCAACCAGATCTTTGAAGAGAAAACCAGGATGTTCGCAAGCCAGAGCCAGACCAGCCTCGACACGATTCTGACCCCGTTTAAAGAGAAAATAGTCGAGTTTGAGAAAAAGGTGACCGAGGCTTACAGCACTGAGGGCAGAGAACGTCACTCACTGATCAGGGAAGTGCAGCGACTTCAACAGTTGAATCTGAAGATTGGCGAGGACGCAGAGAACCTGACCAGGGCACTCAAGGGCGATACCAGGACACAAGGGAGTTGGGGGGAAGTTATCCTTGAACGCATTCTCGAGGAATCGGGATTACGCAAGGGAATTGAGTACGTCTCTCAAGGAGGCTTCAGGGACGCAGAGGGGCGACTACTCAAACCTGACGTTATTATTCATCTGCCCGAGGGAAAAGACATCATCGTCGACTCAAAGGTGTCCCTGGTCGCCTATGAAAAGTATGTGCGCTCCGAAAATGAGGAGGAGCGGGACCGGGCCGTCAAGGAGCATCTGGCATCAATGAACAGCCATCTCAAAGGACTGGAATCGAAAAGATATGACGAGCTGCCGGGAGTCAAGAGCCTTGATTTTGTCCTCATGTTCGTGCCGATCGAAAGCGCTTTCATGTTGGCGATCGATAAAGACAGTGAAATTTTCCGCAAAGCTTTCGATCAGAATATCATGATCGTCAGCCCGTCAACTCTCCTTGTCACCCTGCGGACGATCCAGAATATCTGGCGCTACGAATACCAGAATAAAAACGCCCTGGAGATCGCCGACAAGGCTGGCAGCCTGTATGACAAGTTTGTCAGTTTTGTAGCTGATCTGGAAAAAATTGGTGATCAGATCGACACGACCCAGAAGACCTACGATGGCGCTTACAATAAGTTGGTCAGTGGCAGGGGGAACCTCATCTCCAAGGCACAAGCGCTGATCGAGCTGGGGGTGAAAAGTCGCAAGAGCCTGCCGGAGTCAACCCGGCAAAGGATTGGGGGAGAGGCTCCCGTGATCGAACAGCACGAAGTCAGGAGAGAGGAGTGAGCTGACGAACCTCAACCTCTACCGTCCTTTTGGTTCAGGACAACTGCCAGCGTCTTTAATTTCTCTTGACCTGAGCCGCCGCGGAATCCTGACAACGGAATCAACAGGCAGCCTGTTGCTGTTTGCACAAGTCCCAGGGCCCGGAAGCGTACGGTAAAAACCGATATAAGTGCCAGGACAAGGAGAATACTGCCGCCCCAGACGGCTGGCTCACCGGGGTCCTTGGACAATTGGAACCCGCAAGTCCAGAAACCGGAGTCATCCCGGCTGTAAGCCGTCTGATAAATTGCGACACCGCGATGGACCAGGGGCTGGTTGACCTCGATGACACCCTGCCGGACGACTTGACCATTCTCCAGGATCGAGGCTTCTGCGTGCAATTGCTTGAGAAGCGGATCGCGGAAAGCCGTTGGCTTGATTTCCAGGCCGAGATCAATACTGTTCGGGTAAGACCTCTGACCACTCAGGGTGTGGTACTCACCAACCAGGGTTCCTTCGCGGACAATTCCGAGAACCAGATGCTGCTCCTCAGGGAAGAATCGTAAGACCTGAACACTTAAGTCCGGAGAAATAACGACGGTTTCTCCTTCACGGGAGGTAAACTCCTGCAATTGCTGATGACTCTCCCTGTCGTAGGTCGCGAAACGCAGATCGATCGGGTAATACTGCGGTTCAAAATGATCGAGTCGAAAAGTAAAGCCCAGGGGAAGGTCTTCTTCGACACTCCAGTCAAAGTAGCTGTCTCTCGCATGACTGACATACATATTCAGAGTACCGACAAAACCAAGCTGGGAAGCCAGCGCCCCGAGCATGATGATCAGGATCGACAGATGCATGACCGGCAATGACCAGCTCCCGGTCAGACCTCGACGGGCGAGAACCCTGTCACCCGAGAGGGTGGTTTTATAGCCCTGCTCCTGCAATCGCACAGAGAGGGTTTCAAGATCACCGCACACCAGGTCATGACCTGATTTTTGTACCAGTGGGTCCGTGTTGGCCAACAGGGCAAGCAGGCGCTTCTTCTCGCTAAAAACCCGCACGAAGGTTCGCCAGGTACAGGAGGCCAGGTTCAGGGCCAGTAGACCGAGCAGGCAACGGAACCAGAGAGACTGGTAATAGAGCTCAAAACGCTGTATCGTGTCCTGCTGAACGGGCCAGATCGTGCCGCCGATTGCAATCAGTGCGAGACCCAGCAACAATGCCAGGGTCAGCTTGACCGAGCTAAAAAAATTGAGAAGTTGTTTCATGCATCAACCTGTTTTTTGAGATGGCGGCATACTACCACTACTCTGAATTCAACAGCAACGATGAGTTGCCCACGAATAAACTCTGGAGGCTTGCATCATGATGGAGATTACCTTCCCGGGCGGCGTTCAAGTGAATGCAACGCTCAAAGGATTTGAGATCGCAACTGACCAACCGGAAAGAAACGGCGGGCAGAACTCGGCACCCTCACCTTTCGATTTCTTCCTCGCGTCTCTCGGCACCTGCGCCGGTTTTTTCGCCTTACGCTTTTGTCAGCAGCGCGACCTGTCCACCGATGGCCTGCGCCTGCAACTGACAAGCGAAATCAACGCCGAAACAAAACGTCTCGACCGGGTGGAAATCACCATGCACCTGCCAAACGACTTCCCCGCGAAGTACCGAAGCGCCATCATTCGCGCGACCGATCAGTGTGCGGTCAAGAAGGCCCTGCTCGACCCGCCGACGATAGAACTCATCACCATTTAAAGTGGCGGGATGGTCTCCGGGGCATCAACTTCCTGCAGTGCAACCTCGTCTGCAAGAGATTGGAGTAATGTCTCGACATCCTGAATACGACTTGGTGGACAGGCGATCTCGACCAGGGCGATACTTTTGTCCAGCGTCCGTGCGAAAGCCAGCCCATCATAACTTTCCAGGATGAAGCGTAAATGGCCAATCTCGGCGCGCGGGATCTGGAAGTAGCGTTTACTGAAAACAACTGTCGAGGTCATGAGAGCTCCAGGGCCGTATCAAGGATATAACGGGCGATGCTGCGCTTCGGAGGAAGAGTGGGCAAATCATCGACCGCAAACCAACGCGCATCGTCAAGCTCCGTGGCATCGACCCGAATCTCTCCGTCGAGATAATCGGCAACAAAGCCAACCATAACCTGGCTCGGAAACGGCCAGCACTGGCTGCCAACATAGCGGACGTTACCGGCGGTCACGCCGGTCTCTTCGCTGACTTCACGCAGGGCCGTTTCCTCCAGGGACTCACCGAATTCCTGGAAACCGGCCACCAGGCTGTAGCGCCCCGGGGCCCAGTTCGGCTTGCGCGTCAGGAGCACCTCTCCGGGTCGGGTCACCAGAACAATGGCACAGGGATGGATGGCGGGGAAGGCGTGTTCCCCACATGAGTCGCAGCCGCGTCCCCATTCTCCATGCGACCATTCGGTCGGTCGGCCACAGTAGCCACAGAAGCGGCTGCGCTTCTGCCAATGCAGAATCATGCGCCCCATGCCGCCCATGGACAGCAGGTCGATTGACAATTGCGGCTTTTCATCGAGCAGACCGCACGCGACCAAATGATCCGGCAACTCTACAGCATCATTTAAATCAACCAGATAACAGGGTTGCCCCTGCCACATCCCCATATAGAGAGACGATTCCTCAGGCCACTGCCCGTAGGGTAGTGAGAAATGGTCCAGATGCTTGACGGCGAGCAGGGAGTTGCCACGGAGCAGCACCCCGAAACCAGGGGCAGCCAGGATCTGACCTGGCCCACGGAAGACAAACCGCCCGGTCAGGCAGGTCCGGTTGAAAGGCAGATGCAGAGCGGAATCGTAATAGTCCGGGAGCCTGTTCACTGACCATGCTCCAGATGAATGTTCTGGTAAAGCAGCAGCGACAGTTGGGTTTTGCTGTCTGGAATGTCACCATTCCTAACTTTTCCCATCGCCTCGGCAAGAGTCATGGGACAAAGCTCAATGATTTCATCAGACTCCAGGTTCTGCTCCGCCATGCTCAGATCACGCCCAAGAAAAAGATGGATATACTCATCACAGAAACCAACAGTACTCCAGCATCCTCCGAGCGGTAAGACCTGCGCTGCCGCATAACCAGCCTCTTCAATCAACTCGCGGCAGGCACAATCCTTTGCAGACTCGCCGGGCTCAAGGCGCCCTGCCGGAATCTCGTAAATCATCTCACCGATTGTGGGGCGAAACTGACTGATCAGCAGGACGCGACCGTCCGGCAGAACCGGCAGGATCGCGGCGCCACCAGGATGACGGATAATTTCGAAATTCGACTGCCTGCCGTCCGGCATCTGATGCTTTTCGACTGCAACGTCCAGGACGCGTCCAGCAAAAACTGGCTCGCGCGATATCATTTTCGTCATAAACTAAGCTCCATCCAATCCCTGGTTGAACGATGTCCGGCAAGACCATACTGACTGCCCGAGGTACGACCTCGAACTCGAAACGGCAGGCCTCCCCAGACATCTCCATCGACTTGCACGGTGACATCTTTCACCCCTCACCTCCGCACCGCTGAGAGAGAAAAGTTCGACGAGTGGCGGCTTTAAAGGACGTTTCAGTAAAAGACTCGCGGCAAATTTCAACATGGCCAGACGACCGCCCTGACGTAACAGGCAGACCTCGAGGCTCGTCGCTAAACATCGAGGCCCCGGGAGTCACCATATAGCGACCACCATAATACCGACAGTTACTGATGACCACTCCAAATCCGTCATGGTGGCTCCCATCCGGCAAGAATCAACTGCAACGGCGCAGAGGTTCTCAGCAACAGAATCGTTCAAGGGCGCTGAGCGCGTAAGCCAGACGGCCAACGAGCCGTTTGAGACCAGGACGAACATGCGCCACCGCTTCGGCATCCCAGCCGACACTGACCATGAGCAGGAACAGGTCATCACCGATCTTGCCCAGCGTGATCGGGCGTGCAGAGCCATGGACTGCGAGAGCACACGCCTCTTCCAGTTGCACCGGGATCCCAGCTTCAAGCGCAAACACATTCACGGTTCCCAGTGGCAGAAATGCGATCGGCAGTTCAGGTGATGCAACTCCGTTGACAACTTCATTGAGCGTCCCATCACCACCAGCAGCGACAATCCTGTCGTACCCTTCAGACAGGGCCACCGCAGCGACTTTCCTGGCGTCACCGCGAGCACCGGTCAAAAAAAGGTCGACGTCTCCGCCCTGGCTTTTCAAGGTGGCCAGAACTTTCTGAATACGAGCCCGGGCATCGCCGCCACTGACCGGATTGGCAATCAGCTTGATTCGCATTGCTTCACTCGCAACAAAAGATCCTCACTCTCATGTGTCACGGCCGCGAGGGGTCAGCCCCCCACTTGCTCTTCAACATAAAGACAAAATCAGTTAACATGTCAGCCATGATACAGAGTCACAAGTCAAAAGAACAGGGACGCTTGCTTGCCGTTGGCGACATCCATGGTTGCCTGGAGCAACTCAGGCTCTTGATGACCCGGGTCGCACCGACCCTGGTGGACCAACTCATTTTTCTTGGCGACTATGTCGATCGGGGGCCCGACAGTCACGGCGTCATCGATTATCTGGTCGAGTTCGGCCAGACCTTCCCGGATACGGTTTTTTTACGTGGCAATCACGATCTGATGTTTGCCGGTTATCTCGACGGTCACGAGTCAACACTGTTCCTCATGAACGGCGGGTTAAACACCCTGAGCAGCTACCAGGACAAGGGCGAGTGGCCAGTTCCTTCATCTCACCGCACTTTTCTTGACACACTGCTCAATTCTTACGAAACGGAAGATTACATCTTCGTTCACGCTGGCCTGCGACCCGGCATCCCCCTCGCCAAGCAGGACATAAACGACCTGCTCTGGATACGCCGGGAGTTTCTCGACTCTGATTATGACTGGGGGAAAACCGTGGTTTATGGCCACACCCCGCTTGATGAGCCCCTGCTGTCCTTAAACCGGGTCGGACTGGACACCGGCTGTGTCTACGGTCATCGACTCACCTGCTGTGATGTTCTCAGCGGACAAACATGGCAGGCGTAACAAGGGAACTAAGCCATATCACTGCGCCAGCGACGCAACAGATGTCCGGCCCCTGTTCCTGGTGGCAGCGCCATACGCACCACAGCGTTCGGCTGCACAGTTGACGTGGGTTCTCCCGCCTCAGTGAACGCCTCGGCAAAAATAAATTCAGCCTGGTACATGGCCGGACCGATGATCTCCAGGGACTCGCCACTCTTGAAGCGATTGCGACCTTCGACCAGCCAGCCGCCATCCGGCGCTTCACCCAGAACGATGCCGACAAAATCACAATCTCGCAGGTAGTCACTGTTCTCGGCAGTGACAAAGGCATGATCCTGTTCAAAGAGGAATCCAGTGCCGTAAGGACGATGGCTAACAGCGTCCAGCTCTCTTTGCCATTGCGGATCGAGCTGGTAGTGGTCGGAATCGTCACGCCATGCATCAAGGGCGGCCCGGTATGTTCTGGTCACGGCGGCCACGTAATAGAGGCTCTTCATGCGTCCCTCAATTTTCAAGCTGTCGACGCCGGCCCCGATCAATTCCGGCAGATGGTTGATCAGGCAGAGATCACGACTGTTGAAGATGTAGGTGCCACGTTCATCCTCCTCTATCGGGAAGAACTCCCCCGGCCGCATTTCTTCCTGAAGCGAATATTTCCACCGGCAAGGGTGGCTGCAGGTGCCGTGATTGGCGCTGCGGCCAGAAAGGCCGGCTGACAACAGACAGCGACCAGAATAAGCCATACACATGGCACCATGAACAAACACTTCCAGCTCCAGGGCCACAGAGGCACGGACCGCAGCAATCTCCGAAAGGCTCAGTTCTCTCGCCAGGTTCAGCCGTTTGACGCCCATGGACTGCCAAAAATGAGCAGCCAGGCCGCTGGTGGTGTTGGCCTGGGTCGAAAGATGCAGCTCTCTCTCCGGGTCAATCTGGCGCACCAGATGAAGCATCCCCGGGTCAGCGACGATATAAGCGTCCACCCCAATCGGCACGAGGGATTCAAGCAATTCGCGCGCCGCTCTTTCCTCGCCAGGGCGCAAAAACGCATTCAAGGTCAGGTAGAGGCGTTTACCCAAAGAATGCGTGATTTCACAGGCATGAGACAGCTCCTGCATGGTCAGGTTCCCGGCCTGTGCACGTAAGCTGAACTGTTCAACGCCGCAATAGACGGCATCGGCCCCATAAAGCAGGGCGATCTCCAGTTTTTCAAGATTTCCGGCCGGAGCCAGGAGTTCAGGGACCATCAACGGACCTCCAGGGTTTAAATATCGTCGTCCACTCTAGCACACCAGGGCATATTTTGTGCAGTGCAAGATTAAAGTACCGCCCGCCATGATGCTTGACAAGGCGTGAAAAAGACTATAATTTTTATGGAATTTCAATTCTAACAACCGCAACACATGACATGATAACCCTTATTGACAAATTATTGATCACTACGACGGTCATCGGACTGCTGGCCGCGTGTGCACCGCCGTCTGCAGTACCGACCTCCAACAACCTGACTCTCGAAGTTCGCCAACTGCAGTCCTCCCTGAACAGGCAGGAGCAGGCCGTTCTGGAACTCTCTCGTCAGATCACGGGACTGGAAGCCCGGATACAAAGTCAGGCCGAGGAGATTGACAAGCTTCGCCAGGCACCGGAATCATCACCAACAGAGTATTTGCCTGCCCGCGCATCTTCCCTGCAGAGAGAGACAACAGCTCCCGTTCAGGGCGAGGGGTCACCCACTGAGATTTATCTGCAGGCCTTTGGTGATTACGCTTCGGGCCGTTACCAGAAAGCTGTTTACGGTTTCGAAATGTTCCTGCAGCGTTTTCCCAACAACAGTTACGCCAGTAACGCGCAATTCTGGTTGGCAGATTGTCACTTCAATCAACAGCAGTATCCTTTGGCGATTCAGGAATTTAAGCGTGTTTTAAGTGACTATCAAAACGCACCCAAAAGCCCGGACGCCCTTTTTAAAATAGCCATTGCACAGCTGCAACTTGGTGCGTCAGATGAAGCTCGCCAGGCGGTTGGCACTCTCGTTCAGCGCTATCCCAAAAGCACAGCAGCCCAAAAGGCCCAGGAACTGGCGATACCATAAAAGGTTGCCATCTAAGGGGGAGATATGAATCTCAAACGTACTATTCTGACAATCGGTTTACTACTCATGATCTGGCCAGGCATTGCCTTCGCCAAGGAAGAACCGATCATTTACACGGTCAAACAGGGTGACACCCTGTGGGACATCTCCCAGCGCTTTATCAAGGACCCCTACTACTGGCCCAACCTGTGGTCAAACAACCCTGCGATCGGCAACCCCCACCTGATCTACCCGGGTCAGAAGCTGCGGATATACGACGGGCGGATTGAAATCATCCCGGCTGGTGGTGTTGACAGCATGGAGGTATCGGATATCGGTGCAGCGGTTGTGACACCGGAGGAACTGTTCCTCATTCCAACCTACGGAGGCGCCCAGAGCTTCATCAGCAGCACCGAGGTGGCGTCACTGGGAACGCTGGTCGACACCGTGGACAATCGCACCATGGTCACAATCAACGACACCGTTTTTCTGGAGATGGTTGATCTCGCCGCGGTCAAACCAGGAGATGTCTTTGAATTGATCACCATGGGGCCGAAAGTCACTCATCCGATGGCGAAAAAAACCTTCGGCTACCAACTTGAGGAACCAATCGGTTTCCAGACGATACAGCTTGGTACCGTGGAAATTACTGAAGTGACAGAGTCTGTCGCTGTTGCAACCATCACCACCGCATTACGTGAAATCAAGCGTGGTTCCAAGGTCCGCCCCTACACCAGGGTGCCCGACCGCATTCCCCGCATCATTGCTGACATCGCTCTTGAAGGCTACATCCTCACGGACGACATCGGCAAACTGGCCATGGGACAATGGGAGGTCATTCTTATCGACATCGGCCAGGAAAGTGGCTTGATGGTTGGCAATGAGCTTGAGATTTACCGCAAGCGCGAGGTCACTGACGAAGCCGACAAGACCAAGAAACTGGTTCTGCCCGACATCGACCTGGGTGACGCCATAGTCCTCGAAGTCCGCCAGGGTTTTGCCGAGGCTCTGATTACACGCACAACCAACCTGCCCATTTTTCGCGGTGACCAGGTCAAGACCAAGGTCAAATAGTTCGCCTACGGGAGTGTCTCCCGACACTGAAGTCTCCTGCATGAGGATGGGCTGGATTATCAGCCCATCCCTGCTTTTTTATGTATTGATGTCATAACCCTTTTGGAGGGGTCCAATGGATTGTCTGCTGCCCTGGCTGCGTCTGCAGTTCACACCGGGCCTTGGCCGAGCCGGCCTGATGTCCCTGATCAACTATTTCAAAACTCCGGAGCAGGCTCTCGCTGCAAGCAGCAAGGAGTGGCCAAAGCTTGCGGGGCTGCGATCCGGCCTCGCTCGCCTGGTTCCCGCAGCAAACGACCCCTCGATCCGGAAAGCGTGTCAGACACTGACGAAGATGGACGGTTGGCTATGCAGCTTTTGGGACTCCGATTACCCCCAATCCCTCCGCCAAATCCCCGACCCGCCAGCGATTCTGTACGGCTGCGGGACTTTGCCCAATGAACCGGGGCTCGCCATCGTCGGCACACGCCAGCCAACGGATGTCGGCCGAATGTTCACGGAACATCTTGCAGGACAGATCGCAGCGTCCGGCACGGCCATTATCAGCGGGCTTGCCCGCGGGATCGATTCTGCCGCGCATCGTGGTGCGCTTAATGCCGGTGGCAAAACCGTGGCTGTGCTCGGCTGTGGCATCGACCGGGTTTATCCGCCGGAGAACGCCAAACTATATCGACAAATCATCGAGCTCGGTGCCCTGCTCTCAGAATACGCACCAGGCAGCGAGCCCTTGCCCGGTCACTTCCCTGGAAGAAATCGCATTATCAGTGGCTTAAGCAAAGGCACACTCGTGGTTGAAGCCGCACGTGCGAGCGGGTCCCTGATAACCGCAGAGTTTGCCCTGGAACAGGGTCGGGAAGTTATGGCTGTTCCCGGTGGCATTGATCGCAAAACCAGCTATGGTCCAAATCTTCTGATCAAACAGGGTGCTCATCCAATCACGGAGGCAGCAGAGGTTCAGGAAATTCTTGGCCTGCACCGGGAGAGCAGAAAAGAGCTGTTGAATATTGAGCTGATTGAGTTGAACCTGCCCGAGCCAGCCGGACGGGTCCTCTCAAAGCTCAGTCTAACCCCCCGTCACAGCGATGAACTCTCCGGGGAAAGTGGGTTGACACCTATGGAGCTTTCCGCTATTTTACTGCAGCTAGAGCTTCAGGGTTACGCTGAAAAGCTGCCTGGGGGACGCTATGTTCGTGGTCGCCAGGCGCTTTAACTTGTCAGAAAAAACGGAGACCTCTTGAGAGAACGGGTCCTGGCGATTGTAAGTTTCATAGCCCAATACTTTCTCGATGATCGTGACGTGATGACAGAGAACGACCTTGTCGAGGAGTTGCTGTCTGTCGGTTTCGAGGCTGAAGAGATTGATGCCGCTTTCATTTGGATGGAGAGCCAGGCGCTCTGCTCTCCGGCAGGAAGCGAGACGTCGCTCAACGTTCCGTGCCGGAGTTACAGAGTCTTTACCAACGAAGAGAATCTGGCCCTCTCCTCAGAAGCACGTGGTTTTTTAACCCGGCTGAGAACCATGGGTATTCTGGACAACGATGTGCAGGAAGAGGTGATTGAAAAGGCACTGCAAATGGCAGACGACGAAGTCACCCTGAAAGAGATTAAAACGATTACGGTGCTGGCCATGTTTGCCAACTCACAGAACGAATGGCGTCGGGAATTCGACTGCCTTCTCGAAGATGACTGGCGACGCTTACTGAACTAAAGTTCTACAGGCTGCGGGACACCCTGCGGCCTTTTTCATTTCCCGAAAGAAAAGACCTGAATAGAGATTATGGCGAATTCCCTGGTTATTGTTGAATCCCCCGCCAAAGCCAAAACCATCGAGAAATTTCTCGGCAAAGGTTATCAGGTGCTGGCTTCCTATGGACACGTCCGCGACCTCCCCAGCAAGGACGGCTCCGTTGACGTTGACAACGGCTTTCTGCCTAAATACGTCGTTTCGACCAAGGCGAAAAAGCAGTTGAGCCTTCTCAAGCAGGCTCTCAAGAAAGCTGACAACCTGGTCCTCGCAACTGACCCCGACCGCGAAGGAGAGGCGATCGCCTGGCATCTGCTGGAAGCTCTCGGCGTCGACGAAAAAGGGGACTCACCTCGAGTCAGCCGGGTGGTTTTTCATGAAATCACCAAAGACGCTGTCAACGAGGCAATGGCCAATCCTCGAAAAATCTCAACAGAGATGGTCGACGCCCAACAGGCGCGACGCATCCTCGATTACCTGGTTGGCTTTAATCTTTCACCGGTTCTTTGGCGAAAGATTCCCGGCAGCCGTTCTGCGGGTCGTGTCCAATCCGTCGCGCTGCGGCTGATTTGTGAGCGTGAAGCCGAGATTGAAGCGTTCAAAGCCAGGGAATACTGGACGATCGAAGCCACGATGGCCAACTCGGAGAAGACCACTTTTGCGTCAAAGTTGCATGCTATCGATGGCCAGAAAGTCGCTTCCAGTGCCAAGCACCTCGAATCAGAAGCCTATCAGCTGATCGCAGACCAGACCGCTGCAGAGACGCTGGTTGCAGAGATCAGGCCTTTACCTGTAACAGTTTCCTCTGTCAGCCGCACGGAGAAGAAACGCCGTCCAGCAGCTCCGTTTACCACCAGCACCCTGCAGCAGGAAGCCAACCGCAAGCTGGGCTTCTCGGCGCGCAAAACCATGTCGCTGGCGCAAAGACTCTACGAAGGCGTTGATACCGGCGATGGCCTCGTGGGTTTGATCACCTACATGCGTACCGACTCGGTCACACTTTCCAACGTTGCTATCGAAGAAGCCCGCCAGGTCATTGAAGAACGTTTTGGCAAGGATTATGTTCCCGCCAAGCCTCGCGTTTACAAAAGCAAGGCCAAGAACGCACAGGAAGCTCACGAAGCGATTCGTCCCACCGGGCTGGCCCGTCATCCGGAGGCACTCAGAGCGTTCCTGGACAATGATGAGCTAAGGCTCTACAAGCTGATCTGGGAACGTACGATCGCTGCCCAGATGGCTGACGCCCTGCTCGACACGACCACGATCGACATCCTCGCCGGAGAAAAATTTCAGTTTCGCTCCTCCGGCCAGGTGGTTCGGTTCCCCGGCTTCATGAAGGTCTACATTGAAGGTAAAGACACGGAAAATGAAGAAGTTGAAGGCCTCCTGCCCAGTCTGAACGAAAAGGAAGTCCTGACGTTTGAAGATCTGAGGGGCGAAGAGCACACGACCCAGCCGCCGCCACGCTACACAGAGGCCTCACTGGTCAAAATTTTGGAAGAAAACGGTATCGGTCGGCCTTCGACCTATGCCGCCACCATGAACACCCTGGTGGAACGCAACTACGTGCAACTCATCAAGCGCGTCTTCTACCCGCAGGACCTTGGTCGCGAGGTCATCCGCTTCCTGATGCAATGTTTCGACAAGTATGTCGACTACCAGTTTACAGCCAACATGGAAGATGATCTCGACGCCATCGCTCTGGGCAAGGGAGAGTGGCAGACTTTCCTGAAAGACTTCTGGGTGCCCTTCAAAGAAGAGGTCGAGGGCGTCAAGGAAATCCGCTTTGTAGGTGAACCTCTCGATGAAAAATGCCCGGAATGCCAGAACCAGCTGACCAAAAAGTACGGCCGCAACGGCTACTTCATTGCCTGCGACGGCTACCCGGAATGCAAGTACACCCGCCCGGTCAACGGTGAGCACAGTGATGAGCCGACGTTCTCCGACGAAAAATGTGAGAAGTGCGGCGCGCTGATGCAATTCAAGGAAGGACGCTACGGCAAGTACCTGGCCTGCTCTGCCTACCCCGACTGCAAGAACAACCAGCCACTGATCAAGCCGAAGTCGCTCGAAATCGACTGCCCGGAGTGCAAAGAAGGTGAGATCATGGAAAAGAAGAGCCGCTACGGCAAAATCTTCTACTCCTGCAGTCGCTACCCGAAGTGTAAATACGCCCTGTGGGATGAACCATTCGAGGAGCCATGTCCCAAATGCGCTTTCCCGCTGACTGTTGAGAAAACCACCAAGCGCTTTGGTACGGTGCGCAAGTGCCCTCAGGAAGAGTGCGACTACCAGATCACCCTGATAGAACCGGAGAAAAAGCCGGACACCAAGAAGGCGACAAGCAAAAAGGCTCCTGCAAAAAAAGCCACGACAAAGAAAAAGGCCGTCAAGAAAACCACCTCAAAAGAGGCCTGAGTCAAAGATTGAAATAGCGACGCAAAAAGGCCGGGCTGACAGCTCGGCCTTTTCTGTCCTGAACCATAAGTCCAGAGGATCAGAGAGCTGGATCGGACGATCCAACGGGAATGACTATCATGACACCTATTATGATCATCGGTGCCGGGCTTGCCGGCTGTGAAGCGGCCTGGCAAATTGCCCGGCAGGGGATCCCGGTTGAACTGTTCGAGATGCGGCCGCAGCGGATGACACCGGCTCACCAGAGTGACCGCCTTGGTGAACTGGTCTGTTCCAACAGCCTGCGTGGCACCGGAATGCACAACGCGGTCGGACTCCTGAAAGAAGAATTACGGCGTTGCAACAGCCTTTTCATCTCCACGGCAGACGCCCACGCGGTCCCGGCCGGAGGAGCACTGGCTGTTGACCGGGAAGGCTTTGCCGAACAGATAACAAAGATGATCGAGGAACACCCCCTGATCACTCTGCAGCGACAGGAAGTCACCGAAATCCCCGGGGACCGCCTGGTCATCATTGCCAGCGGCCCGCTGACATCAGATGCGCTGGCTGACAAGATCGGTGCCCTGACCGGCCAGGACCACCTTTACTTTTATGATGCCATCGCTCCGATTGTCGAAGCCGACTCGATTGACCGCGAGAAAGTTTATGCCGCGTCACGCTACGATCGTGGCGGCGCAGATTACCTCAACTGTCCCTTTGACAAGGAGCAGTACCTTGCTTTTGTCGATGCCCTCTGCAAAGGACAGAAGGTCGCGCCACGAGATTTTGAGAAAGTCGTCCATTTTGAGGGTTGTATGCCAGTCGAAGTCCTCGCTGAACGCGGTGAGATGACCCTGGCCTTTGGCCCAATGAAGCCGGTCGGGCTCCGCGACCCACGTACCGGGCGCGACCCTTTCGCGGTGATCCAGCTGCGCCAGGATGACAAACACGCGAACCTTTACAATCTGGTCGGCTTCCAGACCAAGCTGACCTATCCCGAGCAGGAGCGGATCTTCCGCACCATTCCAGGCCTTGAAAGCGTCAGGTTTGCCCGCCTTGGCAGCATGCATCGCAACACCTTCATCAATGCGCCAGCATGTCTGGCAGAAACCCTGCAGCTTAAGACATCAGCAGACATCTTCTTTGCCGGGCAGATCACCGGTGTCGAAGGCTACGTCGAATCGGCTGCCAGCGGTTTCCTGGCAGGCCTGTCCGCAGCCGCCCGTCATCAGGGGCGCAGTTTCCAGCCTCCGCCGATGACGACCGCCCTCGGAGCCTTGCTCAACTACCCGGTCACCGCCTCGGCAGAGGGGTTCCAGCCAATGAATATCACCTATGGCCTTTTCCCGGATCTCGAAAAGCGCATCCGCAAGCGCCGGGATCGACGTCAGGCCCTGGCTGACCGCGCCCTGGTCGACCTCGAGCAGTGGCGTTCAGACGCATCAACCTCAGGATTGCCACAAACTTGAATACCTGCTAGATGTTGGATCCCGTAGTCAAAAAAATCTTTGAACGGTGTAACGAGCGGCAATTTCATCTCACCAGAGGGGACAAACGGTGGCACTGTCCGGCACATCATCAATCAGACTGGTCGACCCGCGAGACCTGCTTGAAATGTTGCGTCAGCATCCCCTCACCGCACCCTTCAACCTGGCCCTTTACGCCGAGCAGCAAGGACGCGGTGGCCTGATCAGGGCAATAGACACTGTCTGTTCTCCACCCGGCGAAGAGAGACTCTGCAGCTCCGAATGTTACCAGGGTTGGGATGAGAGCATTGCTCAAGCCAAGGCATCAAATCAGCCCGTCACCCGCTGCTGCGCGAAAGGCTATCTCTATTTCATCGTACCCTTACCGGAGGGCAGATCCCTGCCTGACTGCTTGATCGGTGGCGGGGTCCTTGCGCACAGAGGCACAACCAATCGCAGCATGACAGAAGAGCTCCAAAGCATCCCTGACAATCTGCACATCGAATCCTGGGAATCGCCCCAACCGGTCAACTTACAAGACGCAGAAGCCACGTCAGCAGAGATTTTCCGGTCTCTGCCGCGTTTACTCGATCAGCAGGTGAACACCCTCTGCCTGGATCGGACGACGAAGCGACTCGAAGCTGTCCAAAAACTGGCCCGCGATCTTGTCGATTGCGCTGAGAGTGAAAAGGCGGTCAGCCTCATCAGCGAAGCGCTGGTGGTTCTTTTCAACCTGCCCAGGATCCTGATTGTTCTTCTCCATCCCGGCCCTTCTTTAGCAATCCATTCCACTCTCGGTCTTGACCCGGACACTTTCCAGATTGACCAGAAACGCCTGTTTGATTATTTCGCCAGGATGTCCGGCCA
This sequence comes from uncultured delta proteobacterium, assembly GCA_963707155.1. Lineage (GTDB taxonomy): Bacteria > Desulfobacterota > Desulfuromonadia > Desulfuromonadales > BM103 > M0040. The sequence continues at coordinate 36,718 of CAVPPD010000004.1, read as the reverse complement.
CCCGGAAGCATTCTCCAAAGACCAGCTGGGAAGCTGTTTCCCGGGGATCGAGACCCAAACGGCGCTGCTTTTCCCGCTGCAGGAAGAAAACAGCCTGTTGGGCGCCATCGTGATTCTGGATATTGAGCTGCACAGCCGGGACCTGGCTTTGATTGAATTACTGGTGAACCGACTGGCAACACGTTTGGGAAACCTGAGAGCAGCTGCAGAGCACAAAGAAGAGCGCAGGTTCTCTTCACGCATTGTCTCCATGATCAGCGCACTGTCGCTGGTTGAAAGCCGGCAGGAGCTTTACCAGCAGATCCTGGAGATGTCTGCCGAACTGCTGAACGCAACAAGCGGTTCATTCATGCTGCTCAATGAAGCAGACGCGACACTGACCATTGAAGCCGCCATGGGGATGACCCCTTCTTTGGCAAAAGCCATGTCAATTGCCTGTGGTGAAGGAATCGCCGGACGGGTGGCCAAAAGCGGTTTCCCCATGCTGGTCAACGACATTGAGCGTGACAACCGGGTTGCGACCAGGAACCGGCCAAGGTTCAAGACCAAATCATTCATCAGCATGCCGCTGGACGTCGAAGGGCGTCTCGTTGGCGTTCTCAACCTGGCAGACAAGGGCAACGGCTCACACTTTACCGAAGCAGACCTTAACCTGGCGCAGACGTTCACAAGCCACGCAGTACTGATGATTGACAGAGCTGCGACCCTTGAGAAAGCGGGCCAATTCGAAAAACTTGCGATTACCGATCCGCTGACGGGTCTGTACAACCGACGTTTTCTCGAGGATCGCCTGCAGCAGGAGTTCAGCCGCGGTGAACGTCAGAAGCAGAGCTTTTGCATTGTCCTGGCAGACCTGGACAGCTTCAAAGTTTATAACGACATCTGTGGCCACCTGGCCGGAGACAACGCCCTGCGCAAGGTGGCTGAAATCATGCGGCGTTCTGCACGTGAAATGGATGTCGTGACCCGCTACGGCGGCGAAGAGTTCTGTCTGGTCCTGCCGGGAACCAAAAAGAAAGAATCCGTTTTTGTTGGAGAAAGGATTCGGCGGGCGATCGAAGCCGAGAATTTCCCGGGAGAAAGCCACCTGCCTCTTGGCAAGTTGACGATCAGCATCGGCATTGCCATTTTCCCGACCGACGGCGTCAATGCAAATGAATTGATTCATGCCGCTGACCTTGCCTTATACAGCGCTAAAAAACTGGGGCGCAACCGCCTGGTCCTCTACGAACCCTCACTGCAGGGACGAGCCCTTCACTTGCAGAATGATTAACCAGACAATTGATCATCGGGAACCCTTCATGTCTCAAAATCTGCCGGACATTGTCCTTGCATCGGCGTCGCCCCGTCGTCGCGAGCTTCTCTCACAGTTAGGGATCGCCTTTCAGGTCGTGCCGAGCACTGCCGACGAGACCCTGCTTGCACACGAGACACCGGAAGCCCACGTGATACGCCTGAGTCGTGACAAGGCGATGGAGGTTGCCCGGCGGCAGGAGCAGTTTGGCCGCTGGTTTATCGGCAGCGACACAGTTGTCGTCCGCGACCATGACATCCTCGGCAAACCGGCCGATGCCGTTGAAGCCGCAATCATGCTTTCCAGCCTGTCAGGCCGCAGTCACAGGGTCATCTCCGGCTACGCTGTTTTTGACCGGAAAAGTGAACGAACTCTCAGCGCGGCAATCACCACCAAAGTCTTCTTCAAGGATTTGACAAGCCGGGAAATTGAAGGGTACATTGCCACCGGAGAACCCTTTGACAAGGCGGGCTCCTACGCTATTCAGGGGATTGGCTCTTTCATGGTGCCCAAAATAGAAGGCAGCTACACCAATGTCGTCGGATTGCCCCTTTGTGAAGTGATTGCCGCCCTGGAAGAACTTGGCGCCATCGAACTTTTTTCCGCCACAGGCTGACACTGATGAGTATCGCGGCCAACATCTCTCACATTCATGAACGCATTGCAACTCTCTGCCGGAGTTGCGGGCGCAACCCCGCAGACGTTCGACTGGTTGCGGTCTCCAAAAAGAAGCCGGCCACAGACATTGAATCGGCGATAGCATGCGGCCAGACATTATTCGGCGAGAGCTATGTTCAGGAGTGCGTCGCCAAGATTGACCAAGTGAAGACCAATGCAGAGTGGCACTTTATCGGCGCCCTGCAGAGCAACAAGGTCAAATACTTGCGGGGCAAGGTCGTCATGATCCATTCTGTCGACCGTCTTTCTCTGGCGCAGGAGATTAATCGCCAGTGGGGCAAGGATGATGCCTGCGTCGATGTCCTCATCCAGGTCAATCTCGGTGAAGAAGAGAGCAAATCGGGGACGACATCCAGCAAGTTGATCGACCTGGTCAGCCGTGCCTCTGAATTGCGGCACATCCGCATCAGGGGGCTGATGGCCCTGCCTCCCTGGGAAGAGGATCCCGAGCAAGTGCGTCCTTATTTCCGACAGCTGCGAACCTTGGCGTTGCAGGTTGACGCTCTCAAACTGCCAAACGTCACGATGCAGGAGCTCTCCATGGGGATGAGCCACGATTACGAAGTAGCCATCGAAGAAGGCTCCACGCTGGTGAGGGTCGGTACAGCAATCTTCGGAGCACGCTAGACTGTACAAGGCCGAAGCGAGTTGAGATCAGATAGCCATTTCAGGTTCATAGCCGTAGCTTACAGCTGAAATTGGAACGTTTGATCGGCTCTGGATAGTCAGCTGCTAGAACTGACACAGCACGGATCCCAATGCCTATTGACGTTTTCCTCTTTGATCTCGACGGCACCCTGGTCGATTCGATTCCCGACCTGACCAGGGCGATTAACCTGCTCAGGGAGGAACTCAATCTGGCGGCCGTGAGCAGCGACGCAGTTCGCGGTTATGTGGGAGACGGCGTAGGCTTGCTGCTGCAGCGCGCGCTCCCCGTAGAGACGTTCAACCCGGACCGCCGCAAGCGCTTCATGGAGATCTACGCCGAGCACTTGACTGATGAAACCGAGGTTTACCCGGGGATTCTTGAGTTTCTCGATATGCATCGGGATAAGCCGATGGCGGTCGTCACCAACAAGCCACAGCATCTCGCCGACATTATCGTCAACCGTCTTGGTTTGTCACCCTTCTTTCAGCACGTCATCGGCGCCGAGCTCGCACTGCAGAGGAAGCCACATCCCGACATGGTTCATCATGCCCTGACTCTGCTCGATTGCGAAGCGGAGCGAACCGTTCTGTTCGGTGATCATCATGTTGACCTGCGGGCAGCACGTGCAGCCAGGGTCAAATCCTGCTTTTGTGCATGGGGGCTGGGGCACGACGATGGCCTGCAAGCTGATTTTCAAGCAGAAAAAGCAACTGATTTACCTGGTCTCTTTCCCAAGGATGCGATCTTTTGAAAGATGTCCAGCTGACCCAGAAGGACGTTGCTCTCTTCTTCTTTCCCCTGCTTCTCAACGTTCAATTGATGAGTGTTTCCCACTCGATCATCAATGCCGGCCTGGCACGCCTGGACGATGCAGTGGTCATCCTGGCGGGGTTCTCTGTCGCCATGGTGCTGCACCTTTTTGTCGCCTCGCCGTCCTACCAGAATCATACGATCACCATCGCCATGGTTCGGGGGCGGAAATCCCTTGCCGGCATGACCCTGTTTGTCTTCCTGATTGCCACCTGGGTCTCAATTCTGCTCGCCCTGCTCGCTTTCAGCCCTGTAGGCACCCTTGTCCTCGACCGTATACTGGGAGTCTCCCCCGAGGTTGCCAGAAGCGCCCGGGAATCCCTCGAGTTACTGGTCTTCCTCCCCTTCATAACCGGTCTGCGTGGACTTTTCCAGGGTTTGGTCATACGCGCCCGGCGTACGAGCCTGGTCTCCCTTGCAACGGCAATTCGTATTGTGATGCTCTTTGCCTATCTCTGGCTGGGGCAACTGTGGTTTACAGGCACCAAGGTCGCCGCTTTTGCCCTGCTCGGCTGCGTCGGCACAGAAACCCTTGTCATGGCCTTCTTTGCCTGGCGGGTCAAAATGCCTGCAGGAGACGACAACGAGAGAAGCTTTGTAGAAATCCTGCGCTACGGTCTGCCGCTGGCGTACTCTTCAGGCATGCAGCAGACAGTCCCGCTGTTGATCAACGCCATCATCAGCCGCCTGCCCGACGGCACCCACGCGCTCGCCGCTTTCGGCATCGTTCGCGGCTTTCTCTTCCTGCTGGCCGGACCAATGCGCAACATGCAGCAGGCCTACCTGACCCTGGTCTGCCAGGACTCTGACAGTGCGGTTCTGAAACGATTTCTCTTCAGGGTCAGCACCGCCATGGCCCTGATCATGCTGCTCATTGCCTGGCCACTGAACGGTTTGGTGCTCGGCACAGTCATGGGCCTGGATACGTCGATGCGGCTCTACATCGCCTGGCCACTGACAGGGTGTGCGCTCTTCCCGCTCCTTTACGGTACCAGCAACCTGCTGCGGGGCTGGTTTGCCGGAGCGCATCTCACCGCCCGTCTCGGCCGCTCGACCGCTTACAAAGCGCTGCTGATGATCGCGCTCTGGCCTGTCATCGTCAATATTCAGCTTCCTGTACCTGGTATAGCCATTGCGATTGTCCTGCTGCTCGCAGCCGAGCTTTGCGAAGCCGGGTATCTATTTAAACAGCGGGGACTGCTGATAAAGGAGCGAGGTCTTGTGCCTTTGGGGGCAAAACATTTAGAATGAAGGGGTGAAGACTCCTGACAAAAAGCATCCCTGCCCTGACTGCAAGCATTGTCAGTGGTGCTCTGACGACCGCTGCCGTCTCTGTCTGCAAACTGAGAGAAAATGTCGGAAAAAGCTCTCCATGGCAGAGCAGATCGCCCTCTTCGAGGAGATCAACAAGTCTCATCAACCCATCAACCTGACAAAACAGGTGCAGCCTGGGAAGAGTCATGAAGATTGATGTCGATATGGCCTCAGTTTGCCTGAAGACCTGTTTTTACTTGGAAAATCACGCAAAACATTTAGAATGAACATGTTTTGCCCTGCAACACACTGACAATTTCCCAGGGGGGATTTCTGTGCAACCTGAATTGACGATCAAACTACTGAACGGTGGCGAGCGTTTTGGCCTTCTGAATCGGGAGTTCAACCCGACCTCCGGTCACATCGATTTTTTCTGCACCGCTGAACAGCGCAGTGAGAGTCTCGATCTCAAAGAGATCTGTTATATCAAGTTTCTCGGCAAACCTGATCTGGCAGATTCATTCAGCGAAGATGAATTTTTCGAAGATGTCACGACCTCACTCCGGAGAGCGATTTCATCTGCGTCTGAAAAAAAGCGGCAAACGTGTTCCCGAGGGCTTCTTCGGTTATCCTGTCGAGATTGACAGCGACTTCAAGTCGATTTTCTTTACCTCAGACGGTTTTAAAAAACGCAGTCACGATCAGCCTCTTGGTGAAGTTTTGAGTCAACAGGGGCTGGTCGAAAAAGACAGCCATCGAAGAGGCATCTGACGGAACAACAGCAGTTAAGAAGCCGGCGCGTTGGCGAAATCCTCGCCGAAAAGGCAGCCGTCCCCCAGATCGTCGTCGAACAGGCCATCAACAAAGTCGCCAGCAATGGACAGCGCAAGAGTAGCGTTCGGGTTGGCGACATACTCATCGAAGCCAAGCTCGTGACTCGTCAGCAGGTCGAAGAGGCGCTGAATGAGCAGACGTCCGGCAAACGTAAGCGGATCGGACTGATTCTTATCGAAAAGGGGCTGATAACCGAAGATCAACTCCTCACGGCGCTGGCCCAGAAGTTCGGCCTGAAGGTCATTGACCTCGAAGAAACCAAGATCAGTCCTGAAGCCCTCAGGCTGGTTCCCCGCGACATGATCGAACGCATGCAGGTCATACCGATCAGTCTGCAGGGCACTCAACTGACTGTCGCGACTGCGACCCCGACCGATCCGACCATCAGCGAAAACCTGCGTTTTGCCACCAACTGTCAGATCAAGCTGGTCTGTGCACATTCCACCCAGATCGGTGAAAAAATCGCCTTGCTCTTTGACAAGAGCAGACGACAGCGTGGAAGACCTCATCGATGAACTGGAAGACATGGATGTGGTCATTGATGATGAGCCGGAAATCGACAAGATCAACGAATCGGACTCCAAGGTCATCAACCTGGTCAACAAGGTTCTCCTTGATGCCAGCAACAAGGGTATCTCCGACATCCACTTCGAGCCGGGCATGGGCCCTCTGCCACTCAAGATTCGCTATCGCAAAGACGGCATCTGTTATACCGTGCATCAGATTGCGGCAACCTACAAGGCTGCGGTTATTTCGCGGCTGAAAATCATTTCCAAGCTCGACATTGCCGAACATCGCCGACCGCAGTCAGGCAAGATTCTCCTGAAGCAGGCCGGTGAGACGGATCGAATATCGTATCGAGATCACGCCGACAGTCGGTGGGCAGGAAGACGCCGTGCTGCGCGTACTGGCTTCATCGCACATCATCCCACTCGATGACCTCGGTTTCTCTGCCCACAACCTGGAGCGTTTCAAGGCGCTTCTGTACAAGCCCTACGGCATCATTCTCTGTGTCGGTCCGACCGGTTCGGGTAAAACCACCAGCCTGCATTCGGCTCTGGCAGAGATCAACACACCGGACACCAAGATCTGGACAGCAGAAGATCCCGTGGAAATCACCCAGGAGGGGCTGCGCCAGGTCCAGGTCCACCCTAAAATCGGCTTTAACTTCGAGGATGCCCTGCGCTCTTTCCTGCGCGCCGACCCCGACGTCATCATGGTCGGCGAAATGCGTGACCCGGTCACCGCCAAAACGGCAATCGGCGCGTCACTGACCGGTCACCGGGTCTTCAGCACCCTGCACACCAACAACGCCCCGGAGACCGTGGTCCGACTCATCGAGATGGGCATGGACCCCTTCAACTTTGCGGATGCCATGCTCGGCATTCTGGCCCAACGCCTGGCACGGCGCCTGTGCAATGCACTGCAAGGAGCCCTACCACCCCAAACGAGCCGAGTACGATGACCTGGTCGAAGCGTACGGTGCCGAACAGTTCAAGGAAGACGATCTGCCAAAATTCTCCAAAGACCTGACCTTGATGAAAGCTGTCGGCTGTGAAGAGTGCGACAATCAGGGCTACAGCGGTCGGATTGCCGTACACGAACTGCTGGTCAACTCGGCTGAGATCAAGCGGGCGATCAAGCAGAACCTGGGTGTAGAACAGATTGACAAACATTGGCATGGAGCAGGGGATGCGCAACCTGCGCATGGACGGCATTCAGAAGATTTTCCTTGGGCTGACAGATCTCCTGCAAGTCAATAAGGTTTCCGCGTAAATCAATGACAGAGATATGGTAAACTATCTTCAAGTTGTCGTTTGACAGCCCTGACTCCTACGCCACCCGTACTTGAAGAAAGGGCGTTGCCATGTCCTCACGTTCCACGAAATTTTTTCTGATCGCGATGATTGTTGTTCTGATCGTCGCTTTTTTCGCCTTTGATCTGCAGCGTTTCCTGACCCTCGAATACCTCAAAGACCGACAACAGGCCTTTGCCGAGTTTCTACGCGGCCAACCGCCTGCTGACCATCGCCATCTACTTTGTTCTCTACGTGCGTGGTCACAGCACTCTCCCTGCCTGGTGCTGCGGTCATGACCCTGGCCGGCGGTGGCCTGCTCGGTTTCTGGACCGCCCTGGTCACGGTCTCCTTTGCCAGCACCATCGGCGCAACCCTGGCCTTTCTGGCCTCGCGTTTTCTGCTGCGCGACTGGGTCCAGGGAAGATTCGGCGACAAGCTCAAGGCGATCAACGAGGGAGTCGAACGCGAAGGCTCCTTCTACCTCTTCACCCTGCGCCTGGTGCCACTCTTTCCCTTCTTCGTCATCAACCTGGTCATGGGCCTGACGCCGATGCGGGCCGTAGCCTACTACTGGGTCAGCCAGATCGGCATGCTGCCCGGCACCGCGGTCTACGTCAACGCCGGCACCCAGCTCGGTCAGATCGAAAGTGCCGCAGGAATCCTCTCGCCAGGCATCCTGATCTCTTTTGTGCTGCTCGGCATCTTCCCGCTGATCGCCAAGCGCATCATCGATATCGTCAAAAGCCGCAAGGCCTTTGACGGCTGGGACAAGACCGAAGACATTCGATTACAACCTGGTCGCCATCGGTGCCGGTTCCGGTGGCCTGGTCTCCGCCTATATCGCTGCAGCGGTCAAAGCCAAGGTCGCCCTGATCGAAAAGGACAAGATGGGCGGCGACTGCCTGAACACCGGCTGCGTGCCGAGCAAGGCCTTGATCCGCTCGGCCAAGATGGTCTCCTATGCCAGGCGTGCCAAGGAGTTCGGCTTCCAATCCGGGCAGGTTGAATATGACTTTGCCGAGGTCATGGAACGGGTGCAGAGAGTCATCGAAAAGGTCGAGCCGCACGATTCCATCGAACGCTACACAGGACTCGGCGTCGAATGTTTTACCGGTGCGGCCAAAATCACCTCGCCCTGGACGGTCGAGGTCAACGGCCAGACCCTGACGACGCGCAACATCATTATTGCCACCGGCGCCAGCCCCTTCGTGCCGCCGATCACCGGCATCGAGAAGGTCGACTACCTGACTTCCGACAACCTCTGGCAGCTGCGCCAGAATCCCGGTCGCCTGGTCGTTCTCGGCGGCGGCCCGATCGGCTCGGAGATGACTCAGGCCATGGCCCGTCTCGGCGCCGAGGTCACCCAGGTTGAGATGATGCCGCGCATCATGGGTCGCGAAGATCCGGAAGTCTCTGAGTATGTGCAAAAGCAGTTCGAGAGCAGAAGGGATTCGTGTCCTGACCGGTCACACGGCCAAAGAAGTGATCCTGGAAGGGGAGGAGAAGACCCTGCTCTGCGATGCCGGTGGCGAGACGGTCAGAGATTCCTTTCGACCACATCCTTGTCGCCGTCGGTCGCCGCCCCAACGTGACCGGCTTCGGCCTCGAGGAACTCGGCGTTGAAATATCTCAGCACGGGACCGTGGCCGTCGACCCGTTGCTGCGCACCAACTTTCCCAACATCTTCGCCGTCGGTGATGTCGCCGGCCCCTACCAGTTCACCCACACCGCCTCGCACATGGCCTGGTATGCTGCGGTCAATGCCCTGTTCGGCAGCTTCAAATCATTCAAGGTCGATTACAGCGTCATCCCCTGGGCAACCTTCACCGACCCCGAAGTCGCCCGCGTTGGCCTCTCCGAGGACGAAGCCAAGGCGCAGAAGATCGCTTACGAAGTCACCCGCTACGGCATCGACGATCTCGACCGCGCCATCGCCGACTCGGAAGATCACGGCTGGGTGAAAGTGCTGACCAAGCCGGGCAGCGACAAACTCCTCGGCGTCACCATCGTCGGCAGCCACGCCGGCGACCTGCTGGCCGAATACGTGCTGGCGATGAAGCACGGACTCGGCCTCAACAAGATTCTTGGCACCATCCACACCTATCCGACCATGTCGGAAGCCAACAAGGCGGTCGCCGGCGAGTGGAAGAAGGCCCATGCACCGGAAAAGTTGCTGGAGTGGGTGGAAAAGTTTCATACCTGGAGAAGGGGTTGAACAGTCACTTATGCTTGAAGAACAACTGCTGAACACGCTTGCATTGTTGAAGGGCAACCCGATCATCGCGGTCCTTGTTGGCGTGGTCGTGCTGATCCTTTTCTATTCCAAGCCAAAGGAGATGTTCAAGATGGTGGCGTTTTGTCTCTTTCTGGCGTTTGTTTTCTATTGCATCACCCTCCTGGCGGGTGCCGTCCGTAGCGGATCGGATCAGAAGGATCGGATGATTTACAAATCTGAGGAGGCGATTGGAAAATGAGGGAGGGACAAATCCGGAGCAACGGAGGACGCCGTTGAACCCGGCCTCGAAATCGCTGTAACGACAGTTCAGATCGGCGACTTTGCCTCGCAGGGGATCTTGACCTGGCAGAGGCCACAGGGTGTCGCTCCCGTGCCGTAATTGTCTCTCACGAATGGAGCCGTGACGTTACGGATATAATCAAAGCAGGCGGGCTTGTTGTGCCCTGCAGGGGTAATCGCATCCGCCGGACAACGTTTCATACAGACACCGCACACCCCCTTCGCGTACCACAGACACCAGTCCTGATGACCCTCGTAAGCCCGTGGCGTCGCCTCAAGCTTCATTCTGACGACCACTGATCCAAACCGCACCGCCTTGCCGACCCGGGTGATCAGACCGTCTGACAAACCAAAGGTTCCGAGCCCGGCAATCCAGGCCGTATGCCGTTCCGACCAGTTCGAAGCAAGACCGAAACGTTCACTGTGACGATAATCGAAGTCGGGTAAGCGTTCAGGCGCAACGGCCGGGTAACCGGCCACAGTGAGTTGCTCTGCCAGATGCAGACGCAGGGCACAGTTGAAGTCCTCGCCGTGAAAGCGGGAGCGCGCCCAGCGCTCGGCCGGAACTTCAGTCGCAGCAGCCTGATCAAGCCGCGTCGCTTTGGTTTGCGGCAGGAGATAGCAGATAACTGATAAATCCTCCGGGTCAATCTCTTCTCCTGGATAGGCCTGCTGATATGCCTCGACAGGGGTCCAGTAGAAGTCTCCGATATCTTTTTTCAACCGATTGAAGAGGGGGTCATCGCCCCGTGCGTAAGCGAACCGGGGTTCATCCCACGCCGGTTCTCCGGTGCCATTCTCCAGTGAGTTGGCTGGTGAGGCACAAAAATCGCGAACCATCTTTTCAATCCAGTTTTTGCACTGCTGCAGATCGTTACTCATCGACACATCCAGCTTTCAGGAGAGACAACCTACCAAGGATGAAACACTGAATTTTCAGTAGAGTCAACAGTCAGAGAAACGCCGGGGAATAGTCCAAACAGAGGACCAGGCTGGCTATGCCTGGTAAGTTGTGATGACAACATCCGCAGCCTTGTCGCGCAGAGGGATCAGGGCTTGATATGCGTCGGAGGTAAACCACTGGTCCAGGACCAGAGGATCCGGGAATCCGATGACGACCGCGAGATCCTTATCGTGTTGACCGGCGAGAACTTTCAGAAGCCTGCCCCGGAACTGAACATCGGCCTCAAAAGGAACAAGCGACGCCTCGACACCGTCCACGTACTCCTGCCAAAGGCCTTCATCCTTAACTTTGATCTGCCCGATCAGATATGCAGGCATGTCCTCCCCCGAATGCTATAAAGCGGGCGTTCAAACGATCTTTCGCACTCAAAAGCTTGAACCCGGCTGTTTCAAAAACTCTATCTCTTCGGCGCTGGATGGCCTGCCCAGCAGCTCATTGCGGTGAGGATAGCGTCCAAACCTCTCGATAATCGCCTTGTGCTTATATTCATAGTCAAGGTTGCCCTGCAGTCCATTACGGCGGAAAAGCTCCACAGCGTCCTCATGAATCAGTAACGATTCACTGTGCATAAAAGGCATATAGATAAAAGTTCTTTCAACCGGTTGCAACCGTTGGTCCGCACCGACCGCAATTGCTTCCTGGGCCAGAACCAACGCCAGGGAGTCATAAGCGAACGACAACGAAGAGCCTCTGAACATGTTTCTGGAAAACTGGTCCAGAACGATGATTTCCGCCAGTCGACCCTTGGCATATTTTCGCCATGCCGACAGTTCACAACGGGCAGCTCTGGCATGGACCTCGGAGAATCGCTCGATGATCAATTGATCCAACTCGACGTCTTTGACCCACCACTGTTTGGGCTCCAGCTCTCCGAACCAGAATTTGACTATTTCCTGGTACATTTTTTTCTCGATATTAAGCGGAATTGGACATCAAAAAGGCTGACTGTCAGATTTTAACTCATTAAACCGCAGGAGCAATATCTTGTGGTGGAATTACAAAGACTTCGACAGAAACAGGAGTGATTTTATAACCATTCAGAGAAAGGCAGGCTAATCCAGAAGCCTGCCTTTCCTTGATGGTTCAGTTGTCAACTGTTTTTTCTACGCCACACCGTCCGTCAATTCTACTGGCGGGTCAAGCTGCGATAACGAATCCGGTGCGGCTGGTCAGCATCCTTGCCAAGGCGCTTTTTGCGGTCCTCTTCGTACTCCGAATAATTGCCTTCAAACCAGACCACCTGCGAGTCACCTTCAAAGGCAAGGATGTGGGTCGCGATACGATCCAGGAACCAGCGATCGTGGCTGATGATCACAGCACAACCGGCGAAGCTCTCAACAGCCTCTTCAAGTGCGCGCAAGGTGTTGACATCCAGGTCATTGGTCGGTTCGTCGAGCAGCAGCACATTCGACTCTTCACGCATGATCTTGGCAAGATGGACGCGATTGCGCTCACCGCCGGAGAGGACTCCGACCTTCTTCTGCTGATCACCGCCGGAGAAGTTGAAGCGAGCCACATAGCCGCGCGAATTGACCAGCTTGTTGCCGAGCATCATCTGCTCCTGGCCACCGGTAACTTCCTCGAAGATGGTCTTGTTGCCATCGAGCGGGCGGTCCTGATCGACATAGGCGAGCTTGACCGTGTCACCGACTTTAAAGCTGCCGCTATCAGGTTGTTCCTGGCCGGTGATCATGCGGAACAGGGTGGTTTTGCCGGCGCCGTTGGCTCCGATGATGCCGACGATGCCGCCCGGCGGCAGCATGAAGTTGAGGTTTTCGTAGAGCAGCCGGTCGCCGTAACCCTTGGCGACGTCCTTGGCTTCGACAACGACACTGCCAAGGCGCGGTCCCGGTGGGATAAAGATCTCCATATTGCTTTCACGATCAGAGGCGTCCTGGTTGAGCAGCTTCTCGTAGGAGTTGATACGTGCCTGGCCCTTGGCATGACGCGCCTTGGGGCTCATACGAATCCACTCGAGTTCACGCTGCAAAGTCTTCTGACGGTTGCTCTCTGCCTTCTCTTCCTTGCGCAGCCGCTCAGACTTCTGCTCCAGCCAGCTCGAGTAGTTGCCCTTCCAGGGGATACCGTGACCACGGTCGAGTTCGAGAATCCAGCCGGCGACGTTATCGAGGAAGTAGCGATCATGGGTGACGGCAATGATGGTGCCTGCGTAGCGCTGCAGGTGCTGCTCCAGCCAACCGACGGTTTCGGCATCGAGATGGTTGGTCGGCTCATCGAGCAGCAGGATGTCCGGCTTTTGCAGCAACAGTCGACAGAGTGCGACACGGCGTTTCTCACCACCGGAGAGAACTTCAACCCTGGTGTCGCCCGGAGGGCAGCGCAGGGCGTCCATCGCCAGGTCGAGCTTGGAATCGAGCTCCCAGGCATCCAGGGCGTCGAGTTTATCCTGCACCACCGCCTGACGGTCGCAGAGTTTCTCCATATCAGCATCCGGATCGGCAAAGGCTGCGTTGATCTCCTCAAACTCTTTGAGCAGATCAACCGTCTCCTGAACACCCTCTTCGACCACTTCACGCACGGTCTTGGTGCAATCAACCAGCGGCTCCTGCTCGAGGAAACCGACGCTGTAGCCATCGGAGAGCATCGTCTCGCCGTTGAATTCCTTGTCGACCCCCGCCATGATCTTGAGCAAGGTCGATTTACCCGAACCGTTCAGACCGAGCACGCCGATCTTGGCGCCGTAAAAGTAGGAAAGGGAGATGTCCTTGATAATCGGCTTGCCGTTGTAGTTCTTGTTGACGCCGCATCATCGAATAGATGATTTTCTTGGTATCTTCGCTCATGAGTGTTAGTCCTGTCTTTTGAATGTTGTTAACTGATTATCGGCTTATACACCACATGCGCTTCGGGACAAGGGCCACAGCAGATGCGGCATGAAGAGACAAGTCTGAGACCAAATTGCCTGTTAACGATTAGGTTGACTCCTGGAGCGTGAAGATGTTCAATCATCCGAACAAATCAATTGAGAGGTCAGATGAATGAGTTTTTTAAAAAAGATGTTCGGCAAGAAAGACCCCATCGACGAGATGCGTCAACTCCACGCCCGGCAGGATTGGGCGGGTCTGTTGAGCGTGGCAAAAAGAGTCGATCGCAATGATCTGGACGAGGATCTGCAGGCGAGAATCGCAGCCTGGGAGAACGAGGCCGGCGACGCGCTGGCAGCCATCAACCTTGAAGAAGGACTCTGGGCGCAAAAGTCCGGCAATCTGCTACGGGCCCGTGAAGATTACCAGCTGGCCATGGGCCAGGTCCGTTCAGCTGAATTGCGTGGGCGCATCGAACAGGCCCTGGCGGCCCTGGACAGTGGGCAGCCGCCAAGGGACGTCGATGAGAGTGATGCCAGCCCTGCCATCTCACGCCGGCTGCAACAGCAGCTGTTCAACGGCGACTGGTCCTGCTGTGGAGCACCAGGAAATGGATCTCGACGAAGAAGCCCGGCTGGAGTTGCTCCTGGCCACCATGCCCGCCGAACTGGCACAGCGCTACATGGCCGCTGGAACGGAATTCCGCCAGGCCTGGCTGGCAGCCCAGGACGGTGAAGACGAGCAGGCCACTGGCGTTGCTGAACCAAGTCCCTGATGCAGAGCGCAATTCACTCTTTCTCTTTGAACGTGGTGCGATCATGGCCCGCAGCGGTCAGCATAAAAAAGCCCACCAGGACCTGCTGGCCGCGCTGACCGCAGAGCCGGACCTTGTTCTCGGCCTTCGATACTCTGGTTGACGTACTGATTGCCACCGGACGTAGCGAGTGAACTGGAGAAGTTACTCAAGCAAAGCCTCGCCAGTGAACGCTTTATCGGCTACTGCTGGGCACGACTGGCGGAACTGCACATCCAACGCAGAGAACCTGAACTGTCCCTCTCCGCTGGCCTCAAGGCCGTGGAACGAAGGAATCGTAGACCCTGGATTGTTTACGCTTTGCGCTCAGTTGCTGGAACAGGCCGGGCGTTTTGATGAGGCGGAAGCTTTACTGATGCGTATGCCGGCAGGCGGTTGCGGCGGCGGTGCTCATCCAATGCTGGCCGAATTCTGGTTGCGGCGCGGGCAAAACCTCAACAAGGCCCTGGAGTCATTCAAAGGCGCCCTGCGCCAGGAACGAGACAATCCCCGCTGGTTGCTGCGCATCGCGCAAGTCTATCTGGCCAAAGGCTGGCGCAAAGAAGCCAGCGAACAGATCGAGCGGCTGATGCGGCAGAAAGATCTGCCCGAACAGATTCGCGTAGAAATCAAATCCGCAGCAGACCAACTGCAGAATAATTAGCCAGCAAGAAAGGTCGACACAGTCATCACCATGATATTACAAGGGACGTTGGTCAATATTGCAGCTGTCGTTGCAGGCTGCCTCATCGGGAGATGGACTGGCAGCTACCTCTCTGCACGTATGCGCCAGACCTTGATGATCGGACTCGGGCTGGCCGTTTTACTGATCGGCCTGCAACTGGCCCTGCAGAGTCAACAGATCATGATTGTCATCGGCAGCCTCATCTTCGGTGGCCTGATCGGTGAAATCCTCGGCATAGAGAAACGTCTGGAAGAGTTCGGCCTGTACCTGCAAAAACGCTTTTCCGGGCTGGGGAAAGTCGCCGAGGGTTTTGTGACCGCCAGCCTGCTTTATTGTGTTGGCGCCATGGCCATCATGGGCGCACTGCAGGACGGCATGGGGGGCGAGCCAACCATCCTTTATGCCAAGGCAGCACTGGACGGAGTGGCGTCTGTCGCCCTGACTTCAACCCTCGGCATCGGTGTGATCTTTTCCGTGATCCCTCTGCTGCTTTACCAGGGTGGTCTCACCCTGGCGGCCGAACTCGCGCAAACCATCCTGACTGAAGCTGTGGTGACCGAAATGAACGCCGTGGGTGGCCTGTTGATTGTCGCCATAGCCATCGACCTGATGGGGATCAGGCGGCTGCCCGTTGGGAACCTGCTGCCCGCCGTATTTGTCGCTGTGGGTCTCCTTTGGGGCTTCGGCATGGCTTGATTTTCTTCTGGTGGTTTTATCCGAAGCACTGGAATCAGCCGCACCCGGACTTTCTTGTATACGCTGATCACAAAAGCTCGTCTGCAGGAGGCAGACATGGGAAGACAGCAACAGCTACAAAATCTGAAGGACGGCCGCACATTTGACCTGATCGTCATCGGGGGTGGCGCAACCGGTTGCGGCATCGCCCTGGATGCCGCAACACGCGGTCTTGATGTCGCCCTGATTGAAAAAAATGATTTCGCCGAAGGAACCAGCGGGCGTAGCACCAAGCTGGTCCACGGCGGAGTTCGTTACCTGGAGATGGCGGTCACAAGGTTTGACCGGGAGCAGTATAACCTGGTCAGAGATGGCCTCCGTGAACGAGGCCTCCTGTTAAAGAATGCGGCACACCTGTCGAATCGATTACCCCTGGTCACCCCACTCTACGAATGGCTCGATGTCCCCTACGTTTTCTTCGGCCTCAAACTCTACGACCTGCTCGCCGGCAGGCAGAATATCGGGCACAGCCGCCTGTTGAGCCGCAAACAAGCCTTAAGCCGTTTTCCAACCTTAAAAGCGGAAGGGCTTAAGGCCGGAGTCCTCTACTACGATGGTCAGTTCCACGATGCCAGGATGGCCCTGTCTTTGGCATTAACTGCAAAGCAGCATGGCGCGACAATTGCGAATCACGTTGCCCTCTCTGGCTTGTGCAAAAAGGAGGGGAAGGTTTGCGGGGCACAACTGACAGATTCATTGACTGGAGAATCATGGCCCCTGAAAGCCCGGGGAGTGATTAACGCGGCCGGTCCGTTTGTCGACCAGATCAGGGCAATGGATAACCCTGAGGCACCAGGGATCATCTCGTCAAGTACTGGAATTCACATCGTTCTGGATAAACGTTTCGCACCTCCAGATACCGGCCTGATGATTCCGGAAACTGAAGATGGCCGGGTCCTGTTTGTTCTGCCCTGGGAGGAGCATGCCCTGGTTGGCACGACGGACGAACCGGCAGAAATCAGCGAGCACCCCAAACCGCTGGGAGCTGAGATTGATTACCTGCTGCGACACATCGCCCGGTACTTCAATTTACAGGTCAAAAGATCTGACATCAAGGCTGTCTGGTCAGGTTTAAGACCGCTCGTATCCGACCCCAAGGCCACCGACACCGCCAAACTGGCCCGCGACCATGTCATCGAAGAGAGCGCGAGCGGCCTGTTGACCATTGCCGGTGGCAAGTGGACCACCTATCGAAAGATGGCCCTTGATACCGTGGACTACGCGTTAAAATTGTTCAAGCTATCGGCACCGAAGTCGACTTGTCAAACCGCACATTTGCCTATCCTGGGCAGCGACCGCTATGACGAGAAGGGCCATCTCACACTCATTGAAAAATATGGATTCGCCCCGGACGTCGCTTCATACCTGAACCGCACCTACGGTGATCAAGCTTCGCTGGTCGCAGAGCTGGTTGAGGGGAAAAAAGGCATACGACTGGTCAAGAACCACCCGGTGCTGGAGGCTGAAGTCCTCTATGCCGCTCGTCATGAATTTGCCGAGCGGGCCATCGACGTTCTGGCCAGGCGAACACCGCTGGCTCTTCTCGATAACGAGGCGGCAAAACAGGCGGCAACAAGGGTTCTGGAAATCATGGCGGAGGAATTGGACTGGGATCAAAAACGCTGCGAAGAAGAGCGGTTATTAACCGCCAGACGGTTGTCTGACGCGCTTTGACTTATCCCGCTCGGCCGTCGGCAGATGCACATCAGCGTAAACCTCTCACATCGACGGTCTCTTCTGTCACGCCGGGCTGAGCCAGCGGCAATAAGACAATAAAGCGCGCACCCCGTTCGCCGTTAATAACCTCTATGCTCCCGTGGTGTTGGGCAACGATCCGATGTGAGATGGACAGTCCCAGCCCGGTCCCCTTGGCAAAGGTCGAGAAAAAGGGATTGAACATATTACGCATAACTTCCGGACTGATCCCGCCACCCGTATCCTCAACCTCGACCACAATCGCCCTCTCTCCACGTAATGCTCCCTGCCGGGCTCTGACCGTCAAGACCCCGCCTTCACCCATCGCCTGCCTGGCATTGATAACCAGATTCAGAAAAACCTGTTGCAGTTGGCGAGGATCACCCATGATGTTCGGCAGTGCAGCCTGCAGATCACTGACAAGATTGACCCCCTGACGTTCGCAGTTCAGTTGTTCAAGGTCGAAGACCTCTTGCAGCACATTCCTGATATCGCAGTCATCCAGGCAGACAAGCCGCTTCTTACTGAACGACAGTATATTACCGAGCATTTCCTCCATGCGCCGGACCTCCCGGGCGATAATCTCCGAGTACTCATTGGCTCGAGGATCCTTGAGGTCCTGCTTGGCCAAACGTTGGGCAAAACCACCAATGGCAACCAGGGGGTTGCGAAGCTCGTGAGCAACCTGGGCGGCCATCTCACCAAGAACGGCCATCTTTTCGTTGTGGATCAGCTGTTCCTGGATATCCTGCAGATTTGCATGTGCCATTTCCAGGCGTTTCACCAGGTTGGCATTATCCAGAGCCGCTCCGGCCTGGCTGGCGAAAAGCTCCAGGAACCTCTTGCGAGTTGCCGGTATTTCTCTTTTGCTGAAGGGGTTGTCGACCAGCAGGACACCCATAATCTGATCGCGACCGATCATCGGGGCGCAGGCATAGGGACCCAACTCAAGAGCCTCCGCAAGCAGACAGCCACCGGCAGGCTCAGCTCCCGGGTGCGACACCATGACCACCTGTTGATCAAGGAACGCTTTGGCCAGAGCATTATCATCCCTGTCGAGTGGCAGTCGCTGTTTGATCACCTTCTGGTTGAAAGGCGTCATCCTCTGTTCCTCACAATGTTTTGTGTCGAGCGGCAGTCGTTCCCAGCTTTGCTGACTGCTTGCTGCAGGCGTTGGCAGCGTCGTCATCGTCCGGGCAATCCCCAGCATACCCTGCAACATGCCAGTGCGTTTATTGACGGTGAAGAGCGTCGCTCTCTCAAAGCCACCGGCTTCGGCACCCGTTGCGGCAGAGAGGGTTAAATGGGACAGTTCATCAAGATTCAGCGTGTTATGCATGGCCCGGGACAGGCGATAAAGCAGAGAGGCTTCCTGATGGGCGACCTCATGCTGCTTTTCAGCGATCAGACGCAGCTTCAGCTCAAGATCAAGCTCATCGTAGGACTGGCCCATCTCACGGAAGATTGTCTCGAAAGGAGAGCGAATCGTCCCTTCCGTCAGCGCATAGTTCACCAGCACAATGCTGCCCAACTTGAGATAGTGACCGAGAAAGTTGGCACCGCCGTAGACATTCACATAAAGAGTAAAGATCAGCTCCGACAGGATATTCACGCTGATAGCCAGGATCAGTATCGTCACCAGGTGATGATTCAAAAATTTTCTACGCCGCCAGGTCACGACAGCGGCCAGACAGAGCAGTGCGATCAGAGCATATTCAAAACCGAGATTGAAAGGAGTCGGCCCCTCTCCTTCGACGAAACAGGTCGGGAAAACATCAAGGGGCCATACCAGTGTCAGGGCTGAAAGGCCAAAAAGCAGGAAACCCAGCAGCCAGCCTTTATCAGTTGTGTAATCCTGTCGACCCAGGCTGAAGCTTGCGAGAAGAAAAGCCAAGGCCGCGAAAGTCCTGGCGATCAGCCAGAGCTGGGCGGACTCATCGGCACTCTCGACGGGGATAATCTGCAGGCCCTTGTAAGCCAGGGTGTGCAGCAGGTCAACCATTCCGGAAGTCAGGAAACCAGCGGCCAGGATCGTAAAAAACTGGTTACAGACCAGGTGCCTGGTCTTCCAGCCGACCAGAAAAACAGCTGTCACCAGGACAATACAGAAGAATTCGATCAGGGTGTGAATCAGCAGGTAGTTGATACGATTCAGCAGGAAAAGCAAAAGACCGGCAGACAGAAAAACTGTCAGACCGGTCCTGATAGAGAAACGGGGGAGTGTTGTTGACAGGCCAGCATCAGAAAACCGTTGTGCTGTTGCCGGTTTCTTACAGACAGGGTCAGTTTGATCAACCGGCATGATCTCCTCCCGTCAGCCGGTGAAGACCGGGCCAGTTAACCGATTTTTTCCTGACGCTCCTGCTCAGTCTTGCAATCGATGCACAAGGTCGTCACGGGACGTGCCTTCAAACGCGCTTCACCGATCTGTTCGCCACAATCTTCACACTCACCGAAGTCACCGGATTCGATACGATCAAGTGCTTCACGGATTTTGGAAATGAGCTTGCGCTCGCGATCACGGATGCGTAACTCGAAGTTACGGTCAGACTCAAGCGATGCCCGGTCGGTCGGATCAGGGAAGTTGGTCTTTTCATCTGTCATCTCGGAGACCGTTTTGTCGGCCTCACGCAACAACTGAGTCATCTGCTCCTGAAGAAGCTCTCGGAACTCCTCCAACTTCTTTTTATTCATAAGAAACTCCTCAAGTTGAACGGGCACAAATTAAATGAAATTGACCAACAAGTCAACTTAAATGCCAGTCCGTCATTTAAACTGCGCGATCAGGACATAGATCAACGCAATCACAGCGAACCACACCGTGAAGATATCCGCTTGCCTGCGTGGCGGTTGCTTTGCCAGATCCTGTGTTTCTTCAGCGACTGTTCCTTCCGGAACAGCGGCAATCAAAGTCCCCACCAGGGCGGGAAAATTTTCATAAGAATTGGAAATAATCAGGAAATCATCAGGTCCCGCCGAAAGCGTCATAAAAACCCGGTTGCGAACCTGAACCGTGTCCAGGCCGGTCACGTCGGCAAAGCGAATCTGACGCTGGCGAAACGGTCGAAAGGCCGTGACCATGTCCTGCTCAAAAACCAGGCTGCGAAAAGCACTCTCGACAAAAAGGACAGCCATAGGCACGAGAGAAACGGCCAGAATGACGATTTTGGCGACTGGTTGCCCCTGCACCACACAAACAGCCAGAAGCGTAAGAGTCAAAAGGATCAGCAACCCCATCGGTGCGACAAGGGTTCTGCGAATCACAAATTTGCGAGATTGGTTCACTTGCTCAACTCTCCAGGGTTGATGAAATGTCCACTGCGACCGCCCTGTTTCTCGACCAGACGCACTCTGTTGATCGTCATGGCTTTATCAACCGCCTTGCACATGTCGTAGATCGTCAAAGCAGCGGCTGAAACCGCGGTGAGTGCTTCCATCTCCACGCCCGTCTGGCCATTCACCTTGACAGTGGCCTCGATCTCTATTCTGTTGCCAGACCGATCGGGGAAAAACTCCAACGCAACACTGTTAATCAGCAGAGGGTGACAGAGCGGTATCAGCTCCGAAGTTTTCTTGGCGGCCATAATGCCTGCCAAACGGGCCACAGCCAGGACGTCGCCCTTTTCCACCTGGTGATCAAGGATGCGCATCAGAGTCTCCGGCTGCATTTGCACTTCCCCGCGCGCCACCGCAACTCTGCGGGTGCTCTCCTTGTCACCGACATCCACCATAATCGCCTTGCCCTCGTCATCGAAATGAGTCAGCTTTGCCATCTTACCTTCCTCTTTCAGTGCCTCAAAAGCAGTCAATTGAAAAGATATTCCATCGCCTCGGTGGCGCTGCGCACCCCGATCAGCTTGATGCCTTTTGGCTTATCAAGGTTTTTCAGATTACCTGCCGGCAGCAGGCAGCAATTGAAGCCAAGCCGGGCTGCTTCATTCACCCGCAGTTCAGGTCGAGAAACGGCACGAACTTCACCGGCCAGGCCAACCTCACCGAACAGTACAGTGCGTTCATCAATCGGCCGATTAAGGTGGCTGGATGCCAAGGCGGCAACCACGCCAAGATCGACGGCAGGCTCGGCAAGACGAACCCCACCGGCGACATTGACGAAGATATCCTGTGCCAGCAGGGAATAACCGACTTTCTTTTCCAGCACCGCGACCAATAGTGACACCCTGTTGGAATCGATCCCCATGGCCGTACGCCTTGGGTTGCCGTGGGCCGTACCTGAAACCAGGGCCTGCAGTTCCACCAGAATCGGCCGGGTTCCTTCAATCGCGGAGACAACAGCACTGCCCGCAGCGTCTTCCGGTCGCTCGGCCAGAAAAAGTTCCGAAGGATTCGGGACCTCACTCAAGCCGGCGTCTTTCATTTCGAAAACACCAATTTCATTGGTTGAGCCGAAACGATTCTTGACCGCACGCAGGATCCGGTAGGGATGCCCGGCATCCCCTTCGAAATAAAGAACCGTGTCCACCATATGTTCCAGCATGCGGGGACCGGCGATTGAGCCATCCTTGGTGACGTGCCCGACGATGAACGTCGGTATGTCCTCGCCTTTGGCGAGATGCATGAGACGTCCGGCACACTCGCGCACCTGGCTGACGCTCCCCGGTGCCGATTCCAAAGCTGCGGTAAAAACGGTTTGAATGGAATCAACGATGAGAAAAGCAGGTTTCAGTTCTCTGACTCTCTCAAGGATTCCTTCCAGCGACGTTTCTGCCAGCAGATAGAGATCCTCAGCGACAACACCGAGGCGACCGGCGCGCAGCTTGACCTGACGGGTCGATTCCTCTGCGGTCGCATAGAGGACAGGCCCGCTCCTGGCCCAGCAACCGGCAGCCTGCAGCAGCAGGGTCGACTTGCCGATACCGGGATCGCCGCCAATCAGGGTAAAAGATCCCGGGACCACTCCGCCGCCAAGCACCCGATCAAATTCGAGGATACCGCTATGCAGGCGATCCACATCAGTGGACGAGATATCGGCCAGGCGCACCGGGCTGCTCTCAGAACGCAGGGGAACCGTTCGTCCACCCTTTTTCGAGACCGTCACGGTCTCTTCGACCAGAGAATTCCACTGCCCACAATCAGAGCATTTACCCAGCCACTTGGGGCTCTGCATGCCACACTGCTGACAGCTGTAGATCGTCTTCTGTTTCACATTGAACCTTTTGGCTGTTAGGGAATGAATGCGTCATTCTAGGCCTCCCCGCATGGGCTGTCAACGCTCAGCGCGAATGACTTGCCAGAGCACTCAAACTGGCCTAGAATGAAAAGCTGACCAGTGAGGACATCAATTGACGGCTATCTCTTTGAAATACGGCTCAGAACTTTTGAGGGTTGACCTGCAGGCCAGGCTTCTGACGGTCGAACCGCCGCAGTTTCTGCCGAATCCAGCGGAGGAAATTCGCAGGGCTCTGGCCGAACCGATCGCTACGCCACCTCTGGCGGAGATTGTCTGCCCTGGTGAAAGTATCGTGATCGTCACTTCGGATATCACCAGGTATACCGGCAGTGAAATTTATCTCCCCATACTGGTCGAGGAGCTGAATCGTTGCGGCATTCCCGACCGCGACATTTCCATCGTCATCGCACTCGGTATCCACCGCAAGCAGAGCGCAGAGGAGCATCGTAAAATCCTCGGCCCCCTGTATGAGAGGATCGCCGTCCATGATCACGAATGTGACGACCCGGAACAACTGATCGACCTCGGCCATACGTCATCAGGCCTGCCGGTACAGATCAATCGACGCGTCGTAGCTGCCGACCGGGTCATCGTCACCGGCACCATCGGCCTGCATTACTTTGCCGGCTTCGGTGGTGGACGAAAGAGCCTGGTTCCGGGGGTGGCCAGTCGGGCCACCTGCATGGCGACCCACTTTGCGATCTTTAACCCGCCGGAACAGGGCGGCCGCAACACAAAGGCCTGCACAGCCAACCTTGAAGACAACCCTGTCCACCAGGCGATTCTCGAAGCCGCAAAGATGATCAAACCGGATTTTCTACTGAATACGGTGCTGACGACCGACAAAAAAATCGCCCGGGTCTTCTGTGGCGACCTGGAGCAGGCACACCTGGCCGGTTGCGAGCTGGCAGCGTCTTTGTACACTGCGTCCCTCGATCAAGCAGCCGACCTGGCCATTGTTTCCTGTGGCGGCCACCCCAAGGACATCAACTTTATCCAGGCGCACAAGGCCCTTGATTACGGGGTCCAGGCTGTTCGCCCGGGCGGGACCGTGATTCTTCTGGCCGCCTGCCCGGACGGCTTCGGCAATGCCACCTTTTTTGACTGGTTCAATTACGAAGATCTGGATATTTTCGAGAAGGCCCTGCGCAACCGTTACGAGATCAACGGCCAGACCGCCTGGTCGACCCTGAGCAAGGCACGCACCTGGCGGGTTATTCTGATCAGCGAATTTGATCGGGTAGCAAACCGAAAAGATGGGGATGGAAAAAGCCAACAATCTTGACGAAGCACTGCAGATGGCATACAAACAGCTGCCGGAAAATCCGGAGATCGTGGTCATCCCGGATGGTGGCACCATCTTGCCGGTTATTCATTCAATCAAATAGTAAAGGCAGGCAACATGCTTTCTGAACAAATCATAAGTGAACTGCAGCCATCGTCGGCAGCGATAATCTCTCGACCGAAAAAGCCGACCGCATCTGCTACTCCTACGACGCCACCCAGCAGAGTTTCCTCCCCGAAGTGGTCCTGCACCCAGGCTCGACAGAAGAGATCAGCCGCATCATGAAATTGGCCAATCGTGAACTCATCCCGGTCTTCCCACGTGGTGCCGGCAGCGGCTTCACCGGCGGCTCCCTGCCGACCAAAGGCGGCATTGTGCTCTGCACGGAGCGTCTGGACCGGATCCTGGAGATTGACGAGGAGAATCTGATCGCGACCGTGGAACCGGGCGTGGTCACCGAACATTTCCAGAAAGCCGTGGAAAAAGTCGGCCTTTTCTATCCTCCCGATCCGGCCTCACTGAAATTTTCCACCCTGGGCGGCAACGTCGCCGAATGCGCCGGCGGACCACGCTGCGTCAAGTACGGTGTCACCAAGGACTTCATCATCGGCCTCGAGGTGGTCACCCCGACCGGTGACATCATCACCACCGGCGGCCCGACCATGAAAGGCGTGGTCGGCTACGACCTGACCAAGCTGCTATGCGGCTCGGAAGGCACGCTCGGCATCATCACCCGCATCGTCATCAAGCTGCTGCCCTTTGCCGGAAGCGAAGAAAACCATGCTGGTGCTCTTCGACTCGATCGACGGTGCTGCACAGGCGGTCTCGGCGATCATCCGCAACAAGATCATTCCGACCACCCTCGAGTTCATGGACGGCCGGACCATTGACTGCGTGCGCCAGGCCACCAACCTCGACTTGCCGGAGAGCGCACGGGCGTTGCTGATCATCGAAGTCGACGGCGATCGCGAGTTCCTCGACAAGCAGGTCGACGCGGATCGCCGAGATCATCAAACCCCTCGGTGTGGTTGAGACCCGTATCGCCACCACCCCGGAGGAGAGTGAAGCCCTCTGGCAGATCCGCCGCTCGGTCTCGGCTTCTCTGCGCAAGGTCAACCCGGACAAGTACAACGAGGACATCTGCGTGCCGCGCAGCAAGGTTCCGGAGATGATCCGCAAGGTCGATGCCATTGCCGACAAGTACCAGATCCCGATCGTCAACTTCGGTCATGCCGGCGACGGCAACATTCATGTCAACATCATGGTCAACAAGAAGGTGTCCGGAGACACCATGAAAGCCGAAGGGGCCATCAAAGACGTCTTCAAGGCCGCCCTGGCACTGGGCGGGACCATGAGCGGCGAACACGGTGTCGGCATTGCCAAGGCCCCCTACATCCCCCTGGAGATCACCCCGGTTGCCGCCGAGTACATGAAGGCGATCAAGAGGTCGCTCGACCCGAACAACATCCTCAATCCAGGCAAGATTTTCCTCGACGATGAAGACCAGCGGGCTCATGACGAATAGACGACAGCAGGCTGGAACCTTTCTTAGACTTATTTCGTGTACGCGCCAGCGCCGCGCTGCCACGGAATATATGGCAAAGCTAAAAACCTCGAAGATTATCGCGAAGAGATCGAACAGTGCGTCAAGTGCGGCGCCTGTCGTGCCCACTGCCCGGTGTTCGGTGCCGAAAAACGTGAAGGGCGGGTCGCCCGCGGCAAGATCGCCCTGGCCCACTCGGTGCTGGAAGGTGAAGTCGGCCTGGAGACCAAGGTGCTGGAAGACTATGAGCCAATGCCTGCTCTGCGGCAGTTGCTGCGCCGAGTGCCCCAACAAGGTCCACACCGAAGAGATCGTTGCGGCCGCAAGACGCCGGATCGCCGAACAGCAAGGGCTGTCCATCTTCGGCAAGGGTGTCGCCGACGTTCTCGGTCGGCCGAAGCTGATGAACCTGCTGGCCAAATCAGGGGGCGCCCTGTCGTCACTGCTCTTTAAAAAACTCCCGGAAAACAGCGGCCTGCGCCTGCGCTTCCCGGCTCCCTACCTTGAGCAGGACCGCACCCTGCCGCCGATTACCGCAAAACCTTTTCGCGAGAGGGTTCCCGAAATCATCCCTGGCGATCCGCAACAGCCGACCGTGCTCTTTTTCACCGGTTGCGGCATCAACTACATGTACCCGGCGGTCGGTGAAGCCTTTCTCAAAGCGCTGAAATTCCTCGGCGTCACCGTCATTATTCCCAAGGACCAGGCCTGCTGCGGTTTGCCGGCCGTGAGTGCCGGAGCAGCGGGCACGGTTGAAAAACTGGCCGAGCAAAACCTTGCGGCACTCAGCCGTCACAAGGTCGATCATATCGTCACGGCCTGCGCCTCGTGTAATGCCGGACTCGGCAAGATCTACGCGGAGATGGGTGAAGAGTTCGACGAACTGTCAGCAAAGACCATGGACATCTTCGTCTTTCTGGCGAACCACGGTCTGCCGGAAAAGCTGGAGGCCCTGCCAAAAGCCGCACAACGCATCAAGGTCACCTATCACGATCCCTGTCACCTGCGTACCCAGGGCATCACCAAAGAACCACGTCAGATTCTCAAGGCGCTGCCCCAGGTCGAGTTTGTCGAAATGCCGGATGCCGGGACCTGCTGCGGGCTGGGAGGCACCTATTCGGTCTACCACTATGAAAACAGCAAAAAGATTGGCGCCAAAAAGGCCGACAACATTGCCTCGAGCGGGGCGGAACTGGTGGCGACAGACTGCCCGGGCTGCATCATGCAACTTCAGGACAGCATCAATCACGCCGCTGGCGGTCAACGCTCGGTCCACATTCTTGAGCTGCTGGCTGAAGCCCTGCCCGAGAAGCCAGGCTCCTTCTGACTCCAGGCACTCGGGTGATTGCAGCCGCTCGGGTGGTTACAATTGCTTGATTGCAGTTGAAGCTCAACCTGTTAAAATGTCACCGTCTTAGACATTTAACCGAGAACATGAACATATCACCCAGGAGGAAATGACCATGCAAAAATTAAGCATTCTGATTGTAACAATCCTGTTCTTGTGCTCCAGCATTGCTCTCGCCGTTCCGGCTAAAAAGACCCTTGAATTCAACAAAAGCTCCATGGGCACGGTGACCTTTGACGGCACAGTGCACAAGGAGGCTGGCGTCAAATGCAAAGAGTGCCACAACAGCGAGATGTTCCCCAAGATGAAGCAGGGGACCGTAGCGATCACCATGGACGAAATCTACGCGGGCAAGCTCTGCGGCGTCTGTCACAATGGCAAACGTGCTTTTGACGCCAAAAGCAACTGCGCGCGATGTCATGTAAAGAAGTAATCGATACCGAGAGGTAGAAACGAGAGAGGCCCGCCTGGACAACCAGCGGGCCTCTCTCGTTTCAGCCATGTGAAACTTTATCTTTTTTTCAGTTAACCACCAATACCGTGCATGCGCCGGTTTGGTGACTTAAAGCCCTTACCATTGATCTGATGCTTTTCCGGCTTGGCACAGGCGGCCTTCAGTAAGCAACTCTTCCAGGACTCGATCGTCACTCCCCGTCACGCAGGACCGCTTTGAGATCAGTCTCCTCGTTATCAAAGAGGCAGCCACGTACCCGGCCGTCAGCCATCACGCGCAGACGATTGCAATCGCCACAGAAATGCCCGGAGACCGAGGGGATCAGGCCGATCCGGCCCTTGGCGCCGGGCAGGCGATACATCAGGGCCGGCCCGGACGTCTCCTGATGGGAGAGAGCCTGCAACTCTCCGAGAGTCCGTAAACGAGCCTCGACAGCGCTCATCGACAGGCCATCCCTGGAGGCATATTCCAGATCAGAGCTGATCGGCATGAACTCAATAAAACGGACATCCCAGGGGTGCTCCAGGGTCAAGCGGGCAAAATCAACGATCTCATCTTCGTTGAAATCCGCGAAAGGGATCACATTGAGCTTTATCGGCAGCATACCGACTCTTTCAGCGGCTTCAATCCCGGCCAGGACCCGCTCCAGACCAGAACGGCGGGTCAGCTCTTTGAAAGCGATCCGGACGGAGCGTATCAAGGCTGATATTGACACGCGACAGACCGGCCGCTTTAAGAGCCTCGGCCTGCTCCGCCAGAAGCAGACCGTTGGTGGTCAGGGTTATTTCCGGTTTTTCCGGCAGTGCCGCCAGTTGACCGATGAAGTCTGACGATGCCACGGCGCACCAGGGGTTCGCCACCGGTCACGCGGACCTTGCGAATTCCCAGGCGGCAGGCAGCGGCGACGACTCGCAGCATTTCCTCGTAGCGCAGGACATCACCATGGGCAAGTTCTGCCACGCCTGCTTCAGGCATGCAGTAACGACAGCGCAGATTACAGCGATCAGTCACTGACAGGCGCAAATATTCGATTGTTCGTCCGAATTGATCTTGCACGAGAATCCCTTGGCCAGTGCCGTTTCTTATCTGATCACAGTAACACTGGGAAACGGGCCCAGGCAATACAGGAGGGTTTTTTAATCAAAGTTTCTGCTTCGGCAGGTACTGTTCAAAAGCCTTTTTGTCAACACAGCAGCGGTAAGCTTCATCGCCATTGATAAGCTTGGCCTTGAGCATATCCAGAATGTGCTGATCCATCAACTGCATGCCATCACCTTTCGCCGTCTGCATGATTGACGGCACCTGGAAGGTCTTGCCCTCACGGATCAGGTTGGCGACGGCAGCGTTGCAGATCAGTATCTCCAGGGCAGCTGCGCGGCCTTTGCCATCAGCTGTGCGCAACAACTGCTGGCAGATAACACCCTTGAGGCTCTCGCCGAGCATGGTTCGTATCTGCTCCTGGGCATCCTTGGGAAAAGCATCGATGATACGGTCAATGGTTTTCGGAGCCGAGTTGGTATGCAGGGTACCGAAGACCAGGTGCCCGGTTTCAGCAGCGGTCATCGCCATGGAGATGGTTTCCAGGTCGCGCATCTCACCGACCAGAATGACATCCGGGTCCTCGCGCAGAGCGGCACGCAAAGCATTGGCAAAGGACTGCGAATGCTGACCGATCTGACGCTGGTTGAGCAGTGACATCTGGTTTTCATGGATAAACTCGAGAGGATCTTCGAGAGTCAGGATATGCTCGCGACGGGTCTTGTTGATCAGGTCGATCATCGCCGCCAGGGTCGTTGACTTGCCGCTACCGGTCGGCCCGGTCACCAGCACCAGACCTTTTTTCAGCTTGGTCAGCTTACGGATACCTTCCGGCAAGACCAAGCTGGTCGGCAGTCAGAATTTTGCTCGGGATAATCCGGAAGACACCGGCAACACCCCGGTGGGTCTCCAGAAGATTGCCACGGAAACGTGCAACATCCGGCAAGGGAATAGGCAAAGTCGAGATCAAGGTTCTCTTCGAATTCTGCGCGCTGTTCCTTGTTCAGAATCTCAAAAAGCAGTCCACGGGCCTGCTGATCACTCAAAGGCGGATAGTTGAGCTTTTCCATCTCGCCGTGCAGGCGGAAGAGAGGCGGCGCACCGGTGGAAATATGCAGGTCACTGGCGCCCTGTTGCTTCATCATCTTGAACAGCGAATCAATTTTAGCCATGATCTCTCCCGGAAGCCTTCGGATCGCGGGTGTTAATCCCCAGTAAACCGCCGCTCATTCTGGCAGAGTGGGCCTTTTCATTGTCAAGCTGAATGCCTTCTACGCCTCTATGCAAACTGGATTCGAACTTGATATCCGAGGTAACATCATGGTATCAACCCACGGTTCCACTAACCTCCTCAACCGCGCCAAATAGCGTGGTCAGGAATGAATACGGAGAAACGATTATGAGTAAAGCCCTGGGACTCCTCTCCGGAGGACTCGACAGCAGCCTGGCGGCCCTGTGTCTCAAGCGTCAGGGAGTCGAAGTCACTGCGATTTCCTTTGTCACTCCTTTTTTCGGCAGCAGCAAAGCAGAACTCGCAGCAAAACAGATGGACATCCCGCTGATTGTCGAAGAATATCAGCGAAGTCCACCTGGAGATGCTTAAAAACCCGCGTTACGGCTACGGCAAGAACATGAACCCCTGCATCGACTGCCACGCCATGATGTTTCGCCTGGCCGGTGAAATCATGGCCGAGCGGGGCTTCGACTTTCTCTTCTCCGGCGAAGTCCTCGGTCAACGACCGATGAGCCAGAACTCCAACGCGCTGCGTTCGGTAGCCAACTATTCCGGCCACCCGGACCGGATCCTCAGGCCGATGAGTGCCAAGCTCCTGCCGATCACCCCCATGGAAGAGCAGGGTCTGGTCGACCGTGAGCAGCTCCTCGACATCCAGGGTCGCTCACGCAAACCCCAGGAAGCCCTTGCCAAAGGAATGGGAGCTGACAGATTACCCTTCATCGGGTGGTGGTTGTCTGCTGACCGAAATCCACTTCTCAGACCGCCTGCGCGACCTGTTCAAACACCAGCCCGACTGCACCGTCGATGATGTTGAGCTGCTCAAGATCGGCCGTCAGTTCCGCCTTTCAGAGCAGTCCAAGCTGACCCTCGGCAGACATCAGAAAGACAACGATGTCCATTCGGGAGGCCGCCAAGAGTACTTACATCATCCTGCGCACTCCTGGTGTGTCGGGACCGCTAGGGCTGGTTTCCGGGCAACCTGCCGAAGAAGACCTGCAAACGGCAGGAGCAATCCTCGCCTCTTACGGCAAAGGTAAGGATCAGGAGAAGTTGAAGTTTTGGCCGAGGCACCGGCAGGCGAGCAGCGCTTCACGGTGACTCCCATGCCGAGAAGCGACTCGAAGGAAATGGCCGTCTGAAATAATTGCCGGCGCTGCACCAACGACCAAACCTGGGACAGGCACCTTGCGGATCAGCCCCTCAAAAAAAAGCTCCCCGGTTTCCCGGAGAGCTTTTTTATTTGTCGCTGAATGGCTGGGCGTTACATCATGCCGCCCATGCCGCCCATACCGCCCATGCCGCCCATGCCGCCCATGTCAGGCATGCCGCCAGCCAGCCTTCTTTGGCCGGTTTGTCAGCAATACAAGCCTCGGTGGTCAGCATCAGACCGGAGACAGAAGCAGCGTTCTGCAGAGCAGAGCGAACCACTTTGGTCGGGTCGATGATGCCCGCTTTGACCAGGTCGCAGTACTCGTCAGTAGAGGCATTGAAGCCGTAAGCACCTTTGTTCTTCTTGACTTCGTTAACGACGATCGAACCTTCCTGACCGGCGTTGGCAGCGATCTGACGCAGAGGCTCTTCGAGAGCGCGCTTGACGATATTCACGCCGAACACCTGCTCACCTGTTGCTTCAACCTTGGCAACCGCTTCAATCGCACGGATCAGAGCCACACCGCCTCCAGGGACGATACCCTCTTCAACGGCAGCACGGGTTGCGTGCAGAGCGTCTTCGACGCGGGCTTTCTTCTCTTTCATCTCGGTTTCGGTCGCAGCGCCGACCTTGACGACAGCAACGCCACCGACCAGCTTGGCAAGACGCTCCTGGAGCTTCTCTTTGTCGTAGTCGCTGCTGGTCTCTTCGATCTGGGCACGAATCATCTTGACGCGACCAGCGATATCCGCTTCGGAACCAGCACCGTCAATGATCGTGGTGGTGTCCTTGTCGATAACAATACGCTTGGCAGTACCGAGCATGTCGAGAGTTGCTGTCTCCAGTTTGAGACCGACTTCCTCGGAGATCACGCGAGCACCGGTGAGAACCGCGATGTCTTCGAGCATCGCTTTGCGACGATCGCCAAAACCGGGAGCCTTGACGGCAGCGATGTTCAGGGTGCCACGCAGCTTGTTGACCACCAGGGTCGCCAGAGCTTCGCCGTCGACATCTTCAGAGATGATGAGCAACGGACGGCCCTGCTTGGCAACCGGCTCGAGGACCGGCAGCAGCTCGCGCATGTTGCTGATTTTCTTTTCGTGGACCAGGATCAGTGCATCTTCCATGACCGTTTCCATGCGCTCAGGATCGGTAACGAAGTAAGGGGAGAGGTAACCGCGATCGAACTGCATCCCTTCAACGGTTTCGAGAGAGGTTTCCATCGACTTGGCTTCCTCGACGGTGATAACGCCTTCTTTACCGACCTTCTCCATCGCTTCGGCGATGATATTGCCGATCGTCTCGTCGGAGTTGGCCGAGATGGTACCGACCTGGGCAATTTCCTTGTGGTCTTTAACCGGCTTGGAGAGAGCCTGCAGGGATGCGACAGCAGCGAGAACAGCCTTGTCGATACCGCGCTTGATCTCCATCGGGTTGTGACCGGCCGAGACCAGCTTGACACCTTCACGATAGATGGACTGCGCCAGAACCGTCGCCGTGGTGGTACCGTCGCCGGCAACATCAGAGGTCTTGGAAGCAACTTCCTTAACCAGCTGAGCGCCCATGTTCTCGAAGTTGCCTTCGAGTTCGATCTCTTTGGCAACGGTGACGCCGTCCTTGGTGATCAGTGGAGCACCGTAGCTCTTGGCAATCACAACGTTGCGGCCCTTGGGACCGAGAGTCACTTTTACTGCATTGGCAAGGGCGTTAACCCCTTCCAGAATTGATGCACGAGCTTCCTGTCCAAATTTAATCTCTTTACCTGCCATGACTATTTATCCTCCGTAATCGGTATTGGGTAATGTAATTTATTCGACGACGCCGAGGATGTCATCCTCACGCATCATCAGGAATTCTTTGCCGTCCAGTTTGACTTCGGTGCCTGAATATTTGCCAAACAGAACCTTGTCGCCAACTTTGACATCGAGTGGCAAAACCTTGCCGTCTTCTGTCACTTTGCCCTTGCCGACAGCAATGACGTTGCCCTGCTGTGGCTTTTCCTTGGCGGAATCGGGGATAATGATGCCAGAGGCTGTCTTTGTCTCCTCCTCGAGACGTTCTACAATGATCCGGTCATGCAAAGGTCTGATGTTCATAACTGTACTCTCCTTCTTGAAAAAGATCTGGGGTATAAGTTCTCTTGTTTGTCCTGAGATCCGTGCCTGGATAATCAAGTTAGCACTCACGAGCCGAGAGTGCCAAAAGCAGGCATAAATATAATCAGCCTCCCGAGATTGTCAAGGGATTTTCAGAAAAAAATTTGAATCAATGAGGATTATCTACAGGAGGTCGCCAACGCGTTGATTGGCCCGCATGATTCGCTGATAAAATCAGTTTCTCAGAGCCTTTATCAGCTCACTCGACAGGGTCTCGGCGATATCATCCGCCAGCTTGGTGCGTTCAATCTCGACCGAGGAACGATCGTGGTCAAAAAAGCGTTTCACCGGGTACTCATATCCAAATGGTGGTGTGGCTTGATTTGGGCGATGGTAAGTCAGCTTGGCTTTGGTGCGGAGGTCCGTCGAACAACAACTGGAATCTTCCACATAGGCGTAAATTTCGCCAGTTACGTATTGACGAACCGCAAGCCATTCAGGTGAAACCCGCTGCAGCCCACTCTTGAGGATGACAAATTGCAACTCGAGTGCCTCACCCTCCAGGTTCATCCTGTCAACGAACTGGTCGAAAATACGGGTATTCACTTCCTTGGGGACCATGACACCAACAAAGGGCACAATGTACACAATCCCCGGTTCCGGTTCCTCGTCCGGCAAAAGCTTGGGTGGGCGAGGAGGCTCAACCTGCCTGAGAGGCTCAGGCAAAGAGGCCACCAAGACCTGATCCTCGGAAACCTCCCTGGTGCGCGCTGCACGCCCGGGGCGGACAACCGGTACCCCCGATGGACGCAATTCAGGGGGCAGATCGGGCTGCGAGACGACTGCAGCGACCATGTCTTCGGCGAGCACTGCTGCAAATTCTTCCTCAGACCACGGATCTTTGTTCTCATCAATGATGACAGGCTCCACACCGGCGAGTTCACTCGGTGTCGCCACAGCAGAAAATTTCAGGGCATCTGACACCATTTCCTGCTGCTCATAATTAAAGGGCTCCTCACTGACGAAAGATTCTGATTCAACCTCAACCTCAGGCACAACCTGAGGCACAGCGACAACCTGAGCCTCTAATGCCTCGACAACAACATTCACGTCATCCACAGCTGTCGGTGCTGACTGCTCCGTCTCAGGCAAGACAATAAGTGTTGCCTGTTCAGGTAACGGGGGTGGAGTCATTTCAACAGGCGCCGGTACAGGCGTCTGGGGAAGCGGTTCTTCGGCACCGGGCAAATCAGGCAAATCAGGCAAATCAGGCAGAGAAAGCTGAGCAGCGGTCTCCGCCAACGGCTGAATCTCCGGTGGCTGAATGTCTGGCCGCGTAGCCAGAAGAGGAGGGACACCGACTTCTTCTGGTGGCACAGGTGCAACCGGGTCAACGGGAAGGAGAGCCGGTTCAGATAATGGTTGTGTTACATCGGGCAGTTCAGCCTTCAGTGAAACCGCAGGAGGCTCATCAATGCCGATCGGGTCGGAAGGAACCATTGGGAGAATGATATCAACGGACTCAGGATTCTGCGGTTGCAGGGGGTCTGACAGTCGCTCCGCCACATCAGTAGAAACAATATCTGCAATCCGCTTCGGAGGAACAGGTTCATCAGGGATGACTGAGATGTCAGGCACCAGTCGAGCTATATCGGTGATCTCAATCACCGGGGGCATTGAGACCGGTTCGTTGGCCAGAGGCAGTATCGGTTTCGTTGCGAGAGCTATTTCCGAGGGTGGCACTGGCTCGGTCGGCTCGGAATATTCAACCACCGGCGGTAAAATCATCTTCGCCGTTTCTGCTGGCAGCTCGACCAGAGGTTTGTCCTTTTCTATCATCGGCTCAGGTTGATATTCAAACACAACCTGCCGGCCAGAAACATCTTCCGGGACAAGAACATCCCTGAGACTTAATGCTGTCAGAAGAGCCCGCCCCTCTGCCGTTTGCGTCATATCGAGGAGGGCCCGTTGCAGCTGTGCCTGCATATCATCGTTTTGACCGTGTCTCATGACCACCAGCTCTGCTACCCCCTTACCCTGCCTGTCAACGTGGAGCAACTTTGCCAAAGGGACGTAATCAGTTCCCAAATTATCTTTGGCAGCAGCGGGTGACAACACGGCGAGGTCAACCATGCGATAGCGTATAAACCAGTCAATAAAAGTGTCGAGGCGGGAAAATTCCTTCACCTTAACCGACACGGGCAAGACCTGTGTCAGATAATGAGCCAATTGTTCGGCCTGCTGTGATGATCTAACGAGACCTTCCGGGTCAGGAAACACACCTAGCACAAGGCTTTTCACAGGGATCTGCTCGCGGGGCGGGAGGCCCCGATCGATACCGGCCTGCAGCTGAGCCTGTGCCCGTCCCGAGCTCATTGGAGGAACCTGCTGTAAATCAACCGGTGGGGCAACCCGCTCATCCGCAAAGGGTATCTTCGGCTCTGCAGTGAGAGAGCTTCTTCCTGTCTCCCTGCGCTACGGGAGGGGCAATCGTCGTGTCCATTCTCCAGGGCGAGAAACCAGGATCACTCACAATACTGGCGACGCGCGGTGGCAAATCACGATCGACCCCCTGGCGGAAAACCAGCGTGAATTTTTCCTGCTTATCAACAGGTCCGGTCTGCACAAACCCGGTGAGGCTGGCTTGAACCTCTCTTACAGGGAGTAAAGCAAGGTCAAGCATGGCAAATCGGTCGAGCCAATTGATGAGAGTGGCGGAATCAGACAGTTCCCTGACTACGACCTCTTCCTGAAGTTTCTCCGCGAGAATAGTGGCAAGGGAATTTGCTTGAGATGAAGTAATTTCGCTGGCAGCTTCGTTTGATCCGACGACCACACCAAGCGTAAGACGTGCTTCAACCGGTCGCGAGATCAGCAGACAGGACAGCAACAGGGTTATGAGAATTAAGTTCTTTTGCATGACAGGTTTCAGCATCCTAATCACTCTTAACCTGACTGTCAATCGTGTTGCTCGTTCCATTGGAAACAAGGTCTTATAGGGGGTTCGGAAGATCTTTCAATGTGATACCCGCCATATGCTGGTTACTTACCAACACGAACAAGACTGAAAATTTATAAGAAAGCGGGGCGACTTAAAATCGCCCCGCCTATATCTTTGAGAGTCAAAATTTATTCTCCGGGGCAAGCCATTTGCGGCTTGCCCCGGACGCCTTTGCTAGGAGCCAAAGTCTTCAGGGTTAAAATCGACCTGGAGTCCACCAACGAACAGGTCATCCAGCGTTGTCGCCCCATCAAATGGGTTGGGGCCACCAGGCTCATCGGAGACGTTGATACCTTTGAGCGTCACGTCACTTGTACCCAGGCTACCAGTGATGTGCAGTATCACATCACTACCATCAACAGTGACACCGATATCGAAGCCATCAATTTCACCATCAGGGTTGCCGTCAAGTGCTTCGCCGTCGATATCCAGTACATCTGTAAGGCGCAAGACGTCTCCATCGGCAATACTGAAATCGGTGATCGTGTTCTTGTCGCCATCACTACTGCCAAACACGAAAGTGTCCGCACCGTCACCACCAGTCAGGAGGCTGTCGCCTGGGAGGTCAACGAGAGTATCATCTTCATCTCCTCCAGACTGTTCATCGACCTCATAACTGTCATCACCCTCAAAATCGTCCACGGATGAGGAAGCTGCAAAGCTCGAGGAAGAGGCCCCTGATTCAACATCAACAACCCCTGTATCAGTGTTGTAGGTGCCTTCGAAATCGGTCCCTTTATGGCTATGGGTGTCCAGAGCCGGGGCCGGGTTGCCATCAACGCCAACAGAGATGAAGTCCTGGCCTGCCTTTATAACATAGCCGGTAACTTCGTAGCCTTCGATGAATG
>CAVPPD010000003.1:0-173348 GCA_963707155.1 uncultured delta proteobacterium | reverse complement strand
TTCCCCGGTCACCGGTTTTACCTGGGCATACGGCCCGAAGACCAAGACCAACCACTTCCAGCGCTCGAAGGTTGCAACCTGAGGTAGAACTCGGAAAACGCAACACCGACCAAGCCGCTGGGAGCAAAGCCCCGGCGGCTTTCTCGCTTTTACGCCTCGGTCAAAGGGACCGGGACTGTATCGCAGAAAGGAACCGCTACGTCCAGATGAAAACCTGACGAATAACTCACAGCGCAGGCAGATGAACAGCAACCCCATGCCGGCGCCCCTTGCAGAGGAAGAACGATGACCATCACCGAAGAGTGGGAAGCAATTCAGTCACTCGAACCAGAAGAGATCAGCTTCACCGTCCCGTCCAGCACCGAAGGGGCCGTTACCGGTCGGTTCGTCACCATCGACGAGACCCCGGTCGCCTTGAACGGTGCTTCCAGCGGGACGATCGACCACATCGACGAGAACTCCGACGACACGGCAGCCGATTGGCAACTCCAGGCGGCCTGCCGGGCCGTCCCGGGGTCGATCGATCTGTTCTTCTCCGAAGAGCTGTCGGACATCGTGGCCGCGAAGCAGATCTGCGCCGAGTGCCCGGTGATCGCCCCCTGCCTCGAGGGAGCGATCTCACGTGCCGAACCGTGCGGTGTCTGGGGTGGGCAGTTGTTCGCCAATGGACGGGTGCTGGCCCAGAAGCGTCGGCGAGGCCGGCCTCCCAAGGTGGCACGACCGGAAGATCAGCTCCCGGTTGTGCCAATCCCGGCCCACCTGCAGAAGCTGATCGCCTGATTGGGTGAAGAGAAGCCATCCGTCGACAATCTTCGAGAAATCGAACCAACATCCCGGGCAACGGAATTTTCGAGCCCGGGATGCTTTGGTTTTCCATGACTCGGGGAATGCGCCGGGGGACGGTGCCGGTTCCGTGAAGCAGCCCAGGCTCTACAGTACGGCTCAGGACTCTGGTAGGGAGCGACAATGGAAGCGCACGTCAGCGAAGAGGATTCTCCCGGGGCCCGGCCCGCCGGTGCCGGTGGGCCGTTCTCCGGAAGGGCGCTGCTGGGCGGGCTGGCGGCCGCAGCCGTGGCGGTCGTCGTGCTGCTGGCGCTGTTCGCCGGAGGGCACGACGGCACCGAACCGACCGACGCCGAGGAGTTCGCTGCACTGGCCTTCCTCACCGCCGATGGCGAGACCGCAACCCTGGCCGACTATCGGGGCGATCCCCTCGTGGTCAACTTCTTCGCATCGTGGTGTGCCCCGTGCCGGGCCGAATTGCCCGACTTCGAGGCCGTGCATCTGGCCAACGGCGATGCGGTGCGGTTCGTCGGGATCAACCACGATCTCGACGAGGTCACCTGGCGGAGTTTCGTCGCCGAAACATCCATCAGCTACGAAACCGTGTTCCAGCCGAACACCGAGATCTGGAGCGCCATGGACGCCAAGGGAACGCCGGCCACCGCCTTCATCTCGTCCGACGGTGAGCTCCTGTACCTGTGGACCGGCGTCCTGAACGACACCAAGCTGCAGGAACTGATCGACGAACACCTGTTGGAGAAGACCTGATGGGGGATCTGTTCGATCCGCGGGCCTTCGCCCTCGGCATGGTTGCACTGGTGAATCCGTGCGGCTTCGCCTTGTTGCCCGCCTACCTCGGTTTCTTCCTCGGGCTCGACGACGGTGAGGACGCCGAGAAGTCCTCGATCATCGCCCTCAACCGGGCACAGGTGGTCGGGCTCTCGATGTCGGCCGGGTTTCTCGCGGTGTTCGGTGTCCTCGGCCTGTTCCTGGCCGGAACGATCACCGGGCTCCAGGAGTCGGGCTGGCTACCCCGGATCACCGTTGTGGTCGGCGTCGGGCTGGTGGCGCTGGGGATCGCCATGTTGGCCGGGTTCCAGCCGATGGTGAAGATCCCCAAGATGAACAAGGGCGGTGGCAGTCGGTCGGTTGGCAGCATGTTCGTCTTCGGTGTCTCCTACGCCGTCGCCTCGCTCAGCTGCACGATCGGCATCTTCCTTGGGGCGATCGGCAACTCCGCCAGCGGTACGTCGTTCGGCGAGCGGCTCGGCTCGTTCGTCTCCTACGCCATCGGGATGGGCCTGCTGGCCACCGTGTTGACGCTGGCGGTCGGCTTCGGCAAGAAGGGCATCGTCAGCCGGTTCCGCAGCCTGCTCCCCAAGATCAACCTGATCTCGGCCGTGGTGCTGATCGTGGTCGGCATCTACGTCGCCCTCTACGGCATCTGGTCCGAGCAGGTACTGGACTTCTCGACACAACCGACCCCATGGATCAATTCGATCGTCACCACCGCCGAAGGCTGGCAGGCATCGCTGGCCCAGTGGATGGGTGCCCAGGTCTCGGTCTTCGGGCGGACCATGGCCCGAACCAGCCTGATGGGCTGGACGTTCCTGGCCGTCAACATCGCTCTGGCCGTCGCCGGTTTCCTGGCCCGACGCAGCCGCAGCGATGATGCCGAACGGGTCCTGGTCGATTCCTGAGTCGGCTCGTCACCGTTCGACGGCGATCGCCGGTAGCGTCCGACCCTGATTCACCGCCGGCCTCGACCATCTGCCAATCTGGGGACGTGCAAGAGGTCAACCGGGAGCCCATCACCTTCGCCGAGCTGCTGACGAAACCGGGCGTCATCGAGGTGAGCGACCTCCGGAGCCGTTTCGGTTTCTGCGCCTTTCACGGCGGCAATCTGGAGCGAGTCACCGAGCAGATCGCTTCGGAGGCGGCGGCCCGTTCCGGCTCGTCCTTCTACGGGGTGCTGCAGCCGGCCGGCATGCGCCATCACATCCCGTCGAAGCTGGTGTCGCCGGACGAGTCGCCCCGGCTGAAGGCCTTCATCGAGCATTGCGATGTGGTGGTGGCGCTCCATGGGTACGGACGGCAGGGCCACTTCACCAGCCTGCTGTGCGGGGGCGCCAACCGTGACCTGGCCTACCACGTGGCACATCACGTCAGATCGGCGCTGCCGGCGTACCGCACGATCGACGAGATCGAAGAGATCCCGAAGGCGCTGCGAGGCCTCCACCCCGATAACCCGTGCAACCTGTCATCCCGGGGAGGGGTGCAGCTGGAGCTGCCGCCTCGGGTCAGAGGGCTGTCGCCGCTGGCCCGGTTCTGGCCGGCGCACTGCCGGGAGTCGAAGCGGTTCCCTCACGTCAATCACCTGATCGACGGTCTGGTCGAGGCGGCCGCCAGCTGGCCGGTGTCGTGAGAGGTTGACAGGCCAACCGGCGGCCGCAACCTCAGCTGCCGAATCCGGGCAGCGGAGGCGGGAGGGGCACGATCGGTTCTCGGGGAACCGTCGGCAACGATGGAAGGAGCGACGGGGGTGTCGGCGGTAGCGGCCGGGGGACCGTTTCGAGCGTAGGCGGGGGTAGCGGCGGTAGCGGCCGGGGGACCGTTTCGAGCGTAGGCGGCGGTAGCGGCCGGGGGACCGTTTCGAGCGTAGGCGGGGGTAGCGGCCGGGGGACCGTTTCGAGCATAGGCGTCGGAAGCGGCCGGGGGACCGTTTCGAGCGAGGGCGTCGGAAGCGGCCGGGGGATCGTCGGCCTCGGCAGGCTGACGGTCGGGACAACCGGGGGCGTGACAACCGGGATGGTCAACTCGGTGGGCGGCGGAACGATCGACGGCGCTGTGACGACGGGGAAGGTCGGGACCACGATGCCGGGATCGACGGTCAACATCGGTCCGGTCGCAGGACCAGGGTCTGCGGGGCCGGTGCCGCCACCCGGGTCGCCACCGCCGCCAGGTTCGGCTCCACCGCCGTCCGGAGCAGGGTCGCCCGACCCCGAACCAGCACCCGGGCCACCGGCAGGACCACCACTCCCCGATCCCGAACCAGCACCCGGGCCACCGGCAGAACCACCACTCCCCGACCCCGAACCGGCGCCACCGGCAGGACCACCACTCCCCGATCCCGAACCAGCACCCGGGGCACCGTTTCTCGGGGCGCCACTTCCCGAGGCGTCACTTGCCCGATCGCCGCCGGCGGGTGCCACACCGTCGGGTGCCGGCGACCCGGGCTCGAGGTCGGCGCCCGCCGGAACGCTGTCGCCCTCCGGGCCGGCTGCGGTGGAACCGTCGCCGGCACCAGCTCGGCCGGACTGCTCCGGGCCCTCGGCGGCGTCGTCGGCCAGGGGGGCCGCCGGGCTCGGAGCCGAGGCCGACGGGCGCCGAGTGGGATCTCCCGGTGACCGTGTGGTCGATCGAATGGCAGCCTCGCCGAACATCGTGCCCCGTCCCGATCCGACGCCATCGTCGGAACCGCCCGAGCCGAGCTCACCCCCACCCCCGACGGCCCCGACGGCCCCGGCGTCAACGCCGACCGAGTCGAGGTTGTCGCCGCCGGAACCGACCGCGCCCGACCGCACCACCAGGCCGGATGCAAACACCCCGAGAAACGCCAGGGCCACCATCGGCACCACAATCCGATCGACCTTGCTCATCACACACCCTCCTCGCCGGAACCGCCCTCTCGAGGGGTAGGACCGGCCGAGCCGTGACCTGATACAAGCAATCGATCGATGGCGGCATCGTTGCCACCACCACGACCACGACCATCGTCCACCCCGCGGAGTCGGACGGCGCCGATGGGAGGCGCCCCCAAACCGGTGAGCTAGTGTTCGACGGTGGACTTACGAATCTTCACCGAACCCCAGCAAGGCGCGACCTACGAGGACCTGCTGGCCGTCGCCCTGACCAGCGAGTCGGCAGGATTCAGCGGGTTCTTCCGGTCGGATCACTACCTGAAGATGGGTGATGTCTCCGGCTTCCCCGGCCCCAGCCACGCCTGGGTGACACTGGCCGGTCTGGCCAGGGAAACCAGGACCATCCGCCTCGGCACGTTGGTGAGCCCGGTGACGTTCTACCGGCCGGGACCGCTGGCCATCGCGGTGGCCCAGGTCGACGCCATGAGCGGCGGTCGGGTCGAGTTCGGGTTCGGTGCGGGTTGGTACGAAGCCGAGCACAGCGCATACGGCCTGGACTTCCCGCCCCTCGGCGACCGATTCGACCGCTACGAGGAGTCGTTGGAGCAGATCAGGGGCCTGTGGTCGACCCCGGAAGGGAAGACCTACAGTCACGACGGAACGTTCCACCGCTTCGTCGACTCTCCGGCGCTTCCCAAGCCGATCCAGAAACCGGGGCCGCCGATCATCATCGGCGGTCGGGGCCCGAAACGGACGCCGGCGCTGGTGGCCCGCTACGCCGCGGAGTTCAACCTGCCGTTCACCCCCATCGAGCAGATACGGCCGGCCATCGAGAGGGTGGAAGCAGCCTGCGAAACCATCGGCCGGAACCCGGGCGAGATCGTCAAGTCGGCCGCGTTGGTCCTGTGCGTCGGTGGCAGCGAAGCCGAGGTCCGCCGTCGAGCGGCAGCCATCGGACGATCGGCGGAGGAACTGCGAGCCGATGGCGCCGCCGGCCTGGTGGAGGAGGTCGTCGATCGGCTGGGGGCCTATGCCGACGAGGGCATCACCCGGATGTATCTCCAGGTGCTCGACCTGGGGGATCTCGATCACGTATCGATGGCCGGCTCCGACGTCATCCCCGCCGTCGCCGACCGCTGACTGCCGACGGCGACACCGCCCCGGCCAGACCGCAGCGGTCACCAGCCGGACCGCAACCGAAGTCGGCTCCGTGGTTCGGATCAGGGTGAGAGCCGGAGAAGCTCCCAGCCGTGATCGTGCGCCCCGGACCGCACGTAGCGCAACCGATCATGCAGCCGATTCTGCCGGCCCTGCCAGAACTCGACCGTGTGTGGCACCAGGCGCCAGCCGCCCCAGTGCGGGGGTCGGGGCACCTCGTTTGGAAACCGCTTGCCGATCTCGTCGTATCGGGCCATCAACTGGTCCCGACTCTCCAGCACCGAGCTCTGGGCTGACGCCCACCCTCCCAGCTGGGATCCTCGGGTCCGCTGGGCCCAGTATCGATCGGATTCCTCGCCGGCCAGCCGCTCGACGGGGCCTGCGATGTTGACCTGGCGGTGCAGTTCGAGCCAGCCGAAGGTCATGGCGCCACTCGGGTGGTCTGCCAGTTGGCTCGACTTGTTGCTCTCGTAGTTCGTGAAGAAGTCGAAACCCCGGCCGTCGACGGCTTTGAGGAGGACATACCGACTCCACGGTTGGCCGTTGCCATCGACGGTGGACACCACCACCGCATTCGGCTCGTGGATCTCGGCCTCGACGGCGTCGGTCAGCCAGACGTCGAACTGTCGGAACGGATCGTCGGCGACGTCCGCCTCGGCCAGTCCGGCCGCCTCGTATTCCAACCGCATCTTGGCCAGATCCACGGTGTCTCCGCCTCAGCGATCGGCGGCGGGGGGCGGGTTGTTCTCGAACTGGCGACGGACGTCCTCGAAGGTCAGGACTGCGCCACGCTCATCGGACGTACCGCCGGCCACTTCCGGCGTGGTCGCCGCCCCCGACGGCCCGACGGGCTCGACCCCACCAATCGGCGGTTCGCTGTCGGCCAGCGCCTGCTTGGCGCGAGCCCGCTCGGCCTGTTGCCGTTCGGTTCGTTGCTGCTCGTCGGAGGCCATTTCCCGGTTGGCCCAACGGGTGAAGATGACGAAGATGACGGCCCAGAGGAAGAACCCGCCGACCAGCTTCATGACGACACCGGCCGCCTGCTGGTCGGTCAGCACACCGACACCCCACAGGCGCTCCGGCGTGTCGTAGTGGCGATAGACCACGTCCTCGGCGAACACCAGCCAACCCCCCGGCACCGTGGGCACGATCGACATGGCGAACAGGTAGAAGCACTGGCCCATCGGGCTCAGCCGCCATTCCTTTATCGGCCCGCAGACCGGCATCCACATCAACAGGCCGGACGAGAAGATCATCAGGTGAAGGGCGAAGTGCACTGCGCCGTTCTCGAACGAGAGCTGGACCAGGCGCGACCAGTGCAGCAGCATTGTCAGGGCGTTGAAGGTGAGACCCGCCACCAGCGGCTTGGAACCGGTGCGGAGGAACCTCCAGGCTCGGCTGTCCTTGGAGATCACCAGCTCCAGCAGCCAGCGAGGGGTGGCCAGCACGAACATGGCCGGCACCAGCATCGACAGGAACAGGTGCTGGAACATGTGGACGAAATACAGGTATTGCTCGGCGATCTCGTGAACCGGCCAATCGGAGACCACCCACATACCGGCGACGGCCAGGACGAACCACGTCTTCTGGGCCCGGGTGATCGGCTCGTAGCCGGCGGCGATCGCCTTCGGTTGCACCACCTTGGCGGCGTAGCCACCCAACGCCACCACGCCGGCGACGAGTACCCACACCTCGGCGTGCCACTCCCATGGGACGTCAAAGGCCAGAATCATCGAACCACCGGCTTCGATTCTCGTTGCCGGTCAACGATCTGGCCGGATTGGTGCCACCGTGGCGGCGGTTGGCTGCTGGGGTTGAGGAAGGCGATCATGGTGACGCCGATTCTTTTCGTCGAACTTGGGTTGATTGGGCCGAAGAGCGGAAAGTGGCCGGGCCCGGACCGCAACGGATCCCGAGGCGCTAGACCTGGAACTGGAATGCCGCGACGACGACAGAGTAGACCGCGATCGCCAGAATCAGCGCTCCGAAGAAGGCCATGGTGAAGAGCCGACCGTTGATGATCTTCAGGTCGAAGTAGAGGTGCAACCCGCCACTACGCTGTTACCACTGCAAAAAGGAACTCTTTGAAATCTGTCTGAGCAAAGCGAAAGACCTGGGTTATGCAGAAGTCCTCGACGGTTCGAACCTCGACGATCTCGAGGACTACCGGCCGGGGAGACAGGCAGCAACAGAGCTGAAGGTTCGCTCTCCCTTGCTCGAAGCGGGGCTCACCAAGGAAGATATCCGTGCACTGAGCCGTCGCAGTGGTCTGTCTACAGCAGAGAAACAACCCTTCGCCTGTCTCGCCTCGCGTTTCC
The DNA here is from genome assembly GCA_963707155.1 of uncultured delta proteobacterium. Classification (GTDB taxonomy): domain Bacteria; phylum Desulfobacterota; class Desulfuromonadia; order Desulfuromonadales; family BM103; genus M0040. The sequence continues at coordinate 165,448 of CAVPPD010000003.1, read as the reverse complement.
CCTACGGCACCCGCATCACGGCCGAGCGGTTGCAGCAGATTGACCGCTGCGAATCCTTTATGCGCGAGAGCGGCTTCCACACCTTTCAGGGTCCGCTACCACAATGAAACCGCCCGCATCGAAGTAGCACTTGACGAACTATCGAGAATCATTGATGATCATATGCGTCGCCAGATACTGACCGTCTTCAAGGATGCAGGTTTCACCTATGTCGCCCTCGACCTCCAAGGCTATCGAACTGGCAGCATGAACGAAGGGGCCGCACTCAAAGACAGCTGAAATCCATAGCTCAGGAGAAGCCATGCAACACACCAGAGCCCTGTTAGCGATCTGTTTTTGTGCCGGGATGCTGGCTGCACTTTGCAGCAGCCTGGTGGCCTGGCAGTCCGGCCAGATGGGACTGCCCGCGACACTCAACGTTCGCATGGCCCCGACGCTATCCCCCGAATGGATCTATTCACGCATGATCTGGGGCGGACTCTGGGGACTGGTTTATTTCCTCGCTGTCGGCCCGCTCAAGTCGCGTCGTCACTGGGCCCGCAAAGGTTTGTGGATCAGCCTTCTGCCGACCCTGTTCCAACTGCTCGTCGTCTATCCTTACATGACTCGACATGATTGGCTCGGTATCGACCTTGGCCAACTGACTCCTCTCTTCATCCTCGCCTACAACCTCGTCTGGGGGCTGTGCACGGGAATTTTCTGCCGGCTGCTCTGGGGCCGCGGCTGACCTTGAGACTGATCTCTTTCCTCCTTTACCTGGGTATCGCCCTGGCGCTCCCTGCCTGCGCCGAAGAGCCCACCCTGCAGGGCACGGTGACCTGGGTTTACGATGGTGACACTCTCAAGATTGAACCCATGGGAAAAGTTCGCCTGATCGGTATCGACACCCCGGAAAGGGAAGATTCACAGCGTGACAACTTCCTCGCCAGGCAAGGTGTTTCAAGCGCAAGGCAACGAGAGATTTACCGGCTCGCCAAGGAATTCAACATCAGGCAGGTCAAAAACCAGAAAGTTCTCCTGACGCTTGATGATCCACCAAGTGATCGGCATGGCAGACTTCTGGCCTATGTCTATCTGCCTGATGGACGCATGCTTAATCAAGTGCTCCTTGAACAGGGCCTGGCTGTTGTTTACAGAAAATTCTCTTTCCGAATGAAAGAGGATTTTCTGGCCGCCGAGGCAGAAGCGAGAAATCGCGGCCTCGGTCTCTGGACAGAAGGTAAGGGCAGCCGATAGACTGAGGGCTGAAGAATCATCCAACCGGAAAGGACATCGTCATGCGTTGCATCTGGTGTGGCAGCGACCCGCAGTATGTCGCCTACCACGACAAAGATTGGGGTGTCCCCGTTCATGACGATCGACTGCTCTTCGAGATGTTGATTTTGGAAGGAGCGCAGGCCGGGCTCAGTTGGCTGACAATCCTGAAAAAGCGTCACAATTACCGCAGGGCTTTTCACTGTTTCGATGCGGCAAAGATCGCCCGCTACGACCAGAAAGAGATCGACCGCCTGATGCAGGACGGCGGCATCGTCCGCAACCGCCTCAAGATTGAAGCCGCAGTCAAAAACGCCCGGGGGTTTTTGCAGATTTGTACTGAGTTCCCTTCTTTTTCGGATTTTCTCTGGCGTTACGTCGATGGCAAGCCAGTCATCAACTCCTGGCAAGACCATTCCTCCATTCCCGCCAACACCAGGATTTCGGACCAGCTGAGCAAAGACCTTAAAAAGCGCGGCTTCAACTTCGTCGGCTCAACCATCTGTTACGCTTTCATGCAGTCCGTGGGCATGGTCAATGACCACACGACTGACTGCTTTCGTTATCATGAGATCAATCAACTTAACTCAAAGGCAAGCCAGACATGATCGCGGTTATTTTCGAAGTTCAGATCAGAGAAGGGCGACAGGACGAGTACCTGCAGATTGCAGCCAAGCTGCGGGAACATTTGATCAGCGTTGACGGTTTCATCTCCATCGAGCGTTTTGCCAGCCTGTCCAATGAGGGCAAGCTCTGTTCCCTTTCGTTCTGGCGAGACGAGGCTTCAATCAGGCAGTGGCGTGAATTTGACATGCACCGTCTGGCCCAGGAGAAGGGTAAAAACGACATCTTTGCAGATTTTAGAATTCGTGTGGCGGACGTTGTCAGAGACTATGGCATGCACGACCGATCAGACGCTCCAGAATAACCATTGGCCTCTCAAGCTTGCTCAGCTTTACCCGGAATGACATTGCAATCTCCCATCGAAACATTTTAGCTCTAGACCTCAGTCACTGAACTCGAATAACATGATCGGGTGAACTTTCTTGATCGGGGGATATCTCTACAGAGATTCAGCACCCCCGGATGCTCACTCTTAAGGAGCCTGCCATGCTGAGAACAATCCAACACATTCTGCTCGCAACGGTCATCGTGCTGTCATTATCACTGAATGCCTATGCCGTCGGTCCAGAACCGCGCATTATAGGCGGCAGCGATGCCCCGAGAGGCGACTGGCCCTACATGGTCTCGATCCACTTCCCCTATACCAGCGGTGGCCATGGTTGCGGCGGCACCCTGATCGCCCCAACCTGGGTGCTGACCGCAGCCCACTGTGTTGATGGTGAGCAAGTCGAAGGCATCTTTGTTTACACCGGGCTTTATGACCAGAGAGACACCACGCCCGCTTCATTAACACCGATCAAGCGCTTCATACAGCACCCGCTCTACGACAAGGTTCAGGTTGTCAACGACATTGCCTTGCTGGAATTGTCGCAACCAGCCGCAAAAGCGCCGGTAGTTCTGAATGCAGGGGGGACCATGCCCACGTCATCATTCGCGTTGGGTTGGGGATTGACCTCGGTCGACGGTGCGAATTCCGACATCCTGCAATACCTGGTGATGCCGCTGGTTTCAAACGCGACCTGTGACGCCGTTTATCAGGGGATGGGTTTGAGTATCTATGACAACCAGATCTGTGCCGGTTATTTCGAGGGGGGCAAAGATACCTGTCAGAACGACAGCGGTGGCCCATTGCTGATCAATACAGCAACCGGCGTGCAGCAGGTTGGTGTGGTCAGTTTTGGTGCGTCTCCCGACGGGACACCCTGTGGAGGAGCCAACAGCTACGGTGTTTACAGCCGGGTGTCTTCCTTTCTCGACTTTATCCGCCAGTATGTGCCGAGTGTCCAGACGGCATCAACCAGCGGCACTCCTGCGCAGTCGAGCGGCGCAACCCTTTCTGGAGACCTGACGCTGACAATCCCCTCATTGATCTGGGATACATCACCACAAACATCTCTGAACGCGGTGATGAGCTTCATCCCCAACACCCAATTCTCGTTTGTGGTCAGCGACTACAATTTCATCAACCCGGCACAAAGCTATACGGCAAGCCTCTCCAGCAGCCTTGAATTATACATCCCGGACCTGATGCTCTGGGATGGCAACTCCATCTGGGCGGTCCTGCAGCTGGATCCAAACTATCCGTACGACCTCGTCTTCACGGTGACCGGTTTCGGCTTCAATTAATCGTTTGCACTGGTGTCGGTAAAAGGGGCAGTCCCGTATGGTGGCTGCCCCTGAATTATTACGTGTGAACTCTCTACAAACTACTTCATCAAATTCCGCAACACATAATTCAGAATACCGCCACTCCGGAAGTGCTGCACTTCGTTGACGGTATCGTTACGGTATGTCACCGCGACATCCCGACTGCTGCCATCGGTTCGATTAAAGATTGTTGTGAGCCCATGATGAGGCGGACCGTTCATACAAAATCGAAACGACCATTCTTCTGCCTGGGGAGGGCATTGGCCTGCTGTGATATACCGTCAAATCACTTCCTGAATGTGACAAAAGAGTTATTCTACTAAGCTTCTTTAGGATGAACTTACCTGTATCATGCCCGCTGTTAATGTGGGAAACACTCGTCATCTTAATAACTTCGAATATAAAGAAAGCACGTGTCGCTCTGCGGCACAGGTATTGCTCCTGATAAGTGTGTAGTTATCCCGGAGACAGGTTTGAAGAAAGTCCATGATTGGGGCAATTTGCTGAATGTTCACATCCGTTTGATGGCCTCTGCAAAAAAGACTTACTCTGCCTTGGAGTTGTTTAGGCCCCATGTCCCGGTTTTTGAATGTCCAAAATCATAAGGGCTGCCCATGAAGAAGCTTCTCCTCGTTTGTCTGCTGCTCATCCTCACTGGTGTCTCGTATGCGAAGCCTGTCCCCCCCGTGGTGAGCGTGGCGACCTCCGGTATCGAATTGTCCGTCTCCTGGGATGAAGTCCCTTCTGCTAAGGGATATCGACTTTACTATGCCCCGTATCCCTACCTGGGCCCCGGAACGATTAACAGTATCGACCTTGGTCGGCAAACTGAGGGCGTTTTTAACCTCTGGCCTGACGCTGCCTACCTGGTCGCTGTGACGGCTTATGACGATCTTGATGAGAGTGCCTATTCCAATACCAACCTGTTTTTCATGATCCCCCAGGGCCCCGTTTCTCCGGCCGCCCCTTTGCTGACCCTTGCGACTTCCGCTTTGGATGTCACCGTTTCATGGAGCGGTGTTGCCGGGGCGACCGGCTACACGCTTCATTACGCACCGTACCCCTTTACCGGGGCGTCCAGTATCGGCAGCCTTGGCGTGGGCCTATCGACGAGCAAGAAGTTTACTCTCCCTGCCAGGCTCTGCCTATTATGTCGCAGCGAGCGCTGCAACGCATGCTGGCGAGAGCGGTTTTTCCAACGCCGAGTTGCTTATTTTAGGCGAAGTGGTCCCGGAATGGGTTGACGCTGACGGTGATGGCGTTGCGTTGGGTCAGAGTGACTGCAACGACGATAACCCGAAGCTGTGCATCCTGGTGCCGACTGACCTTTGTGGTGACGGGATTGATCAGGACTGCTCCGGCTCAGATTTGATCTGCCCTGATGACAGCGAGCCTGATCTTGACGGTGACGGCTTCTCAGTCAATCAAGGGGATTGTAATGATCTTGATCAATCCATATTCCCGGGTGCGACCGAAACCTGCGGTGATGGCGTCGATCAAGATTGCAGCGGCGCCGATTTAGGATGTTCTCAAGACTGGTTCCTCGATGAAGACAGTGATGGTTATGCGACTGGAGACGCTGTGAGTGCCATTCAGCGCCCTGATGCACGATATTATACTGTTGACGAACTGACTGCCGTTTCGGGTGACTGCGATGACGGGAACGCAGCCGTTCACCCGAATGCCGATGAAATCTGCGGAGACGGCATTGACCAGGATTGCGTTGGTGGTGACCTGAGTTGCCCGGTCGAGGTCAGATATGACTGGTTCCTCGACAGTGATTTGGACGGCTACTCTGAAGGAACAACAATCAATGCTGCCGTTCGGCCTTCTTCAGGTTACTTTACCGTCGAAGAGCTCACGGCCACTTCTGGTGACTGCAATGACGATGATTCATCTGTCCACCCGAACACCTGGGAAAATTGTGGAGATGGCATTGACCAGGATTGCAGTGGCAGCGACCTTGTTTGCCCGAGCGGGGAGAGTAGCTTTGAAGCTGAGGTTAGAACGCTGATCAACCAGTACCGTAGTGGTAACAGCCTCGGCTCACTTGCTCATAACCTTGCGCTACAGGGATTTGCCCTTGAGCATAGTCAATATATGCTTCTGACGGGTGATTTCAGCCACGCCGGGTTCACTGAGATCCGTGCTCAAAAAGCGTTTGCAGAAGGGTGTACGCGGGTTGTCGAAAATCTGGCCTGGAACACTCAGACTCCGCAGCAAACGTTTGATGGTTGGAAAAATTCGCCCCCTCACAATGAAAACTTGCTTGATGCACAAATCAACTTTATCGGTATTTCTAAAGCGGGTGCCTACATCACAATGATTGGCTGCAAGAACCCGTGAGGGCCTGCGATACGATTCTGTGAAAACATTCATGTGCTCTGCCAAATAGGGGTGTTGACAAAAACTCGCGGCTTGTTGTCTAATTTGTTTCTATGTTGACAACTTATACCGTTAAAACTAAATAAGGACTTGAGGGCCACCCGTGTCTACGGAGTGGCCTTGTTTTTTCTCCTGGAGGATTTATGAAAAAAGCGTTGTCGTTTATTGCCCTGATTGTTGCTCTGAGCTTTTTGGGAGAAACTCATGCCATCGTTCAGATCGGCAAAATCGCCTTTGTCAGCAGTCGGGATGGCAACTCAGAAATCTATCTGATTGATGAGGACGGTAGTAACGAGTTCCGTTTAACTGATGACCCGGCGCGAGATGAGTCTCCTTCGATCTCCCCTGATGGGACAAAAATCGCTTTCGCGTCGAACCGGGAAGGGATGTTTGAATTGTTTGTTATGGATATGGATGGCAGCAATGTCACCCAATTATCAAATAGCTTGGCGGCAGATGGCCTGTACGGAATTGATTGGCAGCCTGATGGAGCGAAAATTCTTTTCTCGGCGAGATTTGGAAGTGAGAGCAAGGAGTTGTACACCATCAACAGCGACGGTTCAGAGCTGGCGCTATTTTTTGCAGACTCTCAGGACAGTGATTTTGCCGTTTTCAGTGACGATGGCAGCATGGTTTATATGCAAAGAGGTATTCCTCTTGACGATGAATCCATCGAGATCTACTCAATCGATAGGGATGCCACCGAATTAGTGCAACTGACGTTTGATGGAGCATCTGGTGAATTCAGCCGATCCCCCGGCGGTGAGTTCACTGTTGGCGGACAGACCAAGGTCGTTTTTATAAAACGTGACGAGGATGGCCAGGACCAGATCTCTCTAATAGATCCGGACGGCGCCAACCTGATTAATCTCTCGAAAAATGATTTTAACGACACCTTTCCCTCTCCGGCAAGTAATGGCGAGCCTGTTATCGTTTTTACTTCCGACCGCGACGAAGGTGAGACGCAGAACCTCTGGAAAATGCTCGCCGATGGCGGTGGTATAGAAAGAGTGACATCTTCAGGTGGCACGACCCCTGATTTCTGGAGACCTGATGTTGCGTCTTCTGCAGATACCGATGAGGACGGCGTGATCGATGTCCTTGACAGCTGCCCGTCTGTAGACAACCCGGCCCAGATCGACACTGACAGTGACGGTCTCGGCGATTTGTGTGATGACCCGGGGCCTCCAACCCAGGCCGTTGCGACTCTCCTTGCCTCCGGCAACATTCTCCTGGAGTGGGTCAACCCCACCGATGTGGATGCCCATCACCTGTTGATCTATCGCTCCATTGAACCGGGACAGCTTGGGGAGCAATTCGCCTACTCAACGCTTGCCGGCACTTCTTTACTTGATACTGAGGTGGGGGAGAATTCATCCTATTACTACACTTTGAGAACAATTGACTCCGATGGTAACTCATCCATCGATACGGGACAACTTCAGGTGAAAATAGGAAACACGCTGCCTGAATTTACCAGCACTCCAGACATCACGGCTCTTGAAGGCGAATTATATCGCCTTGAAGTGACTGCGTCGGACCTGGATGGTGACCAGATCACGTTGAGCGCACCGACTCTCCCGGATTGGTTAACTTTCTCAGCTGAGACAGGCCAGTTAACCGGCACACCTGTTTTTGAAGACATTGGTGATCATGAAGTTGTCTTGCAGGTCAGTGACGGTCTTGGGTCTGCTGAGCAGAGCTTTACCATCACTGTCGCTTTCGTTGACCAGGACGATGATGGTATTCCGGACACCTGGGAGACAGACAACGGCCTCGATCCCACGGTCGACAACTCTCAGACCGATACTGATGGTGACGGTGCGCTGGATATTGATGAATATGCGGCCGGCACAGATCCTAAGGTCTTTGATGAACCAGATGTTCTCGGTTCCCCAGTTCTGTCGTACCAAACGAATGGTGTGATTATCACAATTGCCTGGACCGAGGTGCCCGGAGCGACCGGCTATGTTTTGAGCTATACCCCCTATCCAAACAGCGCTAATGATCTCCCCGCAACGACTGATGTCGGTAATACCACCAGCTATGCAGCGGAGCTTTGGAATGGAGCCGCCTACACGATCTCCGTGCGGGCATACAATAGCCTCGGCAGCGGCCCGAACTCCAATTTTATAAACTTTACGATTGAACTGTCACCACCAGAGGCACCAGAACTGACCGCGGCGATGGATGGGAATAACGTCTCTCTCACATGGTCTGCAGTGGAGGGTGCCGATGGCTATCTGTTGAGCTATGCACCTTCACCCTACGCAGGCGAGGCGACAATCCAATCCGTTGAAATGGGGAACAGTTCCAGCGCTCACTATACGCTCCCGGCGGGGTCTTCATTTTTTGTCGCCGTACAGGCTTATGGCCCCGGCGGGGTCAGCCCTTATTCAGAGATAGAACTTGTTTCTGCCAATCAGTAAGCATGGGATGGAGTTTTGTCATTTTTTCCCAGAACGGCTTAGATACTGCTGTAAGGTTTTTTATCGAAAGACCTGTATTATGTGACTATCACGTTAAGCATTGATCGAGCCTAGGGAGGGAACATAAAAAATCATCATCGTCTGCACTCTATTATGAGTCTGTTTATAGTGTCATTCGCTTTCGTCTCAGATTTCCTGGACACCGACTGCTGGGTTGATAACGAAGATGACGTTCTTGAACTGGCCGTCACCTCTGTAGGCGATGATACAAGTTTCGATCTTAATGGAATTTACTATGATGACGAGTTGGCCTCACCGACATAGGCCAACTGGCCAGTTGTCGGTGGCTCCACACTCTCTGGCGTGGTCACAACTGCAGATCGTTCCGGCAAGCTCATGCTCCAGGTTTGGGGCATATGGAGTTGAATCTTTATTCTCTGAATGGAAGTTTGTGGGGTATCCCCAAGGGATCAATGCGTATTCCGGACGGAAAGACCCTCGTTAACGCAAGTTGGGTGTTATTGAATAATCTGACACCACAAATTGAAACGAGCATTTCCCTTTAAGGCATGACATAGACCGGGGATCAAAGGTACCCCCGAGCCGGGGACGGCCCCAATAGAAGCCGGGGCAGTCCCCTCGCAACGATAGGGTCAATCCGCAAACAGCATGAAAAACCTACTTCATCAAATTCCGCAACACGTAATTCAGGATACCGCCACTCTGAAAATACTGTACCTCGTTGACCGTATCAATCCGGCACGTCACCACGACATCCTGACGGCTGCCATCAGCTCGATGAATACGCAACGTAATGTCTTGCCCTGGCTCAAGTTCTTGACTCTGTCCGACCAGGTCAAAGGTCTCGCTGCCGTCAATGCCGAGAGTCTTGCGACTGTCACCGGCTTTAAACTGTAACGGCAGAACTCCCATACCGACCAGGTTGGAGCGATGAATCCTCTCATAACTCTCTGTCACCACAGCTTTCACACCGAGCAGCAGCGTGCCCTTGGCCGCCCAGTCGCGACTTGATCCGGTACCATACTCTTTGCCACCGATAATAATCAGTGGAGTGTTGGACTCAGCATGGGTCATGGCCGCATCAAAGATACTGACCTGCTCATTATCTGGCAGCGCTCGGGTAAAACCACCCTCAACGCCGGGAACCAGCTCGTTTTTCAGACGAATGTTAGCGAAGGTGCCGCGCATCATCACCTCGTGGTTGCCGCGCCTCGAGCCGTAGGAGTTGAAATCTGCCGGACTGATACCACGCTCGCGCAGGTAGACACCGGCCGGACTGCTCGCCAGGATCGAACCCGCGGGAGAGATATGGTCCGTGGTGATCGAATCACCGAGCAGAGCCAGCAGCCGCGCCCCGGAGAAACTCTCCAGACCACTCGCCATCGTATCCCGAACCTCGAAGAATGATGGTTCCTTGACGTAAGTTGACTTGTCATCCCAGGCGTAAGTCTCGCCCTCGGGGACTGGTAAACTTCGCCAGCTTTCTTCACCGGCAAAAACATCAGCGTATTTCTCGCGGAACATATCGGCAGAGACCAGCTTGACCATCTCGGCCACCTCCTGATCACTTGGCCAGATATCTTTCAAATAGACATCGTTGCCCTGTGGATCCTGACCAATTGGTTCCTTGGTCAGGTCAATGCAGGTGTTGCCAGCCAACGCATAGGCAACAACCAGGGGCGGCGAAGCCAGCCAGTTCGCTTTGGTGTGGGAATGGACGCGGCCCTCAAAGTTCCTGTTGCCGGAGAGGACCGAGCAGACCATCATATCATTTTCGGCAATGGCATCAGCAATCGGGCCGGTGAGCGGTCCGGAATTGCCAATGCAGGTGGTACAGCCGTAGCCAACAACGTGGAACCCAATCTGATCAAGGTACGTTTGCAAGCCGGCTTTTTCCAGATAATCGGTGACAACCTTTGAACCCGGCGCCAGCGATGTTTTCACCCAGGGCTTCTGTACGAGTCCTTTTTCAACCGCCTTCTTCGCCACCAGGCCGGCCCCCATCATAACCGCCGGGTTGGAAGTGTTGGTACATGAAGTGATCGCCGCGATCACGACATCGCCCTGGGTCAGGCGATAGTCAGCGCCCTCAACAGCGACGCTGCGCTCAGCCGCGTCAGCGGGAATAACCGCCTGGGTTGCCGCTTTCATGGCTTCCAGGTCAACGCGATCCTGGGGTCGTTTCGGACCTGCCAGGCTCGGCTTGACCGAGTTCAGCTCGAGTTCGAGGACCGCTGTGTACTCGGGGTCAGCCATGCCATCGAATCGCCACAACCCCTGCGCCTTGGCGTAAGTTTCAACCAGTGCAACGGTTGCATCGTCACGATTGGAGAGCCGCAGGTAGTCGAGGGTGACCTCATCAATTGGGAACCAGCCGCAGGTGGCACCATACTCGGGAGCCATGTTGGCAATCGTGGCGCGGTCAGCCAGCGGCAGCTTGGCCAGGCCATCACCGAAAAACTCGACGAATTTTCCGACCACACCGAACTGGCGCAACATCTGGGTCACGGTCAACACCAGGTCCGTCGCCGTCACCCCCTCTTGCAGGCTGCCGGTCATGCGGAACCCGACGACCTCTGGGATAATCATCGAAACCGGTTGCCCAAGCATCGCCGCCTCAGCCTCGATTCCGCCCACCCCCCAGCCGAGGACGGCCAGGCCGTTGATCATCGTCGTGTGACTGTCGGTCCCCACCAGGGTGTCCGGGTAAGCGACCTTTTTACCATCTTTTTCATCCGACCAGACCGTGCGCGCCAGGTATTCGAGATTCACCTGGTGGCAGATACCGGTTCCCGGCGGCACCACCCGGAAGTTGTCGAAGGCCAGCTGCCCCCAACGTAAAAACGCATATCGCTCACGATTACGCTCCATCTCCTTATCAACGTTGTAGGCGAAGGCTTCCGGCATGGCGTACTTGTCAACCATCACCGAATGGTCGATCACCAGGTCCACAGGGATCTGCGGGTTGATCTTCTGAGGGTCACCGCCGACCCGGGCGACAGCATCGCGCATCGCGGCGAGATCGACGACCGCGGGCACGCCTGTGAAATCCTGCATCAGCACCCGCGCCGGTCGAAAGGCGATCTCATGATCGGAAGTCCTCTGGTCAAGCCAATCAATCACAGCATTGATATCTTCTTCAGTCACAGAATCGCCATCTTCATTGCGCAACAGATTTTCCAGAAGGACCTTGAGGGTGAGCGGCAAGCGCTTCAGCTCACCGCGTTTTGCCGCGAAAGCTTCGAGACTGTAATATTCATAAACGGCGTCGGCAACCTTAAGGGTCTGCCGGGTATTAAAACTATTGAGACTGTCATGACTCATAATCTTTTCTCTCTTTCGTTAATCCGGGCACCGGCCCGGTACTTTATGTCCCAACCATTCTACCATAAACTTTTAGAATCACTTGACTCCCGGAGACATTTTCAACGGCTGCTGCCATCCTTGCTTTTGAAGATTTCATCTGTTAGCTTAAAGACCTGAATCCGTTGGTTTTAACCGTCAGGAGGGCTTAATGTCAGAGTGGCTCAACAACCAGGTTCTCGGTATCACGATTGCCCAATATGCCACGTCACTTGGTATCGTTCTGATTGCCTATATAGCAAAGAAACTCTTTGCCTACGTCTTCGTCAAAGTCATGCTGCCGTTGGCTGAAAAAACCAAGAGGGAGCTTGACGATCGCTTTTTTAATTGCATGCAGAAGCCGGCAGAATTCCTCGTCTTCCTGATTGGTCTGTTCATTGCTGTCGAAGTTTTACAGCTCCCCGGTGAGCCCTTCGATCTCGACAACTTTGCGACCTCGCTCCTCAAGGCGCTGGTCATATTTGACATCGCCTGGTTTCTTTTCAACCTGGTCGACATGGTTGATCATTATCTGTGTCGATGGGCAGAGCGCACCGAATCAACCCTCGATGACCACCTCGCGCCCCTGTTGCGCAAGAGCCTGCGCATCTTCATCATCATCATGGCTGCCCTCATGGCGATACAGACCTTTGGCTACCCGGTGACCGGAGTCCTGGCGTCTCTCGGTATCGGTGGCCTGGCCTTTGCTCTGGCCGCAAAAGACACCGTCTCCAATATCTTCGGCTCGCTCATGATCATCTTCGACCGCCCCTTTCATGTTGGCGACTGGGTCAAGGCCGGAGAGCTCGAAGGGACTGTCGAAGAGGTTGGCTTTCGTTCGACCAAGATCCGCACTTTTGCCAAGACCCTGATTTCTGTACCGAACAACATCATCGCCAACATGGCCCTCGACAACTACAGCCGCATGCCGAAACGCCGGATTCGGCTCACGGTCGGTGTCACTTACGAGACCACGCCCGCGCAGATGCGCGAAGCAGTCGCACAAATACGCGAATTACTGAAGACTCACCCGGCGATCGATCAGGATTTTTTCCTGGTGAATTTTACCGATTTCGGGTCCTCTTCTCTCGACATTATGGTCTATTGCTTTACCACTACGACAGTCTGGGGAGAGTATCTTGAGGCCCGTGAAGATGTTTGCTTGAAGATCATGGACACCCTCGAAGAGCTGGGGCTGAGCATTGCCTTCCCAAGCACGACCGTTTATCTGCGTAACGAGGGGATGCCATCAGAGGCCGTGCATGAAAGTGCATGACACCATGTATTTTTGTTTGAATCCACTAGGAGGTAAATGATGAGAAGATGGATTTTATGGATGACACTGGTCGTTCTTGTCAGCGGCTGCGCTCCCTGGATTGGCATGCATAAAATTGAGCTCGGCATGAGCAAGCCTGAGGTCATCCAAGAGATGGGCAAGCCGACCAATGCCTCGGGAAGCGGCAGCGAGGAGTACCTCTGGTACATCCCTGCAAATCGCTTCTGGGAACGCTATTATGTCCACCTGGTCAATGGCAAGGTCGAGGCCTATGGCCAGCTTGGCAACCAGGAGAAAAACCCCAAGTAGAACATCATCCAGACTTCCATCTATCACCGTATCGCCGCACGATAATCACCCTTCAGGGTCTTTCGCAATTATTGACGTTTTTCTGATAACCGGAGAGGATTATGGCTGAACAGGTTTTTTTCGCAGACATGCGGACCGGCATGAGGGAGAATCTGCACGGCAAGCTGGAAAGACTGATCGAATTGGCCGGTCTCTCCAGCATGATTGGCGATGGAGAGCTTGTCGCCATCAAGATGCACTTTGGTGAGAAAGGTGGCCACGCATACATCAGGCCGACTTTCGTCCGCCGTATTGTCGACCAGGTCAAAACCCTGGGCGGCAAACCTTTCCTGACCGATTCGAGCACGCTGTATCCGGGAGAACGCAAAGAGGCTGTCTCTGCCCTGACCTGCGCCATTGAAAACGGCTTCGCCTATGCCGTTGTCAACGCGCCTCTCATCATGAGCGATGGTTTGCGTGGGCATTCCTCACGCCGGGTTGCCGTTTCCGGGGAGCTCCTCTCCGAGGTCGATATCGGCCTTGAAATCATCGAGTCAGATGCACTGATTGTCCTGTCCCATTTCAAGTGTCACGAATTAACAGGCTTTGGTGGAGCGATCAAGAACCTCGCCATGGGTTGCTCCAGCCGTGAGGGTAAACTCGAACAACATTCCACCGTGGCCCCCAGTGTTTTTGCTCAGGATTGCACAACGTGCGGTGCATGCCTCAGAGCCTGTGCCCATGCGGCGATCAATCTTAGCAGTGGTAAAGCTGTCCTGGACGAAGCCTTCTGTGTCGGCTGCGGACGTTGTATAACTGTCTGCGAGCCCAAAGCTATTCGAATTCAGTGGAATGAAGAGTCCTCTTTGGTGATGAAAAAAATGGCCGAGTATGCGCTGGGAGCTATTTCTGGGAAAAGCAAAAAGCAGCTCTACATCAACTTCATCACTCAGGTTTCCCCGGCCTGCGACTGTTACGGCCACTCAGACGCACCGATCGTTCCTGACCTCGGCATACTCGCTTCTACCGACCCGGTGGCCCTCGATCAGGCCTGTGCAGACATGGTCAATCAGGCTCGTGGTCTGCCGGACACTGCCATGCAGACGGGTCACGAACCCGGCTGCGACAAGTTCCGTGGCGTCTACCCACAGATCGACTGGGAAGTGCAACTCGAGCACGGGCAGAAGGTTGGCCTCGGGCAGAGAACCTATGAGCTGGTGAAGCTGGAACCGGAGCGGGAGAAGTGGTAGCTGGCGACCGTCGTTACCCAGGCCCATAAACAGAGGCTGATAAAAAAGCCCCACAGTCAGGAGGGTGACTGCGGGGCAACGGGTTTCTTGGTTCTGCTTAGGAGGTAGAACATGATGTCTATGTTCTGTTGCCAATATATTACCAACATGGTCATATATGTCAAGAAAAAATCACTTGGAGATTTTATTTCTCGTCTATTCCATCGTTTCGCATACTTTTGAGCAGGGCCCGCTCCTTTCGAACAGCTTCGCTACTGTGTGACCAGAGGTAGTAATTCTCCAGTCCCATAACACTGACCCCGGCAAAAAAAACCGCCCAGAAGTTATCCTGAAGCGCTCCGGACAGATGGTAGAACGTGTAAAAGGCGGTAAAAAAAGCGGCGTGCATGAGCCCCATGTAGGGTTTGACCTTGCGGCTCATGCGCGCGAGGGTACGCACAATACTGGAAAAAGCGTATACAACCAGGGCCAGGCTGATCATCTCCACCGGAGGCGGCGTGCCGAGCGTCTTGCGCGCACCATCACTCAGATCGGGGAAAATCGAGAAACCGTCAAAAGCAACGAAGCTGATCGACAGGAACAAGACCATTGACCAGAGACCGTTCCCGGAAGCTCTTTCAAGACGCCGGATACGGAGTTCAATCCTTTGTCGCAGGTCTTCTCGTTCCGGTACTTGCCGCGCTTCGGAATGTGGCCCCGCCTGGCTCATTGTCATCTCCTTCTGCCAGAATGAAGCAGAATGCTGAAACGGAGTCAGTCACAAAAGGTTCGACAAAGTCAATGATGCAAATCCGGTGGGGATGCGTCTTTTTCTTTATGATGAAGCTGTTGTTCGAGCTCTCGCACGCGCTTGGCCATATTCTGGAAGTCATTCGCCAGGCGTGCGATATCTCCGCTGACTTCGGGAAAATCGTGCCTCAGGATATCACTCCTGTGATCCTCCGGTAAAGTCGGCAAGTTGTTTGATCGGCAGAAACACCTGGCTGTAGAGGAGGGCACAAACCGCACCAACGGTCAGAACCAGAATCATGGCGCTGAACATGATCATGCGATTTTGCAATTGTCCGAGGGTACGTTTAAGAGGATCTTGGGAGACACCGATATCAAGAGTCCCCAAAAGGCTTTGCCCGGGGTCATGAAAATGGCAGGCAGCGTTGGAGCATTCAGCTTCATTGTAGAATGGCGCAGTGATTGCCAGGACATCGTTGCCAGCAGTGTTGGTAAATTGGCGAGCCTTTGCCATCGTGCCTAGACTGCGTTTCGGTTCTGCCCCTGCGTGACATTCATGTGCACCCCGCAGCCGACTTGTCGATAAACTGATTCACTTCCTGGCTGTCAGGGGAGAACATGATCAGACCTTTCTTGTTAAAGATCCGCACATGCTCAACCTGGTTCTGTTCACCGATGCTGCTGATAATATTTCTCAGGGTCTCCCGGTCGTCGTGCAGCATCGCGTAACGAGTCGACTTAATGACGGTATCTGAGAGATCGGCGGCGTGTTGAATTTCTCCCCTGATCAGGTCATCTTTGACAAAGCTATACAGAAGCACACAGCAGGCGATGACAAATCCGGTGACCGCACAGGCAACCGGGACAATAGCACGACTGTTAATGCTGCTGAGCATGGCGGCTCTCCTTAAAGTCTTAACTCATAACTCTTAACTTATGCCGCGGGGCTGAAGAACAGCCCCGCGGTCATCATTTAATCGATTTTGCGATACATGGCACCAGCCGGAGACACCGTGGTGCGAATCGGCGCCGCCTTGGCTGCTTCTTTAGCGAGAGCTTCCTGCGGTTGCTCTTTCCACGCATAAAGTATCGGCAGGCGGTAGAGAATAAAGCGATAAACGACGATGTAGATGCAGAAGATGGTCACGGCAATGATCACTTCGAAAATGTGCGGAATTTCCTGGTAAAGCTGCCAGTTGAAAGTGATGAGAGCCGTGTTCAGGCGATTCAGGACAATCCCGAAGACGGTGATAAAGGCACCCAGCCTCGCCAGTTTGACAATCTGATGACGAATGGCATAAGCGAAAAGAATGATTGGCAACACCACGCCAACAGCCATCTCGAGCAGGAACCAGGCGCCCCAGCCGGTGGCCAGGTAGCCCCATTCGTTGTCATGGGCAATGCCGATCATCTTGATCGCCAGGTATGTGATCAGAGCCAGGCTGGCGCCTTTGGCCAAACCGAGGGTGCATCGATCAAGGTTGTCGAGGAAGTTACTGTCGCAGCGCCAGGCCATGGTCTTCTTAACGATGGTGCTGACTGCAATCACCATGCAGAGACCCGCTGGTATCGACGAGCAGAAGAAATGAATCCACTGGAAGGATGCCGAGTACCAGAGCGGGTGAACCTTGCCCGGAGCGTAATTGAAGAGCGCCCCCAGAGCACCCTGGTGTAGCGTCGAGAGAATAATACCGGCCACTGTCAGGCCAATGGCGATCCGCCTGACAAAACGCTTTCCACCCAGCCAGCCAACCCATTCGAAGAAAGCCACCGAAACTTCGGCAACCTGGACTGACAAGTAAGTCGCGACATGCCAGGCCACCAGAAAAAGGACCGCGGCCGGGCCAAACGAAACCACCATCGGGTACGGCAAACGCCATGGTTGGCCGAGATCGACCAGCAGGTAGATGACTGCGAAGAGGTAACCGAGCAATCCGTTGAGTAGAGCCAGTCGCTCAATCGGTTCGAAGTCATGCCGGCCAAAGATTTCAACCGTAGTGCCGAGCATGAACCCTGAAGCAGAAAGAGGCACCATGGCGAAGAGACCAAATCCAAGGAAGAGCCCCCAGGGATAATCATTGGAGCTGTGCGTGACCACGCTGAGCCCAAAGAGGAAGCGATAGGCAATCAACGGCAGGCCGATGGCAAAGATGATTCCCAGGATCCAGTTGAAAGGATTACGCAGAGCCTGACCGAGATATTGTCCCGGGCTCAAACCAAGCATCATCTTTCGCATGAACGAATAAGGCCGTTCGGTTTTTTCGTTAATGTGAGAATCTACAGGCTTAACACCCCATCCGATTAGACTTTTCATTGTACGCCTCCCTCCTCGTCGTGATTCTTCTCGACGCCGGATCCGTGGTCACCAGAATCGTGATCACCGTGACCATCCTTCTTCTTTGCCAGCAGATGGAAACCGGTAAACATGGCTGGCCAGATGGCCAAGACCATCGGCACTGTACCGAGGAAGTCTTTGACATTGTTAATGATCGGCTCGTTGCTCACGTTGGTGTCGAAACCAACTTGGTCGAACGTTGTTGACGACAGGTACATCCAGCTGGTTCCACCCAATTCATTTTCACCATAGACATGATCGACATAACGGCCCGGGTGGGTCTGAATACGTTGGTGGCCAATCTTCAAAAGATCCTTACGCTTGCCAAAGGTCAGTGCCTCCTGCGGACAGATATCGACACAGGCAGGTGGCAGACCTTTCTTCAGCCTGGTTTCGTGACAGAAGATGCACTTCTTGATGACCGGGTCGAAGGCACTTGAATAACTGTAGCCAGGGATGTTGAAGGGGCAGGCAATC
The DNA here is from genome assembly GCA_963707155.1 of uncultured delta proteobacterium. Taxonomy (GTDB): domain Bacteria; phylum Desulfobacterota; class Desulfuromonadia; order Desulfuromonadales; family BM103; genus M0040. The sequence continues at coordinate 147,391 of CAVPPD010000003.1, read as the reverse complement.
ATGCAGTTGCGGCATCCTACACAAACCTTTGAGTTGTAGATGACTGCACCTTCCTTTGTCTTTGTATAGGCATTAACGAAACAGGAGCTGAGACAGGCCGGCTCACTGCAGTGGTTGCATTGCACTTTGCGATAGAGCGGCTTATCGCTGCCTTCCGGGTTGTAACGGTTGACCACCGTGTAAGCGTTTTCATCGGGACGACGCTTTTGCTTGCCACCATGGAAGGTTTCGTCAAAAACGGATTTATCATCAAATGGCCGATCTGGAGCGGGCAGGTTCTGTTCCTTGTTGCATGCAGCCTCACAGCTTCGGCAACCGATGCAACGAGTCAAATCCACCAGCACCCCCATGCTGTCCGGATATCCGGAGAACGATCCGGCGGCCAGAGCCTTTTTAGATCCGGCCAGGGTTGTGGCGGCACATCCTGCCACGCTCGCAGCAAGAAATCTCCGTCGACTGATTCCACTCATAACGACTCTCCTTATCCTTAAAATCCTGATCCCGTAAATATCATCTCAAGGCCAACATCATCAGTGGCCACTCTTGGCAGACGTATTGGAGTCGGAGGCGTCTGCCCGATAAAAAGCGTCCCCCTCTGGTGTCCTCGCGTGACAATCCTGGCACTCCGTCGGTCCCCCCATATTCTCGTGACAATCGACACAGTTCCAATGATAGGCAGCCTTCAGTCCGGGTGTATCAACGTGAAACTGGTAAACATCCATCGCCTTGCGGTTAATGTGTTCTGCAGAGAAGGGATCGCTGACATGACAGCTGCTGCAAGCAACAACTTCGACCTCCCTACTGTCGGCGTGGCAACTGATACAACGCTCATCGAGCGTCCCGGTCCCTGTCGTATGGTGGTGACATGCCGAACAATCCTCACCCAGGTCTGTATGCATGGCATGATCAAATTCAACACCTTCAAACAACTTGGACATGGTGTCGAGTGAAACCTGGTCGGGCATGTCAGCGGCCTGCGCCAGGTGACCCGTCACCACAAGTGCCACAGCCATCATGAAGGTGATCAAGGTTCGTTTCGCGCTCATGATTCTCTCTCCTTTACTTGCATTACTTGCTCGAGTGCCAGACGACATTCTCATTTACCGACCTCACCGGGCTTCTCGTTCACGTACTTGTAGAACATCGGAAAAGCGATGAAGAACGCGACACAAATGAGATATTCGATCCCCTTGATGTACTGGTAAAAATCCACCAGCGTGTAAACGTTCTGAACTTCAACAATGCTATCGAGTATTTGGTTCAGCATACTCATCTCCTTTATTGTGCATACGATTTACCAACCAGGTGGATATCAGCCTCGGCTTCCCTGACGACTCGCCTCTTTCGCCGTGCCCTTGAACAGCCCTTTGACAAAACCGAACAAAAGCATGATCGTCGGCATCAACTGGACGACGACAATCAGACCGCAAAAGGCCAGAAAACAACCGACCAGAATGCCACTTGAGTAAGTCTTGGTCGTGTCCACGGCAAAGGCCGGACCCGCCATAACCACCAGCATCATCATTCCCATTCCTAAACTGCTCAGCTTTTTCATGATTTCCTCCATTAAGTTTATGGACTCGAGTCTTATTGCAGCCGCTCGACTGCAGGATCGTGAGTCATCTTTTCGAACGCACATTTTACAGCTTGACGCAGTTCTTCTTCGTCGCTCGGACGATTCGGCTTAAGCGCGTGGTAAAAAATGCCCTCGCTGCGAGCCTTGCGAATCAGTGTTAACGGCAGTTCACTGGCAACCAGGATGATGGTCAGGTTGCGATTGCATTTTTTCAGGATCGGAATCAACTCTGTCGCCAGCAACTCATCGAAACGGGTACTCAAGAGAACAACCTGTGCTGTTTTTTTGAGAATTCCGTAGAGGACTCCGGCGGCTGAATTGGTGACCGTCACCTGGTAACCAGCATTGATGAACAAGTCTGCCATACGTTTCCTGGTCAACACGTCTTCGTCTGCGATGAGTAGTCCCGGCATATGCATTGTCATGTTATTCTCCTACCCACGGCCAGACTGCCCCTGAGACAGGGGCAAGTCACATCAATTCAACTTTTTACCGAAGTCTTCTCCGGGCTGGAAAACAACCCCTTCACCATCCCAAAAAACAGGATCATTGCCGGAACCAGCTGAGTTACGATGATCAAGGCAAAAAATCCAACGAAGAAGTAGGCCAGCACTCCCGTTCCCTCGTCTTGAATTCCAGTCGCCGCATAGGCAGCAGAAGCACTGCCAATCACCATTGATAACAACACTTTCATCGTCTTCATGGCATCCTCCTTCTCGTTAACCTCTTAGTTCGGAAACATCTGCTTTTTACTCTTGGCAGACTGATACTGCATCAGCCGTACCATTATTAAGATATTCTTATTGAATAATTCTAAGCTCTTGTTTTCTAAAGACTATTTTTCAGAGGTGGGTGAACGCGTCAGCGCGGGAAGGGGGTCTAACGTATAAATAAAATATTCACTAAAGATTGATAAATTCCGGAGACCTATCTTTAAGCCTGGCTTTAACTATCTGAAAACAAAGGGGTTATGTGCGGAGGGAGGTATGTATAATGTAAATATACAGCGCGTTATTATTTATATTTTTGCAGAAGCGAACAGTTCACATTTTACAGAAGGGATGACAGAGCAGGCTCAATCACCTACTCCATCATTCGAACACGGCCGCTGATTCCCTGTTTTTTGAGCATGGCCTGGAAGTTCGGTCGCTGCATGCCAACCTCTTCTGCGGCTCTTGTGATATTCCAGTCATTACGGTCCAGAGCACTTAACAAAAAGGCCCGTTCCAGCGGCACGACAGCTTCTTCACGCAACAACCGCTTGCGCTCCTTTAATTCATTGGCATCAAGAGGAACAGCCTGGTCGGCAGACGAAGTTGCTTCGCGATCGTCACACGGCATTTCCAGATCCTGTTTTTGCAGAAGGTCTGCATGCGAGAGGACCACTGCGCGTTCAATGATATTTTCCAGTTCGCGCACATTTCCGGGGAAGTTATAGCGCTCGAGTTGCTCAATCACATCAGGACTGAAGCCCCGAATCTCCTTGCCATTCTCTTCAGCAAAACGTCTGAGAAACTGGCTCGCCAGCAACATCAAATCACCCTTGCGCTCTCTCAGAGGAGGCAGATCTATGGGTATGATATTCAAGCGGAAAAAAAGATCTTCTCGAAAGGTTCCTTGTTTGATCATCTCCCGCAGGTTGACGTTGGTGGCGGCAATCAGGCGGATATCGATGGGGATCGGTTTTGTCCCGCCAATCGGCGTGACAACTCTCTCCTGCAGTACACGCAGCAGTTTGGCCTGCGTCGTCAGGCTGATATTGCCGATCTCATCAAGCAGCAGCGTGCCACCCTCGGCAACTTCGAAGAGCCCGCGCTTGGTCTGGATAGCTCCAGTAAAGGATCCTTTAACATGCCCGAACAACTCACTTTCCAGCAGATTCTCAGCGAGAGCGGTACAATCAATGGCGACAAAGGGTTGCGTTCGTCTGGAGCTGTGAGTGTGGATGGCACGTGCCACCAGCTCTTTACCGGTGCCGCTTTCACCACTGATCATTACCGTACTGTCTGTCGGTGCCACCTGCAAAATTCTCTGGTACAATCGTTTCATTTCCGGGCTGTCGCCAATCAGTCGATCAAAACCGTGATGATCAGTCATCTCCCGGTACAAACAGATATCATCAATCAGCACAGCCCTGGACTCTATGGCGTTTTTGACCTTGCTGATGAGTTCATCATTGGCAAATGGTTTTGAAAGATAATCGGTTGCACCATTTTTCATGGCCTCGACAGCATTATCAATCGCCGCGTATCCGGTAATCAGAACGACCGGTAGCTCCGGTTGAAAGGATCTGAGCGATTGCAGCACTTCCAGCCCGCTCATACCCGGCATTTTCAAATCCGTCACCAGCAATTTGAATCGTTGTGCCTCCAACCGCTCCAATGCCGCCCGCCCGTTGCTGACGGTTTCAACCTCATAACCCTCCGCAGAGAGAATACGCCGTAACCCTTCGCGAATCACTGCATCATCGTCAGCAACCAGAATTCGATCGGTTTCTTTGCTCATGACACCCTCTTAAATTCATCTATGAAAATTGCGACAACGCACACGATAGCAAAACGATCAACAGCGCCGACAAAACAAAGCTCCTCGGCTAGCTGAAGCTTATCCATGCATACTCTCCAGTGAAAAGCCTCTCACGTCACCCGCACGCATGATCGACGCAATAGGCAGTTCAACAGTGAACACCGTGCCGTGCCCGACTGCACTTTGCGCAGTAATCCTTCCACCGTGGTTTTCAATAATGCCATAGGACACCGACAGACCGAGACCAGTGCCTGCGATCCCATTCAGCTCCTGATTCTTGGTTGTAAAGAAGGGGTCAAAAATTCGCCCCAGGTTCTCTTCGGAAATACCCTGGCCTGTGTCCTCGATCGTTGTAATGATCAGGTCGCGCTCCAGGTCTGTACGCATCACAATGGTCATTCGCCCACCCATAGGCATTGCGTGACAGGCGTTGACCAGTAAATTAATAAAAACCTGCTCCATCTGCGTTGGGTCGACTTCAATATCCGGCAGATTGACTCCGTAGTGGCGCACGATCTCGACATCGTTGACATTCGCATGGTGCATCACCAGAGCCAGAGTGCTTTCCATGATGGTTGGCAGTGATTTAAGCCTTTTATCTGGAATGGATGTACGAGAGAAATCAAGCAGACGCTTAACAATGTCGGCGCAGCGGTTGGTTTCATGGACAATCGTCAGGGCATCCTGTCGCTGGTTTTCGTCAAGCCTTTGGTCTTTGGCAAACATTTCGGCGAAGATCAGGATACCGGCCAGAGGGTTGTTGATTTCATGTGCAATACCAGCAACCAGCTGGCCAAGTGATGCGAGTTTTTCCGAACGCACCAGCTGATCACTGACCTGAGCAATTTTTTCCGTTCGCTCATGAACCTTGGCCTCCAGAGTCTCCGTCAGTTCGTGGTATTCATCCCGTGTTTGCTTCAGCTTGGCTGTCATGTCGTTAAAGGCTTCGTAAAGTTCTCCAATTTCATCGTTTGATTTCAACTGCAGCTGGCTGTCAAGCTCCATATTCGAGACCTTGTTGGCATGCAGCAAAAGATCATGCACCGGATGAACAACGAGACTCTGTGTCATCCAGCTCAGGCAGATAATGATCAGCAGCAGCAAGGTCAAACCAAAGGCTGCAATGCTGTCCCGGTAGCTGCTCGCTTGTACACCGATTTTGGCCAGGGATCCCTGAACTTCCAGGAATCCAAGGACTTTGACATCCGGGGGGTGGACATGGCAGGCGGCCGTATAACAGCTCGAAATATTATTGATTTCAGTGGTGACGCTGAGCATTTCTTCTCCCTCAGCGTTATAGAAAATTCTTCTTCTGTCTTCTTGAAGATTCCGTTCGGAGACAATGCCCTCATCATGAGTGTCTACAAATGATGCGTCTATTTCTTCCCTGGTTTTACCAATCTCTTGTTGTAAGGTTGAGAAATGAACGATTCCCGCCGTGCTGAAGAGTCTGATTCTGTCGATCTTTTCATGTGAGCTTACTTCCTGCATCATCTCGTAGACCCGCAGACGATTGTCTTCCAGCATCTGGAAATGAGTCGTGTGCAGAATGATTTCACTGACGGTCTCAACATCGTCCTTGGCATCCTGGAGAAAAATTTCCTTGAGTGTACTGATATTGAAAGAGGCAAAGAGCGAGATCGTGATCAGCAGGACGACGCCGGTTCTAAAGGTGAACTTGCTGATCAGACTTTGGTTTAGCGCCTTGAACAAGGTCATAACAAATCCAGCCAACGAATAAAAACCGGGACACAAGAAAGAATTCGGCACATGTGAATTCGCCCTGGCAACCCGGCTATCTCAGCAGCAAGACCCGTAGCTTTCCGTAACCTTTCTCGCAAAAGGTTCGGCCTTAGCAGGAGCTTAATAATATTTAATTATTAAGCGCAAATATAGTCGAAATAGGGATTATGTCAAGTGTTACGTGACAGAACGTGTCCTGCTGCAACCAGAGGGTAGCATTCCCGCACGTCAGGTGTGGGCGTTCACGCCTGATGAGTCACCCGCTGCAAGAGCCGGCATTTATTCCGGAAGAGACGATGGCGTTTTATTCTCTTTCAACGGCGAGCCCCAGAAAGTACCGAGAACTTTCTGGTCGCGCTCACTGAGAATCGCACCACGTTCAATCATGCGCTGCAGCAGTCCGTCAAGTTCGGCCTGATCTCCGATTGCCTTGTCAACTCGCGCCCTTGTATGGCAAATCGTGCATCGTGCCTCAATGGTGCTCTGAAAGTCCTCATTGGCCGGCAGACGATGGACATCGCGTTTTTCACTGCTGAGAGCAACTGCGGTGGCCGGAAGCAGCAAAGCCCCGACCAGCCACGGCAGAAGGATTTTAAAGGGGTTATTCGCGTACATAGGTATCAATATCCGTTTCGTGCACCATGCCCATAATGTGGGCGTACTCGGACTCAATAATTGCATAGTGAGTCTCAGTCTCCTCCGCCATACGATCGAATACGGCCCGCACGACAGGGTCAACGATATGAGACGCGGTCAAACGCAGATTCTTGAGTAAATCCTCTTCCTCCTGCAACGCCAGTTCCATCGCTCTGCGTTCGTGAACGTTTTCGTCAAGAGCCTTTTCCAGCTGCTTGAGCATGGCGTGACTGGTGCTGGGCGGTTGGGCCATAAACTCTTCAAAAGTGCCCAGATCGCTGCCGGAATAAATCTTAAAAAAATGTCCGGCATGTTCACGCTCTTCCCTGGCAAGCTGTTCAAAGACTTTCCTGCCTCGCTCGTTCTTGGTCAACGATGCAGCCTTGAGATAGAAGTCCATGACATCTTTTTCTGTTTGGATGGCAATTTTGACGGCTTCGAGCATCTTCATTTCCTGAGGCATGACACTCTCCTTTCCTCGCAGCAACACGCTTTGCCGCTCATATTAAGTTCAACTAACTGGTGCGGTTTACAGCGACTCCCCGATCTCGAACAGACCTGACATTCCAGGTACGCTCACGGGTTCCTTCATGATACGGGGCTGGCTGACTGGCCACCAACCCATTCTTCTATCTTGTCACCGTCCTCAACAGACAGGTCAAGGAATTGCAATCCCATACCGGGCTCGATGGAACCTTTGCGTTGGAAATTCCGGTTCCAGACAACCTTGCAGCGACAACGAATCTTATGCGGCGGTTTCATGGGTAGAGTCCATTCAATCAAAAAAACCTCCCCGACCTCCCGCGGCTTCAGGGTCGAAAGGAACAACCCACCTCGGCTGACATTCCTGGCATAGCCAAAAAGGGTCTTGTAGCCGTCGCCACAGGGTATTTTCTCGACAATCAACGGCGCACGCGTCGTACGGCGCTTGTTTACCTGCTCCTCAGCATATTCAGTTTTGTCAGGTGCACTCATCGCCGTCTCTCTTCAGCTCGTGGGCGGGACAGTTACGATATCATTACGCTTTCATGATAACACAGCTTTTTGGATTTTCGACAAACTTGTTCGCGACAGGAATGGGGTGTCAAAAACCATCTCTTCGCCGCAACGCCTCCAGCATTTCCGGCAGCGTTGCTGGACAAGCGCGACCCTCCCACAGGAAATACCCATCGAGAGTGCGTTCGGATTCACTGCGACAGAAGCCGCTATCACATAACATGTGAATCAGACGCATCGTCCTGAAGCCGTCGAACCATGAGTGAAAGGCTTGTGAAAGTCGCTTCTCATCCTGATGAGTCGACTGCAACTGCGGCCAGACCCTTTGCCATCCGGCCTGTTCGAGGTACTCGGCCAGAACCGGTGAGATTTGTGCCGCACGGTTCAACAATGTCTGCGCGTCTTCAGCCAGGCACCGCCCTGCAACATGCAGCCAATCGGCCAGGATCCGGAACACCGTGACAGGATAGAACAGAACGGCCTGCGAATCGCCAGCAAGCAGGCGACCCATGCTGCGTCCGGTTCCAAAAGGAACTCGCTGCGAGATTCGTGGCTCGGGAAACACGGTCGTTCCGGAGAGCAGGTCAACACCATCGGTTTTCGCCAGTTTCTGTAAAAAATAGAAGTCCTCACCGGCCTTGCGCGAATTCATACCGCCACAACGGACGTAGGCTGATGCTCGACAGGCGATCGCGCTGCCAACCGTATTGAACGCATAGGGCGACCCGGCCAGGTGCAGGCCGTAGACATAACTGCGCAGGAAAAGCTCATAGCGCTCAATTGCGCTCTGCTGCGTGGCATCGGCCGATGATTGGTGACGGAAAGGCAGAACCGCTGCCCCCAAAGCTGACCGGCTGAAATGGGCAACGATTGATTGCAGATATCTGGGTTCCACCAGGGTGTCGGCATCAAGGCAAACCAGCAGGGGCTCCTCTGCCCAGTTCAACCTTGAGAGGGCCAGATCCATCCCGAGTTTGCGGGCAAAGCCGACTCCCGCCTGCTTGGCCGGCACTTCACTGCCGGTGCTGGCCGCATCAACCCAGGCGAGGCACAGCTCTGATTGCTCGGCAAGGTCAGCCAGGCGGATCAGGTCGGTATGATTTTGTGAACGGTCGGCAGCTGCAGCCTGTTCGCCCTGGTTAACGACGATGACGATGAGAAAACCTGCAATCAATTGAGGGGGGTTGGCTGCGAGACTCTGCAGGGTTGCAAACAGGCTGTCGCCTTCAGCCAGAGAGGGGATGACGATGGCGCCGGCAAAACCAGTGCGTTCTTCTCCGGCCAGGGCCCAGGGTCCCCTTGCGGAGCTCTTGTCGAGATATCGCTGTACTGAAGCAGGCACAGGGCTCATCCCCAAGGCTCCTGGCAAAGAGAAAGAAGTTCAGCGACCGGATCCCCTTCGCCGTTGAGCCAATGAACAGCAATCCCGTGGCGCTCCATGCGCCGGAACCAGGTCTCCTGACGCTTGGCAAACTGATGAATGGCGCTGTTCAACTTCTGGAAGAGGTCGTTGCGATTCAGCTGGCCCCTCAGGTGTTGGGCGACAAAACGATATTCCAGCCCGTAATAATCGAGGGTCTCCCAGGAGACTCCCCCCTCATGCAGGCTCGCAACCTCTTCAATCAGGCCATGGTCAAGACGTTCCCGCAATCTTCTGGTGATCCGTTGCCGCAACAGCTCCCGCGGCCATTTCAGGCCGAACACCTGCGGGGTCAAGTGCGGCAGGACTAATCGCCGGGCTTCAGCCTGCTCTTCACCGGTGGCGATTTCAATGGCCCGGATCAACCGGGAGCGGTCATTGAGATCACTGGTATTGTGCTGGATCGGTCGCAGCACCTGCAAACGTTCGCGGAGAGTTTCGAGACAAAGAGGATCCAGCTCCCGACGCAAGGCTGGATTCTCAGCGACGGTCACCAGATCGTAACCTTGCAGAATGGCGTCAAGATAAAGACCGGTCCCTCCGGCCAGAATCGGCAGACGATTGCGACTGCGAATCTCGCTGAACGCCTGGCTGAAGGCCTGGGCAAAATCGAACAGGCTGAACTCGTAACCGGGGTCAACCACGTCGATGAGATGATAGGGAATGGTGCCATATTCATCCAGGTCCTTGCCGCTGCCGAGATCCAGTCCGCGATAAACTTGCCGGGAGTCCGCCGAAAGGATTTCGCCATTGAGACGACGGGCCGCCTGAACGGCCAGACTGGGTTTTACCCGAAGCCGTCGGCCCGAGCACAACAAGCAGATTCATGAAAGCAACACAGCTCCTGAACAGCGGAGGGGCATAATATGGAAAAATTCCAGGTCCAGTTATAACCGGATCGCCGGGCGATGACAACGCGTATTCCCTGCAAGCTTTCCTCGCAGGCAAAAATCTGCTATACAGTGGAAAATTTTATGCTGCAAGCTCTTCCAAGGCGGCAAGGACCACTGGAATTCATGGCTGTCTCCCAACCAATACACAAGCTTGGCACTCGACGCCCCGACGATACTGCCCCGCTCCGCCCACAGCATTTCCCGCAACCAGATCGACGAAAACACTCTCAAGGCGCTCTATCGACTGCATCGTAACGGCTACCAGGCTTACCTGGTCGGCGGCAGCGTACGTGATCTCCTGTTGGGCAGAGACGCCCAAAGATTTTGACATCGGCACCGACGCGACGCCGCAGCAGGTCAAAAAGCTTTTTCGCAACTGCTTTCTGGTCGGTCGCCGGTTTCGTCTCGCCCACTTGAGATTCGGTCGTGACCAGATCATCGAGGTGGCCACCTTTCGCCGTCACCCCAGCCCCGAGGAGCTGCCGGAAGATCCTGCCGATCACGCTTTCTTTGTGCAGAACCAGTTCGGCACGCCCCGCGAAGATGCCTTCCGTCGCGATTTCACCATCAATGCCCTCTTCTATAATATCGCTGATTTTTCGATCGTTGATCATGTCGGCGGGCTGAAAGACCTGGAGAACCGGCAGTTGCGAGTGATCGGTGATCCACGAATCCGCTTTGCAGAAGATCCGGTGCGCATGCTGCGCGCTCTTGAATTCAGTGCCCGCCTCGATTTTTTCCTCGACGCAGACACGCTCGCAGCGATGACCGAGCAAGCGCCCCTGCTTGCCGGAGCCGCGCCGGCCAGGGTGCGTGAAAAACTGCTGCAATTCTTCCGGCTCGGCGTTGCCGCTGATGTCCTGCAGAGAGCTCACTCTTTGAGTCTCCTGCAACCGATGATGGGCGGCTACCAACCGGGGGAAACAACCTTCAGGCTGCTGGGATTGCTCAATCAGTATTTCAGAAAAACCGGAACCGTTGATGAAGGGATGATTCTGGCGGCGCTCTTTATCGACCGCTTCTGGCATAAATGCCCGGTACAGGCTGCGCTGCCGATCAACGAGGTCCTGCAATCCGCCGGACATCTCCTCTCTCCGCACTGTGCGTATTTTCGTCTGTCGCACGGTCTGCGTCACCAGGCCAGAGAGATGCTGGTTGGTTGCTACCGGTTCGCCCGTGGGCTGGGCCATCGTGGCCAGAAACGCTTCCTGCACAATCCGGAGACACCTCGCAGCCTTGAAATGTTCCGTCTCTGGATCCAGGCCAGTGATGGCGACCCTGCCTTGTTGGAGACCTGGGAGAAAACACTGCACACCCGTCACGAGCCATCGGCCAAACCGGCCAGCCTGCCAAGTCGCCGGACCCATCGTCGGCCTCGGCGAAGACGACAGGCCAAACCGGTCTAGGGCCGGCCAACAGCCTCCTAAATCCTCTTCAAGAGCCCCTTCAGCTGGACAACCTCCTGCCTGGTCAACACTCGGTCACGGAAAATCGCACCATAATAAATTCGGGCAAACTGACGGCACTCCTCACTATCAAGCTGCTCACCAATCTCCGCCAGACCAGACCCGGGCAGCAGTCTGTCATGGCCGTAACGGTTCCTGATCCGTGAGTGGAATTGTTCGAGCAGGCGCGCCTCTTTTGATTTTCGTCCGAACGAAAAGACAGCGACAACCAGGACCACGGCGACGAGGACCCCTGCCGCCATTTTCCACCATCCGTCCGGCACGCTCACCGAACGCAGGTGCCGCAAGTTTTCGCCCGCCTCGCGAAAAAGCGCGATCTGCTGCTGCAGATCGAAGACAACCACCGCCTGGACCCAGTGATAGTTGAGGCTGTCGGCCAGCTGTCGCAAGGTGTTCAACTGCTCCCGGTCACGCATCCCCAGAGTTGTCGCAGCGTTGATGGCCCACTGGCTGGGGTCGACGCGCTGCCAGGTGTTATCGCTGGTCAAAACCTCGACCCAGACATGCGCGGTGTCTTCAGTCACCAGGTAATAGCCGCCCATCGGGTTGTAATCACCACCGTAATAGCCGCCGACCAGTCGCGCAGGAATGCCGGCAAGCCGGGCCAGGGTGATGTAGGCCGAGGCAAAAAACTCGCAATAGCCACGCTTCTTTTCAAAGAGGAAAGAGTCGATCGCATCGGGCCCGGACGGCAGGTCATCCTGGGCGTAGCTGAGCTCCTGGTTGCGGAAAAAATCCGCCAGGGCGTTGATGCGTACGGTAACATCTGTCACCCTGCATCGCTGATTGTCGGCAGCAAGCTGACGCATGCGCGGCGAGACCTGATCCGGGGGTTGCAGATAAAAAGTCGCGATCCACATCTCCGTTCACCTGCAGCTGGCGCCGGGGCTGGCCCGCACCTCAAAACGAAAGCGATGATCAATTGCGCTTCGGGCGAGAAACATCTGGTCATCGGTTCTGCTGCATGCGTATCCCGTGACACCAGAGTCGGTCGATCCAGGGTCATCAGGTAACGATCGGTACGCGGTTCCGGGTAGATCGTAAAGATGATCGGAGCCGGACCCTCGACACGCTGCCGCCCTCTCGGGGAGGCTCGCTGCGAACCCAACGACCCTGCTTCGTACTGGTTGAGAACCAGCGCCCGCCAGTAGCGGTCTTCCGGTGCCAGTTCCGGCCCTTCCGCACGAAAAGCCAGCCCCTTGACTGCGGAAATCTGTGAAAAGCTGCCCGGCTGAACCGTCTCCGCGAGACCAACCTCACCTTTGGCGGAGGGATTGAGAAAATTCCAGAGGGGGTGACGGGTTCTTGGCAGGACAACGAAAAAGACCATCATCAGCAGCAAGGAAATGGCCGGCAGGATGAGGCCGATCCTGATCAGTTTTTTCAGGTCCGGACGTGTCATGGTCAGCTTCTGGTCGGTGACGTAGACAGTCAGAAGAACCAGGCCGAGGGTCACAGCGAAAACCAGCAGGACCAGGTAGACAGCAAAACCGATTTCCAGATGGATCAGGGAAGAACCGGCCAGGATAAAGAGCGCCAGGACAAAAATCTGCAGATAATCGCGCCCCTCCTTGGGAGTCATCAGGCGTACAATCATCAGCACCACCATGGCGTGCACCACCGGGATGGCAACCTCGGCGCGGGTGATCTGGACGGCATAAAAAGCCATGCCGCACAGAGCAACCAGGGTGGCAAGCCAGGTCGGCAGCGGATAGTGCTCGCGGCGATCGCACCAGAAGCCGGCGGGGATCGCGAGCAGCGCGATCGGCAGCAACGGTCGATCGAGATAAGCCAGTACCGGCCCCATGCAGAGCAGGGCAACGATGCCGGAGAGCATATCAAGGAGTCTTTTGATCCTGACCATAATGAGCCAATGCCTGTAGCAACAGAAGTTTATGTTGCTGGCCGAAGCCGGCGGAAGTTCCAGGCTGCCGGCCTTCAGCCCAACCGGCCAACCATCGCGCAGCCAGCGCGTGACCAGGTAACTGGCATGACGCAGGCGCTGCTTCGAGGCCTGAGCCGGGCAAGTTCTTCAAGGTCGAGGATCGACGGGCTTGCGGGTTGCCGCCGAGAGTTCCTTGACCTTGAGACGGTCATGACGGGCGGAGAGCTTCCAGTGGATCGACTTGAGCGGCTCACCGCCCTGGTAATCAGTGATGCGATTGATGTCACCCTCGTAGCCTTTCTGCCAGTTCTGCCGAGTTCCCTGACCACCGCCGGGATCAACCTGGCGCAGATCGGCACAGGGCCTGCGGCGCCGGGAAAACCGTGACCTCCTGATCGATGAGCAAACCCTGCGAACGGATAAAGAAGTTGACCGGAAAACGGGAACGAACGAGTCACCTCCGGCAGCGGGCGACGGCCGCGGCCGTACAGGGTGATCTCGAGACTTTTCTGACGTCCCTGCTGCGGGTCCACCAGCGGAAAGAAGACCATGCCTGTCCGCGACCATGATCTCCATCAGGAAGATCGGCAGCCAGCGTCGCCGGTTGACAAGCTCGATGCCGAGCAGGGTCGGCAGGCCATCGTAGATCTCATCGGGCAGGCAGAAAACGGACATCGACCCTGGCCAGGTTCCATTTGCCCAGCACGCCGGAGACAGACATGAAGCCGAGCAGCGCGGAAACCAGCAGGTAGAGCAGATTGTTGCCGGTATTGACAGCGGCAAAGCCGAGCAACAGGGTAATCACGATATAAAGGAACCCGGCACGGGTCAGCTTCAGACCAAAGGTACCGGATTTTCGTCGAGCAGCGACAGCAGAATCTCCTTGCGATCGAGGGCTTCATTCTCCGGGCGCAAGATCAGGCGATGGGCGCACACCGGCAGGTAAAGGGCTTTGACATCTTCAGGGATGACATGATCGCGACCAGCCAGAAAGGCGTGGCTGCGTGCGGTATCGGCCAGGCTGATGGCGCCGCGGGTGGAAATCCCCGCCAGCAGCATCGGGTGATCGCGGGTGGCCGCCACCAGACGATAGATGTACTCGGTGATCTTCTCCGAGAGCTGGACCTCGTCGCGAATCGCCTGACGGGCCCGCAGCAGTTCCTCGCGGGTGATCAGTGGCTTAATGTCCCGAATCCCCTCGCGGATACTGCCGGTCTGGATGATCTTCTTTTCCATCGCTTCCGGCGGATAACCGATGCCGGTGGTAATCAGAAACCGATCGAGCTGGGACTCCGGCAGCGGGTAGGTGCCGACCTGTTCAACCGGGTTCTGCGTGGCAATCACCATGAACGGATCGGGCAGACGGTAGGTCTTGCCTTCGATGGTGACCCGATGCTCCTCCATCGCCTCAAGCAGGGCGCTCTGGGTTTTCGGCATGGCGCGGTTGATCTCGTCGGCCAGGAGCAGGTTGTTGAAGACCGGTCCCTCGATAAAGCTGAACTGGTTTTCGTTGCGATCGTAGATCGACAGGCCGGTGATGTCCGACGGCAACAGATCGCTGGTGCACTGGATCCGGCCGAAAGACAGACCCAGGGCATGAGCAAGAGCCAGCGCCAGGGTCGTCTTGCCGAGGCCGGGGATATCTTCAAGCAGCATATGACCGCCGGAGAGCAGCGACATCATGGCCAGCTTGACGGCCTTGACCTTGCCTTTCAGATAGTGATCGGAAAGGGTCTCGATCACATTCAGAACCGGCATACGCGGATCATTTGACATAGATATTAAAGCTCCCTTGACGTTCAGGATTCAAACGTTGGCGAAGGGCCTTGAAAGCTCCATAACCACCAGCAGCAACCCGGCCAGGCCCAACAGGCTCAACCACGCACCCAGGGTCACCGGAGCCACTCCGAGGACCTGCTGCATAAAGGGCCACTGCATGACCAGAATATGCACTCCCTGGGCAACCAGCACCCCGCCGATCAGCAGCGGGTTGCGTCGCAGCGGCACCCGGAAAGCCGAGACCCGCTCGGAGCGGCAGTTGAAACACGTGAACATTCTCCAGCAGCACCATCAATAGTAGCACAAAGTTGCGCGCCTCAGGCACCCCCATGCCCTGAGCCAGCAGCCAGGCCCAGGTCGAGAAGGCGAGCAGCCCCATGGTCAGTCCGGAAACCACTGTCTGCGAGACCATCAGTCGATTGAACAACCCTTCTCTTGGCGGGCGGGGCGCCTTTGACATCACTCCCGGTCTCGCCCCCCTCAAAGGCCAGGGCCACATCCTGGATGCCGTTGGTCACCAGGTTCAGCCACAACAGCTGCACCGCGCCGAGAGGAAGCGGCAAGCCACTGAACAGGGCCAGGGAAAACAGGACGATTTCCGCACCGCCGGTGGAGATCAGCAGATAAACGACCTTGCGGATATTGTCGTAGGCAAAGCGCCCCTCCTCGATGCCGGCCACCAAAGAGGCAAAATTGTCATCGGCGACGATAATCGAAGCCGTCTCCTTGGCGACATCGGTGCCGGTGCCCATGGCCACGCCGATATGGGCCTTGCGCAAGGCCGGGGCATCGTTGACGCCATCACCTGTTACGGCCGTGAAATGCCCCTGTTGATTCAGTGCGTCGACAATCATCAGCTTCTGCAGCGGCGTCACCCGGGCAAAAATGCAGGCTTTTTCAAGACGCTCCCTGCCACGCGGTCCCTCCCGCCTCAAGTTCCGCCAATGCTGCTCCGGTGATGCATCTCCGATTCATGCTCCGCCAGACCAAGCTCCCGGGCGATGCCGAGCGCCGTCGACGGATGATCACCGGTGACCATGATGACGCGCACCCCGGCGCGACGGCAAATGTCAATCGCCGCAGGAACTTCCGGACGCAGCGGATCGATAAAACCGACCAGGCCGAGCAGGGTCAGTGGCGGCACTCGCTCAGCAACAGGAACAGAGCTGTCGGCGTCCGGCAATGGTCCTTTGGCCACGGCCAGAACGCGATAACCGGATCGCCCCAGTCGCAATGCTTCACCTTCCACCTCGAGCACATCCAGAGCAGCCGGACCACCTGGACCCTCCATTCGGTCACAAAACTCAAGGACCTGCTCAACCCCTCCCTTGACGATGCAGGCCGCCTGCTCACCGCGAACGAAACGAGCGGCGTAGCGCTGCTCCGACTCAAACGGAATTTCATCGACGACAATGTGTCGTGCTGTTTCTGCCTCGGGGTCAATCCCGAGCTTGTGGGCCAGGGCAAGCAAGGCCACATCCATGGCATCGCCCTGGTGCAGCCACTCGCCAAGCACAAATCGCAGCGAAGCCTCGTTACAGAGAACGCCGGCCAGTGCCAGCTCGCGCAGGCGGGCCTTTTCACTCTCACCCGGCGTCATCCCATCACTGCGAGTGACTTCGCCGGCACCGGCATAGCCTTCACCGCTCACCGTGAACGAGGTCCCTTCCGGCAACCAGATCTCGCGGACGGTCTGCCGGTTGACCGTCAGGGTGCCGGTCTTGTCACTGGCGATACAGGTGCAGCTTCCCAGGCCTTCCACGGCCGTCAGCTTGCGCACGATCACGTTGCGACGTGCCATCCGGGTGGTTGCAATCGACAGGGCAACCGTCATGGCCACCGGCAGACCTTCCGGGATGGCAGAGACGGCCAGTGCCACAGCCATCAGAAAGACCTCATTGAAGGGCGTCCCATGCCATGAGGCAACAACCGCCAGCAGAACGACGAAACCAATGACCAGGTAGCTGATCTGACGGGCAAACTGTTCCATGCGGATGACCAGCGGCGGCTTGACCAGAGCCGTGGTGGCCACCGCTTCGGCAATCGAGCCGACCTCGGTCCTTTCGGCGGTCTCGACCACCACGCCGAGAGCACGCCCCTGTGTGACACTGGTTCCGGCAAAGGCTTGGTTACCCTTTTCGCTCAGAGGTGTCGACTCGTGACACGTCCCCAGCTGCTTGCTGACCGCTTGAGATTCACCGGTCAGCAGTGACTCATCAACGGACAGGTTTCGAACTTCCAACAGACGCAGGTCTGCCGGAACCCGGCTGCCGGATTCAAGAATCACGATATCGCCGGGGACCAGCTCCTCGGCAACCAGGGTCTGCACCTGGCCGTCACGTTTGACGCGGCATGATATCCTTAAAAGTTGCTGCAGGGACGCAGCACTGCGTTCAGCCTTCCATTCCTGGAAAGTGCCCAGCATGGCGTTCAGCAGGATCACGGCAAAGATGAACCCGGCGTCGGTCCACTCTGTGAGAGCCAGAGAAACCACGCCGGCTGCGATCAGGATGTAGATCAGGGGGCTGAGAAACTGATGAATGAAGATCAGGCCAAGGGTGGGGGGGGCTTGCTCGGCAAGCGATTCGGACCAAACTGGCCCAGCCGGTCCGCAGCCTCCCGGCTCGTCAGCCCGTTCACGCGACTTTGCAGCCGGGCCAGGACTTCATTGTCATCCAGAGCACACCAGGAGACTCTGGGGGATGTGGATTTTACCACGGCCCTGTTCATGGCCACCTCCCGGAGAACATAAAATCGCAACGAACACGATACCGTAAGACTATATCAAATTTATGGGCTCCCGCGGATGGATGCACAGGCTGACGGTGTGGATTCTCACCAGGTGATACAGCGTGGTTGACGCCCACCAGCCACTATGTTTAAATCTCGATGGGTACCTGATGATCTGAACGAGAGAACATGAACCAGCAATGAACACAGTCTACCTCGGATTCGGCAGCAACCTCGGCAATCGCCTCGCCTTTTTGCGCGGTGGCCGCGACACACTGGTCAGCCAACCTGATGTTGAACTCATTCAAACCTCTGGCGTGTATGAAACAGAGGCTGTTGGTGGCCCTCCGGGCAACCCGGCTTTTTTGAATACGGCCCTGCAGGTTCAAACGTCTCTCGAACCCCATGAGTTCCTCAAGGCCTGCCTGGCCGTTGAAGATGAATTCGGACGTTCCCGCCCGGTCAGGTGGGCGCCGCGAACACTTGATATCGACATCCTTTTTTACGCCGACCAGGTGATCTGCGAAGAGGACCTGACGATACCGCACCCCAGGCTCCAGGAACGGGCATTTGTGCTTGCTCCGCTGCTGGAGATCGCCCCGGACCTCAAGCACCCGTTGCTTGGCCAAACCATCAGCGAACTGGCGGCAGGAAGCGCCGGAGTCGCGGAACTTGTGCCTGTGCGCACGACCTGGTAACAACCATGCTGGTTCGACTACTCCTCTGGCTGATTGTCGGTTTCCTGATTTACACGGCCGTTCAGATGATCAAGCAGGTCTTGCTGAAGCCACCCACGCCACCTGCGGAAAAAACCGCGCGTGGCGAAGAGATGGCTCAAGATCCTGAGTGCGGCACCTATGTACCGCGAGGCGACGCCATAAAAGCCGAGTTCAAAGGCAAGACGCTCTATTTCTGCTCAACCGAGTGCCGGGACAACCACCAAAAACGCGGCTGATCGCTGCACCATCTTCGTTTAACGCTAAAGGAGCAAATGCATGAAATTTTTCATCGATACAGCTGACGTTCAGGAAATCGCTGCCGCCAATGCCCTGGGCCTGGTCGACGGCGTCACCACCAATCCATCGCTGATCGCCAAAAGCGGCCGGGATTTTCACGAAGTGCTCAAAGAGATCATCGCCCTGGTTGACGGGCCGATCTCGGCAGAGGTCGTCGCGACTGACGCCGAAGGCATGATCAGAGAGGGCGAAGAACTGGCACAACTCGATCCCGCCAAAATCGTCATCAAGCTGCCGATCACCGAGGAAGGGCTCAAGGCAACCAAGGTGCTGAGCCGGAACGGTTTCAAAACCAACCTGACGTTGATTTTCTCGCCGCTGCAGGCGTTGCTCGCAGCCAAGGCCGGAGCCACTTACGTTTCTCCATTCGTCGGCCGTCTCGATGACATCTGTCACGACGGCATGGAAGGCGTCGACCAGATTCGCACGATTTTTGACAACTACGGTTACGCCACCGAGATCATTGTCGCTTCGGTACGCAGCCCGCAGCATGTGCTGCAGGCCGGGCTGATGGGGGCGGATATCTGCACCATCCCCTACAGCGTCATGCTGCAGCTGACCAAGCACCCTCTCACTGACGTCGGACTCGAAAAATTCCTGGCTGACTGGCAAAAACACGTAGCAGGCTAGATCAGAACTTTCATCATGCCAATAAAGTCAAGGCCGTCCGGATCAGGGCGGCCTTGACTCGTTTTACAACGATCGATGTGCATCTCAAATAGTTTCGTCTAAATCCCTCGTCACCTGTCACAACCAGCCGAAACCCGGGAGGGGCGCAGGGGGAAAATTCTCGGCGCACCGGACTCCGGACTGAAGCCGATTTCGACATCAACCCCGAACACCGACCTGATATTCTCCGCGCTGAAAACCTCCTGCGGAGGTCCCAGCGCCGCCACGCCACCTGACGCCGAAAAGAGCAGGATGCGGTGGGAGGTCTCGGCGGCCAGGTTCAGATCGTGAGAGACCTGGATAATCGTGGTGCCCTGCTCCCGGTTCAGGCGGACCAGCAGGTCAGTGATATCGAGGCAATGGATCAGGTCGAGATGACTGGTCGCTTCGTCGAGGAGCAGCACGGGAGTCTCCTGGGCCAGCGCCCGCGCCAGCATCACCCGCTGCAATTCGCCACCGCTCAGATCGGTCGCCGGACGCTCCGAAAGGTGCGCCACATCGGTAATCGACAGGACCTCTTGGACCTTGTCACGATCAGTCGGGGTCAGGTCAGCAAACAGCGGCCGGTGGGGAAAGCGCCCCATGGCAACCAGCTCTCTGACGGTGTAGGCAAAATAAACTTCGTTGGACTGCGCTACGACCGCTGCCTTCTTCGCCATCGCTCGCCTGGAAAAAGAGCCGACCGGCTTTCCGTGCCAAAAGACATTCCCCGCAGAAGGCTTGAGTGCCCCGCGCAGCAACTTCAAGAGCGTCGACTTGCCGCAGCCATTCGGCCCGACCAGAGAGAGGATTTCTCCGGCATTCACTTCGAGATCGAGCCCCTGGAACACCGGCCCGGCGGCATATGAGAAATGCAGTTCTCTGGCGAGGATCATGTCAGGCTCCGATTCGAGCGCAGCAGGTAGAGGAAAAACGGTGCGCCCAGAAGGGCCGTTACCACGCCAACAGGGATTTCCGCCGGAGAAAACAGCTGCCGGGACAAGGCATCGGCCAGCACCAGGAAAGCAGCTCCGGCAAGGGCCGATGCCGGCAGCAGGCGGTGGTGCGACGGGCCGAACAGGAGCCTGACAATGTGCGGGATGGTCAAACCGACAAAACCGATCAACCCGGCGACAGAGACCACGGCGGCCGTCATGGCACCCGCCGCTGCAAAGACCGTCAGGCGCGCCCGGCCGATCGAGAGTCCCAGGTCGGCAGCCGTCTCCTCACCCTGGGTGAAAAGGTCGAGACTGCGGGATTCACTCCAGAGGACCAGGAAAGCCAGCACGGCCAATGGAGAGATCCAGTAGAGCAGATGGTAATCGGCCATCGCCAGGTTGCCGGTCAGCCAGAAGATCGCGGCGCGGGTCTGGTCGGCGGGAGACAGCCAGAGCAGAAAGAGCAGCAGGGCGCTCGCCAGGCTGCCGACGACAACGCCACAGAGGATCAAGGTATGTGAGGAGCCTCGATGGCCGCGGGCCACCCAGTAAACCGCCGCCAGGGCGGCAAGCGCACCGAGGAAAGCGGCGCCGGGCAGAAAGAGCGCCGCAGAGAAACCGAGCCAGATGGCGGAGACCGCGCCCAGAGCTGCTCCGCCTGAGACGCCGAGGATATAGGGGTCTGCCAGGGGGTTGCGCAAAACCGCCTGAAAAGCCGCCCCGGAGACACTCAGACAGGCCCCGACCAGCGCCGCCAGCAGCGCTCTCGGCAGCCTGATCTTGAAGATGACTGTGGACTGGGTCGAGTCACTTCCCTGGCCGGTGACAACGGCGAGGAGATCGGTAAAGCTCAGAGTTAACGGGCCAACGGAGAGGGAATAAACCAGGCTGAGGCCGAGCAGGCCGACCAGCAGAGGCAGCCAGAGCTTCGTCCTGATCAACTCGGCTACTCGCGACATGAGTCGTCCTCCAGATTCATCTCCAGACCGTGCAAGGCTTTGGACAGAGCCGCCAGGCCGAGCATCAGGCGCGGCCCCGGGCGTTGAATCCAGTCGGCATCGATTGTCACCAGGCGTCCGGTCCGCACCGCTTTCAACTCGGGCCAACCCCGGTAATACGCAGAGGGATCGACCTGACCGGGATGAGGTGAGACCAGGATCACGTCCGGATCCGCCGCAAGGACAGACTCGATCCCCCAGGTCGGGTAGCGGTTGAGCCCTTCGGGGACCACGTTCTCCCCGCCGGCAAGATTGATCAGGTCATCAAGCAGGGTCTTGCGTCCGGCCACAACCAGCGGCTGAGACATCACAGTGCACAACACGCGCACCCGTGGCAGTGATGCCGTCAGTCGACGTGCACACGCAACCATCCGCTCCATCTCCAGGGCCAGGGGCTCGGCGACAGCCTGCTGTTGCAGCAGTCGTCCCCATGCTGCGGATCAGTTCGATCGTTTCATTGACACTGCGCGGATAAACCACGTAGACGGGGATTCCCAGCGTTTCGAGCCGCCGGAGGAATTCCGGGCTGGATGCGTCTGCGGACATGAACACCAGGTCGGGTCGGATGGTCGCCATCACCTCGAGACTTGGACTTGCATATTCACCAATTTTTGGTTTTGAGCGGGCTTCTGGCGGGTAATTGCAAAAGCTGGTTACTCCGGCAATCCGGTCTTCGAGGCCAAGCGCGTAAAGAATCTCGGTGACAGCCGGGACCAGTGAGACGATACGTTGCGGCACGACCTCGGCCTGAACCGTCCGACCGAGGGCATCAGTGACCTGCGTCGCGCCGACAGGCACGACCATCAGGAGAAGCAGCAATAAGGTCAGGACGATCTGCGGCATAAACCGGACATCCACTCTCGAGTGGTGGAGCCCATGCAAGCCTTCAAAGAGGGCCTGCATGGGCACCACCGTGTCAATAATCTAAAAAGACGCTGTCAGCCCGGCGAACCATTCGCGCGGCGGCATCGGATAGCCGGGATTGGCCTCATAGTCTTTGTCAAACAGGTTCTTCACCGAAACAGTCGCGTCGATGGCAACGTCGCCAAGCATGATCGCATGGGTCAGAGCCAGATCGGCGACAAAATAGTCTTTGTCCTTGCGGGTGGCTTCGGCGTAATAACGCAAATAGCGTCCATCGAAGCGCAGCGTGGTCTCCTCAAGAGGTTGCAGAGCCACAAAACCGTGCGTCTCGTGACGCGGCTTGCCGAGCAGGTATTCGTCGGTGTCGCGATCTTTAGGATGCAGGTAGGTATAGTTGCCGCCAACCGTGGCGAAGTCGCAGAGATCAAAACTTCCATCGACTTCGACGCCCCAGATGCGGGCATCACTGACGTTGACCGGGCTGTAGACGTAGTTTTCGTCCGGCTGCCAGCTGATCAGATCTTCAGCATCCCGGAGGAAACCCGCCAGAGAGACACGGCCACGATCGCCCAGTGCCTGGTCAAGAGCCAGCTCATATTCCCAGGCGGTCTCGGGATCAAGGTCCGGGTTGCCCTTGCTGTAGGCATCCGTCGGCCAGTACAGGTCATTCAGCGTCGGCGCGCGAAACGCCTTGCTCGCCGAGAGACGCAGGCGTGTCGTCTCGGTCAGGGTGGCATGCAGAGCGGCACGCGGACTCAGCTCATTGTCAAAATCGGAATGGATGTCGTAACGCAGACCGAGCAGCAGGGTCAGCTTCGAGTACAGGTCGGTCTGGTATTGGCCGAACAGGGCGCCGTGCTCCTGGTCCTCATCACCGATACTGCTCGAGTCCAGTTTATCGCGATAGTAATCACCACCGACCAGAAAGATCTGGCCTTCGAAGTCTTTCTCTGCCTGAAGTTCGGTGCCGTAGGTGTCGACCTTGTGGGTTTCGTTGATCGGCACCCAGCCTGCCGGGTCCCTGTAGTCGTTGCGGTGATGCTCATAGATGCCACGCGCGGTCACCTTGACAGGCCCGACCGGGGCTTCCAGTTTCAGCGATGCGACAGTCCCATTGTCTTCCTGCTCGGCCTCCGGAGTCTGCCATGACTCGGAGCCCGGGATGCCGCTCTTGTAATCAATGTGGTAAGCCGAGAATTCGACATCGACGTCATCGGCAGGAGAGTAGCCGAACACGCCGTTGACCGTGTATTGGTCGAAATCCGAATTTTTCCGGTAGCCATCTGATTCCTGATAGCCAGCGCCGAGACGGTAACGGAAATCACCGATCCGACGCGAGGTCGAACCGTTGATGATTCGCGCATCATAACGGCCTTCGGTCAATCCGACCTGGGTTGACGGCGTCTCTTCTGGGGAGCGGGTGATAATATTGATGACCCCGCCAAGGGCGTTGGAGCCATAAAGCGCCGAGGCGGCACCACGCAGGACTTCGATTCGCTCGATCTCGTTCAGAGTGACCGGCAGCTGGTTCAGATCGAACTGGCCGTTCTGTGGAGAGTTAAGACGAACACCATCGATCAACACCAGCACCTGTGACGCTTCCGAGCCACGGATACTGGCGCTGGAGAGTGATCCGGCCGGACCACTGCTGACCACATGCAGGCCGACAACATCCTGCAGGACCTCATCCAGCCGGGTTGCTCCACGGGCAGCGATCTGCTCGGCGGTCACCACGGCAACCGAGGCCGAGACTTCCGCCAGGGGCTCTGCCATGCGGGTTGCGGTCACGACGACGGGGTCCATGACCGTCACCTCAGCAGCGACGGGTACGACTGCCGCAAGGACAGTCAGGATCGCTCCCAAGAACACACTCTTTTGCTTCATTCCTTGTTCCTCCTGTTGTTTCCTCACAAGCAGGAAGCATGCAAAACCACGAAAAGAAAAAGCCCGCGCACTCGAATTCCGAGTGCGCGGGCTTCCCGTTTTTGAAGTTCCGCTTGCATCCACACTCCTGTTCCCGAGGAGTTGACGTGGTGGTTCCACCGGCAGGTCTTCTGGCTTGCGATTCATCCTCAGGACTGCCTTCCCGGTCTTGCGACCAGTGGCCAGTAGTCCCTCGTCCTCGCTCACAGCGGCGGGTCCGCGGGGGCTTTTACCCCACTTCCCTATTAAGCCTCACGGCACCAGGTGGTTTACCTTGAATTGTTTTGACTCGCCCCTTATAGATCAAACATGGGTCCGGTGTAAAGGAGATAGTCGGTCTCATTTAACCATGCACCATGATTCGCCGCAGCAGGAGGAGTCCCGTCGCGAGCAGCAAAAGATCCGCAAGATTAAAGGCAGCAGTGCCCAAGGTGTGCCAGGTCTCGCCCATGATTGACCGGGCAGATTCAATCATGGTGCTGCATGCTCTGTCATTCGTGATCAGACTGGCTTGGCGTGGCCCCGACTTTCCAGACGGTGAGCAGCTTGCCCAGGACGAGAAGCAATGGCGCGCCGTGCAGGACCAGGTCAAAGATATCCATAGGACGAGTTAACTGGCCGTCACCGAGAAGCCTCAACTTCTCCAGCAGGTGCGGCTCGGGACGGAAAGGCGCCAGAGCAAGGAGGACGGCAGCAGGAATCAGGATGATCCATGGAAGTTGCCTGAAAAATTTGGTCATTATCACATCCTGTCCTGGCGACAAGCCAAGGATTCATGAAAAAATAGACAGTTCATCCAAACAGGTTAAGCTGTTACTTTGAAAACTCTCTTAACCCCCGGCCAAGGAAAGGGTCTCCACAGTGAAATTGTACCTGATGCAACATGCGCTTGCCTACCCCGCAGAGATGGACGTTGAGAGGCCTCTCAGCCCGGACGGTATCAACCAGGCCAAAGCAGCCGCCCGCGGTATTAAGCGGCTCGGCCTCGATTTCGATCTGATCATCGCCAGCCCCAAACGTCGCTCACATCAGACCGCAGCCCTGATTGCTGAAAAAATCCGCTACCCCTACAGCGACATTCTGACCACGGAGACTATTCTTCCGGAGCGTCCACCTCAGCAGTTACTTGAGCTCCTGCAGAAAGAAGCTGCTGAGCAACGTGTTCTGGCGGTTGGTCATATGCCGCACCTCGCAGAACTCGCCAGAGAGTTGCTACGGGGAGGGGAGTTGCAGATAGGAAACGCCGGACTGACCTGTTTCGACCTGGCCAGACAACCGGCCAGGCTGGAATTCCACCTGCAGGCAGAACATTTGACGTGTTGAACGGCTCTCCCTCGTTCACACCTTAGGAGTTGCCAGTCTGTCAGGAGAGTGCTAATATCCCTTTCCAGCCCTTATTTCAGGAGAGACTCACGATGCTTAAACAACAGCTTTTATTAGGTTTATTTGTACTAACCCTGACCGCCGGCGGCCTGACGACATCAGCCTGGGCCGAAGCCAAAGGTTTCTATGCAGACGGCAAGCTCAAATGGGAGTACCTCTTCCAGAACGGCGAAATCAGTGAAGCCAAGTGGTACAACGAAGCGGGGCAGCTGGTCTCCAGGGAGATCTATAACGCCGGCCAATCGGAAAAAACCGAAGGATATCGCGCCGACGGTTCTTTGGAGTGGCAGGTCCGCCAGCTCGAGCCCAACCGTCAGGAGATTACCCGTTTCGATGAAGCCGGCCGGATGACAGCCCGTTATCAGGCGGTTGATTCTCAACCGGACGGCGAGTACAGCACCTTCTATGCCGATGGCCAGGTCAAGCAGACCGTCACCTACCAGATGGGCGTCCCGGAAGGGCCGGCCCGAACCTTTTTCAGCTCAGGACAAGTCGAGCATGAATTCAGTTACCAAAACGGCAAAGTGGATGGCACTTACCGTACCTATTCAGCCGAAGGGACGCTGCTCTCAGAGTACACTTTCAGCGCTGGTCAATTGCAATAACTCCATTTATTTGCTGCCGTTATGATGAAGACCACCCCAAAATAAAATAGCGTTTTGTTTTATTGGGTATTGTTGTATAAAGGACATTGCCTCCGGATTGTGAGGCTATTTGTGATCAGGTTTCTACAGGGTTCTCTGTTTCAGTAAAAACTTAGGGAGGTGACACGATGAATCTGCGAGGATCGAAGAGTCACGGTCGGCTGGGTGTTGTTCTGCCTGTCCTGCTGGCAATGCTTTGGGGAACTCCGGCGACGGCGTTCCAGTTCAATCTCGGTGAAGTGAATGGCAGTCTCGACAGCACCCTCTCGTATGGACTGAGCTGGCGCATGTCGTCCCAGGACAAGGACTTGATCAGCTTGTCAGAAGGAGGCAAAGCCTACTCAGGGAACTTCGATGACGGCAACCTTAACTACGACAACGGCAATCTGATCAGCAATACAACAAAAATCACCAGTGAGCTGGCCCTTGATTACAACAACTTCGGTCTGTTTGTGCGTGGTTCAGCCTTTTATGATTTTGAAAACGAGGACGGCGACCGCGAACGCACCAAGCTGAGAGATGACGCCCTCGACCTCGTCGGCAGTGACGCCGAACTCCTTGATGCCTATGTGTGGTGGAACTTCGAGGCAGGCAGCATGCCCGGACAGATTCGCGCCGGCGACCAGGTCTTGAGCTGGGGCGAAAGCACCTTCATCCAAAACGGTATCAACGTCATCAACCCCTTCGACGTCAGCAAGTTGCGCGTTCCGGGTGCGGAACTCAAGGAAGGCCTTGTGCCGGTAGGCATGGTTTCAGCCTCGATCAGCCCGACGGAATACCTGACGTTTGAAGGCTTCTACCAGTATGACTGGGAGCAAGTCAAAATTGACCCTCCGGGCTCTTACTGGAGTACCAACGACTTCGCCGGTGACGGGGGCGACAAAGTCATGCTCGGCTTTGGCGACGTTCCGGACATGGGCAATACCTCTGCAGAGGACACCCTGCTCGGCGTGCCTCGGGCCGCGAACATCTATGCCGACAATGACGGCCAGTATGGTCTTGCCATGCGTGTCTATGCTCCGGGCCTTAACGACACCGAGTTCGGCTTTTACTTCATGAACTACCACAGCCGTCTGCCGGTGATCAGCTCATGGACCGGTGATGCTTCGGGCCTGCAGGGCGCGGGAACAGTCGGTGCTGTGACTCCGGACATCATTACGAATGTGATCATGGCCGGTGGCGACCCAAGCGGTGCAATCGCCACATATTCACCCGTCATTGGCCAAAAGGCCGCGACGGCAATCGCCGGCTCAACAGCCCTGGGCTATGCTGCGTCCGGCGGGAATCCGGCCGTGGCAGGGGCCGCAGGAGCCAAGGCCGGAACGGCCTATGCGACCGATGCCTACGCGAAAACGGCTCGCTACCAGATCGAATACCCGGAGGATATCAAGCTCTTCGGCGCAAGCTTCAACACTGTGCTGCCGAGCTCAGGCGTCGCCCTTCAAGGCGAGATTTCCTATCGCCAGGATGTGCCGCTGCAGATCGATGACCTGGAACTGCTGCTGGCCACTCTTGAACCTCTCACCATCGCCAAAGCCGGAGGCATCGACCCAACCTATTCGCAATTCGACTCGGTCACGCCCGCTGACATCATCATGAATGGCGGCAACTCGATCTATATTGCCGGCTACGAAGAACTCGACGTGACCCAGGTACAGACCACGGCGACCAAACTGTTCGGCCCCACTTTCGGCGCAGAACAGTTCACCATGGTCGGCGAGATCGGCGCGACCTATGTTCACGACATGCCAAGCAAGAGTGAGCAGCGCTTCGACGGTCCGGGCACTCCGGTCACAGGCAACCCCAACCATGCCAATCCAGCTTATCCCCTTGCAGCTCACCCGGGCAAACCCTCGGAGCCATCCGGCGCGTTCGCAGACGACATGTCCTGGGGCTATCGCCTGGTCGGCAAGCTCGATTACAATGATGCCATCGGCGCCGTCACCCTTTCGCCACGCATCGCCTGGGCACATGATGTGGATGGAATCACGCCGGGCCCGGGCGGCAATTTTATCGAACATCGCAAAGCGATCACTTTCGGGCTTGGAGCCAGCTACCAGAGCACCTGGTCTGCAGACCTCAGCTATACCGAGTTTTTCGGCGCAGGCCGTTACAACCTGATCAATGACCGGGACTTCGTCGCTTTCAATATCAAGTATTCCTTCTAATCCGAAGGAGGGAGAATTATGAAAAATCAAATCTGCAAGTTATCGATATGTCTCATCGCTGGCCTGCTCCTTGCGAGCCAGGGCTTTGCGGCCATCTCAGCGGAACAAGCTGATCGCCTCGGCAAGGATCTCACCCCCATGGGTGGAGAAAAAGCCGGCAACGCCGATGGCACCATTCCTGCCTGGGATGGCGGCATCACCACACCACCGGCGGGCTATGAGAAGGGCATGCATCATCCCGACCCCTATGCTGCCGACAAGGTGCTCTTGACTGTAACGGCTGACAACATGGGGCAATATGCCGACAAGCTGACCGCCGGTCAGCAGGCGATGCTCAAGGCCTACCCGTCATATAAAATGAATATCTACCCGAGCCATCGAAGTGCCGCCGCACCACAACGCATCTATGATGCGACCAAGGCTGTGGCGGTCACGGCAAAACTGGCAGAAGGCGGCAACGGCGTCCTTGGTGCGGTCAACGGGATTCCATTCCCGATTCCGGAGAACGGCAACGAAGCGATTTGGAACCACATCGTCCGCTGGCGCGGCGATGCCTTTGACCGCAACTTCGGCGTCGCGCCCATGACCCGCGGCGGCGATTTCACCATGGTCGAATTTAACGAAAAGGGCGATTTCCGCTACAGCCAGGAAGGCATGACTGAAGAGACACTCGACAATGTCATCGCCATGTTCAAGCAGGAGATCTTCGCCCCGGCCCGCGTTGCCGGG
Source organism: uncultured delta proteobacterium (assembly GCA_963707155.1). Classification (GTDB taxonomy): domain Bacteria; phylum Desulfobacterota; class Desulfuromonadia; order Desulfuromonadales; family BM103; genus M0040. The sequence continues at coordinate 118,430 of CAVPPD010000003.1, read as the reverse complement.
CGCATCCTGCTGGTCCACGAGACCCTCGACCAGAACAAGGAAAACCGTCGCGCCTGGCTTTATAATCCCGGTCAGCGCCGTGTGCGCCGCGCCCCGAATGTCGCTTTCGACAATCCCAAGGAAGGTGGCGACGGCCTGACCACCAGCGACACGGTGGACATGTATAACGGCAGCCCGGAGCGTTACGACTGGACGCTGGTCGGTAAGAAGGAGATCTACGTTCCTTACAACAGCTACCTGCTGCACAGCGACAAGCTCAAGTACAAGGACATCCTGACGCCATTGCACCTGAACCCCGACTACCTGCGCTACGAGCTGCACCGGGTCTGGGTGGTGGAAGCCAATCTCAAGGAGGGGATGCGTCATATTTACAAGAAGCGCACCTTCTACATCGATGAAGACAGCTGGCAGATTCTGGCCATGGATCAGTACGACAGCCGCGATCAGCTCTGGCGTGTCTCCGAAGGGCATTGCATCAATTACTACGAAGTGCCGACCTTCTGGTCAACCGTCGAGACTCACTATGACCTGCAATCGGGTCGTTACATTGCCATCAACCTCAACAACGAACATTCCATGTATAATTTTGATGTGAAATTCGAAAACACCGAGTTCACAGCCGCGGATCTGCGTCGTTCCGGCAAGCGCTGATTGCTGGTAACCCTTTGCTGAAACGGTCGGGCCCAGGCCCGACCGTTTTGCCTTCCACCAGAATGGAATATGCGTGAAAACCTTTTTTCCTGCATTTTTACATTTGTCTCCCAGATCAGCCCTGCCGGCCGCACTGATCATTTGTCTCCTGGCCCTCGCCCTGATCTCAAATGCCGTGTTCGCCGCAAACAGTCAGATCCTGCCTCTCGCCGAGAAATCGCTCTTGCTCGATGGCCAGGTCATTGGTGATCAGATGATCGTCGTCGGGGAGCGCGGCCACATTCTGATATCAGAAGATCATGGCGTTTCCTGGCAGCAGCAAGAGGTGCCGACCCGCGCAACCCTGACCAGCGTGTTCTTTGTCGACCCGGACAACGGCTGGGCGGCGGGGCATGACAGCATCATTTTACAGACCCGCGACGGCGGTCGCCACTGGCTGGAGGTCTATGCCGATCCGGACGATGAGCGTCCAATCCTGGATCTGTGGTTCCGCGACACGGAGCATGGTTACGCTGTCGGTGCCTACGGACTATTTTTAAAAACTGATGATGGCGGCGAAAGTTGGCAGCCTGTTGATTTCAGCCCGGCCACCCTGGTTGTCGATGGTGCAGCTGAGGAAGACCCCAGGCAAGAGGAAGAGGTGTGGGTCGATTTTCACCTCAACCAGATTGCCATGGGCCAGGATAACCGGGTTTTTGTCTCTGCAGAGGCCGGCAACCTGTTCCGCTCTGACGATGGTTGCCGTTCCTGGCTGAGCCTGCCCTCGCCCTACGAAGGCTCTTTCTACGGCAGCCTGCCCCTTGATCAAGGCAAGGTTCTTTTATTCGGCCTGCGCGGCCACCTGTTCCGTTCAGAAGACGCCGGCGGCGAATGGCAGGAGATTGATTCCGGCACCCAGGCCACCCTTAACGACGGCATCCGTCTGCACGACGGCCGCATTGCTCTGGCCGGACTGGCCGGTGCGCTGCTCATCAGCAACAATGAGGGACGAAGCTTCAAGTCCTATCCCCAGGCCGATCGAGCCGGAACCGCCAAAATCCTGCAGGCTGAAGACGGGGCGCTGATCCTGGTCGGCGAACATGGCGCCAAACGCCTCGATCTTCCCGCCAGGGACATGGAGGAAAGCCAATGATCTCGGCACTCCTCGACCGGATTGAAAATATCATCTTCGGCGCCCGGCCCCTGGTTGTCGGTCTTTTCCTGATCTTCACGATCATCATGGGCTTCGGCCTGACCAACCTGCACGTCGATGCCGGCTTCTCCAAACACCTGCCCCTGCAGCACGAATACATGCAGACCTTCATGGAGTACCGCAGTGAATTCGGCGGTGCAAACCGGGTGCTGGTGGCCCTGCGAGCCCGTGACGGTGACATGTTCACGACCGATTTTTTCAACGCCTTGCGCCAGGCCACCGACGAAGTCTTTTTCATCCCAGGAGTCGATCGCAGCCGGGTCAGTTCGCTGTTCACACCGAATGTACGTTTCACCGAAGTCGTTGAAGACGGCATTGCCGGCGGAAACGTCGTGCCGGCAGACTTCCAGCCCACTGATGAAGGACTGGAGCAGGTTCGTAAGAACATCCTCAAATCGAGCATCGTCGGTCGCCTGGTGGCCAATGATTTTTCGGCGGCCATCATCAGCGCCGAACTGATCGACGTTGATCCGCAGACCGGTGAAAAGATCGATATTATCGACATTGGCCACCAGCTTGAGGCCTTGCGCGCAAAAATCGAAAACGACCAGATCGAAGTGAATATTATCGGCTACGCCAAGGTGATTTCCGACATCGCCGACGGCGCCAAGCGGGTCGTGCTCTTTTTCCTCATTGCATTTTTCATCTCCGGCGGCCTGGTTTATCTCTTTACCCGTTCGCACCGGGTGACTGCAATGGCCCTGGCGTGCTCCCTGATTGCCGTGGTCTGGCAGCTTGGCCTGCTCACTTATCTCGGCTTCGGCATCGACCCGATGGGGATCCTGGTGCCGTTTCTGATTTTCGCCATTGCAGTCAGTCACGGCGTTCAGATGATCACGGCCAATCGAGCCGCAATCTTCAACGGTGACGACCCCCTGACGGCCGCTCGCAGCAGTTTCCGCACGCTGCTGATTCCCGGCGGTGTCGCGCTGATCTCCGACACCATCGGCTTTATTACCATCATGCTGATCGACATCGAGGTCATTCAGCAAATGGCCGTCACCGCCAGCCTCGGTGTGGCAACGATCATCTTCACCAACCTGATCCTGCTGCCGATCCTGCTCTCCTATATCGGTTTTCCCAAGGATTACCGGCAGCGCCTGCACGACAGCATCGAGAGCATGGACCGCTTCTGGATGCACGTTTCTCGAACCGCCAAGCCCTGGCCCGCGGCAGCGCTGATCATTTTTGCGACCCTCTTGATGATCTTCGGCGCCACCCGGGGCAGCGAAATCAAAATCGGCGACCTTCACCAGGGTGTCCCGGAACTCCGTCCAGGCTCGCGTTACAACCTCGACAGTAAAGCGATCACCGAGCACTTTTCCATCGGCGTCGATATGTTGAATGTCATTGTCGAAACCGTTGACGACGGCTGCATCGACTACGAAGTGATGGAGAATATCGACAACTTTGCCTGGCAGATGACCAACACCACGGGCGTCCAGTCGGTCGTCAGCCTGCCGGGGATCGCCAAGGTGATCAACGCCGGCTGGAGCGAGGGCGCACTCAAATGGCGGGTGTTGCCGCGCAATCGCCAGGTCCTGGTCGAATCAGTGCAGTACATCCCCACCAGCAGCGGCCTGCTCAACGCAGACTGCTCGGTCATGCCGGTGATGATCTTTACCAGCGATCACAAGGCCGAGACCATCTCCCACGTGGTGGACACCATCAAGAGCTACCAGGCGGAAAACGGTACCGAAAAAGTGAATTTCCGTCTTGCAACCGGCAACGTCGGGGTCATGGCGGCGACCAACGAAGAAGTCTCTGCGGCCCAGTTCCCGATTCTCATGTACGTCTTCTCGGCCATTATCATCCTCTGCCTGTTGACCTTCCGCTCCCTGCGGGCAACCCTGGCGATCACCCTGCCGCTTGGCCTGGTCTCACTGCTCGCCTATGCGCTGATGACGCAACTCGAGATCGGCCTGAAAGTTTCAACCCTGCCGGTCGTTGCCCTGGGTGTCGGTGTCGGTGTCGATTACGGCATCTACATCTACAGTCGTTTCCAGTCACATCTCAACGAGGGCATGACGATCTACCAGGCTTATCATGAAACCCTCAAGGTGACCGGCAGCGGTGTCCTGGTCACCGGCATCACGCTGGCCATTGGTACGGCAACCTGGATCTTCTCCCCCTTGCAGTTCCAGGCGGACATGGGAATCCTGTTGACCTTCATGTTCCTGCTGAACATGCTCGGAGCGCTGCTCCTCCTGCCAGCCCTGGCAAGCTGGCTGCTCAGGCTCAGGCGCAAAAAAAGCGCCTGACAGCCTCCTCAACAACTTTTTTGGAAAACGGGTCCGGATGACACACTCTTCCCGCTGGCAACCACACTCTCCTTCGGTGATCGCCGCCATTATGGCGACCTGCCAGAGATTCCCGGATCGACCGGCTTTCATCTATCGTGTCGCAAAACAGGAATTCACCGTCGACTACACCAAGCTGCGTGAAGACGTCATCCTGCTGGCCAGGGCCTTTGAAGAACGCAAAATAAAACGCGGCAGCCGCGTCATGCTGCTCTCCGATAATCGCTATGCCTGGATCGTGACCGACCTGGCCCTCATGGCCCTCGGCGCCGTCAGCGTGCCGCGCGGCAGCGAAACGCCGACCCAGGAACTCGAATTCATTCTCAATCACGCCCGTTGTTCTTTCATCATCGTCGAGAACGATGCGTTGCTGGCGCGTCACCAGGAGATGCTCAGCACCCACAAGGAAGTCAAAACCCTCTTCATTATCGAGGGCAGCGACAAGCACACCCTGTTCAACCGCATTTACGCCTATAACGACATTCTCAAAGACCGTACGCTCAGCGATGACGACTTCACACGCTTTGACAACATGGTGGCGGCCATCACCCAGAAGGACCTGGTGACAATCATCTTCACCTCCGGGACCACCGGCAACCCAAAGGGCGTGATGTTGAATCATCGCAACATCCTCTTCAACACCGAAAAGCTGCCACCGGTGATCGCCATCACCGAACAGGATCTGTGGGTTTCCATCCTGCCCAGCTGGCATATTTTCGAGCGCGCCCTGGAACTGTTGTCCCTGACCTGCGGCAGCTGCATTGTCTACTCGAACCTGAAAACCTTTTCCAATGACCTGGTGACTTATCAGCCGACCCTGGTGGCAACCGTACCGAGGCTGTGGGAATCACTCTACGCGAAAGTCACCGCAGCCGTCCTGGAACGGGGCAGCCGCGCTTTTACATTCTTCAACCTGCTGATCAAAATCTCAATCCGGTTTCGCCGCGCCCGGCGCCAGCTTGCAAGGGCATTTACCCCAGTTCGAGCGCCAGGCCCTGCCGATACGGGCGGGACACAAGCTGCTGGCTCTCGCCGAGGTGCTGATTCTTGCGTTTCCCTACTGGCTTGCACAGAAAAAGCTCGCCCCCCTGCTCGATAAGTTTGGCGGGCGATTAAGGGTCGCCGTAAGTGGCGGCGGCACCCTGCCGGCCTACCTGGAGAACTGGCTGGACGCCATTGGTATTCGCATCGTGAACGCTTACGGCATGACCGAATGTGCCCCGGCCATCGCCGGGCGGGGCTATAACAGCAACATTTTCGGCACCCTGGGACGCCCGATCGACATCACGGAACTGCGCATCGTTGACAGCGAAGACCAACCGGTCGCGCCGGGGGTCGAAGGCGAGATCGAGGTGAGAGGGCCGCAGGTCTTTGACGGCTACGACGACAATGACGAGGAAAATCGGAAGGCATTTACCGCAGACGGCTTTTTCCGTACCGGCGACCTCGGCAAGCTGACCATCCATGGAGAGCTGGTTCTGACCGGACGTTCCAAGGAGATCATCGTTCTCGCCAGCGGTGAGAATATCGACCCGTCACGCATAGAAGGGGCCATCAGCCAGTTGCCCTTCGTCAACGATGCGGTTCTGGTCGGCCAGGACCGCAAAGGCCTGGCGAGCCCTGATTGTGCCGGACTGGGACAAACTCAGGGACTTCATGACCGAGCGCTTCGGCCAAACCATGGACAAGGCTGAAGATCTGCACCTCGACAGTGCGTTGCGCGACCGGGTCAAGAATGAAATTAACCGGCTGCTGCAAGCCAAGAATGGTTTCAAACCCTACGAAAAGCTGCAGAAGATTGATTTTCTCAAGCATGAATTTACGGTTGGCGAGGAGTTGACCAATACCTTCAAGAAGCGGAGGTATGTGATTGAGAGGAAGTATCGGGAGATGATTGATAGGTTGTTTAAATAGTTCGCTGGTTTCGACTCTGAATTTCTAAAAGATAAAAGCAAAAAACCGTCGGGGGTGCCCGACAGCACCTTCATTTTCTTTGTATCGACAAAGAAAACGAAGCAAAAGAAAACTCTGACGCTGCGCTGGGCACTTCTTTTGCGAGGAGGTATGGCGTTCATGTTGCGCAGCGACGATAGAGATGGATTTGTGCCTTCCAGAGGGGGGCTCGCTTGTGCGGCCCCCACCCCGGACTTCTGTCTGGTTTTCAATTCTGTAGCCCGATCCTGCAACAGCCCGGCAGATAACTTCGAGCACCACAAAGGCACCAACAATACAAACAGGACAAGCAGCCGTTACGTTCTACACGTGCCTCCCGTGAACGCAACCGACCCTCACGAGCAAGAAATGCCCAGCGCAGCGCCAAAGCCATTTTTTGCATACTTTTTGTTGGCTTGCACAAAAAGTATGGCGTCTGGCGGGACGAACCCCGCCGGTCTTAATGATTCATAAACAAAAAGATGAGCGGCCAAAACACCGGCAAACAAAAAGGGGCCCACACAGGCCCCCTTCATGAATCAAGATATTCAGCCCACCATCAACGACACAACTCCGCCCTGACAAACGTCAAATCCAACTCCAGGTCCGGCACTTTAACACGCACCACCTGATCCTTGCGGTCACCGATATCCAGAACAAACGCCTGGTGACCGCGTTTATGCATCTGGCTGCCAAGTTCCTGCGGCGTCTGGAAACGAACGTTCATCACCTTGTCGCTGACACTGGACAGCGGCGCACACTTGCCCGCAGCCGACCCCACCATCCAGCCGTCCTTTTTCGCAGAGGGTGTTACGGGCTTGGGACGCGCCCCGGTTGCTGGTATCTCCCGGACAACGGCGGGCTGGCTGACAGCAGGGGCGACAACCTGACGGGCTTTTTTGACCGCGGTCGAAGTCTGCTCAGGTGTTGCGGTCACCTTCTCCCTCGCCACAGGCTCAGGCGAAGAGACCTCCCTTGGATCAACACCTCCGGCGAAAGCCGCTGTTGCAATCATCAGCCCCAAGAGAGAGCAACCTAGCCTGACCATAACATTCGACATCTTTTCCTCCACGGCAACGAATCATTAAGAATTAATCGATCGATTTTGAATCCAGAACTTTATCTCCGCAACATTCTACCCGATAACGCCTGCAGAACAAGACTTAAAGTGCCGCTCAAGGACTCTGCCTGGCTGCGTACTGCCTGCAGAGAGCGCCAAGATAGCGGGAGCCAATCTGCTCACTGGCCAAAGCCCTTTTCACCGGTGAAAGTTTCAGGATCACACCAAGCATGGCAGCCAGCGCTCGGTGACTTGCGAGAATCTGATTGTCGAAAATCAGGTTCTGCAATTTACCCCGTTCGATCGCCATCAGCACAGCTTTATGCGTTGAGTTGATCGGGGTAATGACGCGGCTGGTACGTGGCTGCATCGTCAGCGCTCCGACTCTGCAATTGCGTGAGCAAACCCCGCAGCCGAGACAAAGTTCCTCATCGATAACGGCCCGTTTGGATCCGGAGCCGTCGGCATGCTCGGAATCCAGAGAAATGATTTTGACCGGGCAAACGACCAGGCAGCGGCCGCAGCCGCTACAGTTGGGCCCGACCCGGGCGATGAAATTGCTGGTATGAACCGGATGTTCGTGGCCAAAACGTTGGGCGACAAGCATCGCCTCACAGCAGCAGGAACAACAGTTGCAGATGAAGCTGACATCATTCTGGACGTTTTCCCCGAACTGGACCAGGTTCTGCTCCCACGCCTTGTGCAACAGCTCCTTGCATTCGCTGCGCTCAACACGACGGGCATATTGACTGCGGATCAGTGATGCTGCGACCGTGTTGAAGGTCATGCAAATGTCCATCTCTGCGCTGCAGGCCCGGCCCTGATGCTGACGCTTGTGCCTGCAGTAACAGAGACTGACGCCAATATCATTGGCCTTCTCTATCACCTCGGTTGCTTTTTCGTAATCAAGAACGTGCAGCGCATCTTGCCTGTCGAGAGACTCCTCCTGGACAAAAACCCGTCCGAGCTGGGTCTTGCCGCTGAGGAAGAGATCCCGGACAAAATCCTCCTCAACGCTGATGTACTGCTCGTAGAGTTCACTCAGCAGCTTCTGGTCGATATCGTCACGCGTACGCATCATGGCGAATTCAAAGAAACCGGCCATCGGCGGCGGCAGAACGTATTCCGTTTGACCCTGCAACCGGACGTCGACCAGCAGCGCCCTTCCCGCCAGGTCCTGCAGCCGCTTCTCTGCTTCAGAGATCGGGATACGCCAGTTTTTAGCAGCTTTTTCTGCTGTGAACGGTCTGATCGGCAGCGCCGAGACCAGTTCGGCTTCTGCTTCGCTGAAAAGCAACGAGAGTATCTGGTAAAGAAGGCGGGACGGCGGGGCGCCCTGGGGGGCAAGGTTCAGACGACCGCTGAGTTTCTTGTAACTGGGATGAAAGGTTCGATGGGCCACCGCTACCTCCACCCGGAAGCCCGGTCCGGTTTCTGGAAGGGAATCAGGCCGACAGGACGGCGTTGCGCGAGGTCTCTTTGACGCGATACATGGCCTGATCTGCCAGACGAATCAAGCCGTCCTTGGAATCGGCATCGTCGGGGAAGGTGGCGATCCCGAAGCTGGCTGTCATTTTGAAGGGGACATCGCTGTCGTCACGGAAATCATAGGCACGGAAAAGTTCACAGAGCTTGGTGGCCAGTGTCATGGCGCCGTTCTTACCGGTGTTCGGCAGAACGATGACAAATTCGTCCCCACCGTAGCGGGCCGATTTGCAGATTTTGCGCACGTTGTCCTTGATCAACTTGCCGACCTCGGCAAGGGTGCGGCTGCCAACCAGGTGACCGCAGGTATCGTTGATTTTCTTGAAAAAGTCGAGGTCGATGAAGATCAGTGACAGCTTGCCGCCAAAGCGGCGAACCCTCTCGATCTCCTCTTCGATCAGGGTATGCAGGTAACGGCCATTGTACAATCCGGTCAGGTCATCGGTGATGACCAGCTCACTGATGCGCATGAAGTTGCGGGCATTTTCGATAGCGATGGCCGCATAATCGGCAATGGTGGAGAGGATTTGCAGGTCCGCGTCCTTGAAAACCTTTTCGTTGGGACCGTTGACCAGCTCGATGACACCGAGGACCTTGTCTTTGCTGCGCACCGGCACGCAGAGGACCGACTGGGTAATAAAGGAAGAGGCTTTGTCAAAATGATCCAGAAAAGCGGCTGTCTGCACTGACGTCGGGGATCACCAGCGCTGTGCCGTGTTCGGCCACCCAGCCGGCAATCCCCTGACCGGCCGCGACTCTCATCCCCTTGAGCTTTTGCTTTTCGGTGGAGGGCGAGACAGCAATCTCAAAGGTCAGATCACCGCTCTGTTCGTCGCGCAAGAGGAGCGACCAGGCTTGAGTTTTGAGCAGACGACTGACCTGGTCCATGATCAGGGTGAGCACATTCTCGAGCTCGACAGTCGACGTCAACGCCTTGCCGATCTCGATCAGAACTTCAAGCTCCCGGTTGCGTCTTTCCAGTGTTTTCAGCAGATGTGCGTCTGTTGACAAAGCGATCCCCTGAGTGCGCATTGAAATAAAGCTCAGTATTAACCTGGCCAAGTTAACACAGTTTTTTTCGCAGGTCACTAATTTCCAACAGTTGCACCGTCCTGCAAAGCACAAACTCTCTGATATACTGAAAACATTAACATCAACACATGGTTTGTCATGACAGACGGGTTACTGGAAAACATCATTCAGCTGGAGCGACACATTCAGGCCGAGATTGCTGCAGAGCAGGCGCGTGCCGAGCAGTGGCGGCAGAGCGAGCTGGCGTCCATCGAGGATTCCCTTGCTGCGGCATCTGCCGCTGAAGAGGAACGCTCCAGGCAGATGCTGGCACAGAGCAGGATCGACCTGAAGCGCCAGGGAGCAGCCGTGGAAGCGGCTGCGGTGGCCTGGTGCCAGCGGTTGTCGGAACTCGATGATGCAACACTGCGCGACGTATTGAAACGGCATCTGGCAGCGATTCTGCCAGGGGGTGACCATGATCATCCACATGGCCAAAGTTGAAATCGTCGGCCCCAAACAGGACCTGCTCGCGACCCTCGACCTCCTGCATAACCGGGGCATTTTTCAGCCCGACCCGCAACTTCTGGAACGGGTCGAGCTGGCTGACGACGATCGCCCGCAGGCTCTTGTACTCGATGAGCATGACCTGCGCGAACGCAGCTTCTTCCAGGGGCTCTATGACCGCGTCGCAGATCTACTGGCCCTCCTCCCGGAAACACCCGGAACCATTTCTCCCTTGCAGCCGCTACCGGTCATGGACCTTCTTGATGAGCTTGTCGATCAGCATCTGGCCAGCACCCGCGAGCTGACTCATATTCTGACGGATTGCCGCGCAGCGATCGAAGAGCTGCAGCACGACCTGACCTTCTGGCGAACCCTGGAGCCCTTGCTGGGTGACCTGCCAGACGATTCCAGCCTGGAGTTTTTGGGTATTACCATTCGGGATGCCCAACAGCTGAAAGCCCTCGAAGCACTTCTGCAGAAACGCACCCTGGGACGATGTCATATCAGCAGCGCGACGACCCCCGACGGCTCGCTGATCGGCCTGATCGCCACCGATCGGGAGATCGCCGCGAGCCTGCATCAGGCTCTGACCGATGAGCGGGTACCAGAAATGGCCCTGCCCGACGAACTGGCCAGCCTGCCACTGCCGCAACGCATCGCCGCGTTGCATCAGCGCATGTTGGAGCACAAGGCCAGCTGTGACAAAAGCGAAACCCAGCTGCTGGAATTTTCCAGGCGCTGGCGGCCGACGTATCGTCGCGCCCGGAACTGGCTGGAAGAACGTCTCACCCTCTACCGTGCCACAGCCACGGCCTACACGACCCGTCTCTGCTTCATCATCCAGGGGTGGATGGAGCAGGCCGAAGTTGCCAGCCTGCAAGCCGACCTCAACCGGGCCTTTGCCGGTCGGGTGGTCCTCGAGCAGCAACTCATCCTGGAGGAAGACCTCGACCAGGTGCCGGTCATGTTGCGCAACCCGGGTTATTTTGCCCCCTTCGAAATCCTGTCGCGCCTGCTGCCCCTGCCGAAGTACTCCTCATACGACCCGACGCCACTGATCGGCCTGTTTTTCCCGGTCTTCTTCGGCATGATCCTCGGTGACATCGGTTACGGCCTGATCCTGTTGCTGCTGGCCGTCTTTCTGGCCAAATACTTCCCCGCACAGAGCTTGCCAAGCGACATCGGCAAGGTGCTCGGTGTGGCGGCTCTCTACACACTCCTTTTTGGTTTCCTTTACGGCGAGTTCTTCGGCGACCTCGGTGAAACCTGGCTGGGGCTCCATCCCTTATGGTTCGATCGCGGCAAGGGTATTCTGCCCATGACCATCTTCGCCCTGACCGTCGGCGTTGTCCACATCCTGCTCGGCATGACCCTCGGCGCCCTCTCCGACCTGCGCCGCCACCAACCGCGCCAGGCGCTGATTAAGCTCGCCACGCTCGTCGCCGTGCTGCTGCTGGTTCTGGCCGTGGTCGGCTGGTTCTATCCGCAATCATGGCTGGAGACCGGGCCGTTACTGATCGGCGTTGGCATTCTCATGCCGGTCCTGATCGCCGCCGAAGGGCTGCTCGCCCCACTTGAGCTGCTCAAAACCATGGGCAACATCATCTCTTACGTGCGGATCATGGCCATCGGCTTCAGCTCGGTGCTGCTGGCCGTGGTCGCCAACAAACTGGGTGGCATGGCCGGCAATGTCATGGTCGGTATCCTGGTTGCGGGGCTGCTGCATGCCTTCAACCTGCTGCTCGGCGTCTTCGCTCCCAGCGTGCACTCACTGCGTCTGCATTACGTGGAATTTTTCAGCAAGTTTCTCGACCTGGGAGGGCGCCGCTTCGAGCCCTGGCGCAAGCATCCCTCCTAACGGAGGCGAGGAGACAGACAGGCAAGCTCCTGAAAGGAGGACTTTTATGGAAAAAGTATGGATCGCATTTGCCGCTGCGCTGGCGATTGGCCTGCCGGCCATCGCCACGGCCTGGGCCCAGTCCCGCATCGGCGCCGCCGGAGCCGGAACCCTGGCGGAGAAACCGGAGCTGACCGGGGTCATTATCATCCTGGTCGCCATTCCGGAAACCATGGTCATTCTCGGCTTTGTCGTCGCCGCAATGATCCTGCTGATGTAGTCGCGCCATGGGCGAATCTGAGTTAAAAGCCGCCCTGCAGCACGACGGGGACAAACAGATCCGCGACGTCTGGCAGCACGCAGAAGCCGCAGTAGCCAGTCGACGGCGAAGCAATCGAAGCCGAGATGGCGCAGTTGCGTTCCAGGACCGACCGCGCGGTACAGGCCGAAATCACCACGCTGCGCAACGACCTGCTCTTCGAAGCCCAGACCCGCGCAATGGCTTGTCGGCTGCACGCGGAAGCAGCACTTGACGAGCGTTTGCTGCAGCTGGCGCGCCAGCTTCTGCCTGAGCTGGCGGAGCGTGGTCGTGCGGCCCTGTGGCAGGCGCTCTGCGAAGAGCTGCCGGAGGCTGACTGGGCGAGCATCAGGGTGCGTCCGGCCGATCAGCAGCTGGCAAGTCGTGATTTCCCGGCGGCCACAGTTGAAAATGACGAAACACTCGGGGGCGGACTGATCGTCACCAACGCTCGACGGCACGATCCGTATCGACAACTCGCTGAGCTGTCGTCTCCATCGGGCCTGGCCGGATCTGTTACCGCAGCTGCTGGACGAACTGCAGAAAACAGGTGGACAAGGATGAAACTGCTCTCACCGACACGACCGGCTGAACTGCCGGCAGAAGCCCTTTTGGCTCGTCTGCGCTGTCGTCGTGCAGCGATCGATCTGGCGGCCGATCATGGGCACGGGAACGTCTGCCATGGATGTGATCGACTGGGTCTATCAACGCCTCAACCGTCGCCTGCGCAAACGCCTCGACTCCGTTTCTCGATCTGCTCGCCATGCGCAACCTGATCCTGACCCTGCGTTATACCCTGGCAGGAGACACGCCGCCTGCCGCACTGACCAACAACTCCCTGCTCGCACAGCCCTTGCAACGTCTGCGTCACAACGACAGATGAATCCAAAGCCACGATCGCACAGCTCGAAGCGGCCCTCGCCGGTGACTATCCCTTTGTCGCCGGGCTGACTGCGACCTATCAGAACCAGGGGCCCGGAGGCGTTGAGCAACAACTCGGCTGAAGGCATCCTGCGGCATGGCCTGGCCCGGTCCGGCAACGGCATTCTCAGAGACGCGTTGCGCTACCTGATCGATATGCGCAATTGCTTGATGATCAACAAGCTCTGGCGCTGGCAGGTCAATCAGCCTCCGCCGTTGACGGCCGGCGGCATGCTCGCGACCACCAGCCTGCAGCGCATCTGGGCAACGCACGACAGCGACCGCCTGGCCAGGCTGACCTCGCAGCGGGCAGGAGAGCCGTTGCCCGCCGGGAAGCCATCGCCATGGAACAGTGCCTGCTCAAGGGCTTGACCCGTTTGCTACGGCGGGCAGGACGCGATCCGCTGGGACTGGCCGTCATCATTGAATATCTCTGGCTGGCCCAGCTTGCGGTACACAACCAGTTGCTGCGGCAGACCCTCTCGGCCGATCGCAACGAGCTGCTCGAGGAGGTGCTGCTGTTATGAAGGAGATCCTCTTCCTGACCATGGACGACAGCGCACCGGGCTTTGCCCTCACCGGTGTCCGCCAGCAGACGTTGCAGCGGCAGGAGGCCTGGGAAACGCTCCAGACAGGCCTGTGACGATCACGAGGTTGGTGTGATTGCCGTCGACAGCCGGCTGCTGGAAAAACTCGACCCGGTTCGGTTGCGCGAGCTGACCGACCGCTGGTCCGGGGTCCTGGTCACCCTGCCGGCACCGGCCGACAAGCGCACTCCGCCGAGCGACGAGCTGCAGCGCCTGGTGCAGAGAGCGCTTGGTTATCACGTGAGGTTGCAGAAATGAACGGTACGGGTCACCAGCATCAGCGGCGCCACGGTGTGCGTCGATCTTGCCGACCTGAAAGTCGGCGACCGGGTCTTTGTCGGCAGCAGCCGCCTGACCGGAGAGGTGGTGCGCCTCGACGGCACCATCGCCACGGTGCAGGTGTTCGAAGAGAACCGCGGCCTCGGTATCGGCGAACCGGTCACCAGCGCCAAAGGCCCCTTGACCGTCCGCCTCGGTCCCGGCCTGCTCGGAGGGATCTTCGACGGCCTGCAGCGCCCGCTGCCTCTGCTGCGCGAGAGTAGCGGCGACTTCATCACCAGCGGTCAGGACCCTTTCCCGCTCGATTGCAGTCGCAGCCTGGGCAGTTCAGCTCGGAGCGCAAGCCTGGTGACGCATTGCAGCGCGGCGAAGCCTTCGGCACGGTCATGGAGGGACACATCGAGCACCTGCTGCTGACGCCTCAAGACGGCACCCTGGCGCAGCTGCATTGCGGCGAGCTGCAGCTTGAGCAGCCGGCCGCGACCCTCGAAGATGATCAGACTCTGCACGGCTGGCACAGCTGGCCGGTGCGCAACGCACGTCCCTATCGACGCAAGCTGCCGCCGACCACGCCGCTGATCACCGGTCAGCGCTGCCTCGATTTTCTCTTTCCCCTGCTCAAGGGTGGCGTCGCCATCGTGCCCGGCGGCTTCGGCACCGGCAAGACGGTCCTTGAGCAGACCATCGCCAAGTACGCCGATGTCGACATCGTGGTCTATGTCGGCTGCGGTGAACGCGGCAACGAGATGGCCGGCCTGCTCGATGAATTTTCCGAGCTCGAGGATCCGCGCAGCAGGCGGCCGCTCATGGAGCGCACCATCATTGTCGCCAACACCTCCAACATGCCGGTCGCCGCCCGCGAATCGTCGATCTTCACCGCGGTGACCATGGCGGAGTATTACCGCGACATGGGCCTCGACGTGCTCTTCCTCGCCGACAGCCTGTCGCGCTGGGCCGAAGCGCTGCGCGAGATTTCCGCGGCCCTCGAAGAGATGCCCGGCGAAGACGGCTACCCGACCTACCTCGGCTCGCGCCTGTCCGGCTTTATCGAACGGGCCGGGGTGGTGGAAACGCTGGCCGGGCGGCCAGGGCTCGCTGAGCATGATCCTGGCCGTGTCGCCGCCGGGCGCAGACTTTGCCGAACCGGTCACCCAGGCCTGCCTGCGCGTCGCCGGCGCCCTCTACATGCTCGACACCAACCTGGCCCATCGTCGCCACTTCCCGGCGATCAACTGGACCCAGAGCTTCTCCCTCTACAGCGACACCGCCATGGCCCACTTTACCGAGCAGCATGGCGAATGGGCCAAGCTGCAGGCGCGCTGCCGCGACATCCTGCAGCGTGAAGATGCCCTGCGCGAGGTGGCCGAAGTGGTCGGCATGGAGGGCTTGCAGGATGGCGACCGCCTGCTGATGCGCACCGCCGAGAAAATTCGCCTCGACTTTCTCTGCCAGAACAGCTTCACCGAAGACGCCTTTGCCACTCCGCAAGAGCACGGTCGAGCAGCATCTCCACGCTGGTCGCTGAACACGATCGACTCTCTGCCGCCCTGGATGACGGCGCCCTGCTCGATGACCTGCTGAACCAAGGAGGCCGCCGATGCGCCTCGCTGAGCATCAATATCGCTCGGTCAGCGCCATCCGCGGCCCGCTGCTGTTTCTCGAACAGGTCTTTGCCGCCCGGCTCGGCGAACTGGTGCGGATCGAAGCACCGGACGGCCGCAGACTCTGAACGGCGAGGTGCTGAAGATTTTCGGCGACCAGGTCCTGATCCAGGTCTTCGGCGGCACCCAGGGGCTGGATACCCGGCACACCACGGTCAGCTTCAGCGATGCGGTGATGCGCGCCCCCCTCGGCGCCGGTGTGCTGGGCCGGGTCTTCGACGGCTCCTTCCGGCCGCGTGACGATCTGCCCATGTTCATCCCGGAATTGCGCGTGCCGGTGATCGGCGCACCGATCAACCCGGTCGCGCGGGCCCACCCGGTGGAATTTATCGAAACCGGCTTCTCAACCATCGACGGTCTGAACACCCTGGTCAAGGGGCAGAAGCTGCCGATCTTTACCTGTGCCGGCCTGCCGGCGCGGGAGATGACCGATCAGCTGCTGCGCCAGGCCCGGCTTCCCGATGGCGGCCCCTTCGTGCTGGTCTTCGTCGCCCTCGGCCTGACCCATTTCGAGTACCAGTTCTATCGCCACACCCTCGAGCACATGCAGAGCCGCTTCGTCGCCTTCATCAACCTGGCCGACGACCCGGTGGTCGAACGTCTGCTGGCGCCGCGGCTGGCCCTGACCGTCGCCGAAGACCTGGCCTTCCGCCAGGAGATGGACGTGCTGGTGATCATCACCGACATGACCAACTACTGCGACGCCCTGCGCGAGATCTCCACCGCCCGCGAGGAGCTGCCCGGCCGGCGCGGCTACCCCGGTCACATGTATTCCGACCTGGCCTCCCTCTATGAACGCGCCGGTCGCATCCACGGCCGCAAGGGATCGGTCACCCTGCTGCCCACCGTCACCATGCCGGAAGACGACATCACCCACCCGATCCCCGACCTGACCGGCTACATCACCGAAGGGCAGATCGTGCTGTCCCGCGACCTGCACCAGAAGGGCATCTATCCGCCGGTGGACGTGCTGCCGAGCCTGTCGCGCCTGATGCAGCACGGCATCGGCAAGGGACAGACCCGCAAGGACCACCGCGAGATCGCCAATCAGCTCTATCGCACCTACGCCAAGGGCTGCGACCTGCGGCGTCTCGAAGCGGTGGTTGGCCGTGACGGCATGCTGGCCGATGATCGCAAGCTGCTCGACTTTGCCGATCGCTTCGAAAGCGAATTCGTTCACCAGGGCAAAACCCGGCGCAGCATTGATGTCACCCTGGATGGCGCGCAAAAGCCTGCTCGAGGCATTCCGGGAGGTGGCGCGATGATCCAGCCGACCCGCACCAACCTGCTCCTGCTCAAAGAGCGTCTGCACGCGGTGCTCAACTGCACCACCATTCTTAAAGGCAGGCGGCAGGCGCTGATCAAGGAGTTCCTTAAAATCACCAAGCCGCTGATGCAGTCCCGCGAGGAGATCAGCCTGGCCTACGCCCGCGCCATCGACGCGCTCTGCGTCAGCAAGGCCCGCGAAGGCGCAGGCGCAGTCGATGCCCTGGCCGCCATCAACCGCCGCGAGATCGCCGTCGAAGTGGCCGAAGGCAACCTGCTCGGCCTGCGCTTTCGCGATCTGACCATGCACGAGACCGTCGCCCGCACCTTCGAGGAGCGGCCCTACGATATGCTCGGCAGCTCACCCTGGCTGGATGAAGCGATTGAAGAGTTCGAGGGGATTGTCGAGGAGATGCTTTCTTTGGCGAACTTCGAAGGCAAGTTCCGCCGCCTGGCCGAAGAGCTGGTGCGTCTGACCCGACGCATCCGCATCCTTGAGGAACGCATCGCTCCGGAGCTGCGCGTGGATATTCACGCCATGAGCCAGTACCTGGCGGAGCGGGAGAGGGAGACTTATTTTCGCTTGAAGCGCTTCAAGAGTTATGCCGGACGGCACACTGGCATGAGGTAATGGCTCAGCAACTCACTGCGGTGTTCCGGCTTGCGCCAGCCACTTTTTCCATAGCTCCGCATAAGGAATCGCGCGGAAATCGAGGCTCAGGCGTTCACGCTCGGCAGCAAGGGTAAAACCCTCTTCATACACGGCCGATTCGATCGCCGGCATGTGCATCGCCCCCCACGGAACAATGATGGTCTCATAAAGGGGCAGGGCCTTCAGCATACTGTCGATCACCACCACGTTGCGTTTATCGAGGATGTCGGCCATCACCCCGTCAAGCCCTTGCTCCGTCATGTTGTCAGTGACCCAGACATTATATTCCGCGAGGCCCTCAAGCAGCGGCTTGTCGTTAAACAGGGCCCGGCCGAGAGCGTTGAGAAACTCGATGGTCTTCGGGTCAAACTGGTTGAGATCAATGTCGGCGAGGGCAACATCAGGCTTGCCCTCTTGCCTGTACACCCGCCCGCTCAGATCAAGTGCGCCGAGATCGACCAGGTTGCCATCAATCTGCATCGTCTGCTGGGAGGTGAGGCCGATGATCTCGGCCAGCTTGCCGTAGTTGAGCTGGGCCTGCAGCAGCCCGTCCCGGTCGGTCACGCCCTCGGCCAGGATGATCGTGTCCTCCGTCGACATGGAAGCCGCAAGGTCCTGGTAGTATTCCTCTTTGCCAATATGCATCATCCCCGCCAGGCGAATGACTTTGTCATCCAGGCGATAACTGCGCTCGCTCATGTAGATACCGACCGGACTGAGGCGCAGGAAACCGGAGGTCTGTTCCTCGAGATAATAACCGGTCATGGCCAGGCTGGAGAAGACCAGCGCGAAGGGAAGAAGCAGAAGATTGACGATCGTAAAAACCAGGGTGTTGCGCCAGCTGAACATCGGCCCCTTAAATTGTTCCCGGGTTAACAGGTTCTGGCCACCCAGTCCCCGCAGGAGCACAATGGCGACCCCGCCGAGCAGGAGCTGATTGGCGGCGGCCAGCAGGCCCAGCGCTTCACGCTCGATCACCCCGGAGAGCGGCCAGAGGGCCAGTGAGGCCCAGAAGCTGTAAAGGGTCAACGGCAGGAAGACCCGCTTGGGCAGCCGCCTGTCGATCCCCAGGCAGGAGAAGATCACCATGGAGAGGGTGATGACAATTGCAGCGACGACATGCCGCAGCTCGGAGAGCCATGGCAACGACGCGGATGACGAGAGAGCAGCTCGTCGACAACGGAGATGCCGGCATCGATCAGAAAGAGGAGGATGTAGGAATTGGCGAAACGGCGCATAAATGATTTTTACATAGAACACAACAAGCTGTCATGCTTTTGATCTTTGCGGGACACTTTCATGTAAATGTCTCCCGTAGGAGTCGGCGACTGGTGGTATAATGGCCGGCGCAGCGTAGAGCCGGACAAGGATGATCACTTTAGCGAACAGAAGTCTGAGCGGGAATTGAGCGTTATGCGGATGAACTTTCACCCTCTTCGCCCAGGATTAAAAAAAGTGCTGAGATACACCCTGATCCTCCTGGCTGCGCTGGCCCTGCTCAGCGGCGTTCTCACGACCTGGGTCTTCTGGGGGCTGCCGGATGTTGCGCCGCTTAAAAACCGCAATACCGCGCTCACCATTGAAGTGCCCGACTGGCAGGGGCAGAAACACCCGTTCGTGGTCGGACCGAAGAATCCGCACTGGGCTCCACTGGACACGATGCCGGTCGAACTGAAGTGGGCGGTCATCGTCGCCGAAGATGCCAACTTCTACGAGCATGGCGGCATCGATGTGGAAGCAGTGAAAGAGGCGATCAAGTACGATCTGAAACGCAAGCGCATGGCGCTTGGCGCCTCGACCATCACCCAGCAGCTGGCCAAGAACCTCTTTTTGTCGCGCGACAAGTCAATCCGGCGCAAGCTGCGGGAGCTGGTGATCGCGCAGCGTCTTGAACAGGAGCTGACCAAGGGGCGCATCCTCGAACTCTACATGAACGTGACTGAACTCGGGCCGCTGGTCTACGGCTTCGGCCACGGCGCCCGTTACTACTTCCACAAGCCGGTGAGCCTTTTGACCCCGGCCGAATCGGCCTTCCTGGTCGCCATGCTGCCAGGGCCGCGGGTCGCCTACAACGCCGAGACCCGCACGGCCAAGGTGCGTCAGCGGGCGGCGCGGCTGCTCAAGCTGCTCGGCATGCGCCGTATCCTGAGCGAAAGCGAGATCGCCGAAGCCCTGATCCAGCTGGGCACCCTCGGCGGACAACGCGCGCCGGAGGTCGAAACCGGGGAGCTATGAATTGAACATTCCGGTCAGACACCTCAAAGCCTGAGGGATCACGTCCCTGCTGCGGTCGGCTCAAGGTCCAGAGGACTGCGCACCCCCTTTCCCCCCTTGTTCAACACATGCGTATAGATCATCGTGGTTTTGACATCCTTGTGCCCCAGCAGCTCCTGCACGGTGCGGATGTCGTAACCGGCTTCCAGCAGGTGGGTGGCGAAACAGTGCCGAAAGGTGTGCGGGCCGACCTTCTTGGTGATGCCGGCCTCGCGCACCGCAGCCTTGACCGCCTTCTGGATATTCGTCTCAAAAGTATGATGACGGCGGATCTCACCGCTGTCCGGATCGAGTGACCGTCGCGACGCCGGGAACACGTACTGCCATCCCCACTCTCGCCCCGCATTCGGTACTTTCGCGCCAGCGCTCCCGGTAGCCATACCTCGCCGTAACCCGCCGCAAGATCATCCTCGTGGATCGACTTCACCTTGCGCAGATGCTTCTGAAGAGGTTCTACCAGCAACGCCGGAAGCATCGTGCGGCGATCATAACCGCCCTTGCCTTCGCGCACCGTCACCTCAAATTGTTCGAAATCGAGATCCTTGACACGCAGCTTAAGCCCCTCCATCAGACGCAGTCCGGAACCATACAGCAGGCTGACCACCAGCCACCAGTCGCCGTGCAAATGCGACAGCACCGACTGCACCTCGTTCCGACTCAACACCACGGGCAGGCGCTTCGGTTTCTTCGCCCGCACCACGTCACCAAAATCACCCGGATCGACCTTCAGCACCTGGTGATAGAGAAAAACCAACGCATTCATCGCCTGGTTTTGTGTTGCGGCCGCGACTTTTTGTGAAGTCGCCAACCAGCTCAGGAACGCATTGATCTCGGCAGCCCCCATCTCTTTTGGGTGCCGCTTATCGTGAAAGAAGATGTAACGCCTGATCCAGTGAATGTAAGTTTTTTCAGTACGGTGGCTGTAATGACGAACCCGGCACACTTCGCGCACCTGGTCCAGTAGACGTGGTTTCTGCATGGTTCCCTCCAGGTGATAAATCATAACAATTGCCAAAGGCATTAAATGTGACTAAGATAGCGAAATCAGTGCGTTTTGTCATCTGAAAATGTTAACGGGACGCTGAGGGGGAAACATCGACTAGATTATCCAGGACAAACCGATACGGCTTAACTCGGATTTTGTTCTGGATATTTTTGTTTTCAGACTGTCGGTTTGCTTGCTATTTCGGGAGACTTGCCGGCAACAACTTAAACTTCTACCTGCGTCGCCATATCAAGCGTGCTCACTTGTAGAATCACATGTTAGGCATCCTAAAATGCTCAAAAATAAGTGCCCTAAATGTAAATCAATAAACATTCAAGACCAGAAATATATTTACAGCATGCGTCCCAATAAATGTTTGGACTGTTGTTTAGAATGGGAGTCAACAATATTTGCACGAATATTCCTTGCATCGTGGGTCTCTAGCTTGCCATTATTTGCCTTAACAGAGGTATATAAAAAACCCTTTTTCAAAAGTAACATTGGGGCAGTCGTTGCTCTAAGTTACTTGAGTCTTATAATTGTTGTCCCAACTATTACTTGGTTTTTTTGGCGTTATAGGTCGTGGGATGGTAATCATAGCGCAAGAAAAATAATCAACTATACATGTCAAGGAACAATGTTGTTTTTTGCAATTCTTTATTACGCAAATGCCTAACCAGGCCCACGAATCGGACGGGTTAAACAGGGCTGGTTCGCGTTGAAATTCTACTAGATCGAATCTGGGTACTCCGCCGCTCAGGTTCAAACCGTTAGATCGAAGAGGAGAAATTGGAGAGTCAACTAATCACAATCCTTATAACAATTGTATTGGCGCTTTTTGGCGCATTTCTGATTAAGTCGAAAGGTTGGAAATTTAAAAAAACAATAAGCTTGATTTTCTGCACAGTAGCAGGCTTTTTTTCAATATTGTTTAAGCGTAATTTGTCGTCCCTGAAAAATTATAACCTACTGGATTTATTGCTTTATATTTCATTTTATGATTGTTAAAATCACCAGAAACAGTTGTTCTTACTCAAAAAACTGGTGATTTCATGAAACCAAAGAAGCCAAAACATCAAGACCAAGCCGAGCTGTTTCGCTCACGGCTTGATCAGATCTTGAACCGTGAGCATCCGTTGTTCATTCTGGCCAACCAGATCGACTGGTCAGCTTTTGAGAAGAAATTCGGTAAGCTCTATGCTGACCGAGGGCGTCCAGCGTTGGCGACCCGTCTGATGGTCGGCTTGCACTACCTCAAACACGCGTTCGACGAGAGCGACGAATCGGTGGTGGCACGTTTGCTCGAGAATGGTTACTGGCAGTATTTCTGCGGGTTCGAGTTCTTCATCCATCACCTGCCTCTTGATCCAAGTTCCCTGGTGCGCTGGCGCAAACGCATTGGCCCGGAGGAGATGGCGCA
This sequence comes from uncultured delta proteobacterium, assembly GCA_963707155.1. GTDB lineage: Bacteria > Desulfobacterota > Desulfuromonadia > Desulfuromonadales > BM103 > M0040. The sequence continues at coordinate 96,112 of CAVPPD010000003.1, read as the reverse complement.
GTTGCTCGTTGAAACACTTGAGACGGCCAAGCGAGGAGAGCATCTGACCGAGGCTCATATGGAGCGGGTCAACGTCGATACCACGGTACAGGAGAAGGCGATCGCCTATCCCACTGATGCCAGGTTGTATCACAAGGCCCGGGTTCTGCTGGTCAAGGCCGCCAAAGATCGCGATATTCCGTTGCGGCAAAGCTACCTGCGGTTGGGCAAACGGGCCCTGATCATGTCGGGCCGCTACGCCCACGCCCGGCAGATGAGACGGGCCAAACGCGAGCAGAAGAAACTCAAGGTCTACTTGGGCCGGGTCTATCGCAATATCCTGCGCAACTGCCCGCAGCCTGATGAGCAACTTGCGGAATTGCTGCACAATGTACAGAGGCTCCTGACGCAGGAACGAAACGACAAGAACAAGTTGTACAGCCTGCATGCCCCCGAGGTGGAATGCATTGGCAAGGGCAAGGCGAACAAGAAGTACGAGTTCGGCTGCAAAGTTTCGGTGGCAACAACCTCACGGGATAACTGGATTGTCGGTGTCGAGGCTCTGCACAACAACCCATTTGACGGCCACACCCTCAAAGGCGCTCTTGAGCAGGTTAAGCGCCTGGTTGGTTGGACCGCACAGAACGCTTACTGCGACAAGGGGTACAAGGGCAATCCGAAACAATTGGACGACACGACCATCCATCTGGCGAACCGACGCAAGAGCAGCATGAAGCCGAGCGAATGGCGCTGGTTCAAACGACGAAGCGCCATTGAACCGGTGATCGGCCACATGAAGGACGACAACCGGATGGATCGCAACTATCTCAAGGGAACCGACGGCGACAAGATGAACGCTATCCTGGCGGCGTGCGGTTTTAACCTGAGAAAGCTCTTGAGAGCTATTCTTTGGCTTCTTTTCAAAGAACTTGAGCGGCTCAAATCGGTGATGATGCCGTTCGTATGGCCTCATTGGGCCACCAGGGAGGAAGTCAACCTTCCCGAGCAAGACTTTCAGTTACAGTCGAGTGTCGCCTGAGGGCGTTATCTCGAATTTTTCAGGGACGACTAATTTGTTCACTCATGGAGACGCTCTTGCTCCAGAAAATATCAGATTTGCTTTGATCGTGACATGTGTACTTGTAGCACTCTTCGCACTTGCTTACTTAATCGATGTCATAAGTGAGAAGAAGTAACTTGAGATTTAATCGCCATTAACAGACGTATCGATCTAACCACTCCCACGAGCTGACATTTGAATCAGGGGTGGTTCGCGGATAACATTCTACACGCCTGTGTTTGTGCTGCTGGCAGCTCAGGTCTAAACCGTTATGCCGCTGGTTGAGGTTTATTTGCCAACGAATACATCCAAAAAAACGAGGAACAGTCTCACGTTCGTTTGCTGGCTTCCAATCGTCAGTCTCGTAGCGGTAGAATTCTACGTTCGCAACTTCGACGGATGGGGTGCGTGGTCAACTGCCCCCCTTTTTTTGCTTCCACTCATTCTTAGCGTCGTTATCGCGGGAGCGGGTGTCGTACAGGGGGTTTTTGAGCTACGCTCAGGGGCAGCGCGGGCCTCGACAGCTTTCTTTATTGCCATAGCGTTGATTCCACTCTTATGGCTTCTTATTCGACGGCACGTCACCTAGGCGGCCGCATAACCAATCATCCGAGCGCGACGAGTGAAGCAGGGGCGGTTCGCGTAGACAGTCTACACGCCTGCCTTGAGGTTGTTCGCCGCTCAATTCAGAACCGTTAGAAGGCATACGGCAAATGAAGAGAACTCTTCGAATCATAGAAATTGCTGTTTGTTTAATCTTGTCGATTATCTGCCTATTGCTCTACCTCAAATTTTCAGGCTTTCTTGAATCTCCTGCAACCATGGAGTTCATGAACCCTGAATTTGTTAAATCTCGTGCACAGTTGCTATTAGGCGTAAGCATTGTATCTTTCATGCTTTTTGTTGCTTTGCTCGTTACTTTCCTGCGTGGAAGGCCTTCTAACCAATCGCCGGAAAGCGACGCGTGAATCAGGGGTGGTTCGCGTGAAATGACTACAGGCTGGGAGGTAGCTACTGCGCGTCTCAGCTCCAAACCGTTAGGTTGCAAAAGAACTTATGGAATGGGATTGGAACAAAATCCTGTCTTTGCTTGTCTCTCTTGTCTATTTAGCTATTGCCCTTATCTGGGGAGAGGCTGGCGACTGGCTTTTATTTATTGGCTATCTTGTCATGCCTTTGGGGTGTATTTGGTTTAGCGAAGAGGTCGGTGGTTTTACAGGCATCGGAGCAAAAGGTATCCACATCTCTACCAAAACTCCTGGCATCTTGATACTGATCATCGGTTGGGTGCTTTTGTTTATGCCAGTCATCACTGCTGGTATTGTCATGTCTATACCAATAGTGGAGTAGGCAACCTAACCAATCGCCCGAGTTCGACGCGTGAATCAGGGGTGGTTCGCGTAGACTGACTACACGCTGGGAGGTAGCTACTGCGCGTCTCAGCTCCAAACCGTTAGGGCAGACCCACGCGTAAATACGTCAATCCTTTTCACTCGTTGCGATCTTGGCCTACTCAGCGCAAGCCAATGCTGAGACACCGCTCTACCTCAATTAGCTCAAAGTCTCAAGGTGCACCTTTCGATCTCGTTGTAAACTGAGATTAAGAAGAGAGACCAGCAAGTCCTATCTTTCCGTGCCTGGGTTTGACGATCGAACGGCCGCCGGTTCTAGGTGGCTTATGTGCGCCTATACCGACCTCGTTGTCAAACGAGGGTTTTCCTACTGGACAGTAGTCTATCCTCCAGCAAACTCGGGATGCACCTCGTCGTTGGCTTAACCAATTCTCCAATAGTGACCGTTCAGGGGCTTCTCGGAAAGGACTTCGACAGCGAAATGACGCTTGGAGATGAACTAATGCCTGTTGAGCATTTCTTTCCAATGTGCGGGATGCGAAAGCAAAAAGCCCTAACCCAGGCCCACGAGATCGGACGGGTGAAGCAGTGGCGGTTCTCGATAAAATTCTACTAGATCGAACCTGTGTAGCCCGCCGCTCAGGTTCAAACCGTTAAGCGCCATTACATAATGAAAAAGTATCCCAACTCTACTGAATAGCCTTTTTGTATCCATTGCCGCCTTTTTTGGCGAACTCAAAATTACATTCTCGTTATAGATACGCCCTAAGCATGGGCACCCTATTTATTCTCAGTATCGGAGTCGACAGTGGCAATCTTTGCAAGATTTGAAGAAGCCATCCCGTATCCTTTTAGCAATTCCTGCGCAGTCTCGTTTTACCTTGTTGCACTTGTATTTATATTCACCTTAGCGTTTCTTTGTCAGAACCAGGGCGCTTAACCAACTCACTCAAGCGGACTGGGTGATACGTAGGTGGTTCACGTAAAGGTTTCTACACACTCAAAAGGACCAGCTCCAGCCCGCTTAGCTTGGTCCGTTAAGTGTCAGAAGGATTAATCATGAAAACATCCTCTAAAGTTGAAAGCACTTTGAAAATAAAGCTGCCCGAACCCTACAAGGAACTGCTTGATAATCCCCCCACTCTCGAAAGATGAAGATGTTTTCTCCGATTACTTCATAATCGACCCAAAAGTTTTAATTGAAAATAATTGTTCATTTGAGATGACAGCAGAGGAAGCTGCAAACATTGAAGACGAAGGTTTTCTTGGCAATATCAAAAGATTTCTACTCTATGGTGCAAAAAATAAAATCATTGAAAGGCGCAAAGCCTATCACAAAGAATGGGCAGGGCAATCTAGGTTTATCATCGGCAACGATGGTGGCGAGGAATATTATTATATCTGTATAAACAATCTGAGCTGCCAAGTATTTACGTATGAACTTGAAACTAAAAAAGTCGTATCAAAAATTTGAATCACTCAAAGAATACATTCTTTTCTTAGATTCGGTGTATGACGAAGAAGACACTTAACCAATCCCACGAGCTGACATTTTAAACAGTGGTGGTTCGCGGAAGACATTCTACAGGCCTGTTTCTGCACTGCTAGCAAGCTCAGGTCGGAACCGTTAACTGCTCGAAAGACTTATGCGAAGTAGCAAAATAATACTACTAGCCGTTCTAGCGGCCTCACTACTTGGTTGCCTCGAATCACGGTTCGAGCTTTCCCCTGAGTCTCGTATCCCAAAATGGTTTGTAATCCCAGAGGGTAAGCAAAGAAGTAATTACAAAGTAACGGCTGAATACTATTCGGTTTTCAGTGGAGCAGAAGATGTTTTCAAGCTGTATGAAAACAACTTCTTTTGCACGCAAAAAGTCACTGCCTCTACAAAGGATGGTAACTTTTCAAAATCTGTGCAATTACAAAATCCAGCAGAGGTGTCTCCAAAAGGTTACCCACGTTTTAAAATTATTACGATTAACGGCGTAACAGATATAGTTGAACATCGCAAAAGGGAGCCCATCTTCTACATGTCCGATGATCCAGAAATCTGGAGAGAGCTGGGCGCTATTAAAAGAGTGCGAGAGGGCAGTTAACCAATCCCACGAGCTGACATTTTAAGCAGGGGTGGTTCGCGGATAACATTCTACAGGCCTGTATCTGCACTGCTGGCAGCTCAGGTCAGAACCGTTAGGCTATCGCCCATGAATAGGTTGCTCGCTTTTTTCCTTAGTTCTTTATTGTTCATTCTGTCTGCTTGTCAGAGCCAGACGATTCAAGCCGAAACACATGAATTATGTACTATGGCCTGGTACCGTGCTGTGGAGTCACTCATCCCTACTGGTGATGGTCATGGGCACGGGCCAGACGTTGGCTCCGAGGAATGGAAGTCTGTTATAGAGTTCAAACTCGGCATCCGGGGAAACCCTAACATTCCAGATCGTAATAGCCCAGAATGGTGTTCCTATATCAATGAATTGACTAAACGTAGATGAGCCTAACCAATCACTAAAGCGGACTGGGTGATACAGGCGGCGGTTCGCGTAAAGGTTTCTACACACTTGAAAAGGACCAGCTCCAGCCCGCTTAGCTTGGTCCGTTAGATGACAACCGTGAATAATATGAAGATGAAAACCAGTTGTCCAAATTGTAACAGTGAATATGGGTACTTCACCTTCCTGTCATTTTTAATATACACGGGCAATAGCATCACTTTTTTTGAATATTTGTGCCCAACACCAACCTGCCACACTAGAGTCAAAGTTGATCCTTTTTGGAAATTAACATGCTTGGCATTGCCACTAATTATCTGTGGAGTTTTAGTAGTTCTATGCGAATCTTTATCTCTATTTGACTACAAATCTCATGAAGTTGCGTCATTCATATTATTTATTTCTACACCATTTTTGGCTCTAGCTTTGAGCTTGTTTGTTACACCTTCTTTAATTTCAAAACATTTATCGTTCGAGAGGCCATCTAACCAATCCCAGGAGATCGGACGGAGAAGCAGAGGCGGTTCTCGTTGACATTCTACTAGCTCGCACCTGAATACGCCGCCGCTCAGGTCCAAACCGTTAGGCACCTATCAGAAATGGAAAAAATACACTATAAAACTGGCGAACTAGTTCAATTAAACGACGAAGTTCGTGTAATCAAAAAAGTCCTTTTCAGCAAGCGGTCATACAATGGAAAAGTAATTTACCTTCCTCAGTATGACCAACCCGTTGCAAGAGAAGCAAACGATTATGGTGTCAGCATCAAAACAGATTGCGGCAGTGAGTTGTGGTGTGATGCAACGAACGGTGAATTGTCCAACAGCATCATCTTCTCGAAGCGTGGTGCCTAACCAATCACTCAAGCGGACTGGGTGATACAGTGGTGGTTCGCGTAAAGGTTTCTACACACTTGAAAGTGACCCAGCTCCAGCCCGCTTAGCTTGGTCCGTTAGGTGTCAAATAATATAAATGCATAAAGCAACAATCATAAATTTATTTACCTACGCCCTACCGGTGGTAATTGGTACGCTTGTGATTGCTTATGCGGTAATGCAAAGATTCATAAATAAAAATGAAATAAAAATAGACAGAATGAAATTTATTCCCGGACTTTACTTTGTCGAATTGCCATCGAAATATTCAGATGCATATCGGTCTAGATTTGGGGAAATGGGTCCAGGCATAAAACTACTGCTTCTGGGCATGGCGTTATTCTTTACATTTTGGTTGTCTGTGGCGGCAGTTCTTTTACTTGACGCATTGAAATAAAGCCACCTAACAAACAAATCAACCGGACGGAATCCGCGTCTGCTTTTGGCAAAAAAGCAAAATCTAAATTGCGGTGGTCGGCAAGCAGTTCGTCGCCGCCGGTTATCATGAACCGTTAGAAGGCAGCACATGAACGAATGGCCAGATAGATTGAAACTCTTAACTGTCTTATCGACTGTAAAAGTTTTGCTTGAAACAGTGAGCACAAAAGAGAGTTTTAGCGGGATAAGAACCAAGCGAATCTCTCCAAACCATCAATCACGCAATTTCATATTTTCTCGATCCTGAAGGAAATGTGTACCCAGAAAAACTTTCAATGCATTTTGGTCCAACTGGTCCAGTACAAGAGATTTCAATTGCAAATGGCTGGAGCGAGGTGTTTCTAAAGTTATCGGCTGAATTCGATAAATACGAGCATTGTTTAAAGGAACAGTAGGCCTTCTAACCAAACGCTCAAGCGGACTGGGTGATACGTCGGTGGTTCGCGTAAAGGTTTCTACACACTTGAAAAGGACCAGCTCCAGCCCGCTTAGCTTGGTCCGTTAAGCAACCACATGAATGAATTGCCAAAAGACAATTTTAAAAAAGAAGCAAAATTGAATCTCTGGCTGTTTGTTGGAGTTGTAGCAGTCGGCATTCTTGCCGCTTGGTTAATTCCCTATTTGAGCGAATTTATTGCTGTCGATAAATGTTTGGATGCAGGTGGTTCCTTCAATTATCAAACAGGAGAGTGCGTCGGGGCACACAGCATTCCTGATAAATAGAAGGTTGCTTAACCAGGCACTCAAGCGGACTGGGTGACACTGCGGTGGTTCGCGTAAAGATTTCTACTCAATTGAAAGTGACCAAGCCCAGCCCGCTTAGCTTGGTACGTTAGAAGCCAGCCCACATGACTAAAGTAACCATTAAAAGAGACCCCCGATTTGCTGGTATGCGTATCAGTCTAAAAGGAATTGCGCTCTTCATAGGCAGCGGGCTTGTCTTGTCACTCATTGCTGAACTAAGCGGCGGTGCCCCTCCAAAGATTTTGACTTGGATTTTATTGCCCACAGCTTTGTTCGGGTTTGGCGTCGCTGTTGTCGGGATGTTCAAGCACTACAAGACCATGTTTGGTCCAACTGACCCGAAACGAGAAGTCGACCCAGGCTATGACTTTGACTACCTGCTTTGCCCGCACTGTCAAAAGGCAAAAATCAGGGTTGAGTCATCTACTATCAAGTGCCCTGTTTGCAGTAAGAAAACGCGAATCTAGGGCTTCTAACCATGCACTCAAGCGGACTGGGTGATACGTTGGTGGTTCGCGTAAAGATTTCTACACACTTGAAAAGGATCAGCTCCAGCCCGCTTAGCTTGGTCCGTTAGAAATAAGGAGTATCCATGAGGGCAAAATGGATTTTCAGCATTTTCTTTGTAGCTATCATTTGCATCCTTCCATTGCATGCCATTGCTGGACAAGAGGAAGAACTCTCCCCCTCAAAAATTGTTGAGTCTACAGTCTTATGGAACGCACAAATAGATGAGGTCACGTGGGAGCCAATTGAGTTAAGTAAATTGCTCAATAACTCAGAGGGCTTTACGAAGGCTGGTAACTTTTACAAGGTTAATTCCGAACTGAAAGTTTTTGGTCATAAGGCATTGTATATCGGCATGCGTGGTATCGAGTTTATTCCTGGTCCAAATGTTACACTTGAAGGCAATCCAGCGACTGTTTCTGAGTATATTTCAAAGAATTACAAAATTTCGTTCCATCAGAACGAAAACGAGTACGTCGCAGACCTTAAAGAGTACATAAAACTTGTAATTGGGCCGCACCCCAACTTGAAAGATAGCTCAATTGTAATTGGTGCATATCTCGGTCCTTAAATTTCTAACCAAATGCTCAAGCGGACTGGGTGATACCTCGGTGGTTCGCATAAAGTTTCTACACACTTGAAAAGGACCAGCACCAGCCCGCTTAGCTCGGTCCGTTATATGCATGAACAGCTGTCTTAGTGTTCGTCGTCTTGCACTTGAAAGGTCTGGCAATGGAAGGCTTCGCAATTCTTCTTTTTCTATCTGTGTTCTCAATTCCACTTTTACTGTCTTTAATCATATCTTTTCACAGCAGATCAGACGCAGCAATTTTCGTGAGCATGATTATTGTTGTACTATGTATATTCCCTGTTAATTTTGCTTTTCTTGGCTTATTTACGCCATATCATCTATCTGTATATACAAACGCCAGCATAAAAAATAATTTATTTTCTAAATTTCTAACGTATTTCGTTCCTATAATAATTTCAGGTATATACATTATATTTATAATAATTCGTCAGTCGATTAAGTCGAACGAATCAAACGAATCAAACCAAAATGTAAACGAGAAATAATTTTGCTCGTCACTTTGCATAACAACTCCCAAGAGTGCGGTCGGGTTATTCGCGGTCTTGCCTCTCGTAAAATTTCTACTTGATCGACCGGCAGCGGGCTGCCGCTCAGGTCTAAACCGTTATGTGCAGGAAATTTATGACAATCAGTGAATTTGAAATCAAGAGATTCGAAAAGATAGTAGGGCAATACATCGAGAAACGTCGCCCACCTGCCCATGTTCGAAATCACAGTGGACCTTGCCTTCCGAATTGGGAGGGGCAAAGCGTCATCATTTTTGGAACCGTGAAATTGGGATCAGCGAGACAAAAACAATATAATCACCAATCGCAAACGGCAACATGTGTCAGAAAACGAAAATTCTTGAAACCCTACTGGCAACGTGCTGATTTGAAATGGCACAGGTAAACAACCAACATAGAAGTAAACACAATTGAAGGAGTGTGTCGGCCGCGGTTGGAACTAAGAGAGTGTGGTGCGTGCGGGGCCTGCATGCACGCAAACAAGCCTAACCAAGCGCTCAAGCGGACTGGGTGATACGTGGTGGTTCGCGTAAAGGTTTCTACACACTTGAAAAGGACCAGCTCCAGCCCGCTTAGCTTGGTCCGTTAGGCAAGATAACAAACTGGAGTTTCAAGGAAGGTACTGAGCAAGCTGATCTTTATTCTTACTTGTATCTTGGTTGCGTCATTTTACAGGAGCATACTTTCATCTTAATTAGGTTGAAGATTTGGCACTGAGGGAAGGAAACAAAAGCCTCCTGTCTTGGTACAGGATTATAGCGTTTCAGTCTCGCCACAGGGCTAATTGGTGCCTTCCATGGACGCATTTATGGAGGAATTGGTTTTCTTTTTCCACTTGGAACAGACTCTATTTATACGGTGGCTTAACTGGTGCCTACCTCTCGATAGATAAGCTATCCGTTTCATGAATTTAGTCAACAAGAATCAGCCTAACCAACCACTGAGCCGTGACGAGTGAAACAGAGGTGGTTCGCGTAGACAGTCAACACGCTGCTCGGTTGCTGCTCCGCCGCTCAACTCAAACCGTTAGCTGTAAGGCCAAAAACTGAAATAAACAAAAGACAAAAAAGAGCCGAGATTTTGTCGGCAAAGGGTCTCTTGGAAGTACCGTCAAAACTTTCACCACCAAGTGCACGCAACAAGTTTTTTTGGCTCTTTTTCATAACATTCCACCTGTTGGTTGCTTGGATTGCGGCCATGATTTCCACCGGGGAAAAGACCATAATGTGGGCTGGTAGTGCGACAGGCGTGATGCTAGGAATTGCCCTTTTTATCGTAATCAGAAGGGTGTTCGCACGCCGTTTTCCATTTACTGTTACCGAACGCGGAATTTCGGCAGGGCCATTCATAAATGAACGATGGGAGACTTGGACTCTTTTCGACTGTACGAGGTTCAAGGATTAAGGCGGCACACTGTATCTAAGATCGGTACAGGGGCAACTCTTATTTTGTTCAACAAAGGTTTTTGTCAAAGGACTATTGGGAGAGGCGGTTCGCTTTTTCCAATTCATGGTTATTTTTTCACGAATGAACAGCAAGCTCAAATGAAACGCATCTTCTTAGAGTATGGTGTCAAGGAAGAAGCTTGAGGCTGCAAATGGCTAACCAAATGCTCAAGCGGACTGGGTGATACATGGGTGGTTCGCGTAAAGGTTTCTACACACTTGAAAAGGACCAGCTCCAGCCCGCTTAGCTTGGTCCGTTAGCCGAAAACCATTGCCACACATCCCTCTTGGTGGTATCTTTGGACGTACAATAGGAGGTACAATCAATGAGTAAAACACCTAAAATCATTCCCATCTCAGATCTACGTCAAAATGCAAGTGGCGTTATTAAAAATGTTACGGCATCTCACGAACCTTTGTTTATTACCCAACGCGGACGAGCAACTGCGGTTATGGTCAGCATGAAAGATTACGAGCATACTCAGCACGAGTTGGAACTCCTGCGACTGCTTGCTCGTGGCGAGATGGAGATAGAGGCTGGCACAGGCTTTGACCTGGAAAGCGTTCTGGCCGATGCCGACGCCTTTCTGGCAGAACAACAATGAAGATTGTTTTTACTCCATCTGCACGCGATCAATTTATGCGTGCACTCGCCTATATTCGCCGAGACAACCCATCAGCCGCAGTTTCTTTTCGCCAAAAAACAGAGAGTGTACTGCGGAGACTAAAAGATCACCCAGAATCTGGTCGTACCCTTCCTGAATTTCCGGGGAGTCTTTATCGTGAAGTCATTGTTGCCCCATACCGTTTTTTTTACAGAGTTAAAGGCAATGTCATATGGGTTGTAGCCGCCTGGCATGACGCACAAATTCCTGACCATCCAGAAGAGGCATCGGCTAACCACTCGCCCGAGATCGACGCGTGAAGCAGGGCTGGTTTGCGTAGAAATTCTACAGGCTCGGAGGTAACTACTGCGCGTCTCATCTCCAAACCGTTATGTGCTTAAACCTATGATTTGACAATGAGCGACAGTTGTGTACACTATGGGGTACACGAGGAGGTCGTCATGAAATTCTTGAGCGTCCGCGATTTAAGAGGTCAGTCCGCAAAAGTTTGGAAAGAACTCCCGGAAGAGCGGGAGATGGTCATCACGAGCAATGGCCGCCCCATTGCCATTCTCGCGGCGATCAACGAATCAAATCTTGAAGAATCTCTTTCGGCATTTCGCACTGCCCGCGCTGTCGAAGCAGTCGCCCATCTCCAGCGGCGGTCGGTTGAGCAAGGGGTAGACCGGATTACGCTCGACGAGATTAATGCTGAGATCAAGGCGGTTCGCGGCAAGCGCGCGCGATGAAAATCGTCCTTGACACCAACGTTCTGGTTGCCGGTCTGCTGTCGCCCTTCGGCCCATGCGGGGAAATAGTGCGCATGGTGTCGTCGGGCGAAATAACCCTCGCGCTCGATGCCCGTATCTTGTCGGAATACCAAGAGGTGCTTGTCCGGCCCAAGTTCAAATTTGACCAGGACAAAGTCGCGGCTATTCTCGACCTTATTGAACACCGCGGAGCCATCACCGCCGCCTCCCCCCTCATACAACCGCTGCCCGACCCCGATGACGAGCCTTTCCTGGAAGTCGCCATCACTGCCCGGGTAGCGTGTCTCGTCACTGGTAATCACGTACACTTCCCAGCGAAATTCTGCCAAGGAGCAACCATTCTCTCCCCAACAGAATTTCTGGTGTTCTACAGGCAGCACATAACAAGCCGCCAGAGCTGACGGGGAGACACGGTCTTGCTTCTCGAAAAATTCACAGCCGCTCCACGTTTCGGTGGCCCGCAGCTTAGCTAATTTCGTTGGGTGAAAAACTATGGCATTAAGTGAATTTGAAATAAAAAGATGCGAGAAGCTTGTTGGCAAATATGTTGAGAATCGCCGACCAGCTGCACACATTCGAAATGAACTTGATCTTGCCTTTCGCATTGAAGGGCAAAGTGTCGAAATTTTCGAGATACGTCCGGCATGGCGTGAACCTGGGGTAAAGATTGAATCTCCTATTGCCAAAACGACCTATGTCAAAACTCAACAGATATGGAAAGTCTACTGGCAACGTGCAGACCTAAAGTGGCATCGCTATGATCCTGACCCAGAGGTGAAAACAATCGAACAGTTTCTCGAGGTTGTAGAGCGAGACGAATACGGCTGTTTTTACGGGTAGGATACACATAACCAATCACTCAAGCGGACTGGGTGATACATGGGCGGTTCGCGTAAAGGTTTCTACACACTTGAAAAGGACCAGCTCCAGCCCGCTTAGCTTGGTCCGTTGAGGCTGTAGAAAAACCCCGAAACATGCTATATTTCTGGCAGTTTTAGAGATCTTCTTAGGGGATAAAACATGCCGCGCTTCAAAGAATACAACCAAGGGCAAACCGTCCTGTTACCGATCTCTTTTGATCGACAAATCCTCCCCGGAACATTCGAATACACACTCAATTACCTGGTCGATGAGAAGCTCGACCTGAGTATCTTTCATCACAAGTACAGTAACGATGACACGGGGCGACCCGCTTATGATCCAGCTTTGCTGCTTAAGATCGTGGTTCTGGCATATTCCCGGGGCATCACCAGCAGCCGCAGAATTGAGGCCTTGTGCCGTGAGAATATATTGTTTATGGCCCTGTCGGTAGACACCCAACCTCACTTTACGACCATTGCGGACTTCATCTCGTCCTCATCCGATGAGATCGCCAAACTCTTCAAGCAAGTGCTGCTGATTTGTGACGAGATGGGTTTGATCGGCAAAGAGATGTTCGCCATCGATGGTTGCAAGCTGCCCTCCAATGCCTCCAAAGAGTGGAGCGGCACCCAAGAGAACTTAAGAAAGAAGAGCAAGAAGATCGACCGGGCTGTGCGATACATGCTGGACAAGCACCGGGATGAAGACCTCAAGGGTGAGAACGATATTTCGATTCGCAAGCGGGAAGTGAAGCAGATCGAGACTCTGCTCAAAGCCAGCGACAAGATCGACCGGTTTCTGAAAGAAAATGACGAACGCCTTGGGCGTTCCGGCAAAGAGGTACAAAGCAATATTACCGACAATGAAAGCGCCAAGATGAAGACCAGCAATGGTGTGATTCAGGGCTATGTCGGTGTCTCTGCGGTGGACAGCAAATATCAAATTGTTGTCAGCGCCGAAGCCTTTGGCCAGGGCCAGGAGCATGGCCTGCTTGAACCAATGGTTGAGCAGATTGAAAAAGCTTTCGAGGCCGATGAACAGTGTCCCTTGCAAGAGGGGAAGATTCTGGCGGACAGTGGCTACTACAACAAGGATTCGCTGGCGTTTCTCGAAGAGAAGAATATTGATGGCTATGTCGCCGATCACGGCTTCCGTTCCCGCGATCCGCGGTTTGCAACGGCCGCAGTGCACAAGCCTGTGATGCCGAAAGTGCCGAGCAGTAAAAGACGCTTCACCGTAGAAGATTTCAGCGTCGATATCGACAAACAAAGCTGTACCTGTCCGATGGGTAAAGAGCTGTGGCTCAAGTGCGCAAAGGCTACAATCAGAGACACAGTCTTCATGCAGTTCCAGGGGCACAAAGCGGATTGCGACCAGTGCCCGGAACGCGCCAAATGCCTGCGCAGCGTCAAGCAGCAAGGGGCTCGGCAGGTCAATATCAAGATCGGCAGCATCGTCAGAGAAAAGACCGGCCCGCTCGTGCGAATGAGGCAGAAGATCGATTCAGCGCTGGGACGTCATATTTACAGCATGCGTCTGGGAATAGTCGAACCGGTCTTTGGCCACATCAACGATGCCATCGGTATCAAAAGATTTACCCTGCGGGGTAAGAAGAAGGTCAACGGACAGTGGAAGCTGATGAATATGTTGCACAATTTGACCAAGATCCATAGATTTGGAATGGCGGTGTAAAGATAAGAGCAAAAAAGCTGTAATAAGGGCGAATTGTCAGGTTAAACAAGCTGAGAAGTGGCTATAGCTGGGACAATGCATTGGTGGTAGGTTATTGTCCTGATGGAAAAAACTTATTCTGGGCTTGGATCTGCTCTCTTGCGAGCGTTTTTCTACAGGCTCGTTATACCTTCAAACGAGCATAACGCTTGACGTTATACGTTACAACGGCTAGAATATAGATCATGATCCAGTCATTCAAATGTAAAGACACTGAAAAAATATTTAACAGGATTTTCTCTAAGAGATTTCCAAATGACATACAACGTGTTGCATTCAGAAAACTCCGCATGCTTAGCCGCTCCACCATTTTGAATGACTTAAGAGTTCCACCCTCTAACCGCTTAGAGCCGCTAAAAGGCAGTAGAAAAGGACAACACAGTATCAGAATCAATGATCAGTGGAGAATCTGCTTCATATGGCGAGACGGAGATGCTTTTGAAGTGGAAATAGTCGACTACCATTAGGAGATAATGACATGAAAAAAATCAACCCCATACATCCTGGTGAGATTCTCCTTGAGGAATTTCTGACCCCTATGCACTTGAGTCAGAATAAAATTGCTAACGACATGGGAGTCCCCCCGCGCCGTATCAATGAGATCGTGCATGGCAAACGGAAAATAACTGCGGATACTGCACTTCGCCTCGCTCACTACTTTGAAATGTCACCACAATTCTGGCTTGGTTTGCAAATGGATTATGACCTTGATGTCGAAGAAGACAGACTTGCTGATCGCCTATCTTCCGAAGTGAAAACATATAATGCGGCATAACCAATCACTCAAGCGGACTGGGTGATAGATGGGCGATTCGCGTAAAGGTTTCTACACACTTGAAAAGGACCAGTTCCAGTCCGCTTTGCTCGGTCCGTTATAATTCCAGGGGGATAGCAGAAGTGAAAAACTACAGGAGTTTTTTATAAACGTCTTTCCGGTGACCAATTTTTACGACAAGGATGACAAGTCGATCACCATGAATTTCATAAATTATCCGATAATCACCGGATCGTACTTTATGAAAGGAATTGCCTCCCTTCATTTTGGTTGTAGCGGGCTCAGGCAAATTCTCAGAAATTTCGTCAATCTTTTTCTTGATCCGTTGCAGATCTTTCTTGGGAAGCCGTTTGAGGTTCTTCAAGACACCGGGTCTGAACTCGACAGAATATTTCATGGATCAGATAAGCCCCAGATCTTTCCAAACTTTTTCGGCAGGTATGTTTTCACCTGGTTCAGCAAGGGCTTTTTTTGCATCTTCGATATCAATATGATCTTCAATAAGCTCAAGCAACTCCAGTTCTTCCATGGAAATCAGGGCCGCAATCTCCTCGCCTCGACGGGTCAGTACAACGGGCTCTTTTCCGTACGCTACCTTGTTGACGATCTCAGCAAGTTTTTTTCTGGCTTCGGCTGTAGTAACTGTATTGTGCATGACAACACCTCCTTGATGTACGCTATGTACAAATGGTACATAACGGCAGGTCTGCTGTCAAGGAATTATAACCAATCCCACGAGCTGACATTTTAAACAGCGGTGGTTCGCGGAAAACATTCTACAGGCCAGTATCTGTACAGCTGACAGCTCAGGTCCAAACCGTTAAGCCAGCACCCACCTTCCACCCCTTGACGAGTGGTATCAATAGAGATACTATCTACCCATGGCAACCATTACTGATCTGATTGCGCGAATGCGCGAGAATCCTGGGGGCGTTCGTTATACCGATCTTTGCAAGGTCTGCGAGCATTATTTCGGACCGGCACGGCAGACGAGCGGAAGTCATCGCGTTTACAAAACACCATGGATCGGCGACCCGCGTGTCAACATCCAGAATAGCAAGGGATGTGCGAAAGCCTATCAGGTGAAACAGGTTCTCAAGGCAATCGAACGATTGGAGATCGAACATGGCAGAGAAAGCTGACAAATACACCTACCGGGTCACCTGGTCGGAAGAAGACACTGAACACGTTGGCCTTTGTGTTGAGTTTCCGAGCCTAAGCTGGCTGGCGGCTTCTCCCGAGGCCGCCCTCAAAGGCATTCGTAAGCTTGTCGCAGAAGTTGTGGATGACATCGTGAGCACAGGCGAGCAAGTACCAGAACCGCTTTCAACCAAGCATTTCAGCGGCAAATTCATGGTGCGCGTACCGCCCGAGGTCCACCGTCAACTGGCAATGGAGGCGGCTGAGGCCCATGTCAGCCTTAATCGGCTTGCGAGTGCGAAGCTGAGTCAATAGTCACATGCCACCTATCGGCACCAGCTTGCCACGCTGGCTTAACAACTCGCACGAGCGGACGGACTATGCAGTCTTGCCGCTCGTTTGACTTTCTACCTGGGGAACCGACAGTGGTCCGCCGCTCAGCTCAAAGGCGTTAGCCCACACAACAGACATTGTTGACAATGCCCCACAATGAGCGTACGATTTAACGTACGCAAAGGAGGCAGCGATGACAACTATCACAGCAACCGAAGCCAGAAAGCTTCTCTACAAACTCCTCGACGACGTATCCGAATCGCACGAACCGATCCAGATCACCGGCAAGCGCAACAGCGCGGTCCTGATTGCCGAGGACGACTGGCGTGCCGTGCAAGAGACTCTCTACCTGCATTCTGTTCCCGGCATGAGGGAGTCGATCATCGACGGCATGAAGACGCCTGTCGAAGAGTGCGATGAGGAATTGGACTGGTGAGTTGGAAACTGGTCTACACCAAACATGCCCAAAAAGACGCAAAGAAGCTTTCCGCTTCTGGGCTGAAACCGAAAGCGCAGCACTTGCTCGACATCCTCGCAGAGAATCCCTTTCAAAATCCACCACCATACGAAAAGCTCGTCGGCGACCTGGCTGGTGCCTACTCGCGACGCATCAACATCAAGCATCGGCTTGTCTATCAGGTTCTCGAAGATCTTCGTACGGTGAAGGTGCTACGCATGTGGACGCACTACGAATAGGGGCTAACCAATCGCTCAAGCGGACTGGGTGATACAGTGGTGGTTCGCGTAAAGGTTTCTACACACTTGAAAAGGACCAGCTCCAGCCCGCTCAGGTCTAAACCGTTATAACCAAATTTCACCATATAATTTGCCATATGAAAATATGGCTTTTTCTTCATCCTGTGATAGAATGTTGCCATGACCATGACACGTTTTGAGTGGGATCCGAACAAGGACCTCGAGAACCAGCAAAAGCATGGTGTCGCGTTTGCCAAGGCGCAATATGCCTTTGCCGACCCGCACCGCGTCATCGCAGAAGATGTAACTCATAGCGATCATGAGCAGCGCTACTACTGCTTCGGCAAAGTGAACAGCGGCATTCTCACGGTTCGGTTTACCTACCGCGAAGGCGTCATTCGCATCATTGGTGCCGGATACTGGCGAAAAGGAAAGGTGACTTATGAGCAAGAAAATTCAATACACCGATGAGCCCCTCGGGGATTTTCGTGTAATCTCCGACTTCCTCCCCTCTCCCGAGGAATTGGCGTTCCGTGAAGAGTCGGTGAAGGTAACCATCGCGCTCAGCAAAAAGAGCGTCGACTTCTTCAAATCGGAAGCAGGCAAACATCATACCCAATACCAGCGCATGATTCGGCAACTGATCGATGCCTACGTCGATACTCAGGAGCAGGCTCAAACCAATCGCAAGGGCTGACGGGGATCACTGCTTGCTTCTCGAAGAATACAGCACTCCACGTTCTGTGGCCAGCAGCTCAGCTCAAAGGCGTTAGGGCACACCGTAGCATTCATATCTCCATTGACAACGTGTAGCCGAGGGGATACACTTTCAGCATGATCGAAATCCGCAAAACAGAAGTTTTCGTTGCATGGCTCGACAGCCTACGAGATATCCATGCAAGAGCACGTGTTCTGGTCAGAATAGAGTGTCTTGCCGCTGGAAACTCTGGAGATGTCAAACCAGTTTCCGAAGGTGTCTCGGAGTTACGGATCGATTATGGGCCTGGATATCGGAGTGTACTTTAAAAAACGCGGACGGGAATTGGTTATTCTTCTGGCTGGTGGTGATAAAAGCACCCAAACCAGAGACATCAAAAAGGCCCTGCGTCTCGCCAAAGAGCTTTAGGAGATCATGATGAAAAAGACAACGACAAGCCGCTACGATGTTGCCGAACATCTTCGCAACCCTGAAGAGATGGCCGCCTATCTTGAAGCGAGCATGGAAGAGGCTAACGGGGATGCAGCCTTTATCGCCAAGGCACTTGGTGACATCGCACGTGCCAAAGGAATGTCACAAGTCGCACGTGATACAGGTCTTTCAAGAGAAAGTTTATATAAGGCCCTCTCCGGTGAACGCACTCCCGGTTTCGATACGATTCTTAAAGTTGTTTCGGCCCTGGGTCTTAAACTGCACGCTGAAGCCTAATCACCGTCGAAACCTGCCCTAACCAGTCCCACGAGCTGACATTTGGAGCAGGGGTGGTTCGCTGATAACATTCTACAGGCCTGTTCCTGACAGAAGGCAGCTCAGGTCCAAACCGTTATAGCACATGGTCTTTCACAATAGAGGTATTGCTGTTTCGGGAAAATTTTTGAGGATTTTCTTGTCCATTGTGATCATCTGAACGTTCATGCTTTGAGCTAAAGCGACAAATTCACAGTCATATGCTGAGCATTCGCTATTTTGCACCAGTTGCAGGACATCAAGAGAAGTTACGATAAACTCGTTATCTTGCAGAAGCGCCTCAGCTTCACTTTGGATTTCCAAAGCTTGATCAAACGTCAGCAAGTTTTTGCGCAAATAGAGTGCCAACACATTTCTGAATTCGCTTCGCCAAAGGGTTGGGGCAATCCATTCAGAATCCTTAGCCAGAAGTGCTTCAACCTTCTGAGTGTGTTCAGTGGGAAGATAGAGATAAGCAAGAATATTAGTATCTACAACTATCATGGCCGTCCCTGATTGATTGCATCATCAATGTCAGCAGAGGTGATTGCGCCATCGGGAATTTGAGCTCTTAACTTTTGAGCTCTTTGCAGCCGTTCAGAAACGTCCATTTTTTGGGGCACCAGAACGGTTTCAAGACAATGAATAATCTCACTGTTAAGACTTCTGTGATGGGATTGTGCTGTTTTTTTGAGTTTGTCGTAAAGGTTATCGGGAATATTTTTGATCGTTAGTGCTGGCATATTGGCCTCCCTGGCTTTTGTTTTGTTCCATTATGGTTTCATAATGGTTTCATGTCAAGGGCGGGCTATAACCAATCGCCCGAGATCGGACGCGTGAATCAGGGGTGGTTCTCGTTAAATCTACTTGAAACGGACCTAGCTCCCGTCCGCTCAGCTCCAAACCGTTAGCCAATAACAACGCATCAACTTATAATTTCATGATTGCACGGTATCCGTGTAAGCGTTAAAATGTCTCTGGAGGGTTCAACACCATGATTTCATCGTTTGGCGACAAATTGACGGAAGCCTTGTATCACGGCACCGCAAACAAAGACCTTCGGCGGTTGCCGCCAGAAATAATCAGACGAGCCCTCAACAAACTCGACATGATCAATGCCGCACACGACGTGCTGGACTTGCGCTCTCCCCCAGGCAACAGACTGGAGACGTTACAAGGTGACCTCACGGGCATGTTCAGCATCAGGGTCAATGATCAATGGCGAATCGTTTTTCGGTGGCAAGACGGCAACGCCTATGAAGTGTGTCTTGCTGACTACCACTAAGAAAGAACAAGGAGAATCACCATGATTCCAACTAATCGCATTCCGACCCATCCCGGGAAAATCCTGAAAGAAGAGTTCCTCGACGAACTCGGCATCAGTCAGGTGGCTTTTTCGGCACATATCCAGGTTCCTGTCCAACGGGTCAACGAAATTGTGCGCGGCAAGCGGGGCATTACTTCAGAGACGGCCTGGCTGCTGGCTCAGGCTCTCGACACAACCCCCGAGTTCTGGACCAATCTTCAGTCAACCTACGACCTGGCACTGAACCGCCCCAACAAACAAATCGGGAAGCTCCGCCTGGCGAACTGACATTGGCTATTACAATCGCAGGCGACGACGCGTGAACCAGGGGTGGTTCGCGTAGACAGACTACATGCTGGAAGGTAGCTACTGCGCGTCTCAGCTCAAAATCATTAGCCAAGAGAAACAGAAACATGTCTCCAACCACATCAGTTCGTGAAACATATCGAGTACCGTTCCATTCATTTACTCCATTTCTGCTAATCTCATTTGGATTGGCCTGGACTATCATTGGGCTGTATATCGTTTTCCCAGAGTTTATGGGTTCAGTCTTTGGCCAACTCAGTGGCAACCACCCGCTCTTCTACCTGGCTGTGTACTCACCCGCAATCGCGGCCTTTACTCTTGTTGCCCGCACTGGTGGGATAGAAGGTCTGCGAGCTTTCCTCGGGCGGGCGCTGCTCTGGCGTTGCAGTGCAGCCTGGTGCGCGTTTCTGATCGTCGGTGTTCCATTGATCTTCATTGCTGGTTCCGCGTTTAGGGGAAACCTGCTCACTGACCCGTTTCCTTTTGCATCTGCGCAAGCTCTATTCGTGGCGTTGCTCCTTGCTGCCATCAAAGGCCCGATTGAGGAGTTTGGCTGGAGAGGGCTTGCTCTTCCACTTCTACAAAGGAAGTTTGCTCCGCTTTGGGCTGGACTGATTCTTGGTGTCATATGGGGGGTGTGGCATCTGCCCGCTTTCCTGTTGAGCGGAACTCAGCAGAGCGAGTGGTCATTCGCTGCGTTCTTTGCCGGGTGCCTGGCGATTAGCGTCATCGCAACGGCACTGTTCAATCACTCCCATGGCAGCATTTTATTGTCGGCGTTCTTCCATTTCTCGCTCATGAATCCGGTATTCCCGGACGCACAGCCCTACGATACATACTTGTTGATTGTCGTTGCAGCCCTGATCGTCTGGTGGAACCGTAAAGATATGTTCAAACAGGAAGATCGATCACAGAAGTCATTCCGCGTTGAAAAGCCGCCGAGCGAATCAAGATGAGCCCTTTATTCAAACGAAAAGGAACATGAATGGTTTGGTTGTAAGAGCGATAACAATTTGGATATTGATTGCGGCAGGTGAAATACTGAATGGAAATTTCCGTGTCGGGTTCTGCATAGACGTTATGGGATCAACCATGCCAAGAAAATTAGTTTTCTCACCGGGGTCACAATAATCTATACGATATGCTGGTTTACGCTACCATGGGTCAATCCCTCTAACTTGCGAGAGTGTTTCTTAATCGGGCTCATCTGGACGCTCTTAATGCTGTGCGTGGATATTTACTTTGGAAGGAACGTATTCCGTTTCAAATGGGTTAAGATCCTGGAGGACTTCGATCTAAGAAAGGGGAACCTGCTTGGTGTCGGTATGGGATTGTTGTTTTTCTGCCCGGCTATCGTATATTTACTGACTTGAGGCAAAATTCGTTCCTGAGAATTGAGGCCATCGAGGACGAAGAACTGACAAGGACAATGCCTTTGACGCAAAAAAACCGCGACGGTTGAATAACGGCGTTGGCTAGTCACGAAAAGGGTAAAACGCTTGATTAGACTTCAGATCATATTTCTGGTTATCTCTGCTTTTATCTATTTCCTGGCCGGTTTGTCTGGAAAGTATTCCATCAGGAAAAAACTGATATTGGCAGCGGTAACATACATAATCCTGTTTGCCACAGTTTTCGTCATGGTGCTTATCAGTGGCGACAAACCTTACTAGATGCGGGTGACTGCAGACCCCAGCGGACCCAACACCCAAGCGAGCGAGGATACGATGGTGGCTCGCGTAAAGGTTTCCACATCCACAAGGACCAACTCCAGGCCCCTTAGAAGCGCGGTCCGTTAAGCGCTTGCTCCTGTGCAGCGCCGTGATTGTTGCAAGGTCGTTTCATGAAAAAGCGCTATCTCTACACTCTGCTGTTCCTGGTTCCCGGCCTGTTTGTCTCCCTGTTGATCACTTTGGCTGTGTTCGCTGCTGTGTTCGGGGCGCTCTGGCTATACGTCTTTGGCGACAGTACCTGGCCGACATGGTCAGGGCAGCGATACCTGTCCTGATGTTGGTCTTGTTCTGCGGCTTATGGATCGGCGCCATGGTGACTGGTTATCTCGTCGGCAAGAAGCTCGAGGCTGCGCCGGGTTTTGATGTCAGGCACCTCTGGATATCGCTGGGAGCCACCTTGCTGCCGATTGTCATTGTCTTGCTGCATCAGTTGAGCATCGGCAATCTCGGGCCAAAGTCCGATGGTCAGCTCTGTAGTGAATATTGTCTTGATCTTGGCTATGCGGCGAGCAGTATGCCGTCACGGGACTCCGGGCTACGGACCTGCAGTTGCCTGGGGCAGCGTGGTGAGGTGGAAGTGACCCTGTCGATTGACGAACTACCGCGCCGATAGCCCTATTTCACTTTATCGGCGGATATTCTTGGCAACAATGACTTGCCAACTCTAATATTTCGGAAGGGCGCATCTGGGTCGCGGCCGCACCATATATTTTCGTCCGTGCTGCCGAGGCGAGACACTTTGAATCCGGTCCAAGTTTATGAACACAGGGAGACATTGACATGAAATCCTTTCTCCGCGAGAACCCCACCATCGCATTTGGCCTGGGTTTGCCGCTGTTGCTCGTTGTGGTGTTCCTCCTGGTTTCCGGGATACCCTCTCTCCTGGTCGCGCCGCCGCAGTACGATGTGCTTTTCACCACCGGGTATTACAACAACCAGAACGGCGTGCAGATATCCGTCGTCGGCCAGAAGGTTCAAGTCCTTTACCAAGGAGGTGAACGAGCCAGCCAGAATCCCCGCCTGTGGCGCTACAACCCGAAAACCGGGGCGGTGAAAGAGATCGCCATCATCGTGCCAGCCGGCCTGCCCCGGGCGGGCAAAACACAGCCCGCCCCCGAGGAGAGTCCCAAAACAACGGTGCTCAGTATTCCCGACCTGGAAGGGCTGACGATTGATTCGTCCAGCATCGCGCCGGACGGATACGAATTCAGGTTAGGGAGCACTCGCTATTCGGGTAATATTTTCGGCGAGCTGTTTTATTCGACGCGCTATCGCCATGAAGCGGTGCTGACGAAAAACGGGCGCAGCGTCCGCCTGCCTGATGTTGCGGATCGTTATTACAGCGGCAACACCCAATTCATCGGCTGGGTCGTGTCGTCATGATTTCACTCCTGATCCTCATCGTCATACTGCTGTTGATCGGCGGGGGCATCTGGTGCTGGCCCTTGCTGGCCGGGGTCCTTGGCATCTCCGCCGTCACCGACAAACCCGGCGCGCTCAGGCAGGTAGCACAGCTCATGAAAACGTACGACATCACGCTCGCCGAGGTCGAAACGGTTCTGAATGCGCCCGTCTCCGGCAACACAGCCGCGACAAGAAGGAGCAAGAGCGATATCGCCAAGACCCTCTTCTCCTACCTCGGGGCGATCTTCATCCTCGCTGGTGTCGGCACCTACATCGGCATGTTCTGGGACAGCATGGGCAGCGTCATGCGGGTGTTCGTGACCCTGGGCGTCGGCTACGTTCTCCTCGTCCTGCTGGTGTCGGCGCTCCATGAGAAAAAATTTCCCAGGTTGATCCTGCCACTGACGATCGCCTGTGCCTTCATGATGACCAGCGGCTGGTTCGTCCTCATCCACGAGGTGTTTCCGCACGGCGACAACTGGCGGGCCGCGACACTCTTCGTCTTCGGCATGATGACCCTGCACCAGGGCGTCTTGTTCGGCAAATACAGGCACACCGTTTTGGCCTTCACGGCTCTCTTTTTCGTCTATGGATTCATGCATGTGGGCCTCGACATGCTCGGCATCCAGCTCACCTATATCGCGATCGTCCTCGGCGCCTCGTTGTTCCTGGTGGGTGTTGCCCTGGGAAACACTCCTCACCGTGTGCTCGCCGAGCCGGCATTGTTCCTCGGGGCCTGCTGGCTCAACGCCGGCTTGTTCGACCAGATGGCGTTGGTCACATCCGCCAACTGGGCGAGCGTGATGACAGGCGTGTGCGTGATGCTGACAGCGTACGGCCTGCAGCAGGAGGAACGACATGACCGCCTGGCGGTGCTTGGCTATTTCATCGGATCGATCCTGTTCTACAGCGGCCTGTTCGATCTTGTGCAGGACACGCCCGTCGAACTGCTCTACCTTGCCGTGACGGCGGCGATCCTCTATGTCTGTGTCGTGCTGCAAAGCCGGGCGCTTTTGTTGACCACTGTTTTCGCGATGCTCGGCTTCATCGGCTATTTCTCTGCAGAGCACTTCGCGAATTCATTGGGCTGGCCGGTCACACTCATTCTCATGGGCGTTGCCTTCCTGGGTGTCGGCACAATGGCCATCAAGGTCAAGCGGCGTATCTAGCCGGTCAGCAGATCCAAACAATCACTCAAGTGCCAGGTGAAGATTGCCACGTCGTGCTCTTTAAACAAAAAGCGGTACTCAATCCGTAACGGCAGAACAATGATGACACTAAAAAATTTCCCCAGACAGCCGCTCGGTTTTTTTCCGACCCCGCTGGTCGAACTTGCACGCCTCAGTCATATTCTTGGCGGGCCAAAAATATTTATGAAGAGGGACGATCTGACCGGTCTTGCCCTGGGGGGAAACAAGACCAGGAAGCTTGAATACATCCTTGGTGACGCTCTGGCAAAGGGCTGTGACTCGATCATCACTGCGGGCGCATCGCAGTCGAACCATTGCCGGCAAACGGCCGCAGCGGCCGCACAGCTGGGGCTGGAATGTCATCTGCTGCTGGGCGGCGCTCAGCCTGACAGGCTGAGCGGCAACTTACTGCTGGACAACCTGTTCGGCTGTCACATCCATTGGACAGGGGAACACCGCAAGGGCGAAGACATCCCGGAGCTTTACGAACAATTGAAAGCAGGCGGAAAGCAACCCTGCGTGGTTCCCTATGGTGGATCAAATGAGCTTGGCGCTCTGGCCTTTGCAAACGCCAGCGAAGAGATCGTTGCCCAAAGGAAAGAACAACCGTTGACACACATCGTCTTTGCCTCAAGCTCCGGCGGTACTCAGGCGGGCCTCATGTTGGGTAAAAAGATGCTTGAGCAACCCTATGATGTGGTGGGTATCGGTATCGACAAAGATGAAACAGGTGATCTCCCCTTTGACCAGCACGTCTTAGCCCTGGCGAACCGGACGTCCCGGTGGATTGGCTTGAAGCATGAATTTTCCGAGCAGGAGCTCGTTCTGAACCAGGACTACGCAGGCGCAGGGTACGGGGTCATTGGAGAGCTGGAGAAAGAGGCGATTTTGCTCACAGCGAGGACAGAGGGTATACTTTTGGACCCGGTGTATACCGGCAGGGCGATGGGGGGCTTGATCCACATGATTCGTTCGGCAAGAATCGACCGGGATGCCCGCGTGCTGTTCTGGCATACGGGGGGCACACCGGCATTATTTGCAGATTCCGGCTGGTTAAATCTTTCGCAAAATGATAACAAAGAGTTGTCGTGACCAATAGAAACTATTAAGCCAAAGGGACTTAATCACAGTGGGTGAGCCGAAAAAATCTTCAGGGAATCTTCTTTGGGGGCCTATCGAATCAATTGAAACCGCCAGGAAGGTCCGCATCCCCTCTCTGTTCATGGCAGCTTTCGGTGCTGCCGCCTGGATCCTTATCGCGATCAATGGCTTATTCTCCCCCAGCCCTTACGGCCACTGGGCGATTCTCTACGCGTCGATTCTGTCACTGGTTGCCTGGGGGTTGTACCAAATGAAGAAGGCGGCTGCCATTACCGCCCTGGTTTTTGCCCTGGCCGGCCTGCTCTCTGGTGGCGGAGGCTTCAAGATGGTCGCTGATCTTGTCATGCTGTTCGCCGCTGTTGCGGCGATAAGGGGCACCCTTGCGTATTCGTTGCTGACTCAGAACGCTGAAGCACCGAAAAAGTAATCACCATCCCCGCATGTTTCTGAAATAACCGCTGGCCCTTCCCAAGGGTTTTTCAGCTGACTCATCAATTCGCGCAAGGGATGCTAGGCGTCCTCTGCTTCTGCCGCTTTACGCAGCATCCGAAAAATTTCCCGGGCGGCTTTCTTGTCAGCGTAATCGTGAACCGAACCGGCCAGCCTGGCAAGCTTGCCGTCGTCGAGGTGAGGATAAGATGTGCGAGCTGCTGCCAGGGCTGCCGGGAAGGTCGCGGCGGCGCAGAGCCGATCCCGCAGATCCTCAAGATGATGGAAGGCCAGGGTCTCCTGACGCTGGCTGACCGCCTGGCCATCGAGAGCAACTTCGATCGCCTCACGCTGTTCATCGTTGCCACGCAGCAGACCGGCCAGATGCTTGACCTGACGTTTGCGGGAACTCCCTCCGCGGGTATTGCGGGCCAGTTCAATCTCTTTCTTAAGATCCGGATCTTGCGGTAACTTGGCAAGCTCTGCATCGGAAAGCTCCGTCAATCTTTGAGCCAACTGTTCCACGGCTTTCGCTGCACGCTTTTTGATGCTGCGGCCACGCCCCAGGGTGCGGTACTCATTTTCGTCATTATTTTGCATCAGAACTGCTTTCGGCTGTCGAGCATGATGGTGACCGGGCCGTCATTGACCAGGGCCACCTGCATATTGGCCCTGAAGACTCCGGTGGCGACTGTGATTCCTCTGCTGCGCAGGGCAGCGACATATTCTTCGTAAAGGCTGTCGGCGAGCTCTGCTGGCGCAGCATCGCCAAACCCTGGTCTCCGGCCCTTGCGGCAGTCGCCGAGCAGGGTGAACTGGGAGACCACCAGGACACCGCCTGCAACATCTTCGACCGAGCGATTCATCTTGCCGTCATGATCTTCAAAAATACGCAGACCGGCTGTTTTATCGGCGAGGTAGACGGCGTCCTGCACAGCATCCCCCTGCGCCACACCGAGCAGCACCAGCAGCCCCTGCCTGATGGCGCCGACAGTCTCATTCGCAACAGTCACGGAGGCTTCACTGACCCGCTGAACGACCGCTCTCATGAGATGGCCCCTGCTGCCAGCTCCCTCAACAGCGCTAGATTGACCGCATCCATCTCGTCACGATCGCCCTTGGGGGTTTCCAAAACCATGGGAATCGCGACAAAGCGCTGATCCTGCATCAAACAGGCAAAGCCAGCGCGACCGATGGTCCCCTGACCGATATGGGCATGACGGTCGACCTTGCTGCCGCAGGGTTTCAGGCTGTCGTTCAGGTGGAAAGCCTTGATCTGTTCGAGGCCGACCAGGCGATCGAACTCAGCCATGGTTTTTTCATAACCCGCTTCGGTGGAGAGATCGTAGCCGGCAGCGTGAGCGTGACAGGTGTCGAAGCAGACGCCGAAACGCTTTTCGTCAAAGCCTTCCAGCAAGGAGGCCAGGTGAGCAAAGTCTCCGCCGAAATAACTGCCCTGTCCGGCCGTATTCTCCAGCAGCAGTCGAACCTCCGGCGGGGTCTCGGCGAGAATTTCGTGAAACGCCGCGCGGATTCTCTCCAGGCCAGCCTTTTCGCCAGTTCCCAGATGAGCCCCGGGATGCATCACCAGATCAGTCATGCCGAGCTGCGCACAGCGGGTCAGTTCATCGCACAGCGCGTTTTTCGATTTCTCCCAGACTCCGTCCTTCGGTGAAGCCAGGTTGATCAGGTAGGCATCGTGAGCCATGACCGGCCCGATTCCGCTCTCTTGCCAGGCCTGCCGAAAAGCGCAGGCTTCTTCCTCGGTAATCGGTTTGACCTGCCAGCGGTTGGCGTTCTTGGTAAAGATCTGCAGAGCCGTGCAGCCACTCTCGATTGCACGTGGGAA
The DNA here is from genome assembly GCA_963707155.1 of uncultured delta proteobacterium. Classification (GTDB taxonomy): domain Bacteria; phylum Desulfobacterota; class Desulfuromonadia; order Desulfuromonadales; family BM103; genus M0040. Next base: position 68,449 of record CAVPPD010000003.1, on the reverse strand, counting down.
GGCCTTGTCCAGCCCTCCGGCGACCGAGACGTGCGCCCCGAGCAGTCGCTTCATGAGGCTTTTTCCCAAAAAGGCAGAGCGGTGGGCATCTGCCGGACGTTGTCGAGATGAACATCGACGAAGTCGGGTGTGTGACCGTCACCGATCAGGATGGTTCCCATGCCGAGTTTTTTGGCGGTGTGCAGGTTGTCGCGCGAATCTTCAATCATGACGCAGCGCCCCGGAGTTGTGCCCAGCTCGGCGAGGACGGCATGATAAGGCTCCGGAAAGGGCTTCGGCTGGTAGGCGGCGATCCGGATATCGTAGACCTTTTCAAACATATCCTCGATGCCGAGCGCCGACAAAACCCTGCCGGCATGGCAGGTTGAGCCGTTGGTGAAAACAGCCTTGCGCTGCGGAAGACTCTCGAGGACCTCACGCAAAACCAGGTCTGCAGAAAGCCGCGAGGGGACATCGATGTCGTGGACGTAGAGCAGGTAATCCTCGGGATCGACCGCGTGATGGCGAATCAGACCCTGCAGGGTGACGCCGTACAGGCGCCAGTAATCACGCCGCAGAGCATCGACCTCAGGCGCAGGGATGCCGACGATCTCGGTCATGTAACGATTGATACGCACATCGATCAGGTTAAAGAGTTGTTTCTCTGCAGGGTAGAGCGTGTTGTCGAGATCGAAAATTAAGACGTCCATCTTACCTCGGAATATATTCGCCGCTAAAAACTTCCACCGCCGGGCCGGTCATAAAAACTTCGTTTTGACCGTCCCACTCCATTTCCAGATCGCCACCGGTCAGGTGGTTGAGCAGCGTGCCTTCGGTGCGTCCGGTTAAAACCCCCGCGACGGTCACTGCTGAAGACCCGGTGCCGCAAGCCAGGGTTTCCCCGGCTCCACGCTCCCAGGTGCGTTGTCGAACTTCGTGCGGTGAGATCACTTCGACAAACTCCACGTTGATCCGTTGCGGGAAGAGTTCATGGTTTTCAATCGCGTAGCCGTAGCGCTTCACCGGGAAGTTGGCCACATCGTCCACAAAGATAACACAGTGCGGGTTGCCCATGGAAACGCAGGTGATCTGGAAGGTGCGGTCCAGAACCTCCAGGTCCATGTTAATAACCTGCTCGTGAGCGACTCCGACCATCGGCAGGTCTGCACGCGTCAGTCGTGGCGGGCCCATATTCACCCTGACCTTGTCGATATGTTCCCGCTCGTTGGGGTACATCGTCAGGGGCAGGACACCGGCACCTGTTTCGATGGTGATCTCGGTGCGATCGACCAGGCCATGGTCAAAGGCATACTTGGCGACACAGCGGATACCGTTGCCGCACATCTCGGCTTCGCTGCCATCGGCATTGAACATGCGCATCTTCACGTCGGCTTTTTTTGATGCCTCGATCAGAATCATGCCATCGCCGCCGACCCCGAAGTTCCGGTCGCTGATCTCCCGTGCCAGGGTCTCAGGATCCTCGACGGTCTGCCGAAAACAGTCAATGTAAACGTAATCATTGCCGGCACCGTGCATCTTGACGAATTTCATAGCGTCCTCACTCCCGTTTACGCTGATAAAGGACCATTATAGGGGGAAAGGTTGCCTGTCACAACTATCCATTGATGTTCTCCTCTGCCCTGCTATGCTTATGATCAATGTCAAGCCAATGGAGGGATCAGCGTGCTCCCTTCGTCTGGCAGATATTTTTAATCCGTCAGCCCTTGCCACATAAGGGGTGCAGGGTCATAATGAAGGCAAGGCCGCCAAAGAGAAGGCGGCCCCCTACATTCCAACGACTCAAGGAGACAATGAATGGCGTTCAACCTGAAAACCCGCCTCTGGCAAACAGGGTCTCTCGACTGGTGGGCCATGCTTGATGATGAAGACGTTTACCTGGGCAGCCGAGAGTTCCCCCTGCCTCCCGAAGAAGGTGACGAATGGCATGTCAAAAAAACCGGTGATCTTTTCAAAATCGTTGATGGTGAAATTCGCAAACTGGGCAACAAACCCTACCTGGGGGAAGAGTGGCTGAAATAAGTCCGGAAATCGTCCAGATCCCGGTCGCCGGCACTGACAATTTTTCTTACCTGGTGATCTGTCCGGAAAGCGGCAAGGCACTCGGTGTTGATCCCGGTATTGCGCCGCAGAGTATGCTGAGTGTCGTCCGCGAACGCAAGCTGACACTGGACATACTGGCGAACACCCATGGTCATGGTGACCATATTGCCGGCAACGGTGAGGTTCTTAGAATCACGGGAGCAAAACTGGCGGCCAATCCGCTGGATGTGCCGACAGCCGAGATCGCTCTCGGGGAAGGCAGCCAGCTGCAGGTTGGTTCGATCATGATTGGGGTTCTGCATACGCCGGGGCACACCCCTGGCGGACTGGTTTTCAATCCTCCCGGGGCACTCATAACCGGCGACACGCTGTTTGTAACACGCTGCGGGCGGGCCGACTTCCCCGGCAGCGACCCGGAGGCCATGTACCACAGCCTGTTGCGGCTGGCCTCTTTCCCGCCTGCGACAAAAGTGTTCCCGGGGCACGACTATGGTCCCAAACCTCACTCCACGATCGGTTTTGAGCGGGAGAACAACGAGTATCTGAAATGTGCTGACCTGGAGAGTTTTATCAAACTGCGGATGGGGTAAACATCAGGGTCTTAAAACGAGTTTCTCGGAACGCGGGAAACCTTGAAGGTCAAGGAGGACAGAGAATCAGTCTGTCCTCCTTTTTTATCGTTCAAAGGGGTTATCCGGCAATTTGCCTTTGCGGTTCCGTGGTCCGCTATTCTACGCTGGGGCCGCGCTCGAGAATCCGTTCAATCACCGCGGCCGAGAGGTACAGATCATATTGCGCCTTGACTCGCTCGTTGCGGGCGAGGGTCAGAAATCTCTGGGCGTCGAGCAGATCGACAGTGGTGGCGACGTTAGACTGGTAACGGTTTTCATTGACACGATAATTCTCCTCGGCCTGGAGCGCTGCGGTTTCAGCCGTGGCCAGGTTTCTTTCGGACACACGGAAAGCTTCGAGGGCGGACTGCAACTGCAGGGTCATCCGATCTTCTGTGGACTTGATCTCTTGCTGGCGGGCACGGATCTCATGTTCGCGACCGACCAGCTCATAACGGGTATCAAAACCGCTGAAAAGGGTCCAGGAGGCTTGCAGCATTGCCTTTGATTCGCTGTCGTAGTCAGCGTCTCCGGGCTCCGGAAGACCGTCATTGCCGAACCGGTCATAACTCACAATCAGGTCGACGTCGGGCAAAAGGTCGCCTCGCACGGCCTCTCGTCCCGCCTTCTGGCCGGCGAGTGAGCTGTACAAAAACTTCAGTTCACTGCGTCTGGCAAACATTTCCTGGCGCAGCTCTTCCTCAGCACCGGGAGACGCAGGCTCCAGGGAGAAGTCAGAGAGACTCTCTTCAGCAGAGAGCGGTCTGCCCAGCGCAAACGCCAGCGTTTGACGGGCGATTTCATGGCGGCCTTCTGCGAGAGCAAGGAGCTGCTTTGCTGTGGCCATTTCCACCTCAACCCGGAGCAGATCATTACGGGCGATCAGCCCCTGCTCCAGACGCAGTCGTGTGTCGTGCCTCTGTTGTTCGAGAAGCTCCACGCTCTTGCCCTCTGTTTCCACCGTGCGACCTGTCCTCAACACCTCGATATAGGCCTGCTTGGTTTCCAGAACAATGTCCGCAACCACGCTGCGCCGTTGATAGTTGGCGGCCTCGGCACGGTACCTGGCTTCATGCAGGCGAAACCAGTCGCTGCCACCGTTGAACAGGTTGTAGCCGGCACTGGCTTCTGCCACGCTCAACGTGCGGCTGTCAAGGTCCGGGTCGCGATCTCCCCGCCAGTAGGTGTAGTTGGTATCGACACGTGGCCAGAAGGGCGCCCTGGCCCGATCGCTCCGGGCACCGGCGGCCTCCTCAAGCTCCAGCGATTGCTGGATCCTTGGATTATTTTGCAGGGCATCGTTCACCGCCTGGTCGATGGTGAGCGCCTGAAGCGGGCTTGCGGTCAAAGTCAGCAGTGACAAGCCGAACATCAGCAGGATTCTCATGATGAGCCCTCCTTACCGGGCTTGCGTTTTTCCATGCGGATCACAAAGATCAAGATGGCCGGGATAACGAAAACGGTGAAGATGGTTGAGACGGCCAGGCCGCCGAGCAACACGCTGCCCAGCCCCTGGTACATCTCCGCGCCGGCGCCAGGGACCAGGACCAAAGGTAACATTCCGCAGATACTGGTGGTGGCGCTCATATAGATCGGGCGCAAACGACTGCGGGTCGACTCGAGGACCGCTTCGCGATGGTCCATGTCGTTATAATGGAAGTTGTTCAGCGCCTGGTGGACGATCAGGATGGCGTTGTTGACGACGACGCCGACCAGGATGACAAAACCGAGCATGGTCAGGATGTCCATGGCCTGCCCCGGCATCCCGGTCATGGACAGGTAGACATTGAGCAGACGCAGGCCGAGGAAGCCGCCGGCGCTGGCCAGGGGTACCGTGAGCATGATGATCATCGGGTAGATGAAGTTGCCGAACATAGACGCCATCAGCAGATAAGCAATCACTGCGGCGAGCACGAAATTCCATTGCAGGACCTTGGCGGTTTCTACCAGCTTGTCGGCGGCTCCGCCGAGGCGGACGTCAAGACCATCGAGCAGGCCGGCGCTGCGGAGAGGCGGAATGATCTCGTCCTGAATCGTCTCCATCGCCACCTGCAGCGGCATCTCCGATGGCGGAGTGACCTGCAGGGTGACAGTACGTTTTCGCTCCAGGTGTCGGATCTGGTCCATGCCGGTGGTCTGCTCCATGCGGGCCAGGTTGAAGACCGGAACGATCTTCCCCTGCGGCGTTGCCAGAGGAGCATTGTAAAGCTGCTCCGGAGTCAGGATGTCGCCCTCGGCGGTTTTGACCACCAGGTCGATTTTCTTTTTCCCTTCGGCCTTGAAGTCGCCGATCTGGGCGCCGTCCATCAATACATCCAGGGCCAGGCCAAAGTCCCGGGCGCTGAAACCGTTTGCTTTGAGACGGTCACGGTCCGGCACGAAACGAACTTCCGGATAAGTGAGTTCGATGGAGGGAACCGGTCGCACCTGTGCACCGGGAATACTTTGTTGGAGATTGCCGAAAAGAGCTCCCGCCGCCGCAACAATCTGATCGAGGTCATCGCCGCTGACATCCACTTCAACGCTGCGTCCCCGGCCAAGGCTGTTCTGAAAGACGCCGGGCTGCAGGCTGACCCCATACATACCCGGGATTGAATAAATCATGCGATTGAAGAAGGGCAGCAACTCTCGGGCCCGGTCCCACTCTTCGGCAATGGCGCCGATGATCATGAAGCCTTCGCGGCCGACATAGAACATGTTCTTGATCGCGGGCAGGCCGTCTTTCTGTTGACCGATATGGGGGCCGGCCATCTCAAAAAAAGTTTCACCGATCTCTGTGCGTTCTTCTATGGACAGGCCGGGTGGCGGCACCAGGATGCTGAGAGCAAAATTTCGGTTGCCCTGGGGCAGGTATTCCTTTTTCGGCATCAGCAGAATGACACAGGCCGCCGCCAGACTGATCAGCAGGGCAACGGTGATCAGGCGTGACATCCAGCCCCTGGTTGCGATGTTGACCAGCACCATCAGGGCATCAGAAAGGCGATGTCCGGCCCGCTCCAGGCCATGCAGAGCTTTGGGTGGTTTTTTTGCGGCCGAAGCCAGGAGGCGATTGGCGAACATTGGTATGACTGAGACCGAGACCAGCAGACTCAACGAAACGGCAGCGACAACGGCAATGGCAATATCGCGAAACAGCTGGCCGGCTTCTTCCTGGATGAAGACCACTGGCAGGAAGACCGCCACGGTTGTAATGGTGGAGGCGAACACGGCGCCCCAGACTTCCTTGGTCCCATCCAGGGAGGCATTGTATGCATCTTTCCCCATTTTCCGATGACGATCGATGTTCTCAATGACAACGATGGCGTTATCGACCAGCATGCCGACAGCGAAGGCAATTCCCGCCATGCTGACCACGTTGAGATTTCTCCCCATCAGGTCGAGCAGGATAAAAGTGCCAATGATACTGATCGGGATCGACAGACCGACGACCAGGGTGGCTCGTACCGAGCGTAAGAAAACCAGCAGGACCGCGGCGGCCAGCAGACCACCGATTATAATGTTCTGCTTGATCAGGCTGATAGCACTGCGGATATAGAAGCGCTGATCATAGACCCACTCCAGGTGCAGGCCATTCTTATGCAGCTTCTCTTCGTTCAGCCACTCGACGGCAGCCTCAAGCTGGTCGGTCATTTCGAGGATGTTGATGTCGGCTTCAGGGCGTGCTCCCAGAGCGATGCCATGATCGCCGTTCTGCAGGACGATTCCATCCTGCTTGGCGAAGCCGTACTCGACTTTGGCAACATCGCCAACGGTCACGCGACGTTGCCCTGTCGATGTCAGGACGACGTTGCTGATATCTTCCGGGGTCTTGAACTCGGCTGTGGTGCGAATGCGAAAGTTGCGGCGGCCGACGTTCATGGTGCCGGCCGATACGTTGATGTTTGCAGCCTGCAGGGCATTGACCAGGCTGGCGGTTGTCAGCTGGTAGGCGGCGAGGCGTTCGGGACTGATCTCCACGTGCATTTCGGCTTCGGTACCGCCGCCGACAAAAAGATCCGACACACCGCGGACCCGTTCAAGGTGTTGACGTATCTCGTTTTCAAAATACGTCAGATAGGTCTCCACCGGTTGCTTGTTCCCCTCGAGGGTCTTTAATATGATCCATACGACCGGCGAGGCTGACGCTCCCGAGGCGGTCACAACCGGCTTGTCGACTGTTGCAGGGTAGGAGGGGACTTCGTTAAGTTTGTTGGAGACTCTGAGCAGGACGTCATCGGAATTGGTGCCGACTTTAAATTTCAGCGTAATCGACCCCTCGCTGTTGCGAGACGTGCTCTCCATCTCCACCAGGTTCGGCAAGCCCTTGAGGGTGTTCTCCTGTTCTTCAATGATCTCCCGTTCGATTTCGTAGGGAGTCGCTCCGCGCCAGATTGTGGTGACCGTAATTTCAGGTTCCACCACGCTTGGACTGAGCTGGTAGGGGATGCGCTCCAGGCTGATCATGCCGAACATGACCAGCATGATGATGACGGACAGGATCGTAACCGGTCGTTTGATGGAGACTTGGATCAGGTCCATGACTCTCTACTCCGTGCGCACGGACTGGCCGTCGTGAATACGTTCATTACCCTTGACAATGACTCTCTGGCCAGTCTCGATCTCGGAGCTTTTGATACCAACCTGGGGACCCGAATGACCGACAATCTCGACAGAAAACATCCGTGCCTGGCCATTGTCGTTGATAAAGACCACGTCCCGTCCCGCATTGTTGATGACTGCATCCCGCGGGACCAGAAGGCTCTCGCTGGCTGCTGCAATTGGCAAAGATATTTGCGCCTGCATTCCCTCGATCAGCCTTGCGTTCCCCGGCAGGCTGAATTTGGCAACGAAGGTCCGGGTGACGATGTCACCGCGAGGAATGATCGTGGTAAAGGTCCCCAGCATCTCCTGCCCGGCCACGGTCACGACAATTTCTTTTCCGGGAGCAAGATGGGGAATCACATCGGCCGGGACATCGACCAGTGCTTCAAGCTTATGAGTGTCTGCAAGCGTGGCGACCGTTCCTCCCGCCTTAACCCATTCGCCGGCCTCTACCAGAGTTTCGACAATCATGCCGTCAAACGGGGCCCGCACGGTTTTTTTCTTTTGCTCCAGAAGCAGACGGTCCAGCCGTGCATTGAGGACCGTCGATTGTTTCTGCAAACGGTTGACCTTGGTGCCGTAGGACTCAAATTCGGAGGTAGCAATCGAATTCTGCTGGTGCAGGGCTTCAATTCTTTTGTAGTCCCTTTGTGCCTGCTCCAGCTCGACCAGGTTCTGTTCGTAGACCGCCCTGGTTCCGTCGATTTCCGTTGCCATCAGCTCGTCGTCGAGACGCACCAGACGATCTCCTCTTTTGACTGGCTGGCCATCTTCGCCGTAAACCTGGCGAACAATGCCGTCAACTTCGGCAGCAACCTCAGCCGTGCGGGAAAAGTAGATCGTACCAACGAAGGTTGCTGCTGGCTCAGACCTGCCGCTGACGATCTCTGCCGTGGTGACCAGCATGGGAGGAGGCCCTGACGGTTTCTTTGGCTCTTCAGCGGCAGCGATGCCAGCAGACAGAAGCAGGAGAACCCCTGCCAGAAGGAGAAAATTCAATTTACGCATGCTGATTACTCCCGATTCCGCGTAAGGGAAAATTGCGTGATATGGTGAACCGTGTCATCGATAAAGGTTTGTTTCTGATCCGGGCTTCGAATTTCTCTTAAAACGGCACGTCCCCTGATGAAGTGAAGAACCTGCCCCATGATGCTGCTGACGCAGTATGAAACGTGGCTCTCGCCGAGATCCGGACATGCTTGCAAAAGGATCTTCTGAAACGCCCTGTGGATCGGCTTCACCAGTCGTTCTGCCACCAGGTCGTTCGCAATTGCATCGGGACCCATCTCCCGATAGATGATCTGCAGCAGACGGTCACTGTCCGGCGTGGCAAGCATCGAGTCAAAATAACTGCGGATATAGGTGCTCAGGATTTGTTCGAGCTGCGCGGCGGGTTGCTGCTCGCCCAGCTCTTTCAGAAGGGCCAGTTTGTCACAGACGATTTCATCCAGTTGCCGGGCGAGGACCTCACGGTACAGATTTATCTTACCGTTGAAGTGGTAGTTCACCGAGGCGACATTGGCGCCGGCGGCTGCACTGATCTGACGGATACTCACGCCTTCAAAACCATGCGCGAGAAAGAGTTCTTCCGCACAGCCGAGTAGCGCAGTTCGGGTGTCGTTCATCTGGAGTTTCTTGGTTTTCATTTAAACGTTGTTTTAATCATTGTTTGAATTGATGTCAAGCCTGTTCTTTTTTTCCCTCGTTATCATCAGGAGCCTGCCACGAAAAAAACAGTCTCGCTATTCCTCTGCGGGAGTAGCGAGACCGGGGTGTTCTGGTTCTCTTTGAATATAGGCGTTCTGGTTTTCTTTAATTGGGGTTTAGAAGGCAAACTCCGGCCCTTTTTCAGGCTTGTCTTCGGTCTCTGTCTCACTGCCGGTCTCCAGGCTATCTGCCGGCACGGTCTCACTGTCAGCCGCAAAAGGCTGGTTAATATTGACAGACCGCTTTTCTTGACCGAGGGAAAGGTCGTCAACGTCCTCCCTGGCTTTGGCAGGCTCCCCGACGCGCGCTTCATCATCGAGGAAGTCAAAGCCGAAGTCGATGGGGCCTTCTTCCGTGGCATCTTCTTCCTCATAGTTATCATCGATGACGGTCTCAGTGACTTCTGCGACCAACGTCCCGGGTGAAATAAAGCCGCGTAAGTTATATTTCTCTTTATGCTCAGCAAGCACCTGGCCGCACTTCTTGCAACTGTCCAGGTAGTCGAAACTGTGATATCCGCATTTTGGGCACTTCATAGGATTCTCCTTAAAGCTCGTTTTGGCTCCTGCCGACAGGAGGACGCCGCCAATCACCGTAAAGATACTGCAAAACCGATGCGGCTGCCAAGCCCGCTGTTTCTGTGCGGAGGATGCGCGGTCCAAGATGCACTGCCACGAATCCAGCCGCAATGATACTCGAAATTTCTCTAGCCGAGAAACCACCCTCCGGGCCGACAAGCAGTGTGACTCCTGCAGGGGCCTGTTTCGGCAAGGCTTCTGCCAGGGCAACGGAGCCGGCTTCCCACAGAACCAGCTTGAGATCGTCGGTCGGTTCCTTGAGCACCGCAGTCAACGAATGGAGTGGTTTGACCACCGGCAGCATGAGACGGCGGCTCTGCCGTGCGGCTTCGCTGACAATACGCTGCCAGCGCTGTTCGCGTTTAACCAAGCGCGTCGTATTGAGATTGGGGACGGCATGCTCCGTTTCCAGCGGTTGAAAACAGCTGACACCGAGTTCAGTGCCTTTTTGCAGCACCAGGTCGAATTTGTCGCCTTTTGGCAGTGCCTGGAGCAGGGTGACCGGCAGGATCGTATCCGTCGCCTGCCAACGCCGCATGACCCGTGCTGTCGCCTGCTTTGCCTGCAGCTGTTCGAGCTGGACCTCGCAGCACTGCCCGTAACCATCCAGCAGCAGAAGGATCAGGCCGGGCCGGGCGCGCAAAACATTGCGCAGGTGGTGATGAGGTTCTCCGGTGATCGCCACAGTCTCACCCAGCAAGCTCTCTGCCGGTACAAAAAAACGTAAGGGATCACTCATGGCGTTGGTAAACGATGCACGTCCACTCGTCGCGATGACTCGTGGCAAGCAGTGTCAATGGGAACCCGGCAAAGCCATCGAGAACCTGCTGTTCCTGTTCGATCAGAATACCGGAAAGGACCAGGCGCCCCTGCAGCGTGAGACGCTCTACGAGTTGGGCTGCCAGGCGAATGTTTTCTGCAGCGAGGATATTGGCCAGAACCAGATCAAATTGCCCCGGTATCTCATCGAGAGCCTGGTCGGTGACCGAAATCTGCCGGGCGAGTTGGTTCTGTTGAATGTTGGCGGTCGCAACCTGACAAGCCTGGCTGTCGATATCGCAGGCGATCACTTCTTCGGCACCGAGGGCCGCCCCAGCCATGGCCAGAATGCCGGAACCGGTACCGACATCCAGAATCCGTTGCGGTGGAGTGGAACTTTCAAAATGCTCGGACAGAGCCTGCAGGCAAAGCCCGGTGGTCGCGTGGGTTCCCGTGCCAAAGGCCTGGCCGGGGTCCAGGGTGAGGACCACTTCATCCCCTGAGACCGGCCAGTCAATCCAGGAGGGGCGGATAACAAGACGATGACCGACCCTGAAGGGCGGGAAGTGCTGCTGCCAGTCGCTCGCCCAGTCATGATCAGCAAGCGTTCGGTGCTCGAAATGCGTTTCGGCCAGCTCCGGGTAGAGACCGGCCAGACTGGAGAGGGACTGGCTTACATTTGAACGGAGCGCTTCTACATCCTCCGGGTAAACAAAATAAGCCCGTAACACCGGGTCATTGCCAAGAGACTCGGGATTTGGGACCACGAAGGTGTCGAGCACTTTTTCGGCCGCGGTCACACCGACACAGCCAAGGTCCATTAGAACCTGGGACACCAGGTCAACAGCCTGGTCCGGTATTGCCAGGCTCATTTCCAACCATTTTTTAGTCATGGGGTTGTTTAGCGAAGTTTATGGGCTATTGCAATAGAAAATCTTGACCCGTTCAGGTGGGCTCTGAAATAATGGCCACAGAATTAATGAGCACAGAGACACAAAGAGTATTTTTTATTATAAATAGTTTCTGGCGAACGTGTGGAAGTCACTGATTTATCTTTACAAAAGACACCCGAGGAGATCATTTGGTGTTGCCTTTTCATTAGAGTCTGTTAGAATTCACCCGTGTTCTCATGAGGAAATGCAATGTCGACTGCCCAGGTAATTTATCTGCTCTCAGATGCAACCGGCGAAACCGCAGAAAAAATGGTCCTGGCAGCATTGACTCAATTTCGCGACAGGCCGGTGCGGATGACGCGCATCAACAACGTGCGCACCAAGAACCAGGTCTACGAGGCGCTGGATGACGCGCTCAATAATCACGGCCTGGTCGTGTACACCATTGTCAATCGCGAGCTTGCTCAACTGGTCCATGACGAGTGTGATGGGCTGGGGCTGGTCAGCATTGACTTGCTGACACCCCTGCTGCTGAAGGTCGCCCACTGTCTCGGCCGTTCACCAAAAGAGACACCTGGCCTGCTGCATGGGGTTGATGAAGCTTACTTTCGGCGCATTGAGGCCATCGAATTCACCGTCAAACATGACGACGGCCAGGAACCTCGCAATCTTTACCTGGCCGATATCGTCCTGGTTGGAATTTCGCGAACCAGCAAGACCCCGCTGTCCATTTACCTGGCACACCGGGGCTGGAAAGTCGCAAACGTTCCGCTGGTCAACGGCATCGACCTGCCGCAGCAACTTTTTGAAATCGATCCGAAGAAGATTGCTGCTCTTGTTATTGACCCACAACGGCTGGTCGAAGTCCGTGCCGCGCGGTTGCGGAACCTGGGGCAAGATCCCAGGGCGGCTTATGCCGACTATGAACAGATAGAAGAAGAATTGAAACATGCAAAAAAACTGTTCCGCAAGCATCCATGGGTCATCGTTGATGTTTCAAGCAAGGCCGTCGAGGAGACGGCCAACGAAGTCCTGGTGCGCCTGGGGTTGAAATAAGCCGGTGCATATGAATCGGCGACACGTGCTTTTGTTCATCAATTGCCTCGTTAATTTATAGAGAAAAAGACAGTATCGAAAAGGAGAAATGATTATGCGAATTCTTGTAGTGGAAGATGAAAAAAAGGTTGCAAATTTTATTCAGCGCGGCTTGGAAGGCGAAGGATTCACGGTTGATGTCGCCAACGATGGCGAGTCGGGTGTCGAACTTGGGACACAAAACAGTTACGATTTGATTCTCATGGACATCATGCTGCCGAAGATGGACGGCCTGGCAGCGGTCAAAGCCCTGCGTGAGCAGAAAGTTTCCACTCCGGTGCTCTGCCTGACGGCCAAGGATACCGTTGAAGACATCGTGGCCGGGCTCGATTCGGCAGCGACGATTACCTGACCAAGCCGTTCGCTTTCGCCGAACTGCTGGCCCGTGTACGTGCCCTGGCTCGCCGCGGCAGCCATGAACGCGGTGCTGAGATTACCTACGCGGACTTGCGCCTCGACCCTGTTGCTCATAAAGTCTGGCGAGGAGAAGAAGAAATCGACCTGACCGCCAAGGAATATGCCCTGCTGCGAATTCTTCATGCGCAATCCGGAGACGACCCTGACAAGAACCATGATCGCTGAACATGTCTGGGATTACACCTTCGATTCGTTCACCAACATCATCGATGTTTACGTCAACTATCTACGGAAAAAAGTTGATCGTGATCACGCTAAAAAGTTGATTCATACCGTTCGCGGTATCGGTTACGTTCTTAAAGAGGAGTAGCCGCTTGGCCGTTTCACCACTAGGGTCGATCCAGGTACGCCTGACCTTTTGGTACGCAATGACACTGGCTGTCATTCTGGCAGTCAGTGCTCTTTTTTCGTATCACTATTTTTCCCACAATCTGCGTGAACAGGTCGATCATCAGATCAGGGGAATCGCTCGCACTCTCGATCAGCACCGTGCCGACATCATTCAGGACAGCAGCTCATCTTTGAACTGCGAAGGCCTGCAGAACCTGACCCACAGCCACAACTGGGGCGCGTTTCTGTTCTTGCGTGACGCCAGCCTGAACAGGCCTGCGCCTCGGACAACCTGATAGAGCGGGACCTGATGTTCGGCCCGGTAGCGCGCCAGCAGGTGCGATGGCTGAATGAGCATCTGGAGACAATTGACCTGACTGATGATGGCCCCCTGCGCCTGCTCTCCTATCCCCTGGTGGAGAATGGACGCCTGCTGGGCGTCGTTCAGGTTGGCCAGGAGCTCGGTCCCTTGCAACAAACCATCGAGGAACTGCGCCTGATCTACCTGGTGGTCGGACCGTTTGCCATCTTCTGGCTGTGTCTCGGCTGTTGGCTGTTGGCCGAAGCTACCATTGCGCCGATCATAGAAGTCACCGATGCGGCCCGGGGGATTACAGCGGACAACCTCTCCCGACGCCTGCCTTCTGGGCCAGCACCAGGATGAGCTCTCGCAGATGGTGACTCAGCCTCAACCAGATGCTCGATCGACTGGAGAAATCCTTTCGTCGCGTCCGGCAATTCTCCGGTGACGCCTCCCATGAGTTGCGCACACCACTCACCATCCTGCGTGGCGAAACGGAAGTGACTCTGCGCTGGGCCAAGACTCCGGAAGAATTTCGCGACATGCTCACCTCCAACATGGAAGAGATTGATCGCATGGAGCGAATTATCGAGAGCCTGCTGACCCTGGCCAAGAGCGAGGTCGGGGAACTGACCCTGGAAATGAAAGAGCTCAGCCTGAGCGATTTGGTCCAGGAGCTTTACCTGCAGAGCCGCCTCTTGTGCGAGACGAAAAATATTGAGGTTCAGCTGCTGCTCGAAGTTGACGAAGAAATCCGCATCCGCGGAGATGAACTCCGGCTGCGCCAGATGTTCCTCAACGTGATTTCGAACGGCATCAAGTACACCCCCGAGAACGGCCACATGGAAATTACCCTGGCAAAGGACAAGGACTTTGCGCGGGTTGATATTAGCGACTCCGGCATAGGCATCCCTGCCGAGCACCTCCCCCATATCTTTGATCGTTTCTACCGGGTCGACAAGGCCCGTAATCGCATGGACGGTGGCACCGGCCTTGGCCTGGCGATCGTAAAGTGGATTGCCGAGGCCCACGGTGGAAGTATCAAGGTCACCTCTGAAGTCAACAAGGGCAGCTCCTTCTCTGTGCGATTGCCGATTGAGGGCCCCGAAGAGGGCAAACACCCCAAAACAACCATTCTGGAATAATTTCTCTGACCACTGTACATATCAACAGTCGATTCCTGTGCCGCTGGCGATTGACAGCCGCTAAAACGGTTATTACATTGGTGTGACTTGAATTCGTAACGTATCGAATCCAGGCTTAACAACACCAATGGAGGAGACTATGTGTAAGTGGCCACGTCTTAAAATCACCCTTCTGGCTCTGTTGCTGATCTGCTGGGTTGTTCCGGCCGGCGCACAACCGCCTGACTTTGTCGCTTTGGCTGAGCAGCTTAAACCTTCGGTTGTCAATATTGGAACCGCCAAAACGGTCAAACCCCGCATTCCCTCATACCCCGGCCCCAGGAATCCAGGTGGCAACGATCTTTTCGAAGAATTTTTTGAACGTTTCTTCCGCGACGCACCGCAATCTTCACGTAAGCAGCAATCGCTCGGCTCCGGTTTTATCATTTCAGAAGACGGTTACATCCTGACCAACGACCACGTTGTCGAAGGAGCCGATGAAATCACGGTCAAGCTTTCAGATGGCCGTGAATTTAAAGGTGAGGTGCGCGGCCTCGACCCCAAACTTGATTTGGCGCTGATCCAGATTGATGCCGGAGAAGAGTTGCCAGTGGCCAAACTTGGCGATAGCGACAGTATTAAAATCGGCGAGTGGGTCATGGCGATCGGCAATCCCTTTGGCCTGGAGCAGACAGTAACCGTCGGGATCATTTCCGCCAAAGGCAGGGTGATTGGTGCCGGCCCCTATGATGATTTTATTCAGACAGACGCATCGATTAATCCAGGCAACTCCGGCGGTCCCCTCTTCAACATCCACGGCGAGGTCGTCGGCATCAATACAGCGATCGTCGCCGGAGGCCAGGGCATTGGTTTTGCCATTCCGGTCAAAATGGCCAAGCAGATTATTCCGCAACTGCGCGCGGATGGCCACGTCACCCGCGGTTGGCTGGGTGTGACGATACAGCCACTGACTCAAGAGTTGGCGGATTCTTTCGGCCTGAAAAACACCCACGGTACCCTGGTGACAGATATCGTTAAGGGCTCTCCTGCCGACAAGGCAGGCCTGCAGCGTGGTGATGTCCTGCTGTCTTACGATGGTGAGCAGATTGAAGAGCTGAACGACCTGCCCCGACTGGTCGCGGCGACCCCCGTTGACAAAATCGTGAACGTCAAAATATTCCGTGATGGCAAGGAGCGCACTGTCAAGGTCACAGTCGGCAAAATGGATGAAGGCGAACGAGAGTTCGCCGCAAGCGACAAAGCCGGTGGTGGAACCCTGGGCATCACTGCGAGTAATGTGACCCCTGAGCTGGCAGAGCGTTTTGCGCTCAATGGTCTCAGCGGTATCCTGATCACCAGGATTGCCCCGGACAGTCCCGCTGCCGCAGGTGGTCTGCGTGTTGCGGACCTGATTATCGAGGCTGATGGCAAAGAGGTCAAATCGGTCAGGGACTTTGAGGCCATTGTCGGCCGGATGTCGCCCGGGCAGGTCCTGCGTCTATTGATTCAACGCAAGTCGACCCTGCTCTACACGACGATCGTGCTCAAATAAGCCTGACAGGGACAAAGAAAACCAGATGTTTGCAGATCGAGACAAGCAGGCACTCGATCTCATCTTTATCTACGACGTTTATTATGACCCTGCTTGTGGCACTGTGCGTTTACACAGTGCCACAAGTTTTTCTGTGTTAATTTCGACCTATGCGACTTGCTCTGAAACACCAGATCATAATGGCTCCCGCCGCCGTCCTTTGCCTGATGACGCTGCTGCTTTGCTTTCTGCAGTTCACCTACTGGGATATGTCGGTCAAACGTCAGCAGGCCAAAAACCTCAAAACGGCTTTTATTGCCCTGGCGGAAGCCGACATGGCAGCGCAGCGGATGCAAGGTGTCGTCGAGTTTCTCAGCCAGGCGACAGAGCCTGACCCACGGGCTCTCGAACAGATGGCCAATCTGCATCAACACCTTGCGGTCGCTGTTGATCGCTTGCAGGAATCCGGACTGTTAACGTCCTCCTCCATGAGCTTGCTGCAACAAAGCGTCACTGATCTGAATCCCGATATGGGCTTGCGGTTGGAACGCTTTGACTCCACGCTGAGTCTGCTGCAGCCTCATATCAAGGAGCAACTCGGTGAGTTGAACCAGAGACGCGACAAACTGAGTAACCTGCACCGTGAAGATATTGATGCCCTGGTCGCAGAGACCACCTTCGTGACCATTGTCGTCCTCGGCTTCGCCATTCTGGTGGGCATTCTGCTCTCTCTCGCCTTTGCCCGCCATATCCTGCGACGCATTCAGGTACTCTCCGACAGTGCCGCCCGTATCACCGATGGTGATTTTACTCCACCACCTGCACCTGAAAAGGTTCGCGACGAACTCGACGGTTTGGCTGTTTCCATTAACCGTATGACCGATCAGCTGATTCGGGTGGTCGCTGCCGAAAAGCTTTTAGAGGGGGCCGAGGAGGAACGACGGCGGATCGCCATGGATATTCACGATCAGACCCTGGCTGACCTGTCTGCGGTTCGCAGAGGGCTGGAAAATTTACAGAGAGAGTCGACCTGTGGCGAGGGTGTGGAACTCATTGAGGCCGATCTCCAGCGCGCGATGGCCAACCTGAGAGTCGTGATGGACAACCTGCACCCGCAGACTCTCGACATCCTTGGCCTGCCCGCGGCGATTGAATCCTTGTTGAGCAAAACCTGCGAGATGCCGGGAGCACCCGCATATCATTTTCTGGCGAACGACGCTGCCGCTGACCTCGCGTTACCGCGCCTGACCCAGGTGACCGTCTACCGGGTCGTTGTCGAAGCGATCCAGAATGTGATGCGGCATGCTCACGCCAGCCAGTTGGAAGTTGGCATGACGTTGCGTGGCAAGACCCTGGTGGTCGCCGTAGAAGATAACGGCCGTGGCTTCGATCAGCCTCCCCGGCTGCCAAACTCATCGGGCGGCAGAGGGTTACATAATATCCAGGAACGTGCCCGGGCGATCGGAGCCCAGGTCAGCTGGAGTCATTCACGTTTTTCTTCGGGAACCCGGTTCGAACTTCTGCTGCCGCTATCAGAGAAGAGTTAAGGAGAGCTCATATGGCACCTTACGCCCTGGTTATTGCTGAAGACAACCCCAAGGATTTTGAATTTCTCAAGCAGATGGTAGAGGCCTGGGAACAGGACTGCGTGATTCAGCACGCACCGAACGGCATGGTTGCTTTAGAGCTGGCACTGGCTCACGACGAGCCCCTGGTCATCAGCGACATCCAGATGCCGCAGATGAACGGCGTGGAGTTTGCCCGGGCGCTCTGGGAGCGGAAACCGAAAGCTCGCATCGTCTTCTGGAGTCAGTTCAAGGACGAGATGTACGTGCGCACCCTGGTCAAGATCGTGCCGCCGGAAACCGTCTACGGCTATGTCCTGAAATCGAGCCCCCGCGAGAAGATCTCGGTGGCCATGGCCACGGTTCTTTTTGACGACCAGTGCTGGATTGATCCTGAAGTTCGCAAAGTACAGGGACGCACCGGTCACAGTCAGACGGCGCTTTCAGACATCGAATATGAGGCCCTGGTCGATATCTCTCTCGGCTTGACTGACAATCTCATCGCCCAGCGCCGTTACCTCTCCCGCCGTGGTGTACAGAGCCGTCTCAATTCCCTTTATGGTAAGTTAAGCCTCGACCAGGAGCAGTTTCAGAGCGACAAGGTCGGTGATGCCTTCAACCTGCGAAACCGGGCGGTCTCTGTCGCCCTGCGTCGCGGCCTGATCAATGCTTTTGAGCTTGAGCACGAAGAAGAAGAGCTGCAGAGCTGGTTGCAGCGCTACAAAAAAGGAAGGGGATAAGATCCACAGCAAATCATGGTCCTGAGACTGCCCCCTGACGGAGGCTGTCACTGGCTTTTTGCGACTGATGAACGCTGCTTTGGCATTGTGTTCAAGCCCACGGTTATGCTAAAAATTGGTCATACCAAATTGTGAGTGGAGAAAAGGCATGACCATTGTTCTTCAGCCGATCCGGCCGAAAAAAATATCCGAAGAAATTGTCAATCAGATTAAACAATTGATTTCCAAAGGGGAGCTCAAGCCGGGTGACCGTATCCCCTCTGAACGTGACCTGGCGACCATGCTGGGGGTCAGCCGTCCTTCCGTGCGTGAAGCGATCATGGTGCTGGAGGCGATGGGGTTTCTTGACTCGCGCCAGGGTGGCGGAACCTTTGTCAAGGCACTGACAGAAGGCAGCATCATGGATCCGCTTGCCAAGCTCGTGGAAAAAAGGGATCCGGAGCTGCTGCGCGCCCTCGCTGAGGTGCGCATGGGGCTGGAGAGCTGGTCTGCTTATCTCGCTGCCCAGCGTGCTACAGCAGAGGACCTGGCGGATCTGCGCCGGCTCTATGCCGTCATGGAAAAGCAGGCCGCCAAGGGTGGCTGGGATCCTGAGGTCGACGCAGAATTTCATTATGCGATTACAGCGGCAAGTCACAACAGCTTGCAGATGCATGTGCTCGACTCGATTCACTCCTTGTTCAATGCCACCATTCAGGTCGCCCTGATGGAGTTTTATCAACAGCAGGGTCATATTCAGCTGCTCCTGACTCACCACCGTGACATTATGGAGGCGATTGCCGATCGGCAGCCGGAGCTGGCCCGTCAGAAGATGATGGAACATCTGTCCATGGTCGAAGAGAAGATGGCGCAACTTCTCAATGAAAAAGGACCGTGACGAAGTCGAGGTCACCGTCAAAAAAAAGCTAACGGGGTCAGATAAAAGTTCTGGCCCCGTTCTTTATGTCCGCGGATTCAGCGCCTGATCTTCACATCACGCGTTCCTGAAAGGCAGCGCGCCGCTTATCAGCCTGTAGCCATCCCAAGAAGCTCGGTGATATGCACAACCTCCTGTTTGAGGCCCGCCTGTTTCAAACCCCAGGCCAGCTGCAGGTGGCAACCGGGATTGGCGGTGACCAGCAGCTCGGCACCGGTTGCCTGGACATTCTCAAGCTTGCGGTCGAGAATCTGCTGGCTCTCGTCGGTGTACTTGAGGCTGAAGGTCGCGGCGCTGCCGCAGCACCAGCTGGCCTCGTTGAGCTCGCGGTATTCGATGCCCGGAATCGCCTTGATCAGCTCGCGCGGCTGTTTGCTGACGCCCTGGGCGTGGCAGAGATGACAGGGCTCGTGGTAGGTGACGATCTTATTCACCGGCTTCATGCCTTCCGTTCGCAACCCCTGTTCTGCCAGAAATTCACTGACATCCTTGATTTTGCCACGGAAGGCGGCCAGCTTGTCGTGCTCACCGGCCTCTTCGAGCAGTTCCTCGTACTCTTTCAGGGCCGCACCGCAGCCGGCACAGTCTGTCACAATCGCATCGACATCGAGGGCCATGAAAAGGTCGAGGTTGTGCTGCGCGATGAGCCTGGTGGTGTCGCGATCGCCCTCGGTCAGATGCGGAGCACCGCAACATTTTTGTTCCTTCGGCGTCACAACTTCGAAGCCCTGGTGGGTGAGCACACGCACCGTCTGCCGGGAGACTTCGGGATACATCAGGGTCATGATGCAGCCGAGGAAGAAAGCCACCCGGCCGCGTTGTTCACCTACGGCCGGCACGACGTCCGGCAACTGCGGACGCAACGGCGGATGCAGCTCAGGGATCATCCGCTCGGCCTTGTCCACCCATTTCGGGCCCAGTTTGAGCAGGTGCGAGTGACGCACCAGCCACTGGATGCCGAGTTTCTGGTAGAGTCTGGCCGGCAGCATCGAGGTCTCGAGCAGGTCGGGATTGGGCAGCATCTTCTGCAGGACGAACTCGCGGAACGATTTGCCGACATGCTTGAGCGGGAAGAACTGGTGGGCCTGACTGCGGCAGATTTCCATGACTTCTCCGGCACGCACGCCGGAGGGGCAGGCGGTGGTGCAGGCGCGACAGTCGAGGCAGAAGAAGGCTTCTTCCTTGACCGCTTCGGTGAATTCGAGTTTTTCTTCAGCCACGGCCCTGGCCAGGGCCACGCGGCCGCGGGGGCTGGAACGTTCGCGGCCGGTCAGGGCGAAGGTCGGACAGGTCGGCAGGCAGAAGCCGCAGCGCATGCACTGCAGGACATCTTCATATTCTGGAGCGTTCTCGGAGGTAAAGTTGCCGAGTTTCTCTTTGTCGGCCATCAGTTCACTCCTGACCGTCTGCGAAGATTTTTCCGGGGTTGAGTATCCCTTCGGGGTCAAATGCCTGTTTGATTCGTTTCATAACCGCAACTCCACCCGGGCCGATCTGTCTGGCCAGGTATTCTTTTTTGGCGATACCGATGCCATGTTCTCCTGAGACGGTACCGCCCCAGGCGAGGACCTGCTCGTAGAGTTCATCGTAAAAGGCGTGCGCACGTTTCATCTCGTCTGCGTCGCGTTCGTCACAGAGGACTGTCGGGTGCAGGTTGCCGTCACCGGCGTGACCGAAGGTGCCAACCGTCAAAGCGTATTTTTCTGTTAAGCGCTCAATGAGGGCAAAGGTTTCCGCAAGCATCGAACGGGGCACGGTCGCGTCTTCCAGCAGGGTCGTCGGTGAAACCCGCGCCAGTGCCGACAGGGCGGTACGTCGTGCGGCAGCCAGGCTGGCCGCTTCTTCAGCGTCCTTGGCAACCTGCACTTCTGCCGCGCCGACTTCCTTCAGTATCCGCTCGACCCCTTCGGCCTCTTCGGCAACCATCGCCGGGTGACCGTCAACCTCGATCAACAGCAAGGCTGCCATCTCGCGCGGCAAACCGATTTTGACGTAATCCTCGACACAATTGATGGTGGCCTTGTCCATGATCTCCATGGTCGAGGGGATGATCTTTGCGGCGATAATCTTGGCTGACCGCCGCCCCGGCAATGCGGATATCATCGAAATAAGCGAGGAAGGTCCGTTTGTCCTGCGGTGGTGGGATCAGCTTGACTGTGATCTCGGTGATAATCGCCAGGGTTCCTTCGCTGCCGACCAGCAGATCCTTGAAAGCGTAGCCGGCGACGTCTTTGACGCTTTTGCCGCCAGTGCTCAGCAGGCTGCCATCCGGCAAAACGCATTTGAGGGCCATGACGTAATCGCGGGTGACGCCGTACTTGAGGCCGCGCAGGCCACCGGCGTCTTCCATAACATTGCCGCCGAGGGTTGAAATCTTCTGTGAACCGGGATCCGGCGGATAGAAGAGCCCCTTTGCGGCGACGGCGTTGAAGAGGTCGAGGGTGACAACGCCAGCCTGGCAAGTGGCGGTCAGGTTTTCCTCGTCGATTTCAAGGATCTTGTTCATCTTGTTCAGGCAGATGACGATGCCGCCATTGATCGGGATGCTGCCACCGGAAAGGCCGGTGCCACTGCCACGAGGGGTGATCGGCAGCTTTGTGGTCACGGGCGACCTGCATAACGCTCTGCACCTGCTCACTGTCGGTCGGGTAGACGACCAGATCCGGCGTCGCATGCAGGCCAGGTGTAGAGTCGTAGCCGAGGACCAGCAGATCTTCCGCTGCGGTAATGACGTTTTCCTTGCCCAGTTTGTCAATCAGGAGCTGAATAGCCGTTTCTGAAATCATGGCATTTCCTTTAAATATTTCGGGGCACGCAGGCAATGACTGTGTGCCCCGAAAATGATGGCCGACGGAGTTTGCTCTGGCAGCTCAGAAACCCTCTTCGTGAAAACCTTCCGGAATCCTGTACAACCAGAACCGGCTGGGCGGCGCTGTGCAGCACTTTGTGGGTCGTGCTGCCGAGCATCGCATCTCCGATCACGGTGTGGCGATGTGCGCCCATGATGATCAGGTCGACAGCGTATTCCTTGGCAGCCGCCAGGATGACCTGAGCCGGTTGACCTTCTTCTATCCGAATTTCGCTGACGCGCTGTGTGCACACCTGGTCGTCAGCGCACTCCTTTTCGCAGAGCCGCGCGATGCGTTCCCGCAATCGTTCCTTGCCCTGGGTCTGCGCCGTGCTGTGGATCTCTTCCGATTGTTCGTGGGAAATGTGCAATTCCACCAGGCTCTGGGCAAAAGTTGACAGGGGCTCCAGTGCCGAAACGGCAATGATCTGCGCGTCATGCTGATTGGCCAGAGCAAGGGCGTAGCGGAACACGTACGGTGCCCCTGGGCCCATGCCTGTGGCGTAGAGAATCTTCTTGATTTGCGGAAGCATTATACCCTCTCCTCTAAAGCGTGACTATCTGCCGAAGAAAACGTCGGGCAGGTAAGTAATGATCTGCGGGAAGAACACCATGGACGCCAGGGCAACGACCTGGATCATGACAAAGGGAATAATCCCTCGGTAGACATCGCCCATGGTGTATTCCGGTGGCGCGACCCCTTTGAAATAGAAAAGGGAATAGCCGAAAGGTGGTGTCAGGAAAGATGTCTGCAGGTTGATGCAGATCATCATGGCAAACCAGAGCGGGTTGAAATCCAGGTCCATGGCGATCGGCGTGAAAATCGGCACGACCACCAGCAGGATGGCCGCCCAGTCGATGAACATGCCCATGAAGAAAACCACCGCCATCATGATGGCGAAGACAACGAAGCGATTCACGTCCATGCCGAGCAGAACATCAGCGACAACATCGCCACCGCCCATGCTCAAAAAGACGACGGAAAAGAATTTGCCGCCGACGAAGAGAGCCATGATCATGGCTGTGGTGCGGGCCGTTGAGATGCAGGCCTGGGTAATGACCTCCCAGTTCAGCTTACGACTGACCAGAGCCAGGATCAGAGCGCCGACGCAGCCCAGAGCGGCCGCCTCGGTCGGGGTCGCGACCCCCGCCAGAATGGTTCCCATGACGGTGAGGATCAAGCCGAACGGCGGCACAAAGTTCTTCATCGTCATGGTGAACTTTTTCCATGACGGTGGCGGTGCGCTCTGCTGCCGGAATCGGCGGTCCGAGCTTGGGGTTCATGTAGCAGCGCACGGCGACGTAAAGCAGGTACATGCCAGACAACAGCAGACCCGGCAGGATTGCCGCGGCAAACAGGTTGCCGACCGAGGTCTCTTTTTGGCCGGTCAGGCCGCCATAGACAACCAGCATGATCGACGGCGGGATCAAAATGCCCAGCGTTCCCGACGAGCAGATGATGCCTGCGGAGAGAGACTTGTCGTAACCTCGCTTGCAGCAACGCTGGCCCGGCCATCAAGCCCATGGCGACAACCGAGGCACCAACAATACCGGTGGTTGCGGCGAAGACTGTCGAAACCACGATGACCGCCAGTCCCAAGCCGCCGCGCAGACCGCCCAGTACGGTATAGAGGGCGTCAAACAGCCCTTCGGAAACCTTGGAACGATCGAGGACCTGGGCCATGAAAATAAACAGCGGAATGGCAACCAGGGTGTAATTGAGAAAAATTCCCCAGGCATTGTTGGCAAACAGGCCGAGCAAGCCGGGAAGTTGAAGCCGTTATCGATCAGGCCGAAGAGGGTCGCAACTGCGGCCAGGGTGACTGCTAAGGGGTGACCCATGGCAATGGACGCCATCAGCGTCACGAACATGAGTATGGTTAAAACTTCTACGCTCATTGGTCTCTTATCTCCAGGCTCAAGCAGGTATTAAGTGGGTTTCTTTCAGGGAACGGATATCCTGGATCAGCTTGGCAACCCCTTGCAGAAAAAAGAGGACAAAGCCGACCGCCATGAGCGTTTTTACCGGGTAGATTGCCGGTGCCCAGGAACTGGAAGCATGCTCCCACTGCTGCCATGAGTTGACAGCTAAAACACACACATAAAAACTCAGCAGGCCCATCGAGGGGATAAAGAGGACCAGCGTTGGTGATGATGCGCAGGATAGCCCGCGATTTTGGAGACAGTCGCGCTTCAAAAACATCGATAGAAACGTGGGTGTTGTGTTTGTGGGCGTAAGCCAAGGCAAAACAAAAGTGGACACCGTAAAGAAAGACCGTCAGCTCAAAGGCCCAGGTTGTCGGTGCGTTGAATGCGTAGCGCATAAAGACCTCAAAGACAACTACGATAATCAACGGCAAGACGAGATAAGAGGCATAAAAGCCAAACTTTTCGTTGAAGGTGTCGATCGCTCTATCAATCTTAAACATAGGAACCTCTTGCTCATGAAATGGTTTTGCTAGTGTCGTTCGGAGTTGAAAGAGGCGGGAGCCCGCAGGCTCCCGCCAAGCTTTTCTTATTGCAGGTGCTTGCCTTTAACAAACTGCTCGTAAGGCCAGGGGGCCACGCCACTGCGCTCTTGACGCCAGTCGGCAAAGTCGGCCTTGAACTGGTCCTGAGAATCCATGACTTTTTTCACGTCAGGGAATTTCGCTTTCAGACCCTCGATGTAAGTGTGAGAGGCTTTGGCGAACTCATTGATGGTCTCTTCGTCCATGCGGACGAATTCAACCTTCTCTTTGAACATCTTGACAGCTTCAGCATTGAGGTTCTCCTGCCAGGCTGTCGACCAGAGCTGGGTTTCCTTGGCGGCGATGTCGACGATCCACTTCAGGTCGGCAGGCAGCTTGTTGTAGGAGTCTTTGTTGATGAAAAATGCGCTCTGACAAGAAGGCTGATGGACGCCGGGCTGAATGACATACTTGGTGATGTCATCAAAGCCCATCGGGTAGTTGATGGCCGGGGTGCTGAATTCAGCGGCATCGATAACGCCACGCTCCAGTGCGAGGTAGACTTCGCCGCCCGGCAGCGGGGTAACGCTGGCGCCAAGCTGGGTCATGATGTCCATGTACCAGCCCGGAGTTCTGACGCGCATGCCTTTGAAGTCAGACATTTTCGAAGCTTTTTTGTTGGAGAACAGGCCCAATTCCTGGCCGACATTGCCGCCGGGAAGAGCGAACAGGTTGTAGCGGCCGTACAGCTCCTGCATCATTTCCAGACCACCACGCTCATACAGCCAGATGTTGTAACCTTCAGCGTCGAGACCGAAAGGAACGGAAGCAAAGGCGACAAAGGCCTCGTTCTTGCCTTTCCAGTAGCCTGGCCAGTCATGACCGATATCGGCCTGACCCTTGCTGACCGCATCGAAACTTTCCATGGCACCGACCAATTCGCCGGCCGAGAAGAGCTTGATCTCAAGACGACCACCCGAAGCGAGCGCGACCGAATCGGCAAAGTGCTGGGCCACATCATAAAACAGCAGGCCTTTGGACCAGGGCATAACCATCTTCCACTTGAATTCTTCTTTTGAAGCCTTGATGGTGCGCAGTTCTTTTTTGACTTCCTCATGACGTTTGTCGGCACCGAACTTGTCGCGCTTGGCGGCGAAAGCCGTCGGGGCACATGCCAGGCTGAGAACGACCAGCAGGCCAACTAACATTTTCATCTTCCTCATGGTGGAGCCTCCTTTGCTTGGGTTGTGGGTTTATCATGGTCGACATGACCATTGAAAGTCTGTACATTTGACCAATAATTGGTATGACCATTTTAGAAGATAGCGAATCTTCTCTAGTCAGGTCAAGAAAAAAACAAACAGCGTTGTATTGTTGTACCGACTCGTCATGTCTGCATGGACTGCGACCATGGCTACGGACATTCTTCCCGTTCAGCAGGCGGTCCAGCCGCAGTCGATGGTAAAGTCGGTGCCGGTCATGCAGCCGGCGGCATCGGAACAGAGATACATGACGGCGGCGCCGATCTCGCTCGGTTCGATCATCTTTTTAATCGCGGCTTTCTTGAGCATGATGCTGCCGATGACCTCTTCCCTGGGGATGCCGTGAGTCGCTGCCTGGGCATCGATCTGGTTGTCGACCAGCGGCGTGCGCACGTAAGCCGGACAGATGGCGTTGACCGTGATGCCGAACGGACCGCCTTCCAGGGCGGTGGTCTTGGTCAGCCCCATGATGCCGTGCTTGGCGCTGATGTAGGCCGACTTGAACTCGCTGGCGCGCAGGCCGTGCACCGAACTGATGTTGATCACCCGGCCCCAGCCGGCAGCCTTCATGTGCGGCCAGGCGTACTTGGTGAGCAGGAAGGGCGCGGTCAGCATCAGGCGGATCATGAAGTCCCACTTGTCCTCGGGGAAGTCTTCCACCGGGCTGACATGCTGGATGCCGGCATTGTTGATCAGCACATCGACCGAACCGAACTTGGTGACCGCCGCGTCGATCAGGGCCTTGCAGGCCGCGCGGTCAGTGAGGTCGGCATGGACGAAGTAAGCATTGAGCCGGTCGGCTTCGCGTTTCGCCGGACTCGGCGTTGACATCAGCCATGACCAGCCGGTAATCGCCCGCGGCCAGGGCTTCTGCGACGGCCAGGCCGATACCGCTGGCGGCCCCGGTGACAACAGCAACTTTTTGTGACATGCAGCTTCTCCTTGATGATTGTTATTGATCAGTTGGTTTTCAAGTTGTCGGCAACCCGGAAGCTGCAGCCGGTGGCCTTGCGGACGTCTTCCAGGTTCGAGAAAGGGGAGACCTCGGTCAGCGTCAGCCCCGCTTCAGCGTCGACCGTGAAGACCGCCATGTCAGTCACCAGCAGGTCGACCACCTGCCGGCCGGTGACCGGCAGGTCGCATTGCTCGAGGATCTTCGGCGAGCCGTCCTTGGCGCAATGCTCCATCATGATCACCACTTTCTTGACGCCGGAGACCAGGTCCATGGCACCGCCAGGTCCCTTGACCATCTTGCCGGGGATCATCCAGTTGGCCAGATCACCGGTCCTGCTGACCTGCATGCCGCCGAGCACCGACAGGTCGATGTGCCCGCCGCGGATCATGGCGAAGGACTCCGAAGAGTCAAAGTAGCTGGCGCCGGGCACGGCCGTGATGGTCTGTTTGCCGGCATTGATCAGGTCGGGGTCGAGTCGATCTTCTGTCGGAAAAGGTCCGATGCCGAGCAAGCCGTTCTCCGACTGCAGGGTGACTTGAATCCCCTCAGGGATAAAGTTGGCGACCAGCGTCGGCATGCCGATGCCGAGGTTGATATAGGCCCCGTCGGTCAGCTCCTGGGCGACGCGCTTGGCCATCCATTCGCGTTGCGGGTTGAAGCCCTTGGCCGAGATGCCGGCACCCGAGACGGTGCGTTGCTCGATCGGCTTCTCGTAGTCGCTGCCGAGCACCAGGCGGTCGACATAGACGCCGGGGACGTGGATCTGGTGCGGATCGAGTTCGCCGATCTCAACGATCTCCTCGACCTCGGCCACCGTGATGCGGCCGGATTTGGCGCAGGCGACGTTGAAGTTGTTGGCGGTCTTGTTCATCACCAGGTTGCCGGCTTTGTCGGCTTTCCAGGCTTTGACAATTGCCAGATCCGCCTGAATGCTCTCTTCCAGAACGTAGGAGAGACCTTTAAATTCTTTGGTCTCTTTGCCTTCGCTTAACAGCGTGCCGTAGCCGGTACGGGTGAAGAAGCGCGGGGATACCGGCTCCGCCGGCGCGCAGTTTCTCGGCGAGGGTCCCCTGGGGCGTCAGCTCAAGCTCCAGATCGCCATCAAGGAACTGTTTTTCGAACAGGGCGTTTTCACCCACGTAAGAAGAGATCATCTTGCGAATCTGGCGGGTCTGCAACAGCAGACCGAGGCCGAAATCATCAACTCCGGCGTTGTTGCTGACCAGGGTCAACTGCTTGGCACCAGATTCGCGCAAGGCCAGAATCAGTTTTTCGGGGATACCGCAGAGACCAAAGCCGCCGGCGGCAATGGTCATGTTGTCAGCAACCAGCCCTTCCAGGGCGGTCTTTGCATCAGTGTAGATCGGTTTCATCGGTTCTCCTTGGAGGTGTTTGGCAATGATCGAAGATAGCGGCGCCGGGTTCTCGGTCACCGATACAAGAATTTCATAATTGCCGTCGGCCAGGGTTAATGCCTCCCGCTAACAGATTAAACGTAACGTTAAAGAAGCTAATGTCAAATGGTCCGAAGTGACCACTTAAGTCTTTACCGAGTCGATTTGCGTCAGTAACTGTCATTTTTCAGAAACAAGCAGAACAATGTTATGAAATATTCACTTGAGCAATTTGCAGGCCAGACTCGTAAGTTCTTCGCCCTTTTTGCTATGCTGAGAGATAAGTTGATATAAATCAGATTGTTAAGCAGAACGAGAGAAGATCAGAAAACCACATGCGAAGGCAACGCAAGGCTTGTTGAATAAATATGTGTATTCGCTTGACTACACATTGACGGAGAGATACCGTTTGATTGCGTTGTAATGCTGATGCGGTAGAATGGCCATGAGGGACAAGAGATCAAACAAAAGAGCGCTGGATCAGCAGGTTAGCAAAGAAAAATGCGCCGGATTGAGTTGACTCAGGGACGGCCAGGGCCAGACTGCTCTTATTTAGCGACATGTAGCCAAACGAAGACAGTTCCGAGGGGTCACACATGAAAGTACCTGAGTCAGAATCGCAGCCCGACACTCAAGAGACGATTTTGCCGTCCGAAATACAATGGGAAGAGACAAACCGTAAGCTTAACCTTGTTCATCTGATCTTTGACCACATTGAAAATGGTGCCCTGGTCACTGACAAGGATGGCAACATCCTCTATTTTAACCGTCCCTACGCTCGTTTTCTCGGCATTGATGCCAAGCAAGTGATCGGTAAACATGTCACCGAGGTTCTCGAAGGCAGCCGCATGCATATTGTTGCCAGGTCCGGCAAAGCTGAGCTCAATCAAATCTTCACGACCAGAGGTCGTGATATGGTGGTGCAGCGCATTCCTATCTTCGAAGATGGCAAGGTCGTCGCCGCTTTCGGCCAGATCATGTTCAAGCAGGTCAGTGACGTTGGCCGGTTGGCCGACAACCTGAGCCTGTTGGAATCAAAGCTGAGGCTATACGAAAAGGAACTGATTTCGCTGCGATCCAGTCGCTACAATTTCGATAGTATCCGCGGTGAAAGTCCTCCGATTATTGCCCTGAAGGAGGCCGCGCGCAAGGCCGCGCTTACTGATCTGCCGATTCTTCTCACCGGGGAATCAGGAACAGGGAAAGAACTGTTTGCCCAGGCGATTCACCAGCGCAGCTCCCGGCATAAAAAACCTTCCATTCACATCAATTGCGCCGCAATCCCCAAGGAGCTGTTCGAAGCAGAACTGTTTGGTTATATGGAGGGGGCTTTTACCGGTGCCAAACCCGGAGGGAAGCCAGGCAAGCTGGAACTGGCCGATGGCGGCACTCTGTTTCTGGATGAAATCGGCGAAATGCCTCTTGAATTGCAGCCCAAGCTGCTGCGTGTTCTCGAAGACAAACTTTTTGAGCGAGTGGGAGGAAATCAGTTGCTCAAAAGCGATTTTCGGATTATCGCAGCCACTAACCGCGATCTGCAGACGATGGTTAAACAGAAACAGTTCAGGGAGGATCTCTTCTATCGCCTGAATGTGGTTTCCCTTGAAGTTCCGCCGTTGCGCGAACGTCCGGGAGACATCATTCCTTTGGCCAGGCATCTGCTGGAAGCAATCGCTGAGAACTATCCGGGTTCTCGTTATCGATTGACTCAAGCCGCAGAGAAGGTGCTGGATAATTATCATTGGCCTGGCAACATCCGTGAGCTGATCAATGTTCTGGAACGGACCGCCTTTACCATTGAAGGCAACACTATTGACGCATGCGATTTGCCTTTCTACTTGAGTCGACCGACCCTCACGACGTTGAAAAGCAGTCAATGGGATCTCGCCGCCGTTGTTGCCGAAGCGGAACGGGAGGCTTTGCGCAAGGCTCTGGAGTTGACTGGCAACAATAAAGCCAAAGCCGCCAAGCTACTCGGTATCCATCGTACCGTGCTCTACAAAAAGATGGCCAGATACCAGATTCCTCTGACCCAGGAGTAAGAGTTAGTGGGAAATAGAGCTGATTACGCAGCCATGCAAACGGTGTTTGTTTTTTCTTGACTTGAAACAGGCCGGCCCATACGATAAACCAATTAATGGTCAGACCATTTATGAAGGGAGTGCATTTCATGCAAGAAGAGAGACTCGTTGCAGTTTTTAGTGAAGCCGCCCGTGCCGTCGGGGCCGAAGTGACCATTGGCTCTGGCGTTGAAGCTGTGGTGGACTACGTCAAACAAATCGCAACCGGTCCGGTCATGGTTCCGTACTTTGCCTCGGGTGACCGGCTCGGATTAGCGGTTGCCCTGAAGACGGCCGGCATCACGCTGGTGGAAAACGATCTACGGCAGGGAGCGGCCACGGCCGCCGTCGGCGTGACCGGGGCCAACTTTGCTTTTGCCGCCACCGGCACCGTTGTACTGGATAGCACAGCCGAAGAGATCCGCCTGGCGACCACTTTGCCGGAGCATCACGTGGTGCTGCTCGATCCGGCAAAAATCCTCGAAGACGACCTGGCCGCAGTCCCTCACCTGCGGACCTTCCACCAGAACAGCCCACGCAACTACCTGGCCTACATTACCGGTCCGAGTCGCACTGCAGATATCGAGCGGGTGCTGACCATCGGCGTTCACGGCCCGAAGCGGCTGCACATTCTGTTACTTTCCGGTCTTTCCAACGATCCGTTGGAAATGTAGCCAGACAGGTCAGACCATCAAGGATAAAATCATGAGTAAACTTCGCGCCAAAGAATATCAGGTCCGCATAGATCGTGCACTGGCAACTCCGAAACTGCAGGATGCCCTGCACAAGTTCGGCGACGCCTTTCTGCTCGCCCGTGAAAAAGCCTTCAGCAATTATGATTTTGAAGCCTTGCGCCAGGAGATCGCCGCCACCAAGGATGAAGTCGCTGCGCATCGCCAGCAGTACCTCGAGCAGTTCATCACCAATGCAGAAGCTGCTGGCGCAACCGTTTACATGGCCAAGACGGCCGCCGACGCTAACGACTATATTACCAGGCTGGCCAAGACCAGGGGGGTGAAGCTGGCTGCCAAAAGCAAGAGCATGGCGAGTGAAGAGACCCATCTCAACAACGCACTCGAAGGCGCTGGCATCAAGGCGCTCGAGACGGATCTTGGCGAATGGATTATCCAGCTTGCCGGTCAGCGTCCCAGTCACATGGTGATGCCGGCGATCCACATGTTCAAGGAAGAGGTCGCGGAACTGTTCAGCAAGGTGACGGGGAGTGAAGAACCCTCGGAAATTGCCCACCTTGTGCAGGTAGCCCGCGAGCAATTACGCCAGGGCTATCTCGATGCCGACATGGGGATCACCGGTGCCAACGTCGCAGTG
The DNA here is from genome assembly GCA_963707155.1 of uncultured delta proteobacterium. Lineage (GTDB taxonomy): Bacteria > Desulfobacterota > Desulfuromonadia > Desulfuromonadales > BM103 > M0040. The sequence goes on along the minus strand of CAVPPD010000003.1, from coordinate 36,963 downwards.
GCTGAAACCGGCGGCATTGCGCTGATCACCAACGAGGGCAATGCCCGGCTGGTCTCGACCTTGCCAAAAATTCACGTCGCCCTGCTCGGCGTCGAGAAGATCGTGCCGACCCTCGAGGATGCGGCGACCATCATTCGGACCCTGCCGAAGAACGCCACCGGCCAGTTACTGACCTCCTATGTGACCTGGATTCGCGGTGCGGTTCCCTGTGGTGACGGTGACAAGGAGCTGCACCTGGTGCTGCTCGACAACGGCCGCAGCGCGCTGGCCGAGTCTCCCCAATGCCGTGATGCGCTGCGTTGTATCAAGTGTGGCGCCTGCGCAAACGTCTGCCCGGTTTACCAGACTGTCGGTGGTCACGTCTTCGGCCATGTCTACATTGGTGCCATCGGTATCATCCTGACCGCTTTCTTCCACGGCCTGGACAAGGCCGCCGAGATCGTTCGCGCCTGCATTGGCTGCCGCGCCTGTGTCACTGTCTGCCCGTCGAACATCGATCTGGAAAATATCATTCTCAGCCTGCGCGAGACCATCGGCCATGAGGAGGGAATCGGTCTTGGCAAGTCGATCGTCTTCCGCAAGGTGATGCGTAACCGCAAGCTCTTCCACAACCTGATCCGCGCCGCCTCATTGCTGCAGAAGCCGGTGACCGGCGGCCAACGCACGATCCGCCACCTGCCGCTCTTCTTCTCATCACTGACCGAGTGGCGCACCCTGCCGGCAATCGCTGAAAAATCGCTGCGAGACCAGTGGGAGAAGATCCCGCAGAAAATCGAAAAACCACGCTACAAGGTTGCCCTGTTCGGCGGGTGCGCCAATGACTTTCTCTATCCGGAACTGGGCATCGACCTGATCAAAGTCATGAATAAACTGGATGTCGAGGTCTTCTACCCTCTCGACCAGAACTGCTGTGGAGTGCCAGCTCTTTACTCAGGGGACAAGGAGACAGCGGTTGCACTGGCCGAACAGAATATCGCCGCGATGCTCAAGGATGATCCCGACTTCGTCCTCACCACCTGCCCGACCTGTACCATGGCGTTGCAACGGGATTTCGTCGAATTCCTCAAGGACAACCCGGTCTGGGCTGCAAAAGCAGAGCATCTGGCCGAGATCACCGTTGATGCGGCCGGATTCATCGTCAACCAGCTTGGTGCCGCCGATGTCTTCAAGGGGGGCTCCGTTTCAGAGAAAGTCACCTATCATGACTCCTGCCACTTAAAGCGTGGTGCAGGGGTCTGGAAAGAACCCAGGGAGCTGTTGACAACCTCCGGGCGCGAGCTGGTCGAAATGGATCATGCCGATCGCTGCTGTGGTTTTGGCGGTTCTTACTCGCTCACCAGCCACCCAGACATTTCCAAACAGATTCTGGGCGACAAGGTCAAAGACATTGAAAAGAGCGGAGCAAGCTGCGTTGCCATGGATTGCCCCGGCTGTATGCTGCAGTTGCGTGGCGGGCTGGAGAAGCAAAATATTGACGTGCGAGCGATGCACACGATTCAGCTGCTCGCTGAATCTCTTGAATAGGCCATCAAAACAGGGACACCTCCCATGTGGAACGTGTCCCTACTGGCTCAGCTCTTCGATGATCTCTTCCATGAGGCACTTGACGTTGATCGAGGTCTCAATCGCGACCGGACTGGAGATCATGTCCATGATCCTGGCCGGGTCTTTGACCATCACTTTGCAGCCTCCGGAGCGAAGCTCGTAAACAATGATATTGCAGGGCATAAGCAGGCCAATGTTCGGGTCTGCTTTGAAAAGTTGCTCCGCAAAGACAGGGTTGCAGGCTCCGATAATGATGTAACGGCCGAACTTGTCCTGGCAACGGTTTCCTACGATTTCATGCAGATTCAACTGCGTATAAATTTGAAAGCCCTTCTCTTCAAGAAGCCGTTTCACCTTCGCTGTGGTTTCGTCGAAAGAGAAGCCGACATCACAGCCGAATCCGTAATTGCACTCAACCGGCATAATCCCTCCATACATTAGGTTTTGTCTGGCTAGAGTTAAAGTATCGTCTGATTATCGCTCAATTCTTGACGATCGACCAGTCAAATTATTGCTGATCACACTTGGCGGTGAGTGCTGACTGTGACACAATCGTGACAATTTGCTCCTCTTTGTTAAGGAACGGTCACATGTCCAGTCTGCACGAAAATCTGAGCCTCGCCACCGTCAAGCTGCCCACCATTGCGTTGCGTCAGATGCTCAAATTGGTGCATCTGCTGGATCGTCTGAGCCGGGCTCCTGAATATCGTTCTCAGGTTTACCCACAGCTTCCTGAAGTCGCCCGATTTGATCCGGGGCACGATGCGGTGATGATGTGTTACGATTTTCATCTTTGCGGAGAGGTCCCGCGGCTGATCGAGGTCAACACCAATGCCGGGGGCAGCCTGTACGCCTACCTGGCCAATGACCCTTCTTTACCCATAGAACCAGGGTCACTCAAGCCGAAGCTCGCAAAACGTTTATTGCAAACCTTTGCCAGGGAGATCATCCAGTTCTCGGCTGGCCACAAAACCAGACCGGAGCGAATTGTCATCCTCGATGAAAATCCTGATCAACAGTTCCTCTACCCGGAGATGCGAGCGTTTGCAGATCTTTTCATGGCCTGGGGCGTTCCCTCTGATATCGTTGATCCGCAACAGCTGGAAGCCTCTGCAGAGGGTGTCCGTCTGAATGGCCAGACTGTTGATCTGATTTACAATCGACATTGCGATTTTTACCTGGAGCGTGCAGAGATGGCCGGACTGCGGGCCGCTTACCTGGCGCGCAAAGTCTGCCTGTCTCCCAACCCGCACATGTACGGTTTACTGGCCGACAAACGACGTATGACGCTCTGGACAGACCCGGGAAAAAGAACCGGCTTGTCTCTCTCGGCGACAGATCAGGCGTTAATGGATGAGACACTTCCTGTCTCTTCCCTGCTCTCCGACCTTGACCCGCAGCAGGTTTGGTCGACAAGAAAGCGCCAGGTTTTCAAACCGGTCGACAGCTTTGGCAGCCGGGGTGTTTTGCTGGGCGAAAAGATCAGCCGCTCACGATTTGAGCAGCTTCCGGCTGCAACCACCCTTGTTCAGGAACTGGTCCCTCCTTCTCTCACAGAGGTTCCTGGTTTCGAGCCGATGAAAACCGATCTTCGTCTCTACGCCTACCGTGACCGGGCGCTTGGCGTGACGGCCCGCCTTTACCGCGGCCAGGTCACCAACCTGCGCACACCGGGTGGCGGGTTTTCACGTGTCGAGGTGGTTTGAGAATAAGCTTCTTCGAAAGGGCTGTTAACACGCCCCTGGCTCATACCAGCTCATCTCCAGAAAGAGGTTGACCTCACTCCCCGCTATGATTAAAATGGGCTAACTACGGGGCGCTAATCTTTGGGGAGTGGGGAAGTCATGTTTTTTGATCTCGAATGCAAAACGGGATTCCGGCCAAAATTAATTCTATCGCTTTCAGTGTTCGGCCTGTTCAGCCTCTTGATGTGCAGCTACACCGTCGGATCCAGCTACCTGTCGGTGTCGGGTCACGGAGACTGGGGGATTCCTGGCCAGGAACTGGTCACCTGGCTTTGCCTGCTCGGCATCGTGGTGATGGCCGTGTCCATGCTGGGGTTCTTCTCAGGCAAAACCAGATGCAGCTCGGTCGCCATTTTCATCGGTGCCGGATTGATGGTGACGCTGGGTGTCTTTTCTCTAAAATCGGCAGACACAATTCGCATGCAGGGTTTCGTAAGACTCTCGCAGGAAGCCGCACCTCTCGTTGAAGCCATTCACGCCTACACCACAAAGTTTGGACACCCTCCGGAAAACCTGGCTGAGTTGCAGGTGAATTATCCGCCAGATCATACTGTTAAGGGCGGCAGTCTTCCGGATTTTAAATACTTGCCGGGCGCCCAGGCCAAAGATCGTTATCACGGCAATCCCTGGGTCCTGATGCTGGAAACGCCGACAGGGCCTTTACGCTGGGATCGGTTCCTCTACTATCCGTTACAGAACTACCCTTCCCTGGGCCACGGTGGCTGGCTCGAAAAGGTTGGCGAGTGGGCCTACGTTCACGAATAGCGCAACATGAGTAAAACGTGACGATTTTCGCGTGGCGCGCGACTCGTCATACCACGCTCATCTAAACATTCGTTTAAACAGACCCTTCTTCTGTTGTTCCTGCTGCTCCTGTAAAGCGCGCAGCCCCTTGCGGGCCATAGATTGGCGCGCATCCAGCTTCAGCGCCTTGTTAAATTCTGCTTCCGCCATCGACTCCTGGCCTGCATCGAAAAGCATCCAGCCTTTATAAGCAAAGCCCTGGGCGGTTCGCTCCATGGTGAGCGATTTATTGATCATCTGCTTCGCCTTGTTCAACATGGCCTGGCTGCCTGAGTATTTTGGGTTGCGATAGATCGCCCAGGCCAAACCGGCCAGGTACCCGCCGTTATTGGCGTCGGCGTTGACTGCCTCCTGTAACGATTTTTCAGCATTATCCCAATCTTCCATCTCGAGGAAGACCTTGCCGGACTCAGCCTGCACCTCGGCCTGGAAACGATCATCTCCCTCATGACCGAGACCGATTTTGTTTGCGCCATACATCTCGTCGTAACGTTCTTTCTTAACGACGTCGGTCAGGGTGTCATAGGCCGTGGCAACTTTAGAGAGGATGCTCTCGACCAGCACCGCATCTTCGCCACCGAGCTGCATGAGGACCTCCGGGCCGAACTTGCGCGTGATCGCAAAGTAGCGCTCCTTGAGCAGTTCGATGCTGAACTTGGAGGGCTTGATGCCGAACACCTCGTAGTGACTTTTATCCTCAAGGCTTTTAGCAATCAGGCGCACTTCCTGGGAGAGGTCATCGGTTTGAGATGGTGCCACAGCGACAGGCGCCGACGGAGCCGTGTCGCGACCTGACCCGGCAGCCAAGACAGTCGTTTCAGCGGCCTCTTCACCGTCATCGACCAGGTCGTTAAAGCTCTCCAGGGCTTCATCGACGACAACCTCAACCTCTTCCTCAACAGCATTAAAGAGAGCCCTTAAGGGCAGGTCCCCGGCGTCTGCACAGGGCCCGGCTTCTGCAGCGAACCGAGCCATGTTCAGGCTGGTCAGAGTCAGCAGGAGGGGACCCGGGTCAAAATCGTCGTCGAGCAATTCACCCAGCTTGCAATAACCGTCGATCCTCCGGACAAAGTGTTTTTCCGCCTCGTTAAGACGCAGAAAGTTGATATGTCGATAATAGTTACTGTCGAGCTGGACAAACTTCTCCTTAAAGGTCTGCAGCAGCCGTCCGCCTGCTTCCCCTGCATGCTTGTGAAACCCTTCATAGAAAAGTTGCGGCACATTCAATGTGATCAACTGCAGCAGCTCAGGCGCGGGTATCGCTTTCCAGCTGGCAGAGGCCTGGGTGTCACCAAAGGCACAGAGCAACTCCTGGTTGAGATAGTCCATCTCTGCCTGCAAAAGGTCGTTGTATTGCAAGCAGCCAATTTGGACCAGGCTGTCATGCCGGTAGGCGGCCGTGGTGGTGAAGTAGTTGTATTCGTCGAGGGTGATTTGACCGCGCTTGCAGAGGAAATCGCCGAAGTCGCGGCTCTTGAAGCCGGGTCGCAGCGCAACGGGAGCACCGTTGATAAACGTCAGGAGGCGCACAGTATCCGGATACTTCAGGGTGAGCAATCCGGAGAAGCGCTTTAAGAACGCTGTCCGCAGCTGCTGCGCGAAAGGCCGGGCTCCCTCGGCCGGCACCACCGGCGCTGCGACTGTCGGACTGAGAGCCTGCTGGATAGCAATCATAAGCGCGGAGACCTTAAATGGTTTTTCCAGGTAATGATGGACTCCGAGAGCCCTGGCAGCGTTTTGAAATTTTTCACCTTTGTAGAAACCGGTCAGGACGATAATCGGCAGTTGACTGGTGCGTGGACTTTGCCGCAACTTTTTGATCAGCTCGATACCGTGCAGTCCGGCGAGCTTGAGCTCCAGCAGCAGCAGGTCGGGCGGCCCAGCAGCAATTGTCCGCAGAGCGGAGATGCCGTCAGTTGCGTGCTGAACGTCAAAGCCCTGCTTTTCAAGCCGATCGACAATCGCTGCCGCCAGCTGCTGATTTTCCTCTGTCAGCAGGATTCGCTGTGCCATGCCCGATGCTTCCTCGCGAAAAGATTAAGGCTACAACCAGAGAGAGAACGTCTCAACTCTTGCCGTCTGCACACCACAAGAAAAACTTAACGCAATGGCGTTGAAAAAACCAGTCAAGACATGACGAGCAAGTCTTATACCATCGGTCAATCCTAAATGACACCGGGGCTCACCTGCGCAACTGGTAACGTCGCACCGCTCGGTTGTGGTCTTGCAGAGTCTGGCTGAACTCGTGGGTGCCATCACCCCTCGCGACAAAATAAAGATCTTTGCTTGCGGCCGGATGAGCTGCCGCATGCAACGCGGATGCTCCGGGACTCGCGATAGGACCCGGCGGTAAACCCCGCATTCTGTAGGTATTGTACGGAGTCGGGGTTTCAAGGTGTTTTCGAGTTAAATTGCCGTCAAAATCGGCAACCCCATAAATCACGGTCGGGTCAGCCTGCAAGGCGATTCCGCGCTTCAGCCGGTTGTGAAAAACAGCCGAGATCAAGGGCATTTCCATAACGTTGCCGGCCTCTTTCTGGATGATCGAGGCCAGGGTAATCAGCTGATGGGCATCGAGATTGAGAGCCTTCGCGCTGTTGATCAGCTCTGGAGTGAGCTGCGCCTGCAACTGCATGACCATGGCGCGCAACTGCTGGCGCGGGGTCGTAGAGGAGCTGTAAGTATAGGTTTCCGGAAAAAGATAGCCCTCCAGTGTTGCGGCGGCAACATTCAGCTCCTGCAAAAATTCGGTATCGCTGCATAAAGATATAAATTCTGTTGCGGAGCCGATACCGGTGTTCTCAAGGCGCGCCGCAATCTCCTTGAGATTGAAACCCTCTGGAATGGTGACCTGAAACATACGGATATCGCCAGCTGTCAGCCGGGCAAGAACGTCGGCCGGCCTGGCTGGAGAGTCAAACAGATATTCTCCGGCGTGTATTTGAGCGGTGGCATCGTGCCAGCGTGCTAAAAGGGTGAAGCGCCTGGAATCACCGATGACACCGGCTTGGTGGAGTTGTTTGGCGATACGGGCAAAGGAACTGCCGGATTTGATTTCTATCACCTTCGGTTCCGACGGCGTAACCGCTGTCGAGACGAAGCTTTGCAGCCACACGGTCGCGCACACAAGAACAGCCCCGATCAGAAGGCAGAGAATCAGAGTTATTTTTCTGGGATTCAGCGTCATTGCAGGAGGCTCCGGGGAATCGACAGTACGAGGTCAAACCATTTCGAGGCAGTGGTCTCTCAAGCTTTGAAGCGGCTTTCGGTACCATCCAGGAGACGACGGATATTGGTCCTGTGGCGCCAAATGATCAAGCTGGCAATAAAGAGGGTCGCCAGGAAGATTGGCTGGGGGTAGTTGAGCATTAACATCAACAGAGGAGCCGACATTGCCGCAAGCACCGAACCCAGGGAGACGTAACGGGTGATGGCAACGGCGATGACAAAGACCGCAAGCGCACCAGCAACGGCTTTCGGCGAAAGAACCAGAAAAACCCCCAGGGCTACGGCGATGCCCTTGCCGCCCCTGAATTTCAAATAAACCGGATAACAATGGCCGATGATGGCCACACAACAGGCAACCCCAAGCTGTGTCGGTGTCGGCGCCATCCAGCTTTTGTAGGCCAGAAGAGGTAAAAACCCCTTCAGCGTGTCGCCAACGAGCGTCAGGATACCGGCCAGTTTGCCAGCGACCCTGTAGACATTGGTTGCGCCGATGTTGCCGCTGCCGGCTTTGCGAACATCTTCGCCACCCATCAGGCGCGACAAAACGACACCGGTTGGGATGGCCGCGACCAGGTAAATAACAGTCAGAACAAGAATAAATACCAGAGTGTCCATAACGCTCTCAAAAGGGCGAATGCTCACGGCGCGGGGTTGGCTGACGGTTCAAGTGACTACAAAGTTTCTAGCATGACAGTCCGAAAATCACAAGAGCATTCCCTGCGTTCCCTCGCACAGCAAGAGGGCGATGCAACCGTTAAAAACAGCCGTGAAACAACCCTTGAAGGTGAACTTATGGTGGGCAATCACAAGCGACACTGATATACTTATCTCGTTGTAATTTAAACTTTTTCTGAGCGGAGCCCTCACATGAAAAGCATTGTTCAGCAATTTTCTCTTCTTCTGTTGAATGTTCTTTTTGCGACCGTCTGCATACCCGGTGTTGCTGCGGCCGATGCTCTCACGGGTGGTGCCGGTCTCTGGGCAGAGGTTTCCGAAGGGATCGACGAAGCCCCTGGCTATGAAGATGCCGATCGCAAAAGTAGAAACTGGTCTCTCAGTATCGGCCTCGCAGGAAGCGTTTCACCCGATTACGAAGGCTCGAACGACTATGAGTCGGGTTTTGGCCCCAACATATCAGGTGCCTGGAAGGACACAATCTTCTTCAAAGGCAAGACCTTCGGTGCAAACCTGGTCAGAGAGAAGAACCTTAAGATCGGCCCGATTCTGTCCTGGACATCAGGGCGCGATGAGGATGACAACGACAAGCTCGAGGGTCTGGGTGACGTTGATGGCAGCATCGAGGCGGGGGGCTTTATTGCTTACCGGAAGAAACCTCTGCGCTTCAGGATGGAGGCCCGCCAGGATATCAACTCCGGACATGATGGTGCTCTTGTTGAACTGAGCGCCGGCACAACGCTGTCATTTGAAAAACCCGTTGTTTTTGCTTCTCTCGGCACAACCCTGGCGAGCGACGACTACATGGAGAGTTTTTTTGGAGTCGATGCAAAACAGTCGGCGAACTCCGGGCTTAAGAAGCACAAGGCAGAAGCCGGATTCAAAGATGTTAAAATCAGCGTAACAACCGGTTATCCGATCACCAACCGTTGGCGGATCGGTGGCAAGGCTGAGTACAAAAGATTAGTGGGGGACGCCGCCGACAGCCCTGTTGTTGACGATGAGAACCAGCTTATGATCGGCATTGGACTCTCCTATCACTTCGGTTCCAAGGTCCTTCCAGAAGAGCTTCAATAAACATCCGCTTCAGGAAGGCCGGCAGAGTAAAACGAGAGTGGCAAGGCCTCATCTCTTGATTTCAACGCAGCCATCGCGGTAGAGGATTCTTTTTGCCCACACACATTTTTATGTTATAACTCCCCGAATATTGGAAGAATTCTTCACATCAAGGTCTTTGCTGCATCTCCACGGAGGAACCCTCTTGAGTCAATACAACGTCAGCCTGGTCAGCCTCGGCTGCCCGAAAAACCTGGTCGATGCCGAAGTCATGCTCGGCCATCTGCCTGCCGACCGCTTCGTGATTGTCACCGATGACAGCCAGGCGGACATTATCGTCGTCAACACCTGCGCCTTTATTCGTGAAGCACAGGAAGAATCGGTGGAAACCATTCTTGAAGTCGCCGATCACAAGAAAACCGGACGCTGCAAACTGCTGATCGTCAGCGGCTGTCTGCCGCAGCGCTTCCAGGATGAGCTGGCCAGGGACCTGCCCGAGGTCGATTTTTTCATGGGCACCGCAGATGCCCCGCGCATCCTCGAACTGCTCGACAGCCACCTGCAAGGTGGGCAACAGCAGGAGATCGGCCTGCCCGACTACCTCTACGACCACACCACCCCGCGAGTCACCTCATCACCCTTTTACTCGGCCTATGTCAAGATTGCCGAGGGCTGCGCCAATCACTGCTCCTACTGCGTCATCCCGAGCATTCGCGGCACGCTGCGATCACGCACCATTGCGTCGGTGGTCGCCGAGGTTAGAGCGGCTGGTTGAAAATGGCGTCAAGGAAATCAACCTGATCGCCCAGGATGTCACCGCTTTCGGCGCCGAGCGCGGTGAGGCCCCGGAGCTGACCGCCCTGCTGCGCGAGCTGGTGAAGATCGACGGCCTGGTCTGGCTGCGTCTGCTCTACGCTTACCCGGACGGCATCACCGACGAGCTGCTCGACATGATCGCCGCCGAAGACAAGATCTGCAACTACCTCGACCTGCCGATTCAGCACATCGACGACCAGATCCTGACCGCCATGAACCGCCGCATCGATGAAGCCGGCATCCGTGCTCTCCTCGAGCGCATCCGCACGCGCATCCCGGAGATCACCCTGCGCACCTCGCTGATCGTCGGTTTCCCGGGCGAGACCGATGAACAGTTCCGCAAGGTCCTTGCCTTTGTCGAAGAGGGCCATTTCGAGCGCCTCGGCGTCTTCCGTTATTCCCGTGAAGACGGCACACCGGCGGCGAAACTGAAGGGACAGGTTCCGGCCCGAACCAAGCAGTCGCGCTACAAGCGCCTGATGAAGGCTCAATCGAGGGTCGCATTCAGAAAGAATCTCGCCCTGAAGGGTCGTATCGAACCGGTTCTGGTGGAAGGCTACAGCGAAGAGACCGAACTGCTGCTGCGCGGTCGCAGCGTTCGTCAGGCCCCGGACGTGGACGGCCAGGTCTACATAACCTCCGGCCAGGCTGATGTCGGCGACATTGTCGAGCTGAAAATAACCGATTCTTCCGAATACGACCTGATCGGCGAGATCTGCGAGAAATAGCCTTGCCCTGGAACCGCCCCCTGATGATCGGCCTCCTCGTGGTGCTGCTGGCACTCACCTGGTGGCGCCTGCTTCCTGAAGGTCATGAAATTCGTCGCAGCCAGCTGATGATGGGCACGGTCGTCGAAATCGTCGCCGATGGACAAAACAGCAAGGAGCTGGAAGCCGCGCTTGACGCGGCCTTTGCCGAAATCAGCCGGCTGGACAACCTGCTCAGCAGATATCGTCAGGACAGCGATGTCTCACGCATTTCCCGGAGTGACACCGGCGTTGCGGTTGCTCCTGAAACCATCGAAGTGATCACCCTCGGCCTGGATGTCGCCCGGCGCAGTGGCGGTGCCTTCGATTTGACCCTCGGCCAGCTGAAAGCGCTCTGGGGATTCGAACGGGAGAACCCGGCCGTCCCCGACGCAGACACTCTGGCTGGCGCCCTGAACGATATTGGCCCAACGGCCCTGAGGCTTGAAGACCAGCAGGTCAGCAAGCGGGCACCTCACCTGCAGGTCGATCTTGGCGGGATTGCCAAAGGTTATGCCGTCGACCGCGCGATCGCCGCACTCAGGCAGCACGGGGTGACCAGCGCCGCGGTGAACGCGGGCGGCGACATGTATCTGCTCGGCCAACGTCCGGAACGCGCCTGGCGTATCGGCATCCAGCATCCCCGCCAGAAAAATTCGGTGATTGAAACCGTTCAGGTCCATGATCGGGCCGTGGTCACCTCCGGAGATTACGAGCGGTTCTTCGAAGTGGACGGTGTTCGCTACCATCACATCTTCGATCCCCGCACGGGCCTTCCCGCCAGAGGCTGCCAGAGCGTGACCATCGTTACCGACAGTGTTGCCCTCGCCGATGCCCTGGCCACGGCTGTTTTTGTTTTGGGACCAGAGTCGGGCCTGCAACTGCTGGCCCAGTATCCCGGGTCGGAGGCCCTGATCGTCGCCGCAGATGGCAGCACGCACACCAGCCCCGGCTGGGCTCGCTACCGGGTGACACCATGAGAGCTCCCTGGCAGGTCATGACGTGCGGTGACTGGCTGGTCGTGCTGTCGCTGATGGCTGCATCACTTGCGGGCATTGTCTGGGTGGCGACCGCACCGGAGGGTCGTCGAGTCGTTGTCACCAGCGCCGGGGAGGTCTGTTTCAGCGCTCCTCTTAACCAACCACAAAGTGTCGATCTCGACGGGCCGCTGGGCCAGACTCGTCTGGTGATAGACGACCAGGGCGCCCGCATCAGCGAATCTCCCTGCCCGCGCAAAACATGCATCTCCATGGGCTCCGCCAGCCACACGGGCGACCTTTTGGCCTGTGTGCCGAACCGGATCCTGGTGCGCATCGACAGCCCTGCCGACGAGGAGGCCGCTTATGACCTGCTCAGCCGTTAATCCCGTGGAACTGGCACGGGCTCGCCGTCGGGTTTTCCTGGCCCTCTTTACGGCCATCGCAGTCACCCTGCATGTCCTGGAGACGCTGCTGCCGACACCCGTTCCCTGGCTGCGTCTCGGCCTGGCCAACATCATGACCCTGACCGCGCTCTCTCTTTATGACGGTCGCGCCGCATGGACTGTCAGCCTGGGGCGGGTCGGCCTTGGCGCCCTCCTGCTCGGCAGGCTTTTCGGACCTGGGTTCTGGCTGGCAATAGCCGGTGCTATCGTGGCAACATCTGCTATGATTATTGCGTACCGGGTCGCCGGACGACAGTTGAGCCCGATCGGAATTTCAACCATTGGGGCGGCGGGTCATGCTGTGGGTCAAATCCTCGCGGCACGACTGTTGATCATCCAGCACGAGGCCATCTGGCAGATTTTGCCGCTGTTTCTTTTCTTCACGATCGTGTCCGGGATAGTGACGGGCTGGCTGGCGGCCGGCCTGCTCGAACAGCTCAGACAGCACCCGGCATTTCAACCAGAGGGTCAAAGGACGGTAACAAGTCCGTAGCTTGTTGACCAGAGAGGACGAATCAATGAATCGTTGGCGATTTCTTCTGGCAGGGGTCATCCTGCTCGCGCTCAGCGGCTGTGCTGTTCAACCACAAACCAGCACTCCGGCCACATCAGTGAAACTGGCGAACCTGCCTTGCGCGGAGACTAGCCGCGAGACCAATGCCATGACGATCAGCTACCCGGCGGAGACGCTCTACCAGAATGGCGCTGTACTGCCGAAACAAACCGGGCTGGCCTGCCTTGAAGCGCTGGCGGGCGGGCTGAGCAGTGTCCCGCTCAGCCGCTGGCAGGCAACGGTCAGCGCCGAGGAGGGTTATGGTTTCGATCCTCTGCAGCTGGCAGGCAAACGGCAGGAACTGCTGCAGCGTTTTTTTGCGCGCAAGGGCATTGAGACAAAAGACTGGCAATGGCAGACAGAGATTGGCCAGGGTCAGCAATTACAGCTGCTCGAGCTTAAAGAGACGCCCTGATCTCGAGCAGAGTCGCATGATCCACAGTGTGGAGCTGCTTGCAATACTCACAGAGCACTTCGGCGCCGGCACCCTCTTCGATGAGCTGGTCCAGCTCTTCGGCGCCCAGGGTGCGCAGCAGGATGAGCGTCTGCTGCTGGCTGCAATTGCAGGTAAAAGACAACGGGGTCTGAGTGAGGATCTGGTAAGGGAAACCGTCTAATAGTCGTTCGACGATCGACTCGGCAGAGAGGCCCTGGCGCAGCAGGCTCGTGGTTGGCGGAAAGCTGCTAAGCCGTTCGGTAAGACGGTCGGCCAGGTCTTCGTCGGCGTCTGGCATCAGCTGCAGCAGGAAACCGCCGGCGGCAGTCACTTCAGCCTGCTGACCCAGTTCAACCCCCAGGGCGACACTTGACGGTGTTTGCTCCGAAGTGGTGAAATAGTGGGCGAGGTCTTCGCCAATTTCGCTGCTGACCAGCTGGACCATGCCGCGATAAGGCTCTTTCAGGTCAAGGTCCTTCACGACGTGCAGAAACCCGGCTCGCCCGACGGCGCCGGCGACGTCGAAACGACCGTCTCGCGGCGGCAGACCAGCCACCGGCACCTTGACGGTGGCCCGCACGTGGCCATGGGCATCGGCTTCAGCCTGCAGCCTGCGCAGAGGGCCATTGCCCTCAATGGTCAAGCCGATGCGCTGGCGACCTTTCAGCAGGCTGCCCATCAGGGCCGCCGCTGTCGCCAGACGACCGACAGCAACCGTGGCGGTCGGATCGGTTTGCTGACGCCGGCGCACCTCCTCAACCAGCGCGGTGGTCACAGCGACGGTGACGCGGATGGCGCCATCGAGGGTCAGAACGCGAATCAGATGATCAGACATTGAGAACGGCTCCTTAGCTTGGGGTGAGGAATCTTAGCCGAAAGCGGGCTGAGGGTAAAGACCGTGATGACATTGACAGAGAGAAAGACATGCTAGAAACACTGCCCTGGCTCCCCTGGCTGATGCCACCTCTGCTCGGCGCGCTGATCGGCTACGTGACGAACTACATTGCCATCCGCATGCTCTTCAGGCCCCTGCACCCCTGGCGCCTGTTCGGCGTCCGCCTGCCAATGACTCCTGGAATCATCCCCTCCAAGCGTGGTGAACTGGCGCAGCGCATGGGTGAGATGGTCGGCTCCCACCTGTTGACGGCAGACGACATCCGCAAAGCGCTGGAAAAACCGGCCTTTCATCGCGAGTTGAAAGGGGCCGTCAACGACAAGCTCAGAGCCTTCCTCGATCGCGACCTCGGTCCGTTGGAAACTTTGATTCCAGACAACTATCGGCGGCGTTTTCGTGAACTGGCGACCGCCGTGCGCTCAAAAGCGGTTGCTGCCTTCGCAGATTACCTGGCCAGTGAAGAGTTTGAACAACTGCTGCGCGATTTCATGCAGAAAAAAGGCGATGCTTTGCTGGCACGCGACCTGGAAAGCTTTCTGACTCCGGCCCGCTACCAGGATTTGCAAAGCCACCTCGATACTCGCTTGACCACGGTCTTGCATTCGCCAGCGGTCGCCAGAAATGTCGAACGGTTTGTCGATGACCGCCTGGAAAAACTCTTACTGAGTGACCGCCCCCTGCGCGACCTGCTGCCCAAGGATCTGATCGAAGTCCTCCTGCAGCAACTCGAGCGCGAAGTGCCGCCACTGCTCGAACGTTTCGGCGGTTTGCTCTACGACCCCGATTTTCGCCAGCGCCTGGCACTACGCGGTCGCCAGGGAATCGAAGCCTTTCTTGATTCGCTGGGCGGCCTCGCCGGACTGCTCTCCGGCTTCATCAACCTCGACAAGATCTACGAGCGGATTCCCGAGTTTCTCGACAAGGCCGGCGAGGAGATCTCCCACTGGCTGCGTGAAGAGAAAACCCAGCAGCAGGTAGCTGCCATGTTGCGCGAGCGTATCGAGGGTTTGCTGGACAGGCCTCTGTCCCGTTTCCTGGAAAAGGCCCCCTACGAGAAGGTTGCCGGAGCCAGGCGTTTTCTCAGCGAGCGTTCCGTCGCGGCGGTGCAAAGCCGCCGCACCACAGAGCTGCTGCTCGGTTTTGCCGATAAAGGTTTGCAGCAGATCAAAGACCGTTCCTTTCGCAGCCTGCTCAATGAGAATTTGCCCGACGGTGGCGTCGAGCGGCTGCAGAGAGAGCTGAGTGACCGGCTGCTGTCGCTGATCAGATCAGCAGAAAGCTCCGCTGCGATTGAAGCCATCATCGACGAAAAGTTGGAGTACCTGATTTTCAAACACCCGCTGGGACGCCTGGCAGAACGTTTACCCGCAGACGTCCTCGAGGAGCTTGAAGAGGGACTCTATCGCCAGATCGGCGAGGTGCTGCAGAAGGAAGTTCCGCCGCTGATCGAGACCCTCAATGTCAGGCGCATGGTCGAAGACAAGGTCAATCAGCTCGACATTCTCAAGGTGGAGGGCTTGCTCATGGGCATCATGCAGGAGCAGTTCAAGTACATCAACCTGTTCGGGGCTGTGCTTGGCTTCCTGATCGGTTTAATCAATTTGGCCGTCTTGTGGGCAGCTTAAAGCGCTGTCACTGTTGGGCTAAGGAGAGACCACGATGAATTCGCGTTTTTATCTCGGTTGGGATCATATCAGGAGAGCCTGGAGCGGGATTCTCGGCTCCGACAATCTGAGCAGCCTGCCCAGGGTCGGTGCCGATCTGCCCTTGGCAGACGTCGGCCGCGTCAAGCGGCTCATGGAAGACTGCCTGGCAGCGCGGGGCGGCGAAGTCACCGCGCGCCAACGGGCCGCCATTCTCGGCGAGCTTTACCTGACCTTAAGTGAGACCGGCCGCCGCAATTTTCTCGAAACCCTGGTCGACAACTTCAGCGTGGATCGCGAGCAGGTTAAAATCGCGGCGCGTAAACTTTTGGAAACTGCAGACGACAAAAGTTTCCAGCTTGCAACCAGCCGCATGCGCGACGCTCTCGACTCGCCGCAGCAGCACCTTCTTCGCCAGTTCAATGCCCTTCCCGAAGGGGTCAAGTTCCTGGTCGATCTACGCGCCGACCTTTTGCGTTTTCGTGAAACTCAACCGAAGCTGATCGGGCTTGACCACGACCTCAAAGCGCTGCTGGTCACCTGGTTCGATGTCGGTTTTCTCTCCGTTGAACGTATCACCTGGCAGAGTCCGGCCGCCCTGCTGGAAAAACTGATGGCCTACGAAGCTGTTCACGCGATCAGCTCGTGGACCGACCTGCACAACCGCCTTGAGTCGGACCGTCGTTGCTACGCCTTTTTTCATCCCGGTATGTCTGAAGAACCGCTGATCTTCATCGAAGTCGCTCTGGTCGAAGGACTGGCAACGAATATCCAGGAATTACTCGACGAAAGAGCTCCGGAGACCGCCGCAGAAGAGGCGGACACCGCGATCTTCTATTCGATTTCCAATACCCAGCGCGGCCTGCAGGGCATCAGCTTCGGCCCCTTCCTCATCAAGCAGGTGGTCACCAGCCTGCGCCAGCAGTTGCCGAATCTTAAGACCTTTTCAACGCTGTCTCCGATTCCGGGGTTCCGGCGCTGGCTGACGGTCTACTTCGACACGGCCATGGCCAGCGAAGAGCATGGCTCCGCTGAAAAAGCCCTGATCGAGGCCGCGCGCCTGCTTGAGGTTGCTGCTGAGGCGGATGCCGTCTTTAATACGCCGCAGTGGTGGCAGAACCCGATGGCGGCAGCCATTCTGAAGGAGCCTCTGCTCTCTCTCTGCGCCCGTTATCTCCACGAAACCCGCGAAAAGGACCAGGCCCCCCTCGACCCGGTCGCCCGCTTCCATCTCGGCAACGGGGCCCGCATCGAGCGCATCAACTGGCTGGGAGACATTTCCGCCAAGGGTATGCAGGAATCGTGCGGGCTGATGGTCAATTACCTTTACCAGCTCAAAGAGATCGAGAAGAATATCGAAGCCTACGCCACCAGCAAAGAGATCGCAGCCAACGCGCGGGTGCGCAATCTGCTGCGCGACGATGAAGACGACCAGGGACAGCTGACCCGCCTGCGCCGCCTCTCTCTCTCAGGCGGAGCAATGGGCCGGCCGGTCCACAACAAAACTGAGCCTTTGAGGAGAGACCATGAACCTGAAACCGGAAGTCGTTGAACAACTTGAGCGGGTCCTGGCATCGGTGGAGCAGCTCCTGCCGAAAGCCGTTGAGGCGATCGACTGGACCAGGACTTCGGCCGCCAACTGGCGCCGGCACTCGTTTTCCGGCTATCTTGAACCGATTGAATCTATCGAGGAGACAAGTCTTGACGATTTGGTCGGCATTGACAAGCAGAAGCAGATCCTCGAGAAAAATACCCGGCAGTTCCTGCGCGGCTATCCCGCCAACAATGTTTTGCTCTGGGGGTCGCGCGGCACCGGAAAATCTTCGGTGGTACGGGCTCTTCTCAACAAGTATCGCGACCAGGGGCTGAGGATAGTTCAGGTCGACAAACACGATCTCGATTATTTGCCTGACATTTTTACCCAGATTGGCAGGCAGCCCTACCGCTACATCATGCTGTGTGATGACCTCTCCTTCGAACCGGACGATCCCGGCTATAAAATACTCAAAAGCGTTCTCGACGGCTCTGTTTACGCCTCACCGAAAAACGTGCTGATCTACGTAACCTCCAACCGGCGCCATCTCCTGCCGGAATTTCATACCGACAATCTCGGCGCCAAGATGGTCCACAACGAAATCCATCACGGTGAAGCCGTCGAAGAGAAGATCTCCCTTTCCGACCGCTTCGGGCTCTGGGTTTCGTTCTATGTTTTCAAGCAGGACCTGTACCTGGAGATTGTGCAGAAGACCATCGCACGTCTCTGTGTCGAGAACCAGGTCGAACCGCACTGGGACGAGGAACTGGCGAGAGCGGCGATCAAGTGGTCGCACGAAAAGAGCAAACGCTGCGGCCGGACCGCATTGCAGTTCGCGCGCCACTGGCTGGGGCAGCGCATGCTCGAGGACGAGGATTGAGGAAGGGCAGGCTTGGGCGCAGGGGGGATTATGAATCTTTCGGGTGACAGGATCGTTCGGTTGAAGCTCTCAGGTATGAACGTCACTGCCCTTTTTTTTCTGCAGCCGTACCCGATTCTTCAAGTGGACGGCCCCCAGCTTGAAAGCATGAGGCCAGCTCACGAAGCTGTTCGGCCAGGCTTTCCAGGGCATTGATTTCATCAATGATAATACGGGATTTCTCAGCGTTGCCATAGAGGCGCTCTTCGGAACGACCGAAGTGCGTGAAGATTTTCTCCACCGTCTCCATTTGAAAACGGGTCGCTTCGAAAATGGCCTGGATCTGTTCTTCCCGGGCCGCCAGGCTGCGATCAAACTCTCGGTTCGCCTTCACCTGTTCGTCAAAACCGCGAGCGATCTGGTCGGCCGCCGACTTCATGTCGTCAACACCTGCATCGATGCGGCTGATCGCGATGTTCTGCCGCTCCATCGTTTCCACAATCGACCTGACAGAGCGCAGGCTGCTTCCGGCCTGATCAATCATACTTTTGGCCCGCAACCGCTGTTCAGCCGTCTGCTGCGACAGCATGTGGGACTCCTCGGCCGCTTCGCTGGAGCTGTCAACGATCTTGCTCAAAGCCTGCGCTGTCGAAAGAGACAACGCCTTGCCGCGACCGATAAAGTGGCCCGTCGACTCAACCGTGGCATTGACCTGCTGGGTATCTTTACGGATTGACTTGATGATCGCCTCGATTTCATCGGCACTGACCGTGGTCCGGTCAGCCAGATCGCGGATCTCTTCCGCAACGACGGAAAAACCGCGGCCCTCGGAACCGGCCTTCGCCGCGATGATGGCGGCGTTGAAGGCAAGCAGCTCCGTATCGGAGACCAGGTCCTTGATGACCTCGATAATCTTGGTCACTTCGACGGTCTGGCGACTCAGACGCTGCATGGCGACAATCGCCTTCTGGCTTTCCTCGTCGATTCGATCCATTTCCGACGTGAACGACTGCACGATCTTGACACCCTGCTCCGCATCCTGCTTGACGACGGCAGAGCGCTCGGCATTGCCGGCAACCCCGGCGCGCAGGCGATCGAGGGCTTCTCCGATCTGATCCAGGTCGCGGGCCGTGCTTTCCGTGGCGCGAGACATCTGCTCGGCCTGGCTGGTCGCATTCTGAATGGAACCGACCATCTCGTCGACGTTGCGGGTCGTTTCCTGAAATTTCTGCGAGGAATGCTCCAGGGCTCCGGCCATCTCCTCCAGGGAGGCAGAAAGCTCCCTGGAAATAGCGGCCTCATCCTGGGAGCGGCTGGTCAGATTTTCGACCTGTCCGATCACGGCCTGTTGTTTCTGGTGCATCCCATCGACATCGTTTCGAGCTCTTTGCGCCGCCTGCAACCCATCTTCCGCACGAGCGGAGAGATAACGGCTGGCATCAGCCAGAGTCTGATAGTGGGGGACAAATTCATCGACGGTATGCTGCAAACTGGTTAATAGATTGCGAACCCTGGAGACCGTGTCATGAACAGCAGAAAATAACCCTTCGAGGGTCTGCTTGCTCTGGTCACGATCATTCTCGCCAAGGAGTTCATTGAGGACTTGCAGTTGTTGCTGGAGTTGTTTTTTCAGCGTCAGCCTGACAAACCAGAAGGATGCAGCCCCGAGACAGAAACCGGCCAGCAGACAAATCAGAAAAAACGGGACAGTCAGGGCACTTTCGCCAAGCATCAGGTAAGCGACAAAAGGAAAACATCCGCCAATGGCCAGGCCGGCGCCATGATTGAACAAAAACAGTTTGCGTAGATAGCTGGCACTACCTTGTCCGGACGTCTGCATGTGGTTCTCCCGGTGCGGTCATGTACTCAAGATAAGAAGAATATAAGCTATTTACGATTATCACAGGCAGGTCAAAAGCGGCAAGGCAAATCCTTTGGATTGAGTCCTGGATTCGGGAAACAGGGTATCCTGGCCGTAAACTTTTCTGCATGACTCTAAGGTCCGCAGCACGGATGACTTTGTCGTCACAGTGGCAAGGGCGGTCTTTTCCATGTAAACTGGCGCTGTGCCATAATGCGAGACTCTCTCCCTGGATCGACAAGGAACATCCTTGTACAAGGATCACGGATGCCCGCAACCATACTCACCGACCCCATACTGATCATCGAAGATGATCGCAACACCGCGGCCCTGATCGCCACCTACCTGGAGCGGGAAGGTTTTGCCACGCTGTCGGTTCACGACGGCACACAGGCCCTGGCTCATGGCTCGTCGACAACCTCCCGGTTTCGTGATCCTTGACATCATGCTGCCGCAGGTCGATGGCTGGGAGATCTGCCGTGAGCTGCGCAAATATTCCGATGTGCCGATCCTGATGCTGACAGCCCGGGAGGAGGAAATCGACCGGGTCCTGGGACTTTCGCTCGGCGCCGACGACTACGTGGTCAAGCCCTTCAGTCCACGTGAACTGGTGGAACGGGTTAAAGCGATCCTGCGTCGCACAACCCGCCGACCACAACCGGTGAGCCACTTCAGCCACGCCGGCCTGAGACTAGATGTGGAAAAACGCCGGGTCACCCTTGATGAGCAACCGGTTGATCTGACCGCGGTGGAGTACAAGCTGCTGCAGGCGCTGATGAGCGCACCGGGCAAAGCGTTCTCGCGTGATGACCTGCTCAGCCATATTTACGAACGTGGCGAAAGCGTCGTCGACCGGGTGGTTGATGTCCATATCGGCCATCTGCGACAAAAGCTCTCCGACGATCCGGCCGAGCCCAGGTATATCGAGACAGTGCGGGGGTTCGGCTACCGCTTCGCAGAGCAGGAAAAACCATGAAATTGCGACTGCACTGGAAATTGATGCTGGCCACGACAATCCCGGTGATCGCGGTGATCACCGGGATTATCTGGCTGGCCTTTGACCAGTTGGCCGCCGATTATTTCATGGTGCTGATGGACAAGTACATGGTGTCGCCCACCGATACGCACCGGGCGTTTCTGACCGCGGTGCATCGTTACCTGCTCTGGGCGAGCCTGGTCGCGCTACTTTTGGCCTTCCTGCTCAGCTACCTGCTGACAAAAAGGGTCCTGCGACCCCTGGTGCAGATGAGCGAGGCCAGTCACCAGATTGCCGCCGGCAATTTTACCGCGCGGGTCGATGCCAACCAGGGGGATGAAATCGGCGATCTCGGCACGGCCTTCAACCTGATGGGTGACAGCCTCGAGAAGCTAGAACGACTGCGCAAGACGATGGTCGCCGATGTTGCTCATGAACTGCGCACCCCGCTCACCAACCTGCGTGGCTACCTGGAAGGTTTGAGTGACGGGGTGATCCCGCCGGACAAGCAGATTCTCGATATGCTGCAGCGTGAGAATCTGCGCCTGGTCAGCCTGGTTGAAGATCTTGGCCAGCTGGCCCGGGCCGACGCGGCCCGTGCCTACCTTGAACGTGAGACCGTTGATCTGCACGAGTGCCTCAGTGAAATCTTGACTCTCTATCGGATGAATTTCGAGGAGAAGGAGATCAGCGTTACAACCAGCCTGGTCGAACAGTTGCAGGTGTCAGGCTGACCGCGACAAGCTGTTGCAGGCCATTCGTAACCTGGTCGAAAATTGCTGGAAATACACACCGGCCGGTGGCTGGGTGAAAATTTCCTCTACTCTCGTTGAAAAAGGCGTCCGAGTTGAATTTTCCAACAGCGGCAAGGGCATCAATGAACAGGATATCCCTTTCATCTTTGAACGGTTCTTTACTGCTGACCCGTCGCGCTCCCGCGAGGCGGGCGGAGCAGGCATCGGCTTGGCCATCGTCAAACAGTTGATTGAAGTCCACGGTGGCAGGGTCGGTGCAGAGAGTACAGCAGGGGAAACCCGCATCTGGTTTGAACTCCCTGCTTAAAAAGCCCTGGCTCTGCTCGCGCATCCACTGAGATGGGTTAATTGGTTTGACGTTGCAACCCTGCATGATATGTGCAGTCATCGGAATTTGTCAGACATTGCCTGACTTTGTCCACGCACGCCGCATATTAAATATCCCTAGGTGATCTAAGAAAGAGTTGCAGCAATACTTAATGGAAAGCCCCGACCCTGAGAGCCAGGGAGGGGCTACTTTTTACTGAAAATCGTGACAATCAATAAATGCTCCCATGAGGTTTGACTTCATGGAACCGTTCGCTGACCAGCGCATAGTTGACTTAATTGGTCTGCAATTCGTACAATCAACCATGGACTCATTAACACAATTAACTTTGGGTGCAGCTGTTGGTGAGGCAGTGCTAGGCAAGAGAATTGGCCGAAGAGCATTGCTTTGGGGCGCAGTAGGCGGGACATTGCCAGACCTAGATGTTCTCCTGAAATATGGAGACCCGGTCATGGATTTCACATATCATCGAAGTTTCAGTCATTCAATTTTTGTCCTCTCACTGTTAACGCCGATAATCGTCTGGTTGATTCTGAAAATACACCCAAGTAGCAAACGCCACTCAAAAAAATGGGCTTTAATGATATGGCTCGTTTTTATGACCCATATATTTTTAGACTGCCTCACGGTCTACGGCACACAAATTTTCTGGCCCATATGGAATCATCCGGTAGGATTAGGATCAATCTTTATCATCGATCCGCTCTATACTGTACCGTTGATTGTAGGTGTTCTTGCAACTTTGCTGTTAAGACAAGACAATCGTTGGAAATACAGGCTGAATATTGTCGGCCTAACCTTAAGCAGCGTATATCTCGTGTGGAGTGTAAGTGCACAACATTATGTATTTAAGATAGTCGAAGAATCTCTTGACCGCCAATCAATACAATATCGGCAGTTGTTAGTGAGTGCCGCACCGCTTAACACTTTGCTGTGGCGAGTGGTCGCTATCAAACATGATGGCCATTATTACGAAGGGTTTTATTCGTTGCTGGATCAGTCTGAAGATGTGTCTTTGCAAGAGCACGAGAGTCAAAACGATCTATTAACGAAGGTCGGCCAGAGTTGGCCCGTCAAGAGACTTATGTGGTTTACAAAGGGCTATTTCAAAATCTGGCAAAATTCAGATGAAATAATAATGAGTGATTTGCGAATGGGTATGGAACCAAATTATGTCTTCTCTTTTGCTATTGCCAAAAGCTCAAATCCCCAGAGCTTACCAATTAGTACAGAACGTATTCAGCAAAGCCGTGATTTGGCTGTGTTGAAAAAAGTCTGGCAAAGAATTTGGTCCTCACCGATGGGTTGAAAGAATCTGCGAGTTTCAACTTTCTTATAAAAAGAATATTGGGGTTACACGTTGCGTGTCCCTGAAGCGTATCAGTGTCTTTGCTGATAAATGATGAAATGGCCACCAGGA
This sequence comes from uncultured delta proteobacterium, assembly GCA_963707155.1. Taxonomy (GTDB): domain Bacteria; phylum Desulfobacterota; class Desulfuromonadia; order Desulfuromonadales; family BM103; genus M0040. The sequence continues at coordinate 13,665 of CAVPPD010000003.1, read as the reverse complement.
TAAAAGGTGGCCATGATTTTGATGATTGCCTGCAATCCAAGGAAAAAGGCCACCCGCTTTCAGGTGGCCATTTTTCGTTCTGTAAGTCGTGACTTGTGAGAACAAAATATTTACATATAATTATATCCTGGATAGGAGGTCACTATGTCTATCAAAGTAAAGTTTGCCTGCTTGGGCCTCTCGTGCCTGCTGTTCGTTGCTTCGGGATGTGTTGAGATACGAATGCTATTTCACGGCAACACGGTTTCGTCTGTGCCTGTCGTAGCTTTGCTGGAGGGCAGTCCTGCTGCGGGGAGATGGGAGACCTTCGATCTTATCATTGATTACAAGTATATTAAGCAAGGTGACAGCTTTGAAATTTCAGGGCAGACTGCTCTTAGTCAACATTATCAAATGACATATGATGGTATTTCAAGAATGGATGTATATATCCTCTTCCTCGATAAAAATTCACGAGTTCTGGAAACGGCCTATTTGGTCACTGCATGGACCGGCAATACTCAAGACATCCAAGACTTTTCAAAGTTTTACAAAGTTCCCAACGGAACGATAGGGGTCTCTTTTGGATATTCTGGTGAAGTAAGCGAGGACCTAGGCAATAAGACATTCTACGAGTTGCCGTTGAAGTAAGAATCAGAACAGCAATGATGGCAAATCAATTTCTCGGCGGATTACACGTAGGTCCGCCGCCGTTTTTTAGAGTCGGCTTGTATTGGCGAGCCGTTGTTGAAAGTGCTGACAAATAGTAAATGGGGATGTCAAAAGATCACTTTGACTGACTGATGCTAAATGCTCCAATTATTTCTCCTAAAGAGAAGTCGATGGCTTGGTCTCCTGGGTAAACCTCCCTGAGCTTAGCTTTCAGGTCGGGTTCGATTTGCTTTCCGTGGCAAGTCAGACAGGGTTCACCAACTGGGATAGCTTTCATGTAACGGAAAACTTGTTTTCCTCCTTCGTTTAAAGTCTCATAATATTCAAGGGTCTTAATATCTGCGCCCTTTATGCTGCTTTCCTCGAATGCCTCGAGTGCTTTTCTCTCCCAAGCGTCTGGTGCATTCCTGGGATTTCTTAATCGAAGGCTTACTCTGCCGATCTTCCACCCTTTCTCTTGAGAAATTCTGTCTGCGATCATCGGGGCTTTCTCGCTGCATACGGAGATGGCATTTATGGGGCCACTCTCTTTTAGATTTACAACAAGCTCGCCTTTCAACTCACTGGCAAATTGTTTAATGACCATTCGACTCTCGGAGATACGATCTTCTTCAATCGCATATGTAATTGACTACTCCAAAACATCCAGTCAAGAAGATAATTAATATGCTAGCCTTTCTCATGTTGTCCTCCTTTTCGATGTAATGGCTGCAAAAGAGAGTTTGCGGAAGATTGCACCTTCCTGCTGTAACCTATATGAACTGTCTTCTTGTATTTAGTCACTAACGACACAAGATCCTTGGTGTTAATATACGGCCATTAGCCCAGGTTAATTATAGCTCACATAATTTAGATGTGAAGAGATAGGCTTTCTTTTCCCCCGATATATATAAACGGCCACTCGGAATAGATCCAGGTGGCCATCGTTTTGTGGATTAAAGTGCTTCTTAAATATGTCGATCAATAAGAAGCCCATTTTCGTCTCATATGATGTGACTTATAGGAATGTTTTTTTCCAAAGTCACCTTCACATTCTGCCACAGATTTTGTCAAAATATTAACAAACCCTCTCAAGCAACCTTCTCAACGCATGAGCAACAAACTTAGGGCCATTACTAGCATACCTGCGATCAAGCCGAACAGACTGTCGTGCCCCTTACCATAAGCACGGCTAGTCGGTAACAGTTCATCAAGACTGATATAGACCATAATGCCTGCGACACCGCCAAAGAGTATCCCCATTACCTGTGGTGGGATAACACCTGAATCACCTCCAAAGAAGAAGCGTAGTCCTATGTAGGCGAGTCCAGCTCCAACGGGTTCGGCAACGCCGGAAAGGAAGGAGTAGAAAAAGGCTTTTTTCCGATCACCCGTGGCGTAAAAGATAGGTACCGATACGCTGACTCCTTCCGGGATATTGTGCAGAGCGACTGCGATTGCGATGGCTACACCCAAGGTAGGGTCTTGCAGTGCAGCAAGAAAGGTCGCTAGACCCTCTGGAAAATTGTGTATACCTATAGCGAGGGCGGTGAAGAGGCCCATCCTCATTAATTTACGTTGTGAGCCGTGGTCGTGGGCACCGAACTCCAAGTCTTTTTTAGGGGTATCGTGGATGGATTCAAAGTCGGGTAGAGGTGCATCAGTGTTTTTAAGCGGGGCCTGCTCCTCTTCAGTGTGAGTTTCGTGAGGATTGTCAGCAGAGGGGATAAGGTTATCGATCAAGCCGATCAGCAATATACCAGAAAAAAATGATCCGACATTTATCCAGTGTCCCCAGTAGTTACCGTAGGCCATCACCAGTGCGTCGGTTCCTTTGACGAAGATCTCGACAAAGGAGACGTAGAGCATTACCCCCGCAGAGAATCCGGTGGAAATGGAGAGGAATCGGTAGTTTGATCGTTTAGCTAAAAAAGCTATAGCGCTACCTATGCCGGTTGCTAAACCAGCAAAGATCGTAAGTCCGAATGCGATCCAGACATTTTCCATATAATCCCCTGATGAATCGTTTTGGCCGTCAATTGTACATGTTTTTTGATGATTACTCGTGGGAATTGCCAGAAGTATTATCAAAATGTCCTATAAGTGGCTTTTTTAATTTAGCTTTCAGGATACATCAAGAAATTTTCAATCCTTAGAAATCCTGCAATCCCAAAAATGCCACCCGCTTCCAGGTGGCCTTTATTCATTCTATATGTCGTGAATTGTAAAAAGGGTCTGAGCTTTATGGATAACTTGGATGCCTTGCTTGGCAGAATTCACATGCCCATGTAGTGTTCTTATTTCGAGTCATCTTTTCGCCACACTCTGGGCAGCGGAGGTCTCGATGTAAATACCCAAAAACCGAAACGCAAATGATTAAAAGAACAAATACAGCAAGAATAAAACCTTCAATCACCAAAAGATCATCTCCCTCGAAAAATGAAAAAAGCCAGCACAAATAGTGCAACCAGGACAACTATGACACCGATCACATCTTCCATTTAAAAATCTCCTTTATTAAAAAGCTCAATGGAATAATTTTTACATACCCTGACAAAAAAGAAAGGCCACCCGCGTCCAGATGACCATTTTTCGTTCTGTAAGTCGTGACATTTAATGATTTACCAGTCCGTAGCACAACTTCTTCGGGATCAGATGGTCGGGAAGTTCATGAAGGACTTGGACAACCATGAAGTGCGAGGCTGCGGCGACGCGGTCAAGCTCCTGCTGTTCACGGGTTGTCGGAAGATGGAGATCTTGGCGCTGAAATGGGAGAACGTGAAATTCGAAGAGCAGACTTTGTACCTGACCGAGACCAAGAACGGACGGTCACGCAACATTCTGCTGAACCAGATGGCTCTGGCTGTGCTGGAGAAGCGGAGGGCGGATCGGGACGGGAACAGCCCTTAAGTGTTCCCGGCACGTGACCATGTTGTAAGATCCCCCACCTCTAGAAGATCCGGAAGACCTTCCGTGGTGCCTGCGAGGAGACCAGTATCAACTAGAAGCATTTCCCACTGCACGGGTTGCGACACACCTGCGATTCACAGGTCGTATCCAACGGCGGCACCCTCTACGAAGCACAACAGCTCCGTGGCCAGCTCGACCAGACTAATGCAATGCGGTATGCACATCTCTCCTCTTCCGTAGCCACTTATCCAGCTCCACCACCAGCACCACGGTCACGGCTACGGCCACGACTTGCAGCCACTCGCCGGTCTCCAAGGGCACGCTGCGGAACACCCACTGCAAAGGCGGGGCATAGATGAATGCTAGTTGGGCGACCATTGCGGCGATCATGCCGTAGAACAGGATCGGGTTGCTCATGGGGTTCATGCGGAACACGGACTCCGTCTCCGAGCGGCAGTTCCATGCCTGGAAAAACTGGAATAAAACCATGGTGGTAACCGCCAGGGTCCGGGCATGCTCCAGCGACGCCCCGCGCCTGAGAGCCAGCATGAAGATGAGGATGACCCCCACGGTGATCACCAGGCCGACGAGGATCGTCCTCTCCACCAGCAGCCGCGAGAGAATCCCTTCCTGCGGAGGGCGCGGGGGACGGTTGATCACCCCTTTTTCCTCCGGCTCGAAGGCCAGCGCCACATCCTGGATGCCGTTGGTCACCAGGTTGATCCAGAGAATCTGGGACGGGATGAAGGGGAGCGGCAGCCCAAGGGCTACGGAGGTAGCAATCGAAAGGATGTCGGCAACCCCGGTCGGGATCAGGAAAAACACCACCTTTCGCAGGTTGTCGAACACGATGCGCCCTTCGCGGACGGCACTGAAGATGCTGGTAAAATTATCATCGGTCAGCACCATGTCCGACGACTCCCGGGCCACGTCGGTGCCGGTAATTCCCATGGCAATACCGATATGAGCTGCCTTGAGCGCCGGGGCGTCATTCACCCCGTCGCCGGTCATGGCCACCACCTCGCCGTGGCGAATCAGCTGGCGGGTGATGCGCAGCTTGTGGATCGGCGCCACCCGCGCATAGACCCCAACCCCGGGAACCCTGGCAAACAGTTCATCGTCCTCCATCACCTCCAACTCCCTGCCGCTCAGCACCTCATCTCCCGGGACGATCATCCCCAGCTGTTCAGCGATCGCCTGAGCGGTCACCGCGTGATCACCGGTTATCATCACGACCCGGATCCCCGCAAGCCGGCAGCCGGCAATCGCTTCAATCGCCTCGCCGCGGGGTGGGTCGATCATACCCTGCAGCCCGGCCAGGGTCAGACCGTTCTCCGCATCGCCACGGGTCAGGTTATCCATCTCTGGCGGCGCCTCTTTCCAGGCGAAGGCGAGCACCCGCATCCCGTCGCCGGCAAAGGCAGTGGCGGTTTCCAAGGCGGCCGCGCGCGTCTCATTCGCGCCGCCGCACATTTCGATCACCCGTTCCGGCGCTCCCTTAACCAGGATCAGCCGACCCGCGTCGACCTGGTGCAGTGTGGCCATCCAGCCCCGCTCCGACTCAAAGGGGACGATGTCCAGCTGTTTGTGGCTCTTCTGCTCCTGACCTCTGTTGAGCCCGCCCTTGAGGGCCGAGACGATTAAGGCCCCTTCAGTGGGGTCGCCATGCACCCGGAATCCTCCCTCCTGCTCATAAATGTCTGACTCGTTGCACAGCAGTCCGATGCGTAGCAGCATATCCAGCGCCGCAGGAGAACCGCCGTCACCTCCGTCAGCGGCAGGGAGAATATCCCCCGCTGGTGCGTAGCCGCTGCCGGTGACGTGGTAGATCTGCTTTCCGGCCAGCATCCGGGTAACCGTCATTTCGTTGCGCGTGAGAGTGCCTGTCTTGTCGGAACAGATCACCGTGGTGCTGCCGAGGGTCTCCACCGCTGGTAGCCGCCGAACGATCGCATTCTTGCGTGCCATGCGGGAAACCCCCGCCGCCAGAGTGATAGTCACCACGATCGGCAGCCCTTCGGGGATCGCCCCCACGGCCGCGGCTACGGCAGTCAGGAACATCTCCTTGACGCTGTTCCCCAGGAGCAATCCGAGTGCAAACAACGCCACCGCCGTACCCATGACGATCAGGCCGACGATTTTTGAAAACTGCTCGATCTTCTCCTGGATCGGGGCCTTGACCAGCCCGATATCTCTGACCTCTCCAGCGATCTTCCCGAGGACGGTCTGGGCGGCGGTGGCTGTGACCACACCCCTGGCCCGGCCATTGACCACTGCGGTCCCCATGAACGCCATGTTGCGCTGGTCCGCCGGCGTCAGCCCCTCTTCGTCAAGCGCCGTGCTCCCTTTCTCCACTGGCAGGGACTCGCCGGTAAGCATCGCTTCATCGATCCGCAGCTCGATAGTATGCAGCATGCGCAGATCGGCCGGCACCCGGGCCCCCGACGCCAGCAGAACGATATCCCCCGGCACCAGCTTGGCGCCCTCAATCTCGCACTCCTGGCCAGAGCGTACTACCCGGGCCTTGGCCACCAGCAGACGCTTCAGGGACTGCACGCTCTCTTCCGCCTTCGACTCCTGCAGGTAGCCGATGATTGCGTTCAGCACCACCACCGCGAGAATCACTCCGGTATCGATGTACTCGGCAAGCACCAGGGTGACTACGGCGGCAATCAGCAGAATGTAGATCAGGGGGCTGGTGAACTGGTGGAGCAGAATGGTCAGATGGCCGACCTTGTCCTCCTCGGCCAGTTGGTTGGGCCCGTACACCTCCAGGCGCCGCGCAGCCTCCGCGCTGCCTAGCCCCTCCTCGAACGTCTCGAGAGCTTCCAGAACCTGCCTGACATGCATCCGGTAATAGTCCATACCCAGCCTCATGATCATCAATAAAAATTAGACAATCTTAAAACTTAGAAAGTATAACAAATATTCTCTGTCGTGTGGCCGCCACTGCTGCGAAACAACTCTAACAACTTGAAATTATAGGGACAGATGTCAGGGGTGAGTCAGAACTGGACGCCGATGGTGTGTCAATTTTCAATGCTGATTGACACGCAACACTTGAGTTTTAAGAACAAAGTTTACTAAGGGAGGGTATTAGGCTTTTTCGAGAGGGCGTTTACTGGGAATCCTCTCGCATTGATTTGAAAGCTCCAGATTCGACGAAACGCTACTGGCCCTGAGATTTAAGAAAAAAGTCCCACAGTCAGGAGGTGGACTGCGGGGCAATGTCTTGCTTGAGAAATATGTATTCGGCCTGATTGTTCCTGTCTGATATAAATAGGCATTACAAAGGTAAGGAGATAGTGAAATGAAATCTTTTAGAAGAGAGCTCTGGATTGAAGTTCCAAGCCGTAGGGCGTTTATTAACCTTACTCCACAGGTTGACGATTGCTTGCGCGAGAGTGGTATCAGCGAAGGCTTGGTCCTGTGTAATTCGATGCACATCACATCGTCGGTGTTTATTAATGATGACGAACAAGGACTGCATCAGGATTTTGAGCGATGGTTGGAACGGTTGGCTCCCCATGAGCCGTTGTCACGCTACCAGCACAACAATACCGGTGAGGATAATGGCGATGGACATCTGAAGCGAACCATAATGGGGCGTGAGGTAGTTGTTGCTGTTACGGCAGGGAAATTAGACTTCGGGCCTTGGGAGCAAATCTTCTACGGGGAATTTGATGGACGCAGGAGGAAAAGAGTGCTGGTTAAAATTATCGGTGAATAATTTTGATGAATCAATTCGCTCCCTATTTGTCTCTATCAATAATAAGGTGGCCCCGAACCGAAGATCGAGGGTTTCTGTATTTTATATGTGGTGCTTTCAATAAAGTCCACACGCTAACCGTCAGGATAGTCGTTGCTATCAAGCGTCCAGTGAAAACACCTCATCCTGAGCTGTTGAAAAGTCCTCATGCTCTCGGCGTTCTTCCCCCTTGTGTGGAGCTCTCTCATTGCGCATTTTGTCTTGCCCAACAACCACCCAGCCATCAGAACGTTTAAACAGCATAACCTGATGGACATCCATCAGAAACTGTAAGTCATCTCTACCGACCAACTCTTCTTGTCCACCACTAAGTACCACAGAAATAAGCATAAAATGGCCCTCCCTTCTAACCAGTGCCTTTAACTCACGGTAACGCGTGGAGCGGCTCTGTCAAGGCCATGAAGCGTATTTTTTTACCAACTTTGACTACGATAAAGGCCACTAAGGATCGAACCCTGGTTCAGATTGGCAGAAATGCGAGATTCTTGTTGACTCTGATAAATAGAAAAATTCATCCGAAAGCTCGGAGTTGCACCTGATCAAATCTTACAATCTGTGTCAGGCCATGTTTGAGCCATTACACCTTGAGTAAATGACCTGTTCCACTATCATAAAACCAGCTGGTTTCACGAACAGAGCCAAAGCCTTTGATTCAACCCCTCAACCAATCTTTACCAAACCTTTACTGAACCTTTCTCGTTCATTTACACCTTTCTGTTATCGTTCTGCCATGTCGTAAACCCCAGATGAGAAAGGACGACCGCCATGCGAACCAGATTCATGCTTTTAGCAACCCTGTTGGTCACCACTCTGGTCACCTTCAACGCCACCGCAGAAATTCCACCCGGAATGGCAAAAGCAACCTTCGTGGTACACTGCTATGATGTTGGTGTCAGCGCTCTAATCGGAAAGCCCGGTGTCGTCTCCGTAGAACCTGGCTGGAGCGGCGCACGAGAAGTCGACCGGGTCATCTTCAACCCGCAGGACGTCTCTGTGACACAACTCGAGAATTGGCTCAAACAGGCGGACACTTACGTCAGCACCCTGGAAACGTCGCAGAGTGACAAACCTGCAAAGGAAATCTCGCACTGAAATCGTAGCGACTGCTGATCATTGTGCTTTTCACTGGCCTGGTCGCTGGTTTTTCCGTGACAGTTGCCGCCAGTGAAGAAAAACAGGAGAGCATCGATGGAGACGAATCACCCTTTGCCAGAGAAAGCCATCTTCGCCGGAGGATGCTTCTGGTGCATGGAGCCGCCCTTCGAAAAACTCGATGGAGTCCATGCCGTTGTGTCCGGGTATATCGGTGGTGACAAAGAGGACCCGACCTACCAGGAAGTTTGTGCGGGGACGACCGGTCATGCCGAAGCGATCGAGATCAGCTACGATCCGGTTAAGATCAGCTATGACCAGTTGCTTGAAGTTTTCTGGAGGAACATCGACCCGACCGATGAAGCTGGCCAGTTCGTCGATCGCGGCAGCCAGTACCGTACCGGGATTTTCTACCTCAACGAAGAGCAAAAGCGGCAAGCCGAAGCGTCCAGGGACCGACTGGAGGAATCCGGCCGTTTCAACCGTCCGATCGTGACCGAGATCGTCGCCGCGACCAGGTTCTATCCGGCAGAAGACTATCATCAGGATTACCACAGGGTGTGTACGGTCAACTACAGGCTCTACCGTTATCATTCCGGACGAGATCAATTTCTGAAAAAAACCTGGAACAAGTAGGACATGACATTCAGGCAACCAACGTTTAAGCATGCGCCTGAGGGGGTTTGAGTTTGACAAGATTTTGGCTGTAAGGTAGAAGTGAACGGTGCCTGAATCAGTCCATCAACCGACGAAACTCTACCCCCTTTGAAAGGAAGCGACGATGAAAAGATTTGTTCTTCTGACTCTTGCCTTGATGTTGTCCTGCCCCAGATTGCTTCGATAGCCGAGGCGAACGAAAAGAAAATCAAGGCTGGCTTCATCTATGTCGGCCCGGTCGGTGACGCCGGCTGGACCTACGCCCACGATGAAGGCCGCAAGGAAATGGAAGCTCTCCCCTTTGTCGAGCCATCGACCTATATCGAATCCGTCCCGGAAGGCGCCGAATCCGCCCGCGTCATTACCGGCCTGGTCCGCAAGGGACATAACCTGGTCTTCACCACCAGCTTCGGTTACATGGACGCCACCCTGGATGTTGCCAAGCGCAACAAGGACGTGGTCTTCATGCACTGCTCCGGCTACAAAGCCGCCGAGAACGTCGGCAACTACTTCGGTCGCATGTATGAGCCGCGCTACCTCTCCGGCATCGTCGCCGGCAAGATGACCAAGGCCAATGTGATCGGCTACGTCGCCGCGTTTCCGATTCCCGAAGTGATTCGCGGCATCAACGCATTTACCCTCGGCGTACGCAGCGTCAACCCGAAAGCGGAAGTCCGGGTCGTCTGGACCCAGACCTGGTTCGATCCGGGTGTCGAGCGTGACGCAGCCGACAGCCTGCTCGATGTCGGTGCCGATGTTCTGGCCATGCACCAGGACGCACCGGCCACCCTGCAGGCCGCAGAAGCGCGGGGCGCCTATGTGATCGGCTATAACTCGGACATGCGCTCCTTCGCCCCCAACGCCTTTTTGACGGCTCCGGTCTGGAACTGGGGCCCGCTCTATTCCAAAATCGCCCAGGAAGTCAAAGACGGCACCTGGAAGTCCGAGTCAATCTGGTGGGGCATGAAAGAGGGTTTGGTCCAACTGGCCCCGCTCAGCGACAAGATCCCCGCTGATGTCAGGCAATTGGTCCAGCAGAAAACGGACGCGATCATATCCGGCAAACTGCATCCTTTTGCGGGACCGATCAAGGCTCAGAACGGCGACATCAAGGTTGCTGCCGGAGCCGTTGCCGCCGATGGCGACCTGCTCGGCATGAGCTACTTTGTCGAGGGTGTTCAGGGGACCATTCCCAAGTAAACGAACCACGTCACAAACAGGGGCACGCGCGAATGATTCCTGAAGCGCGTGCCTTTTTTAATCCATATGGCCGATCTGCTGCAGATCAAGAATATCCGCAAAACCTTTCCCGGGGTCGTCGCCCTGGACGATATCTCTTTGTCCATCGCCCCGGGCGAAATTCATACCCTGCTCGGTGAAAACGGTGCCGGCAAAAGCACCCTGATGAACGTGCTGACAGGACTCTACCGCCCGGACCGGGGTGAGATTCTGTTCGACGGAACACCGGTTCACTTCGGCAGCCCCCGCGATTCCCTGGCCATGGGGATCGGCATGGTTCATCAGCATTTCATGCTGGTCCCGGCACACAGCGTCTTCGAGAATATCCTGTTAGCGCTCGAAGCTGTGCCCAATTTTTACTCCCGCCGTAAGTACAAGCAGCAAATCCAGCAGGTTCTGGATGAATTCGAGCTCGACCTCGATCTGGAGAGTCCGGTCTGGAAACTGTCGATCGGCGCCCAGCAATGGATCGAGCTGATCAAGCTGCTGGTTCGCGACTGCCGTTTGCTGATCCTCGATGAACCGACAGCGGTCCTGACGCCGCAGGAGAGCGCTCGCTTGTTCCAGGTGCTGACCAGGCTCCGTGATCAGGGCAAAAGCATTCTCTTCATCTCCCATAAAATGCGCGAGGTGATGGAGATTTCCGACCGCGTCACTGTTCTTAAGAAAGGACGCAGCCTTGTCACCCTGCCGCGCGGCGAGTATGACGAAAACCGCCTGGCATCGCTGATGATCGGCGAAGACCAGATTCCCATGTGGATCAAGCCAGCCTGCAAGTATGAAGCAGCTGGCCCTGGAAATCAAGAACCTGTCGGTGCGCAACGACCGCGGCCTGGCCGATCTCGACAATTTCAACATGAAACTTTATCGTGGCCAGATTCTCGGTGTTGCCGGCGTCGCCGGCAACGGCCAGAAAGCCCTGGCCGAGGTGCTCACCGGTCTCAAGGAAGCGACCAGCGGCCGGATTCTTGCCAACGGTAAAGACATCACCAACAGCACCGCGAAAAGCTCCTACATCGCGGGAATTGCCCATATCCCGGAAGACCGTAAAAGCATCGGCATTGCTCCCGACATGACCGTTGGCGACAACCTGATCATGAAGAATTTCGCCTCACGTGCCTTTCGGCGCTGGATTTTCCAGGATCGCGCCGCGATCCGCAGAAACGCGACCGCCAAAATTGACCAGTTCGCCATCAAGGCAGGCCCGGATGGCAACCCGGTTCGCTATCTCTCCGGCGGCAACATTCAAAAAGTCATCATCGCCCGCGAACTGTCCGAAAAGCCGGCTGTTCTGGTCGCTCTTTATCCGACCCGCGGCCTCGACATCGGCAGCGCAGAGTACGTCCACAAGGTCGTTATCGATGGCGCCAACCAGGGTATGAGTACCATTCTGATCTCTGAAGATCTCGATGAGCTGCTCAAGCTCTCCGATGAAATCGTCGTCATGTTTCGCGGTCGCCTGGTCGGCTGTGTCGATCCGCAGACAACCACCCGCGAGGAGATTGGCCTGCTGATGGGCGGCGAGGTGCAAACATGAGGCTGCTCACGGAAAAACGCGCCATGACCTCGCGCCTGTTCCGCTTCTCTGCGCCGTTCGTTTCGATCCTGGTCGCCCTCTTTGTTGCCGGATTCCTGCTCCTGGCCGCCGGGGTCAACCCGGCCCAGGCCTATCTGGAGATTCTTCAGGAGGCGTTGGGCTCGACCTACGGACTATCGGAGACCCTGGTCAAAACAACACCACTGATCTTTGCCAGCCTCGGCGTCTCGCTCGCTTTTCGTATGCAAATCTGGAACATTGGCGCCAGAAGGCCAGATTTACATGGGAGCCTGCGGTGCCACTGGCGTCGCTCTCTTCTCCGGCATTGAAAGTCACGTCGTGATGATCACGGCCATGTTCCTGGTCGCCTTTCTGTGCGGTCGGCCTCTGGGCCGGAGTCGCCGGGGTCTTGCGTGCCCGTTGGCACGTCAACGAAGTCATCGTCACCCTGTTGATGAATTACATCGCCATCCTCGGCGTCGACTACCTGATATACGGCCCATGGAAGGATCCCAAAGGTTTCAATTTCCCTTTGACCGCCCAGTTCAGCGACGCCGCGCGCCTGACGGAATTTTTTGATACGCGCTTCCATAGCGGTTTTTTCCTCGCCTTGTTCTGCGCCCTGCTCATGTACCTGTTCATGGAACGCACCGTCTGGGGTTATGAGATCAAGGTCATCGGCAGCAACCCGGAGGCCGCCCGCTACGCCGGCATGCGCACCGGGCTGGCCATTTTTGCCGTGCTCTTTTTGAGCGGTGCCATTGCCGGCATTGCCGGTTTCAGCGAAGTGGCCGGCCTGCAGCATCGTCTGCAGCACGGCATCTCACCCGGTTACGGCTATACGGCGATCATCATCGCCTGGCTGGCCAAACGCAGCGCTATTGGCGTCGTCATCGTTTCGTTCCTGATGGGGGTGCTGCTGGTCGGCGGCGACAGCCTGCAGCTCTCGTGGCAGCTGCCGGTCGCCTTTGTCTACGCCTTCCAGGGTTTGATTCTTTTTTTCCTGCTGGCCTCTGACTTTTTCGTCCACAACCGGCTGAAGCTGGTGCGAGGAGACCGCCATGCTTGAAATCCTGCTGGACGCAACGGTCCGAGCCGGGACCCCGATCCTCTTCGCAACACTCGGCGCCATCATCAACGAGCGCGCCGGCATCATCAACCTCGGCATTGAGGGTTTGATGCTGATCGGAGCACTGGCCGGGTTTGCAGGAACGCAGGCAAGTGGTTCGCTGCTGGTCGGTGTGCTGGCGGCCTTTACGGCCGCTCTGCTGGCGGGCAGTATTCACGGCTTCATCACTGTGCAACTGCGCGGCAACCAGATCGTCAGCGGCCTGGCCCTGACCATGTTCGGCATCGGTCTCACCGCACTGTTCGGACGCAGCATGGTCGGTCTCACCATCGTCGGCTTTGAACGGGTCGCCATTCCCGGGCTGAGTGATTACCCGTGATCGGCAAGCCCTTTTTCAACCAGGACCTGCTGATCTACTTCAGCTTCCTGCTCGTCGCGTTGATCGCTTTTTTCTTCTATCGCACCCGTTGGGGACTGGCGCTGCGCACGGTCGGTGAAAACCCGGCGGCGGCAGACACCTGCGGCGTTCCGGTTTCCCTGACCCGCTTCCTGGCGGTCAGTATCGGCTCGGGGATCGTCGGCATCGGCGGTGCCTACTTGAGTCTTGCAACCACACCGATGTGGATCGAGAACATGACCGCCGGTCGCGGCTGGATTGCCGTGGCCCTGGTCATTTTCGCCTCCTGGTCAAGTTATCGCGCCCTGGCCGGTGCCTACCTGTTTGGCGGCATCACCGCCATGCAACTGGTTTCCAGGCCATGG
>CAVPPD010000002.1:0-91296 GCA_963707155.1 uncultured delta proteobacterium | reverse complement strand
TGAATCTGTTCGCCCAACCCGAAGGCCAGCGCCACCATGAACGATACGAACATTCTCCTCATCGTCGCCGACCAGATGGTTGCCCGACTTATGGGAACCTACGGCCATCCGGTTGCGAAGACGCCGAATCTCGATCGGCTCGCTTCACGCGGAGTACGCTTCGAGAACGCATATTCGCCCTGTCCGATCTGCTCGCCCACCCGCCAGGCCCTCGTCACCGGCAGCTATCCCTCGAATATCGGTATCTACGACAACGCCTCGTCGCTCTCATCAGAGATTCCCACGGTCTGTCACTACCTCTCCACCGCCGGATACGACACCGTGCTCTCGGGCAAGATGCACTTCGTCGGTCCCGATCAACTACACGGTTTCGAGAAGCGGCTCACCACCGACGTCTTTCCGTCCGACTTCATCTGGTTGACTCAACGCCCGGAGGGCGGTCTCGCGACTTCGCCGACTTCCACGAACAGCCCATTGCCATAGACTATGTGACCGCGGGCGTCCGCCAGTGGAGCATGCAGATGGACTATGACGAGGAGGTCCATGCCCGCGCGCTCGAATACCTTCGCACCAAACGCAGCCAGTATACCGGCACGCTGCAAAAACCGCTGCCACCGCGCGACGAGCGTCCCTTCTTCCTGTGCGTCTCCTACTGCCACCCCCACGAACCGTTCCATGCCACACCCGAACTGTGGGAGCTCTACGAGAACGCACCCATCGACCTGCCCGAGATCCCGGCCGACCTTGCCGCACATGAGCATCCCATGGACCAGATGCTGAACCTGTTCCACGGCACGCACCGCGTTGACCTGGACGACGAAGCGGCTCTCTACAACATGCGCCGGGCATACTATGCCCTGATCACCTACGTCGACCGAAAGGTCGGCGAGCTTCTGCGCGCGTTGGAAGACTACGGCCTAGACGAGAACACACTGGTGATCTTCATCAGCGATCACGGCGATATGCTCGGCGAGCGACGCATGGTACAAAAACGCACCTTCTACGAATACTCCAGCCAAGTACCGTGGATCATGGCGCATTCCAGCCTGGGCGTGGAGGGGGCCTCCGTCCGCACGCCTGTTTCTCTGGTCGATCTGATGCCGACGCTACTCGAGTTCGTCGACTTTCCCGCCGGCAACGTCGCTCCCATCGACGGGCACAGCGTGCTGCCGCTGTTGCAGGAAGAGGACCCCGACCGTATCGTCTTTTCCGAGCTGCACAACGAAGGCGTCAACACCACGTGCTTCATGGTGCGCCACGGGGACTTCAAATATATCCACGTCACCGGATACGATCCGCAACTATACAACGTGAGGGACGATCCAGGGGAGTGGAACAACCTGGCCGGACAACCGGAAACTGCGGAAGTCGAGCGGAGAATGCACGCGGCGCTGGTATCCAAATTCGATGCGGAAGACATTGAACGACGTGTGCGCGCCAGCATCGAAAACCGGCTGGCCGTACGCGAAGCGATGCGGACCGTCAACAAACCCAAATGGGACTACCAGCCATTCTTCGACGCGACCAAACAGTACTGGCGCGAAGGCTGACGCCTGTCGCAAACCGGTATTCACGCGCGGCTGCTGGCTCGCCTTCCGCGGGAATGACATGAGGGAGGGAGAAGTCCGGATTTCTCCCTCCCCGAGGCAGGCGGCTAGTTCATGACCGTCCACATCTCTTCACGCGGCGCGGTCGGCTGGAAGTCGTAGCGGTCGACGCCCAGCGCGTTCAGCGTGGCAAGTTCGATCAGCGAAAAGTCGCTCCGGGTTGTCACGGTTCAAGTTGAGCGGCTCCTTGAGCACGACCGGCGGATTGGTCATGAAGCGCACGTTGGGCGAATGGTTGTTGGACGAGGCGTGCAGCATGTACGAGTGCATGATGATGAAGTCGCCGACCTCGCCGGTGACCTCGACGAACTCCTCGCACTGGTCGATCAGCGCGCCGCAACTGCCGCCGTTGACGCCCTCGGGATGGTCGGCCAGGTAGCGGGCCACATGCTTGATCGAGTCCGGCGCGATGAAGGTGCCGCCGCCCTTGTGCTCGACGTCCGACCAATAGACGATGGTCAGCAGCGCCTGCTCGCGGCTGTCCAGAAAGTGGCGGAAGAAGCTGCCGTCCTTGTGCCAGCCGCCGGCCTCGGGCGACGGCGGCATCCATGGCTGATCGGCGCCGCGGCGGAAGTTGACGATGAAGGCGTCGGACCACTCGGTCGAGTCGATGGTGGTGAAGTGGCGCGATTCGATCTCCATGACGCGGGTGTCGATGCGATCCTCGCCGCCGGCCACGTCGCACAGCGCGCCCCACGCCCTGGGCGAGATCTCCTTGATGGGCGCGACGTTGTTGCGATCCATCCAGACGATCTCCTTCGGTCCAGGTCGAGCGGTCATCGGGGTCATAGCCCAGGCGCTCGTAGGCCTCGTCGGTCCAACGCTTGGCAAACTCGCGGTCGAACGCAGCCCTTGACGCGCACATAGCCCTTCTCGATGAAGTGTTGCGCCTCTTCGGGCGTGAGCACTTGAAATTGCTGGGTAGCCATCGGTCTCTTCTCCTTCTGTTCCTGTGTGGACAACACGATTCCTATGTGCACAACCCAAAGCCGGCAAGATGCGAGTGGCGAACATTTCGCAGGCAGCCTCTGGGTGCAGAGCGTCCTCGCACTTGCGCGCCGGAACTGTATCATCAGGGACCCGATATCATCAAGGCCCCATTCTTTCAGGGAGAAGAATCAGTGAGACTAGCTAACAACCGGACTCGTCCGCCGGTTCAGATGCAGGCGTTCCAACCCAAGTCAGACCTGCACATGCACAGTTGAACGGATTTGTGCATTTGACAGGTGAGTTTGCGTCGTGCTATCATTTTCTCGGATGTTCGATACTGTTCACTAGATCACTGATCCCCACAGCATCGACAGGACTAGAGCGGTGGCCGCCGACTCGGATCTCCTTTACAAGATCGCCAAAGCCTACTATGAAGATGGCCTAACCCAAAGCCAGATCGGTAAACGGTACGGGCTGTCGCGTATCAAGATTTCCCGGTTGCTGCAACAGGCGCGCCACACCCGCGTCGTGCAGATCACGATCACACCGCCGGCAGATTCGTTCGCAGACATGGAGCGAGAACTCGCCGCGGCGTACGACCTGGACGAGGTGGTCCTCGTACAGGCGAATGCGTCCGGTCAGGAGGCGCCGGCCGCCATGCTCGGTCGGGCTGCGGCTGCCTATTTGGCGCGCTCGTTCGATGAGACGGATGTACTTGCCCTCAGTTGGGGCACAATGCTGCTGGCAACCGTGGACGCCATGACGCCACAGAACA
Source organism: uncultured delta proteobacterium (assembly GCA_963707155.1). Lineage (GTDB taxonomy): Bacteria > Desulfobacterota > Desulfuromonadia > Desulfuromonadales > BM103 > M0040. The sequence goes on along the minus strand of CAVPPD010000002.1, from coordinate 87,984 downwards.
TGCCGCGCATGCGCGTGGTGCAGATGCTGGGCGGCTTGGGCAACATTGAATCCGAGGTGCTCGGCGGCGACCTGGCGTTGCGGATGGCGCAGGCGCTGGGCGCCAAGGCCCGGCTGCTGCCCTCTCCCGGAATCGTGCCGAGCAAAATCGTTCGCGACGCGCTGCTTCAGGACGCCATCATCGCAGACACGCTCAAACTCGCCGCACATGCCGATGCTGCGCTTGTGGGCATCGGCTCGCCGACACAGGATTCGGTCGTGATCAAATCGGGCATCCTGTCACAAGGCGAGCTGGACGAGTTGCACGCCGTGGGCGCCGTGGGCGACATCGCCCTGCGCTTCTTTGACGGCGAGGGCCGCGCGGTCGAGCATCCGATCAACGAACGCGTCGTCGGCCTTGACCTGCGACAGATTCGCGGCATCCCTCGCGTCATCGGCGTCGCCGGCGGCCAGTCCAAGTTCCCGGTTATTCGCGGTGCGCTGCGCGGCAGGATCATTGACGTACTGATAACCGACACGGCGATGGCGCGCAGGCTGCTTGACGCACGTCAATCCGACGGCGGCAGCCAAACTCATTCTGTGACGCTCGATAGCGTCGGATAGGCTGCGGGCACGCCACTCCGTCGCGCGGTACCTGTACCGGCGCATGTATGGTGCGCCCTACCTACGAACTCATTTTGCCCAACGAATCGCGAATGGAGCGCGCTCATGCAATTGCTAGACCACCTGCAACGCCTCGAAGCGGAAGGAAGTCCGGTACGTGTCGGGCTGGTCGGCTGTGGCCAGGAAGGATCCGGCATGGTGCACATCACCAACCAGATGGCCGGGTTGGGCAACGATCAGAGTATAGTTGATCACCAGGTCGAAGGTTTCCCAGGTGCCGGCATTTTTGACACCGTCCTCAAGTGCCACGACAGGCACCGAAGTGATTGTCTGGCCATGGAACATCATTGCGGTGTCGACACAGGCAGCCCCACAGACAACCAGGACGCTGATAATGCCCATACAGAGGTTTCTCGGGTTGATCAACATGGCGGTCTCTCCTTATTTCGAGATACCTGCCATTATAGCAAAAAAGGGCAGAAGCGCGATGAGCGCCCCTGCCCTTTTTTATAAAATCGACAGCGATGAAATCAGCCGACAACCTCTGTACGGGTAAACACCGATTTAAGAACCTGTTGTTGTCCTTCGATGTTTTCACGAGCGCCTTCCTCGCGATCCACCAGGGTGATGACACCCAGGACCTCCAGCCCTTCCTGTTGAGCGCGATCGACAGCTTTCATCGATGAGTCACCTGTGGTCGTCACGTCTTCAACGATGACAACGCGCGATCCTGGTGGAAGATTCTTGCGTCCCTCCAGCCATTGTCCGGTACCGTGCCCCTTGGGCTCCTTGCGAATGATGAAGGCGTGGACCGGCTGGCCATCCAGGTTGGCGGCAATGGATGTTGCCGTGGCAATCGGATCAGCCCCCATGGTCAAACCACCGACTCCGTGAATGGGCCCCTCAAAAGTCTTCACGATCTCCCAGAAGGCCTTGCCAACAAGCAGCCCGCCGGTGGCATGCAAGGCTGTTTGCTTGCCGTCAAAATAGAAGTTGCTCTTACGCCCTGAAGCCAGCGTAACTTCGCGCTCCTCGTAAGAGAGCTCTCTTACAATCTGCATCAATTCGTTGCGTTCCTGATCTGTCATCGTTCTCTCCTAAAAAACCAGTTAAACGTCAAACGTTAAAGGTAAAAGGTAAAAGGTTAAAGGTCTGTTAAAGACCACCGATTTGTAGTTTTTTCACTTTTCACTTTTCACTTTTCACTTTTCACTTTTCACTTTTCACTTTTCACTTTTCACTTTTCACTTCCTTCACTCTCACTTCAATTCACTCGTCACTTCATGTCACTTGTTCCCTAAAACAATCCCAGCTGGCTGTCAGCTTTCAGCCTGGGGAATTTGACCGGGTATTCACCGCTGAAACAGGCGTCACAGAAACATCTCGACGTGGCCCCCGCAGGAACGCCGGCGGCGGCCAGCATGCCCTCCCTGCTCAGGTAGCCAATGGAATCGGCGGTGATATAACGGCTGATTTCTTCAATCGTGTGAGACGACGAAATCAGTTCTTTTCGTGACGGCGTGTCAATTCCGTAGTAGCAGGGGAAGCTGGTCGGCGGGCTGGAGAGGCGCATGTGGACTTCCCGGGCGCCGGCGTTACGTATCATTTTAACGATTTTGCGCGCCGTGGTGCCACGGACCAGGGAGTCATCGACCACGACAACCCGTTTCCCCTCAATCACTTCACGAACAGGGTTCAGTTTGAGCTTCACACCGAAGTGACGGATCGATTGCTGTGGTTCGATAAAGGTTCTGCCCACGTAGTGATTGCGGATCAGGCCCAGCTCGAAGGGGATGCCCGACTCTTCAGCATAGCCAATCGTCGCCGGAACCCCCGAATCAGGCACGGCAAGGACGACATCGGCGTCGACGTGATGCTCCCTCGCCAACTGGCGGCCGAGCTCCTTGCGAACTTTGTAAACCTGCGCGCCGAAGATGATGCTGTCGGGCCTTGCAAAGTAGACGAACTCGAAGATACATGGAGAGGGCACGGTCTCTTTAAAAGGCCTGTACGACTTCAGGCCGTTCTTGTCGATAAGGATCATCTCACCCGGCTCGATTTCACGAATGAATTCAGCTTCGATCAAATCAAAGGCGCAGGTCTCCGAAGCAACCACGTAGGCATCGTTGAGACGCCCCAGAGCCAGGGGGCGGAAACCGTTCGGATCGCGCACCGCGACCATTCGTGTTTCAGTCAGGAAAACGATACTGTAGGCACCCTTGACCGACATCAGGGCTTCGGCGACACGGTCTGCCAGCGAATCACTCTGTGACTTTGCCAGCAGATGGACCAGGACCTCCGTGTCAGAGGTCGTGGAGAAGATCGACCCGGTGTGCTCCAGCCTGTTGCGCACCTCCTGGGCATCGACCAGGTTGCCGTTGTGGGCAACGGCGATACTGCCGCGGGCGTAATCGACCATGATCGGCTGTACATTCTTGAAGTCGCTGCTTCCGGCCGTTGAATAACGGACGTGCCCAATCGCATTGCTGCCGGGCAGTTCATCAAAGATCGAATCGCGCTTAAAACGGTCAGAAACCAGCCCCATCCCCTTGTAAGCGTGCAACCTGTTTCCGTCTCCGGAAACGATGCCACAGCTTTCCTGACCACGGTGCTGCAAAGCGTAGAGACCGAGGTAGGTCAGGTTGGCAGCCTCCGGGTGGCCGAAGATACCGAAGACACCACATTCATCATGAAACTTGTCAAACATATCGTTTAGATTCTCCACAGTTTCTGTTGCGTAGATTGGATTGTTCCCGTACCGTGAAGCACGCGCCGTCTCCTAAAGTAATTCCTCGCGAACGTATCGTACTGCATTGATATACAATAACAATCCCATGCCGTCCTCTGGGAGATCAGGCTCTCTTGTCCAGCGCGGGTGATGGGTGCGATGGATATAAGCTTCAGGGTGGGGCATCAGCCCGAAGAGCCTGCCGGACTCATCACAGACACCGGCAATCGAGGCCACAGACCCGTTCGGGTTCAAGGGATATTCCATGACCGGAGCCTGATATTGCGCATCGCAATATTTGACCGCGGCCAGGTGTTTTGTCTCGATCTGTTGCAGCAGCTGATCGTTCTCAACAACAAACTTGCCCTCACCGTGACGAACCGGCAGGTAGATGCCGTCGAGGCCGCGGGTAAAAACACAGGGCGATTCGCGATCGACCTTGAGATAGCACCAGCGGTCCTCGAAACGTCCCCCATCGTTGAATGTCAGGGTTGCGGACTGTCTCTGGTACTCGCCACCAAGAGCAGGCAACAGGCCCATCTTGGTCATCAGCTGGAAACCGTTGCAGACCCCCATGATCAGCTTGCCATCAGCAATAAAGCGCTGCAGCTGATCGCTCAAGGTCTCTTCACTCTCCTTGACGGCAGCATGAATCAACCGATTGGCCCCGGCCTTGGCGCTTCCCAGGTCATCGCCGTCGAGAAAACCGCCCGCCAGGTTGAGGAAATGATAGTCATCGAGCCGGGCTCTCCCCGAGAGAAGCTCGGCGACGTGGACGATATCGACGACCTCGGCACCGGCCACCCGACAGGCATTAGCCACTTCACGCTCACAGTTGGTGCCGTTGCCGGAGATGACAACCGCCCGTACTTGTTCTGCCATAATTACATCTCCCGCAGCGGGCTTTGCCACGCTTCCTTGAGATCTTCGATCGTGCTGCGAATCAGGGGGTCACCCTGCAAACCGGTGATCTGCAGGAGATGACCAGACGAGACCTCACCGAGACAGGCAAAGTCCTGACCGGCAAAGAGCTTTTCGAAACGGTCCCGGTTGGCCGGCCTCACCGTGACCAGGAGACGACTTGCCGATTCGCTGTAGAGCAGCTTGTCTTCACGCAGGGCCGCAGTCACGGGGACCTTGCGCAGGTCGATGTTCATGCCAAAGCCGCCGGCGAAAGCCGTTTCAGCCAGGGCCACCCCCAGGCCACCATCGGAGAGATCGTGACAGGAAGCGAGCAGTCCTTCTTCCTGCGCTGCATTGACTGTGCGATAGCGCAGCATGGCTTTGGTTGCATCGACCCGGGGCACATTGCGGCCGACCGTGTTGTGCATGGCGTAATACTCCGAGCCACCCAGCTCATCGCAGGTCTGGCCAAGCAGGTAGACCAGGTCACCCTGTGCCTTGGCATCCATGGTCACGGCCTTGCGCAAATCGTCAATTTTGCCGATCACCGAGAAAAGCACGGTCGGCGGGATGGAGATTTTGGTGTCGCCGACCATGTAGTCGTTTTTCATCGAGTCCTTACCGGAAATCAGCGGCACACCGAAGGCCAGGCAGTAGTCATAGAGCGCCTGGTTGGCACGCACCAGTTGCGCGGCTTTGTACTCGCCATCGGGAGTCTTCGCGCTGGCCACGGGGTCGCACCAGCAGAAGTTGTCGAGGCCGGCCACATGTTCAATATTTCCGCCAACGGACACGTAGTTACGCAAACCTTCATCTACGGCATTGGCCATCATGTGGTAGGTATCGATATCGCTGTAACCCGGGCAGATGCCGTGCGCGACGACCACGCCTTCAAACGAATCGAACAGCGGCTTGATCACCGCGGCATCGGAAGGACCGTCATTGGCGACGCCGACCAGCGGCTTGACCACCGTTCCGGCCTGAACTTCGTGATCATAGCGTCGCACCACCGATTCCTTGGAGCAGATATCGAGGCGGCCGAGCATCTGTCGCAGGGTCGCATCCATATCAGCTGGCTGCGCGAAATCAGGCTCCTGGCGCACCGGCGGCGTCCAGCGCGCCTGCAGAACCATCTGCGGTACGCCGTCATGGATAAACTCCATCGGCAGGTAAGAGGCTGTCTCGCCATGATAGAGGCAGTGGAAGAATCCCGAGTCGGTAAACTCTCCAAGGTCAGTGACCTCGACGCCCATCTCATTGGCCAGGGTTGTGAATTCAGCTAGTTTTGCGGGTGGCACAGCCATGGTCATGCGTTCCTGGGCTTCGGAGATCAGGATTTCCCAGGGTTGCAGGCCGCTGTATTTGAGAGGGGCGCGGTCGAGGTGCATCTCGAAGCCGCCGGTGTCTTCAGACATCTCGCCCACCGAAGAAGACAAACCGCCGGCACCGTTATCGGTGATCGCATGATAAAGTCCGCGGTCACGGGCGATGATCAGGAAATCAAACATGCGTCGTTGGGTGATCGGATCGCCAATCTGCACGGCCGTCACCGGCGAGCCTTCGTGGAGCTCTTCGGAGGAGAAGGTCGCGCCATGAATCCCGTCCTTGCCCACACGGCCACCGGCCATCACGATGCGGTCACCGACCAGGGCCTTCTTTTCATGGCCCGGCTTGCCATTGAGGACACGCGGCATGATCGCGCCGGTGCCACAATAGACCAGGGGCTTACCTGCGAAACGGTCATCGAAGACGAGGGAGCCATTGACAGTCGGGATGCCGCTCTTGTTGCCGCCGTGCTCCACCCCTTCGACAACGCCTTCAAAAATCCGGCGAGGGTGCAACAGGCGCGGCGGTAGCGGCTTGTCATAAAAGGGCGAGGCAAAGCAGAAGACGTCCGTGTTGAACATCAGGCGCGAGCCCATACCGGTGCCGAAGGGATCCCGGTTGCAACCGACGATACCGGTCAGTGCGCCACCATAAGGGTCCAGTGCGCTCGGCGAGTTGTGGGTTTCAACTTTAAAGACCAGGCTCCAGTCATCATTGAACTTGATAACGCCGGCATTGTCCTTGAAAACCGAGAGGCAGATATCATCCTCGCCCCGAGCCTTGCGGACATCGGCGGTCGCCTGCATGATGAAGCTTTTAAAGAGCGAGTTGATGACTTCCTGGCGGCCCTGTTCATCTTCATATTCAATGCGTGCCGAGAAGATTTTGTGTTTGCAGTGTTCGCTCCAGGTCTGGGCAAGGGCCTCAAGTTCAACGTCCGTCGGCATGGCGCCAAGCCCGACTTTTTCCCGCGAAGCGATGACGTCGGGCTGGCGGAAATAGAGCTGGATCGTTTTCATCTCCTCCAGGGTCAGGGCGAGCATGCCATCGCGGCTGATATCCATCAGCTCGTCATCACTGACCTCGAGGCTGACAGGACGCACCGCGGGGCTGGCGGTACTGGTGACCTTGGGAACGGTGATCGCGACACCTCTGTTCCTGTCGAAATCAGCACGGGCAACAATGTCCCAGCGCTGAATCAAGCCATTACCGAGGAAATCCCTGGCAATCCGCTCGGCATCTTCAACCGTGAGATCACCACACAAAAGATACTGCACCGAAGTGTAGACACCTTCTTCAGCAGCAAACGCGCGGCCGGTCTGATACTGGATCGCTTCACGGGCGGTCCGGCCGACGTTATCCGTGACACCGGGACGGTAACCAACTTCAACCAGCACGTCAAAATCATGAGCCAGAGGCTGGTTGATGGTGTATTCCTGGATAATCGGATCACTGAACGGACCGGCAGCGGCCGCAGCAATCTCCGCATCGGACAACTGCGCGTCGACAGTGTAAACATCAATCGTGCGCACAGACTGTAAGTCAATGCCGAGATGTTCACGTATTTCACGCCGTACTCGCTCGCCGCGGGCATCACGAACATTATCTTTGAGACCGACTACTATTCGCCAGGCCATGTTGACTCCTTAACTTTTTGGCTTAAGGCACTTACCAGCCTTATGTTTTCCGAAGACTCTTTCGAACATCGAATCGTTCCAGTCCGGGCGATTCTGGTAGTCATGCAACCCCGGACTAGGCCGCCCACATGACCGGCTGCTGCTGACGTCCGACCAGGATTTGCGGTGCACAGATATTTTGCTTGTCCAACACCCCACTGGCCGCAGCCATGGCCAGTTCGGGACGGTTGTTGGTCTCACTCAGGTGGCCGAGAAAAACCGTCTCCAGACCGGCCCAGAGCAGTCCCTGCAACAAGGAGCTACCCGCAATATTGGAGAGATGACCGTGGTTGCTGCGGACACGCTGCTTCAATGCCCAGGGATAGGGTCCGTCACGCAGCAGCTCTTCGTCGTGGTTGGCTTCAATCACCAGGGCTCGACAATGCTTCAGGCAATCCGCCACTAAACGGGTCGCGACGCCGAGATCGGTGGCGATCCCCACTTTACCCTGCTCCCCTTCGAGGCTGAAACCGACGGGTGCCAGAGAATCGTGCGTGATGGCGAAAGGACTGATTGTCAGATCCCGCACGGTAAAACTCTCGCCATCGACAAACTCGTGCACGCACTCCAACCTGCCGACATCCGGCAAGGCTCTCGCCAGGTCAGTCTGAATGTAAACGGGAAGACCCAGTTGACGGACCAGCGGGCCAAGCCCGCGCACGTGATCCGAATGTTCATGTGTAATCAGTAGAGCATTGAGGCTTTCGGCCTCCACGCCGACCAGGGCCAGTCTCTTGCGTATCTCCCTCGCAGACAAGCCTGCATCGACCAGGATGCGCGTCTGACCGGATTCGACCAGCAGGGAATTCCCTTTGCTGCCACTCGCCAGCAGGCAGACTCTCATAGTTCACCTTGAAGTTTCCCGGGCCCTCTGTTTTACCGGGTCCGGCTGTTGTCATACATGCGAAGAGTCATGAGATGGGCCATCGTTGTGGCCGGATACATAACGTAACAGAGCGAAGGATGCAAGCGAGAAGCACAATAAAAGCAACCTCAAGTCTCGAGCGTAACGGCGGGAAGCAAAAGGTAGAAAGTACTCCCGGGCATCGTTTCCGGGTCGTGACCGGGGCTTTCAACCCAGACCGCACCGCCGTGAAGATCGATGATCCCCTTGACAATGCTCAGGCCCAACCCGGTACCACGGCTCTTGAATGCGACTTTGCCGGTAGAGTGCTCCTCGACATCACCAACTTCGTGAAATTTTTCGAAGATCGCATCCTGCTCCGCTTCGGCAATACCGATGCCCTTGTCACAGATTGCAATTTCAACGTAGGGCACCAGCTCTTTGCTCAGCGCACAGCTGCCGTCGATATGACTGGTCGGGAATTTTTCTACCTGCCGCGGGCGATTGACCAGCTTCGTCTTAATCATGATGGAACCTTTATCCGGTGTGAACTTGATGGCGTTACCAAGTACATTCCCAATCACCTGGATCATGCGATCAATGTCACACTTGACCAGCGGCAGGTCCTGCGCGAGATCGAGCCTCAGGGATTGTTGCCGGTGATGGGCAAGAGCCTCCGCCTTGTCGACAGCACGCTGCACCAGGACATTGATGTCAACATTCTGGCTGACAAGGTCTATGGTCCGGCCATCGATCAGCGAGACGTCTACCATGTCATGAACAATTTCGGAGAGGCGCTCCCCAGCCTTGGAGATCTGTGTGATCAGGTTGAGCGTATCTTCATCAAAAGGCTCGTCGCGTTCGTCCAGAAGCAGCTCCACATATCCAAGGATAATGGTCAAGGGGGTTTTCAGCTCATGAGAAGCCAGGCCGAGGAAAGAATTTTTCATCTGGTTGAGGCGTTCCATTTCAGTGGCCGTGCGTTCCAGGTTGAGACGGATTTCCTCTTCCCTGGTGGCATCATGGACGATCACCTGCAACAAACGTCGTGTGTCCTTGCCAACAACACAAGAGGTTGAAGCACGCCCGACCAGGCTGCGCTGGTCAATTGCACGCCAGAAACGGATTTCAGATTCGCTTGTCTCTCCAGGCCGGGTATTCTGATGACGTTCAAATTGAGCTTCCACATCACGACATCTGATTGTTTCCAGAAAGGAAAAATAATTGTTTTGTTCCATCCTCGCTTTGGGCAAACCGAAAAAACGTTCAGCGGCCTTGTTGGCAATAACGATAACGTCTTCTTCGTCACAGACCAGGATAGCATCACTCGCCTCATCCAGCAGAGAACGGTACATCTCCCGGCTGCGGCCGAGCTCCGAAGTGAGGCTCTCCAGATTCTCGTAAGATTTCTGCAGCTGCTGGTTGGTCTCCTCCACCTCTTTGTAGTTGCGGCTCAATTCTTCGTCACGTTCGCGCAGGGAATTTGCCATCCCGGAGAGAGTGGCTCCCAGCAGGGCGAGTTCCCGGGTCCGCAGAACAGGAGCCTTGGTGTCAAACTGGCCAGCCGCGAGCTTCTCGGCCATGCCACAGAGCCGTCGAATCGGCAGGACCAGGTCGTATCGCGTAAAGAGCACGATCAGGGTGAACGCGACCACAAAGGCAGCGATAAGGATAAGGATCGTCGAACCGAGATGGTCCATGACCAGCGCTGTGAGCACCTGATCCTGGAAACCAATCCGGATCCGACCGGCAACCTTCTCCTCGTAATCGTAGATCGGAGCAGCGTAGTCATAGACCTTGCCCATGACTTTTGTCTCGAGGATGGAGACATCGGCTGAAAGACTGCCGGTATAGTCGGCGTTGGCCATCTCGGGATAGCTTGAATCGCTGTGGTAGAGAACTGTTCCGGAGCCATCCTCCACGAGACAATAAGAAATCTCGGGATCGTTGGCGGCGATCTCCTGACAGCGAACATCAATGCCATCAATCTCGGCGAGGGGCAATCCCAGGTTGACCACCGCTTCAATCTGGGTTTTCAATGCAACGGCAAAGGTTTGCGCCCGTTGCAGGATTCCGTCCCGGTAACTGCGCCGAAAACTTTCGACATTGAAACCGGTATTCACCGCAATGGTCAGAGTCAGCGCCAGCAGGCTGAAGATCAGGATGCGTCTTTCCAGAGAATTTTTCATAATCTTTATGGGAAAGCCCTTTGGCATCCTTTGGGGATGGGATGAGTCCTTGTGATGCAGTGACAACACGAACACAACAAAGACAGAGGTTTCTTATCATAAATCTCCACATCAGGGCAACCGGCATTGTTCGAGAAACGATTAAAAACGGTTGACCATGGATGGTCGATTCGTTATATTCGTGCGTCGAAAATATTTCTGCCTGAACGGCTCTCCGTCAGGCATCTTTCTTTTTCTAACCAACCACTGGGAGGACGAACAATATGTCGGTAAAAGTCGCCATTAATGGCTTTGGACGCATCGGCAGGAATGTGCTGCGTGCGGCACGGAACACTGCAGATTTCGAAATCGTTGCAATCAACGACCTCACCAGCCCGCAGACACTGGCGCACCTGCTTAAATACGACTCGATCCATGGCATCCTGGCTGAAGATGTTTCTGCCGCTGATAATGCGATCAAGATCGGCAACAAATCAATCAAGGTCTTCAGCGAGAGAGATCCGGCCGCCCTGCCCTGGAAAGAGCTCGGTGTCGATATTGTCATCGAATCAACCGGCTTCTTCACCAATGGCAAAGACGCCGGCAAACACATCCAGGCCGGTGCTCGCAAAGTCATTATCAGCGCACCTGGAAAAGATGTCGATCTGACTGTCTGCATGGGCGTCAACGACGGGCTTTACGATTCGGCCAAGCACAACATTGTCTCAAACGCATCCTGTACGACCAACTGCCTGGCCCCGGTCGCTAAAGTCCTGATGGAGAAGTTCGGCATCGTCAAGGGTTTGATGACCACGGTTCACGCCTATACCAACGACCAGAGCATTCTCGACCTCCCGCACAGTGACTTGCGCCGCGCCCGTGCTGCCGCCCTGTCGATGATTCCGACCACCACCGGAGCGGCCAAGGCAGTCGCCCTGGTCCTGCCCGAACTGAAAGGCAAACTCGACGGTCTGGCTGTGCGTGTACCGACCCCGAACGTCTCCCTGGTTGACCTGGTCGTCGAGACCGAGAAATCAACCTCCGTTGAGGAAGTCAACGCAGCCTTGAAAGCTGCATCAAACGGCCCGCTGAAAGGGATTCTCGCTTACAGCGAGGAGCCATTGGTTTCTTGTGATTTCAACGGCAACCCCTCATCCTCAACGGTGGACGCTGCGACCACCACCGTGATCGGCGGCACCATGGTCAAGGTCATGAGCTGGTACGATAACGAATGGGGCTATTCGAACCGCATCGTTGATCTGGTTAAACTGATGGCCAAGTCTTAAGACTCAAAATCAAGGGCAGGTTATCAACCTGCCCTTTTTTATTGTACAATTCATAACAGTTCATTCAGGGGCCAGACGATGATAAATAAACTTTCTATCAGAGACGTTGATTTCCAGGGCAAGCGCGTATTTTGTCGGGTTGACTTCAACGTTCCCCTCGATGGTGACAACCATGTCACTGACGATACACGCGTCAAGGCGTCCATGCCGACGATTCGCCACATTATCAACAATGGCGGACGCCTGATTCTCGCTTCGCACCTTGGTCGGCCCAAGAATGGTCCCGAAGCGAAATTCAGTCTGGCATCGGTGGCACCCTGTCTCTCGCAATATCTCGGCAAGGCGGTCAAGATGGCACCGGACTGCATCGGCCCGGATGTGTCACGCATGATCGGCCAGATGGCGGATGGCGACGTCCTGCTGCTGGAGAACGTGCGCTTCCATGCCGGTGAGACCAAGAACGATCCTGCCTTCGCGAAAGCGCTGGCGGAGAACGCTGACATCTATGTCAACAATGCCTTTGGCACGGCTCATCGCGCCCACGCCTCCACGGAAGGGGTCACCCACTTTTTACAGCCGGCCGCTGCAGGTTTTCTCCTCGAGAAGGAGATCAAGTACCTTGGCCAGGCACTGGCGTACCCGGATCATCCCTTTGTCGCAGTGATTGGCGGCGCGAAGGTCAGTGACAAGATCGCTGTCATCGAGAATCTTCTGGACAAGGTCGACACATTGATTATCGGCGGAGGCATGGCCTACACCTTCCTGCGCGCCAAGGGGCGTCCAACGGGCAAATCACTGGTCGAGGAAGACCGGATCGAGCTGGCGAAAAAGCTCATCCAGAAAGCTTCAGACAGAGGAGTGAGCCTGCTCCTGCCTCAGGACCACGTGGTCGCTGCCGAGTTCAGCCCGAATGCCGAGAACAGGGTTTGCAGTGATGCGAACTTCCCGGCCGACTGGATGGCCCTGGATATAGGCCCGGCCACGATTGCCACCTACACCGGAGCGCTTAAAAATGCCCGCATGGTGATCTGGAACGGGCCGATGGGAGTCTTTGAATTCGACGCATTCGCCCGAGGCACCATGTCGGTCGCCACGACTCTCGCCGATTCAAAGGCCCGTTCAATTGTCGGCGGGGGTGACTCGGTTGCCGCTGTCAAGAAAGCCGGAGTTGAATCGAAGATGACCCACATCTCAACAGGTGGCGGGGCATCCCTCGAGTTCCTTGAAGGCAAGAATCTTCCCGGACTGGCCGCTTTGACCGATGCTTGACAACAAAGGTGGCGGGGCGCAGGCTGTATCGGCTTAAAAGTTATCAAGTCAGACTCACTCATCAGGAGCTTTTCATGCGTAAACCTATGATCGCCGGCAACTGGAAGTTACACAAGACCCTGCAGGAATCATCCGACCTGGTCGCTGAACTCATTCCGGCTGTGGCAGAGAATACGAGTGTGGACATCGTTGTCGCTCCTGTCTACACCGCCCTGGGGAAGGTCGCTGCGACGATTGCGGGCAGCAACATTCAATTGGCAGCTCAGAACTGTTACCCGGAACCACAGGGTGCTTTCACCGGAGAGGTCTCGCCTCCCCTGCTCAAGGATGTCGGCTGTCAGTATGTCATCATCGGCCACTCGGAGCGCCGCCAGCTGTTCGGCGAATCGGACGAAATGGTGAACAGCAAAGCCCATGCCCTGGCAAAGGCTGACCTCGGCATCATTCTCTGTATTGGAGAAACCCTGGAAGAGCGTGAAACCGACAGGATGTTCGACGTGTTGCGCCGCCAGGTGCGGGTCGGTCTCAAGAACCTCAAGGCCGACCAGATGGCAGCCGTCGTCATTGCTTACGAGCCCGTCTGGGCGATCGGGACAGGGAAAACCGCGAGTGACGAACAGGCCCAGGAAGTGCATGCCTTTATCCGTGCGCTTCTGTCAGAGCTCTACGATGAGAAAACGGCAGCGGCCACACGCATCCTCTACGGTGGCAGCGTCAAACCGGACAACGTGGACAACCTGATGAGCCAGCCGGACGTGGACGGTGCACTGGTTGGCGGAGCCAGCCTGAAAGCGGCGGACTTCGCCAGGATCGTCAACTTTCAGCCCGCGGGGTAATTTTTACAAAAGTCAAATTCGGGCTTTAATCACGAAAACGATTATGTTAGAGTGCCGCTCTTAATAAAACAAAGATCGTCATCTAAGGGGACAACATGAACACGATACTCTTGATAATACACATTTTGGTCTGTCTCTCACTGATCGGCATCGTTTTGATCCAGGGTGGGAAAGGTGCCGAGGTCGGCGCGGCATTCGGCGCGGGCGCCAGCAATACGATTTTCGGTGCCTCCGGCGGACAATCCTTCCTTGGCAAGATGACAACCGGAGCGGCGATCATCTTCATGCTGACCAGTCTGGCACTCGCCATTTTCTGGGGTCAGCCCGGCTCTACGAGCATTATGCCCGAGCAGGTGGCTCCGGTCTCTGCACCGGCATCCATGCCAGTACAGAGCACCCCACCGGCAGCACCTGCCGGAGACTCGAAATAACTTGATTTATCAACAACGCGCGACCAGTCGGTATAAAGACAGAATTCACTGAAAACATTGAACAGCGCGTTCTGAATTAAGCCTTCTTTTAGGTGCAGCATTCAAAAAGCCCCCGTAGATTCGGGGGCTTTTTGTCTTCGATAACGTCCATTGCGCAGCGCAATGTCGCTCGCCTTTCTTAATCAATGGGCAGGACATCGACTGAAACCTTCAATTCGTGCTCACCGCTGCCAAAAGCCACCCCCTTCAAGGGCGTCACATCAGCAAAGTCCCGCCCCCAGGCGGTGGTCACATGTCGTTCTCCTGGGAGCTGGTTATTGGTCGGATCAAAATCGAGCCAGCCTGCATCGGGCAGGTAGACCGAGAACCATGCATGTGAAGCGTCAGCGCCGACCAGACGCTCTTCTCCGGGTGGCGGCTCTGTTTCAAGATAGCCACTGACATAACGCGCCGCCAACCCCAGTGAACGCAGACAGCCGATAGCCAGGTGGGCGAAATCCTGGCAGACACCGCTGCGGTGTTGCAGAACATCCTTGAGGGGCGTTGCTATCGTCGAGAACTCCGGATCGTATTTGAATTCACGAAAGATTCTCTGCATCAGATCATACACAGCATCAATCGTGGCACGGCCTGCGGGGAAAGATGGGCGGGCATAATCGAGCAGCAGGTCAGATGTCGTGATGTTCGCTGAATCGAGGACAAACTGCGAAACATGAATGGCCTCTTCTGACCTGTCGCTCTGCAGAAACGCCCTTGTCGTCTCCCAGGGTTGTTTCCCGGCCCCTTCCGGGAGGGACAACGGGCAGGTTTCCACCTCGCTGATCGACGTCACGACCATCTGGTCGTGAGGTTGCTGGATCGAAAAATAGACGGTCCGGTTGCCAAAATAATCCAACCGTTCGTGGTAATCATATGGTAACGGGTCGACCTCCAGGCTGGTTGAGAAAACTTTCTGATACGGCAGTTCCCGTGGCAGCAGGCGGGCTTCATTGTAGCAAAGGCCGACCCGCGCCTCGTAGATGAGTTCGGTTATGTGGGTGACTCGGTACTTCATACATCCTCATCCTGAAGCTGCGGCGACAGTTGCTGCGGAGGTTGTGAGTGACTGAAATAAGTGTTGGTAATCAGGTCGGACAGCTGCCACAGGCTCTCGGTCTGAGAGGAAAGCAGTTCTTCCAGCGCCTTGAAGTTGCCATCGTCTTCTTCAACCATTGATAACTGTGCGGCATCGGCCAAACGCAGTTCGGTGTATGCCGACAAAATGCATCGTTCATCTTCACCCAGCCGGTGCGTCACATGGGAACGTGGCAATTCCGTAATATGCAGCTGCAAACGGTCCAGCTGATAGGCCAGTGATCTCGGGTGTTGTCGATCCATCAGGATGAGTTCCAGGACTGTGGGCAGATGCATGTAGGAATGGTATCGACGGCGAAAGGTGTTCAAGCTGTCACAGATGACCAGAACCGTCTCCATCAGCTGGCGCTTGGTGGCATCGTCCATATTGGGCACCAGGGTGGCACGTAGCAGGGAGATCAGGCCCAGGGATCGTTCCAGACGACGACCGATATCGAGCAGCAGCCAACCGGCCTCCCGGGTCATGCTCTCTGCGATCAGGCCGCTGAAAGCAACCAGCTGCATGATCAGGTGATCAAGACGATCCTGGGTGCGATAGTTGCCCAGAGCGGAAGCTTCATCATCATCGGCCCAGTCCTGCTGGATGGCATCGATAATCCTCCAGATTTCAGCTGGCCAGTGGTCCCTGACGGTCATGGCAACCTGACCAAAACCCTGCAGGGTTGAGGCGAGACTTCCCACCCGGTTTTCATCATGCAACAGCGAGCTCAGCTCCGGCCGGGGGGTTTTCAGGAGTTTCTCGGCCCCCTTTTCAACAAACCCGGGGTAGGTGCCGGTCACATGAGTCAGGGCCCGCAAAAGACAATGCATGTACGCCTTGGGTACATGACCATCATTACCGCCGTTAACATCTCGCAGCTCGCGCCTGAGAAGGAAGATGGCACGCAGCAGGCGGGCTGTCCCCTCGGCACGTTCAACGTAACGGCCAGCCCAGAACAGGTTGTCTGCGGCGCGGCTCGGCAGGGGCTCGGCGCGGAATTGCAGGGCCTGCCCGCTTTTCGGTTGACGCCACAGGCTGACGTACGAAACCGGCTCTTTCGACAAAACCCAGGCATCCTTGCTCAGTCCACCCGCCCGGTTCGAGACAACCAGTTCACCGGCCTGCGGAGCAATCCGCGTCAGGCCTCCGGGCATGACGGTATAGCCATGATCACCAGCGACCAGGAAAGAGCGAAGAATCGCATGGCGCGGCTCAACCCAGCCACCGACCAGAGAAGGAGCCGTCGAGAAACTGACCATCTCCTGACCAATATAGAGGTGTGGTCTGCGTATGATACGCTCTCGCAACTCCGCCTGTTCGATCGCGGTCAACTGGGCCCCGAACACCGAGCGGTAGCCACGCGTCCGGTGTATCGTCTTGATGACCAGTTTATCCAGGTTCTCAAGAACGAAGGCACGTTCTTTCTCCTGTCCGCACCACCAGGTCGCGACAGAGGGGAGCTTGAGCTCCTCTCCAAGGAAATGTTTTGCAATCCCTGGCAGAAAAGCCAGCAGGCCGGGGTTCTCAAGGACGCCGCTGCCGATCGGGTTGGCAATCGCCACATGACCGAGTCGAGCCGCATGCAATAAGCCGGTCACGCCGAGGCGTGAATCCTCACGCAATTCCAGGGGGTCGCAGTAGGCATCATCGACACGCCGCAGGATCACATCGACCTGGTGCAGCCCTTCCAGTGACTTCAGCCAGACCCGTCCGTCGCGCACACTCAGGTCATCGCCCTGAACCAGCGTGAAGCCCAGATAGTTGGCGAGATAAGCATGTTCGAAATAGCTGGGGCTGTAAGGACCGGGGGTCAGGACCACAATGTGGGGATCTTCCCGATTCTGCGGAGCGATCCGGGCCAGCTGGTCACGCATCGGCTGGAAGAAACCTGCCAGCCTTTTGACATGGCAGTCACGAAACAGTTCCGGCGCGATGCGCGTCATCACCATGCGGTTCTCTAGCGCATACCCGGCACCGGAGGGAGACTGTGCCCGGTCATCGATGACCCACATGCGGCCATCGGGACCGCGAGCCAGGTTTGATGAGCAAATCACAAGGGGTCGATCGCCGGGGGGCATGAGACCGACGCATGAGCGAAGGAAACCGGCGTGGCCAAAAACCAGTTCGGGGGGGAGCAAACCCTCTGTGAGCAATCTCTGGGATCCGTAGATATCCGAAAGAATCAGGTTGAGAAGTTCGGCGCGCTGGACCAGTCCGGCCTCTATCACCGCCCACTCTTCTGAACTGATCAACAGGGGGATGGGATCAAGTTGCCAGGGGCGCGACTCTCCGCGCAGTCCATCGTAGGTATTGAACGTGACCCCGTTTTCGCGGAGGAGACGCTGCGCCTCCTGGTGACGGCGTTCCAGGCCTTCCCGACCAAGCTGGTCGAGCTCCCGCATAAGAGACTGCCAGTGAGGGAGCAAAAGCCCCTCACCGGCGTACATCTCGTCATAAGCTTCAAGTCTGGTGGAGTAAAACTGGGTGATCGAACCTGGGTTCGAATGATCGATTTGCGGCACGTGCGGTTCCTATCAACATCAATATGAGATGACGACTCTACTGCCGGCGATTATAAGCCAGGTAGGCGGCGCAAATCTACAGTATAAGGGAACTCCTCGTTCGGCTCTTCTTCGGGGGGAGTCATGGGCACGGCCGGACCTGTCATCGGGGTAAACGTACCGAGACCGACAAACGCGGGTGGCGCCGTCTGTACCGCTCCGGGAGCGGCTGCGAGGTCCCAGAAACGAGTGATTCGACGGGCCTCGGCCTCAAAAGCGTTGACCGGGAAGACATCGTAACTGCGACCGCCGGGATGGGAGACATGATAGGTGCAGCCACCGATCGACTGGCCGCTCCAGGTGTCGATCACATTAAAGACCAGCGGTGAGTGAGGCTTGATCGTCGGATGCAGCGCCGAAGGCGGCTGCCAGGCCCGGTAACGGACGCCAACGACATATTCTCCCTTGCGACCGGTGCTGCGCAGGGCCAGACGGCGGCCATTACAGACCACCACGTGACGCGACTCGGTCAGGCCGTTGATCCGCAGTTGCAGTCGCTCTATCGAGGAGTCGACAAAACGTGCGGTGCCCTGGCTGCCCATCTCTTCGCCGAGCACATGCCACGGTTCAATGGCAAAACGCAGGTCAAGGACCATCGCATCAATATTCACGGAACCAAAGGTCGGGAAGCGGAACTCAAGGAACGGTTCGAACCATTCGAGTTCGAACTTGTACCCTGCCCGGTTGAGGTCGATGACAACTTCCCTCATGTCTTCACGTACAAAGTGAGGCAACAGGAAGCGGTCGTGGAGCTCGGTTCCCCATCGCACCAAATCGTGCTCGTAGGGCTTTTCCCAGAACCATGCCACCAGGGTGCGCAGCAGCAGGTTCTGCACCAGGCTCATGCGAGCATGGGGCGGCATCTCGAAGGCACGCATTTCAACCAGGCCGAGACGGCCGGAAGAGCTGTCCGGGGAGTAGAGCTTGTCGATACAGAACTCGGCGCGATGGGTGTTGCCAGTCATATCGATCAGGAGGTTGCGCAGCAGGCGATCGACCAGCCAGGGGGCCGGCACCTCTCCTTTCGGCATCTGCTGAAACGCGATCTCAAGTTCATAGAGAGCATCGTTGCGCGCCTCGTCAACACGCGGGGCCTGGCTGGTCGGACCGATAAACATTCCTGAGAAGAGATAGGAGAGCCCGGGATGATGCTGCCAGTATGTGACCAGGCTGCGCAGCAGATCGGGCCGACGCAGCACCGGGCTGTCAGACGGAGTGGCCCCGCCGATCGTGATGTGATTGCCACCACCGGTTCCGGAATGGCGGCCGTCGAGCATGAACTTCTCGGTGCCGAGCCGGCTCTGGCGGGCTTCCTCATAGAGCGTCGTGGTGTTATCGACCAGTTCACGCCAGCTGGCGGCGGGATGAATATTGACCTCGATCACGCCCGGATCCGGCGTCACCAGTAACCGCTCCAATCGATAGTCTCGTGGCGGTTCGTAGCCTTCGATGACCACTGGCATCGACAAATCGGCAGCGGTCGCTTCGATCGTGGCAATCAGGTCCAGGTAATGTTCAAGCTTGGTCAGAGGCGAGAGGAAAACGTGTAGTCGGCCATCCCGTGCTTCGACACAGAGCGCAGTATGAGGGATTTTGGTCTTGCCACCGCGTGCTTCATCGGCAGGCGGCTGCTCCTGAACCTCAGGATGAGCAGTGACCGGTTTATCGATCTGGCTGTACCGCGCAGCGACTTCGCCATGAAAATCCTCGAGGATGGGCAACTCTCCGAACTGATCATGCTCTGCACCCGCCTCCCGTTTTTCCGGGGCTTCCCAGGGCAGCGAATCGAGAGGCAGACGCAATCCCATCGTTGAGCCACCGGGGATCAGGAACATCTGTTCGCGACGGAATGTCCAGGGGCCACTGAACCAGCCACCTCTTTTCTCATCCCATTGTAGTGGCAGAGCGTATCCAGAGGGTGTCTCAAGGCCTTTATCCAGTAATCTCGCCAGGTATTGGCGCTCCAGAGAGTCTTTGAGATCAACCTTGAGCGGATCAATGTTCTCCGGCAGTGTTCCTTCTTTCCAGAGATAGTAGAAGATATCCTCGTAACCCGGCACCACCCACTGCGGATCGACACCCAGACGCTTCGCCAGAACTAAGGAGAAGCGCTCGGCATGTTCATGGGTCATCTTGTAATCTTTGGCGATGTCTGCGAGCAGCTCAGGGTCACGCCAGACCGGAACGCCATCCTTGCGCCAGAAACAGCCATAGGCCCAGCGTGGCAGCTGCTCGCCCGGGTACCATTTGCCCTGGCCGAAATGGAGCAATCCGCCACTGCTGAAGGCTTCCCGCAAACGACGAAGCAGTGTATTGGCCAGCTTTCTTTTGTGAGGGCCATCTGCCGTGGTGTTCCATTCCGCGCCTTCCATGTCGTCTATGGAAACAAAAGTCGGCTCGCCACCCATGGTCAGGCGTACGTCTCCACGGGCCAGGTCGGCGTCGACCTGTTCGCCCAGAGCATCAATCCGCGCCCACTGCTCGTCACTGTAAGGCTTGGTCACCCTCGGGTCCTCGTGGATACGCGTGACGCTGTTGGCGAACTCGAAGGACACCTCGCACTTGTCAATGGCCCCCGTGACCGGGGCGGCGCTTGAATAATGCGGTGTGCATGCCAGCGGGATGTGACCTTCACCGGCAAACAGGCCGGAGGTCGGGTCGAGCCCGATCCAGCCGGCACCGGGAATGTAAACTTCGGCCCAGGCGTGCAGATCGGTGAAATCAGCCTCAGGCCCGGAAGGCCCATCAAGAGATTTTTCATCAGCCGTCAGCTGGACCAGGTATCCGGAGACGAAACGTGCCGCCAAGCCGAGATGACGCAGAATCTGCACCAGCAACCAGCCCGAATCACGACAGGAACCGATCGCCCGTTCAAGGGTCTCCTCGCAGGTCTGAACTCCCGGCTCCATGCGCACGGAATAGTTCACCGCCTCGCGCACTTTCTGGTTCAGGCTGACCAGGAAATCAACCGTCGTCGTCGGTGTTCGATCAACTTGCTCCAGCCATGAACTGAGTAGAGGTCCACTCTCGGTGACCTCGAAATAGGGTGTCAGCTCCTTGCGCAGCTGCGCATCGTAGACAAAGGGGATCTTTTCAGCCGATTCCTCGACAAAGAAATCGAACGGATTGATGACGGTCATGTCGGCGACCACCTCAACCTCGATTTTCAGTTCGCGGGTCTTTTCCGGGAACACCAGGCGAGCCAGGTAATTGCCGAAAGGATCCTGCTGCCAGTTGAGGAAGTGCGTATCCGGCAGGATGCGCAGGGAATAGGCGCGAATCGGGGTTCGCGAGTGGGGGGCCGGCCGCAAGCGCAGGATATGTGGAGCAAGGTTGATCGGCCGGTCAAATTTGTAGTGCGTAAGGTGCCTGCAGGCAACGCGTATAGACATAGAGGTTATATCCCTTGATTCTAGTTCTGGGCTTGTTTTTGTACAATGGCAGTCGCCGCGGGGACAGAGAAGAAAGTCTCGTAAACCACTTCACCGGCACTGTTCAGACGGGTCTGAAGATCATCGAGAAACTCATGCAGACCCTGTGACTTGATATCCTCGACCGTCGTGTAGTCGAGATCCGCGAGCAGGCGCCCGAGCGCCTTCTCGGCACGATTGGTGAAGCGGCCGCGCATGGTTCCGGAGATATTGCGCAACGAAAGCTCCGCCATGATCAGGCAGTGGTGGATGGCGCGCGGGAATTCGGCGTCGAGCGTCAGGAATTCGATGATCTGGTCGGGAACGATCTGGCCGTAACGCTTGCGATACATCTCGAAGGCGCTGGCGGAACGCAGAATCGATCCCCAGAGGATATGGTCGAAGGGTGTGCCAATATACTCCACAGAGGGCAACAGGATGAAATACTTGACGTCGATGATGCGGGCGGTCTTGTCAGCACGTTCCAGCATCTGGCCGAGCCGGGCAAACTGCCAGCCTTCACCGTGAGTCATGGTGTTCTGCGACAGTCCGGTGAACAGGTGACTGGCCATCATGACTTCGACGAAGAACTCGTGTGGCAGTTCAATCCCGCCCCCGTCGCGGGATGCTTCCTTGACAAGCAGATAGAAGGTGTTGACCTGTTGCCACATCTCGGAGCTGATCCATTCGCGCACCGAGCGGGCATTCTCTCTCGCCATTTGCAGACAGGAGAGAATCGAATTCGGATTGCGAGTGTCAAAGGTCAGGAACCTGACGACATTGGCCTCGTTGAACTCACCGTAGAACTCCTTGAACAGATCTTCGTCTCCGGAGGTCACGACCAGCGGTTCCCACTGCTCTCCAACACCACTCGGCAGGTCGAGGATCATGTGATAGTTGGCATCCATGATGCGCGCAACGTTCTCTGCCCGCTCAACATAACGGGCCATCCAGTACATTGATTCGGCAACACGGCTCAGCATGAGACACCTCCTTCCTGCTGGGAGCAGGCTTCGACCACCCAGGTGTCCTTGCTGCCGCCACCCTGGCTGGAGTTGACCACCAGGGATCCTTTCTTGAGAGCAACGCGAGTCAGTCCTCCGGGCATCACGTAAATATCCTCACCGTAGAGAACGTAAGGCCGAAGGTCGACATGTCGACCTTCGAAATGGTCGTCAATCAGGGTCGGGACACGGGAGAGAGCCAGGGTCGGCTGGGCAATGAAGTTGCGCGGATTGGCCTTTACCTGCACACCATATTCGGCGCGCTCCTTGACACTGGCGTGCGGGCCGACCAGCATCCCGTAACCGCCCGACTCGCCAACTTTTTTCACCACAAGCTTGTCAAGATTGGCCAGCACATATTGCAGGTCCTTCTCACGCCAGCAGAGATAGGTCTCGACATTATTGAGGATGGCGTCCTGGTCGAGATAATATTTGATCATATCCGGGACATAGGCATAAACAGCCTTGTCGTCAGCCACCCCGGTCCCCGGGGCGTTGGCCAGGGCAATATTGCCGGCGCGGTAGGCCCCCATCAGACCGGGGACACCAAGCATCGAGTCGGCCCGGAACACCTGCGGGTCGATGAAATCATCATCGATACGCCGGTAGAGAACGTCAACCTGCTTGAGACCGGTGGTCGTGCGCATCATGACACGATTATCGACCACCACCAGGTCGCTACCTTCAACCAGCTCGATCCCCATCTGCTGCGCCAGGAAGGAATGTTCAAAGTAGGCCGAGTTATAGACACCGGGGGTCCAGACGGCGACCACCGGTTTGTCGCGGCGAGGCGGCGCCAGGGACTGCAGAAGTTCAAGCAGACGGTTCGGGTAATCAATCACCGGGACGACGCGGGCCGCATCGAAGGCTCGCGGGAAGCTGCGCTTCATGACGACACGGTTCTCAAGCACGTAAGAGACCCCCGACGGACAACGCAGGTTGTCTTCGAGGACGTAGAATTTGCCGTCACCTCCCCGAACCAGGTCGGTCCCGGTGATGTGGCACCAGATGCCACCCGGCGGATTCAATCCCATACACTCAGGCCTGAAACCGCTGGCCGAAAGAACCAGCTCCTCCGGGATAATGCCATCCTTGAGAATCTTCTGATCATGGTAGAGATCATCGATAAAGAGGTTGAGCGCCCGAATCCGCTGTTTCAGGCCGGATTCGATCACAACCCACTCGTTCTGCGGGATAATGCGCGGCACGATGTCAAACGGAAAAATCCGTTCCGTGCCCTGTTCATCTCCGTAAACACTGAAAGTGATCCCCATCTGCAAGAGGGCTTTCTCCGCAGCCTGCTGACGGCGCTTGAGCTCTTCCAGCGGCAGGTCATTGAACCGGTCAATCACGGCCTTTGCACCGGCGCGTGGCTGCGACTGCTCGTCAAACATCTCATCGTAGAATCCGTCTGTCTGGTAATTCTGAAATCGCATAAATCACCTTTCTGCAAGGAATTTCGTGGTGTTCGAGCAGGGTCGTCTGTCGCACCCACTCTTCTAAGATTGTCATCAAACAAGTTGAGTTAAAGAGAGTTAAGATTTTTATTCGGAGGGGGGGCGGTCACGTTTCGGGCATAGTATAATCCTTGATAACACTGTATATTGACGGACACATTATATCATTAAATGCTCTGTTGTTGTGAATTATCCCGAGAAATTATTTCCAGAAGAAAGTCCATACGCATGGAAGCAGCTCCTCTCAAATCACCGGTGACTCACTCCGAACGCCCCTGGGAAGACATACAAAAACTGATTGAATCAGGAGATGCGGCCCTGCTGTTCGATTATATCGACGAGATGAGCCCGACCGAGACAGCGCGCTCCATATCGCGTCTCAGTAACGAATTCCAGGGACGACTGTTTCAGCTTCTGGCACCATCGGACGCAGCCGAGATCATCGAAGACATTTCAAATGTCCAGGCTGCAGACCTGATCGATGACCTGCCTCCGGAGAAAGCCGCAGCGATTCTTGAGGAGCTCGACAGCGACCACCTCGTCGACCTGCTCGGCGAGATGGATGAAGAGGATGCCGAAGCGATCCTTAAACAGATGGACCAGGAGGACGCCGAAGAAGCCCGCCATTTCATGACCTACCCGGCCGATACTGCGGGTGGTCTGATGATCTCCGAATTCCTGAGCTTCCCGGCCGGGATAACCATCGCCGAGGCTCTCAAGGACCTCCAGGACAACCGGGAGCTCTACGCCGATTACAACGTGCAGTATTTTTATGTCGTCGACGATGACCAGCGCCTGACCGGTGTACTCCGCATGCACGACCTGCTTTTCCCGAAACGGAGCTCAACCCTGGGCAATATCATGATTCGGAATCCGTTGACTCTTTCCGTCGACAGCCGACTCGACGAGATGCGTGATTTTTTTGAAGAACATGACTTTTTCGGCGTCCCGGTGGTCAACGATGAGGGGCGCATGGTCGGCGTTGTCCTTCCCGAATCCGTCGAAGAGGCCCGTCGCGAGAAGACAATCAGGCAATTCCTCGGCTTGAGCGGCATTATCGGCGGAGAAGAATTCCGCACCATGCCCCTCTTCAACCGTGCCGGACGCCGACTCTCATGGCTGAGCCTGAATATCGTCCTCAACATCATTGCGGCCAGCGTGATCGCCGTTTATCAGGACACGCTGGCCGCGGCAATCACCCTGGCGGTGTTCCTGCCGATGGTCAGCGACATGAGCGGCTGCAGTGGCAACCAGGCGGTGGCTGTCAGCATGCGCGAGCTCTCTCTGGGCTTAGTGAGACCGAATGAATTATTGCGCGTCATGAGAAAAGAGTCTGTCCTCGGAGCTTTGAACGGCCTGGCTCTTGGAGTTCTTTTGGGAGGGGTGGCTTATTTATGGAAAGGAAACCCTTACCTTGGCCTGGTGGTCGGAGGTGCGTTGGCGGCGAATACCGTCGTCGCCGTCACGCTCGGGGGGCTCCTGCCGCTGCTCCTGAAACGGCTCAAGATGGACCCGGCACTGGTGTCCGCGCCGCTGTTGACTACGGTGACTGATATGTGTGGCTTCTTCTTCGTCCTCAGCTTTGCCAGCGCCATCCTGCCAAAGCTTGGTTAGCAATGCCCGGAAGAGAGCGGCGGAGTACCGTACCCGGCTGTAACCTGATCTACAACGAGATCTCTCCGGGCAGTTCATCCTCTGTCACAAACCACTCATTCTCAACGAACTCAGCGTCGGTGATCTGCTCCAGGCGTCGCTTCATGTACTTGCCGACGGCCTCCACGGCGACATCCCCGTTGGGCAGATAAAGCTCACCGGTACCTTCAAAAGTCCGGCTCTTTTCACTGGTAATACGGCCGATGGCTTTTAACTCAACACCGGTCGGGACTGGCTTTTTGTAGCGGACTTTTAACTCGACCGTCACCCCGAAAGTGTTGCTGTCGTTGGTCATCATGATGGCACGGCCGATCACTTCATCGAGGATTGCCGCCGAGATGCCTCCGTGAGTCACCTGCGGGTAGCTCTGGTGCTCCGCCAGAGGCGTGAAAATGCCGATAAGCTCATTGTTTTCAGTCTCGTAAAAACGGGTCTTCAAACCGAAATCATTGTCAACACCGCAGACGAGACAATGCTTCGAAATGTTCTGACTGTTCGTGATTGTGTGCTTCATGAGTCATCCTGACAGGTCATGGGGTGAAACGGCTCATACAGTGAATACAATCGCAGCTCGTCAATGAGAAGATCAGCCTATGCAACAGACAACAGAGTACAGGATTGCACGGAGATGATACCAGACAAAGTCCGCCATGTATTGGAAATGCATCGTGAGTCCATCACCAATGCAAGAGTGGTGGATGTGATGCTGGAGTCATGCTGCGACTGTCCTGAAGACGACACCCGACTGAACTCTTTTTCAAGCAAAATACCCAGAAGAAGGTATCATTATAGCAGGCGAAAAGTCTCCGTTTTCATTCTGTTATGAGACCGGTCGCACAGCAAAAGAGACTTTCTAAGGCTTGGGAAGATTCAACCAGCACTCCGAGGGAGGTGGTCTTATGAGCAACGCCGGGGAAATTTTTGCAGAGGGACTGTTTAAGGGGTTCGCGCCGGATGAGATAGAGGCATTTTTACATCGGTGTCAGGAACAAACCTACGCCGACGGCACCAACCTTTTCATGGAGCAGAGCGAGGCGACCAAGCTGTATCTGATTCTCAGCGGAGGCATCGACCTCCATTATGAAATGCCTCACAGGGAGAATGCCGACACGACCGTCGTCTCACAAAAGCCGGGTGATGCTGTCGGCTGGTCGGCCATTGTGCCTCCGCACAAGTATCATCTTTCGGGATATTGCAAGGGGAAGACCACGCTGCTTGAAATTGACCGGGAGACTCTGAAGCGGATTTTTGAGACCAACTATCACCTGGCTTATATTTTCATGCGCAACATTGCGATTATGGCCGGTGAACGACTACATCAAGTCCAGGACAAGCTCGCCAGGGTTCTCTCAGATGAGGCTGTCAACGGCTGGTAAGCGTCGGAGCTAGCCCCCATCGTCGGCTTGTTGGTGACAAAAAGGCTGCAGGGCTTTAAAGTGAGCGACCTCGCAGCAAGCTGCAGGCCATTGATCATTGATTCACCACTTTCCAAGAGGGGTTGGCACCTGATTCGAACGGGTCGATGACAGGCCGCGCTTCTGGTCATCACCTTTTTGACTGAGAACGGAACACGACAATGGTCTCCTGGTCTCCGGAGCGAAGACGCACCATCTTCATCCGATAACCATCAAACTTGGTGTAGTTGTGCCTGGTTCCGTTCTGCCGCACAAAACTGATAGCATCATTGTCTGTTGCGATTTCGGCGACTCTCGCCGGCCAGTATTGACCGAAATAACCTGTGCGGAGAAAACCGACGGCCTGCTGATCCGCCACCAGCTCTTCGAGCGAAGCATACCGCTCACCAATGGCAAGTCGACTTTGTCCAGCAGAGTCGACCTGCCGCGACGTCGGCCTTACCGCGCCCGACGATTGGCCTTTCCGAGGGTCGACAGCGCCCGGCTCGTATCCCGCTGAATCCAGGTTGAAGGTTTTAACCGAGCCAAACTCCATAAAGACAGCGACTGACAACGCAACCAGCAGAAATGGCAGCCAGAATTTGGTGACCCATTTTTCCATGGCATCGGACTCGCTCGGCGAGGTGTCACTTGCCTGCACAAATCATCATGCGTTCAGCGTACTCTTTCAACACATCACACTCACTTTCGTCACATGACAAGGAGCAGTGGACAGCGGCAACCATAATCGATTAACCTGCTGAAAATACTATCATTGATTAATTTCGTCAAGTTCATGCTCGCATGTTAGCGGCCGCCTGATGATCACTGGCGCGGTGCGTCTTAATCTGTCACGCCACCGTGGTAGAAATCTGGTAGCTGACGATTTACAGTGATTCAGGCGAAACGATTTCAGTGCAGAGAGATTGGGGGGATAGATGTCCGGACTTGTCATTCACCAGAGCAATCACCTTGAGAGTCTCGTCGGCGAGCTCGCCGGAGAACTCTCTCGTGACAACCGTGACCCTCTGATTCCATCGACGATCGTCGTGCAAAGTCGCGGCATGGAGCGCTGGCTCTGCATCGAGCTCGCCCAACGCATGGGCCTGATCGCCAATGCCCGCTTCCCCTTCCCGAACACCATCCTGAACGATATCTTTAAGGCCGTCATGGCCGACGCCTCGCAGAGCAGTCTGTTCGATGGCGATGCACTCACCTTCCGCGCCATGCGGGTGTTGCCCGGCTGTCTTGATGACAAAGACTTTGCACCGTTGTTCGACTACAGCAGCAAAAGCGACGATGACCTGCGTCGTTTCCAGCTCTGCCAGAAGATCGCCGCCATGTACGACCAGCTCTGCACCTTCCGCCCCGAGATGATCAGGTTGTGGGATCGAGGTGATTTTGACTCGTGGCACGGTTCGCTCTGGCATCGGATGTTCGATGACTCGGAACGCCAGCGTCATCGCCCGGCGCTTTTTCGAGCGCTTCAGCGAACGAATTCGGACCTGGCAAGGGCCATTGCCCGGTGTTCCCGAGAAGCTCTTCATTTTCGGCATCTCGACTCTCCCCAGGCTGCACCTCGAGGTTCTGACCGCGATCGCAGAGCATATCGATGTCCACATGTTCCTGATGAATCCGTGCCAGGAATTCTGGTACGACATCGCTTCCGACAAACTCCAGGTCAAACTGGCCAGAAAGGCAGGGCTGCATTTAAATCAGCAGCGTGATGATCTGCACTTTGATCGCGGGCATCCCCTGCTGTCGTCGCTTGGCACCTTGAGCCAGGAGTTTCTCAACATGCTTGTTGAGTACAACCCCGAGCTCAGAGACAAGTTCCAGAGCCCGGGAGAGCGGACCACCCTGGCCGCTCTGCAGAGTCAGATACTGGAGCTGCGTGACCCGGCGACGGCTGAGAAGCAAGTCGTTGCAGAGGCGGATCAGTCGATCCAGATCCACTCGTGTCACTCGCCGGTTCGTGAAGTGGAAGTTCTGCGCGATCTGCTGCTGAATGAGTTGACCAAAGACCCCGGCCTCGAACCGCGCGAGATCCTGGTGATGGCGCCGGACATTGAGAGCTACGCACCCTACATTGCCGCCGTGTTCGACGGCGAGACCCGTGACAAGCAAAAGCTTCCCTATTCCATCGCGGATCGTTCGCGCCAGAAGGAGAGCCCTGTCGCTGAGGCCTTTCTCAAAGTGCTCGCCCTGAAAGGAACTCGCCTCACGGCCAGCCAGATGATTGAACTCCTCGAGGAACCGACGATCAGGCATCGTTTCGATCTCACCCTGCAGGATCTCGACCTGGTCCGGCAATGGATCAATGACACCCACATCCGCTGGGGGATTGATGGAAGCTTCAAGGAACGTTTCGACCTGCCTGCGCTTGGGGGCAATACCTGGAAGGCAGGTTTTGATCGCCTGTTTCTCGGCTTTGCCTTGCCAGCCGAAGAGAAAGCCCTGTTCGGGGGTATTCTTCCCTACGACGGCGTCGAAGGTGGCCTTGCAGAAATCCTCGGCAGTTTTCATGCTTTTTGTGAGCAACTGTTTGCAGCCATCGAATCCCTTGACAAGGGGCGCACCCTGGCCGAATGGGGACAGCTCCTCTCCTCGCTGGTCGAAGAGTTTTTTCAAACAGAGGCCAAAGATGAGATTGTCACCCTGGTTCAGCAGCTGCACAAGCTGGATCGCATCGAAGAGCTCAGCGGTTACGTGGAGAAAATCGATTTCGAGGTCTTGCACAGCATTCTGCAGAGGGAGCTGTCGCTCGCCTCGAGTTCCGGTTTTCTGCGTGGCGGTGTAACCTTCTGTTCACTGCTGCCGATGCGCAGCATCCCGTTCAAGGTCGTCGCCCTGCTCGGCATGAATGACGCGGCCTTTCCGCGCAAAGCTCCGTCCGTCAGTTTTGACCTGATGACCCAGGATCCCGCAAAAGGCGACCCATCAAGGCGCCAGGAAGACCGTTATCTCTTTCTGGAAGCAATCCTCTCGGCCCGCAACGCCCTCATCGTCAGTTATGTCGGTCAGAGCGTCAAAGATAACAGCGAGGCACCGCCATCGGTGGTGGTCAGCGAACTGCTGGATGCTCTCGATCAGGGCTTCAGCGCTGCCAAAGGAGGCGACCTGCGCCAGCAGATTGTCACCAGGCACCGCCTGCAGGGCTTCAACCCCGCCTACTTCTCTGTTGATCAAGGCTTGTTCAGTTACAGCCAGGAGAATTACCAGGGAGCCCTCGCGCTGGCATCACAGAGACACGAACGGCGACAAAAGGACAAAACCGCTGACATCAATGAAAATGACTTCATGCAGGGAACGCTGACGGCCGACGAGGAAGGGCTGCAAACCGTCACCCTGGCCCAGCTGGTCAAGTTCATACAGAACCCGGCCCAGTTCTTTCTGCGCAACCGCCTCGGGATCTACATCGACAGGATTTCGGAGGCACTTCAGGATCAGGAACCGTTCAGTCTCGACGGGCTCGTCAACTACCAGATCCTGCAAGAGCTGGTTGAACACATCCTTGCTGACGACGTCCCTGCCGATCTGTTCGGCCTCTACGTTGCGAAAGGCATCCTGCCACAGGGCAGCCAGGCGGAGCCGACGTTCGAGAAGTGCATGGCCACAGCCCGCTCCTTTGCCCTCAAAGTGCAGGACTTTACGCTGGGGGAACAACCCGGATCCCTGTCATATGATCAGACATTCAACCAAATCAGGCTGGTCGGAGAGTTGTCCGGGCTCTATCCGCAGGGACTTTTGCGTCATCGCTGCGCAAGCATCAAACCCAAAGACCGGCTGGGCACCTGGATCCATCACCTGGCTCTCTGTTGCCTGGTTAACGAGGCTGAATCAGAGACCACATACAGCCACCTGCTTGGCAACAGCACCGAGGACAAACGCTACAACGCTGTGGCCGAGCCGCGACAAATTCTTGGCGAGCTGCTGCAACTCTTCCAGGATGGCCAGTCAAGGCCGCTCCCCTTCTTCCCGAAGTCGGCCTTCAGCTATGTCGATGAAGTCCGCAAGGGCAAGCCGATCGACAAATGTCTCGACAAGGCGCGTTCAAGCTGGCTCGGCAGCGAACGCTCCATGGGCGAGTGCGAAGATGATAGATTTCGGCTATTGCTTTGGCCGCGTCGATCCGATCGACAAAGAATTCACACAACTGGCAGAGCGCATTGTCACCCCGCTCCTCAACCATGAATCGAAGGCTTGAGCCATGCAGAATATTCAACGTTTCGATCTGTTAGACAGCTCCCTTGAGGGCAGGAACCTGCTTGAAGCCAGCGCCGGGACCGGCAAGACCTTCACCATCGCCGCCCTCTACCTGCGCCTGCTCCTGGAAACAGAACTCACCGTCGACAAGATCCTGGTGGTCACCTTCACCGAGGCCGCCACTGAAGAGCTGCGGGATCGCATCCGGCAGAGAATCCGTGAAGCATCTGAGGGGCTTGCCGGGTCAATTCCTGACGATGTCTTTTTATCAGAGCTGCTTGGCAGAATGGAGTCTGCAGAACATCGTAAGAAGGCCAGCGCCAAGCTCCGTGAGGCCCTGATCTGCTTCGATGAAGCGGCGATCTACACGATCCACGGCTTCTGCCAGAGGATTCTTCAGGACAAAGCCTTCGAAGCCGGCGCGCTCTTCGACACCGAACTTATCACTGACCAGGCCCTTCTGATAGACGAAATCGCCCAGGACTACTGGCGACGCCATTGTGCCAATCAAACCGGACCATTCGCCGCCTATCTCTTCGAGAAGAAGATCGTTCCCTCCTCCTTTACAGGCCTCAGCAAGCAGATCACCAGCGACCCGGGCATCAGGGTTATCCCGGACAGCCCCCGAACAAGCCTGGAGACACTTGAGCATGAATGGTGGCAGCTGCGTGAAACCCTGCAAAGCAGCTGGGATGAGCATCATGTCGACATCAAGAGGCTTCTGCTCGACGCAGAAGGACTCAATCGCAGAAGTTACAACAGGGACAGCCTGGTGAAGTGGTTCGCTGAAATTGACTTATATTTTTCATCGACGGTGACTTTCCAGGCCCCGGAGAAACTCTTTACCAGGTTGACGACCGCGTCCCTGGTTGACGGCACCAAAAAGAACGGCGTAACGCCCCGGCACCCGTTCTTCGACCTGGCCGAAGCCGCGGCGGCAAGCCACGCCCGGCTTGAAACAGCCTACCAGGCGCAAATCATGACCCTGCAGGCCGACTTCATCGCCTATTTACGACGGGAGCTGCCAAGCAGAAAGAGCACGCAGAATATCAGGCACTTTGATGATCTGCTCCTCAACGTGCGTGACCGGCTCATCAGTTCGGTCGGTCCACGCCTGTGCGATTCAATCCGCAGCCAGTTCAGGGCCGCTTTTATCGACGAGTTTCAGGACACCGACCCGGTCCAGTTTGAGATCTTTCGCACCCTCTACCCCGACCGACATCGGCCGGTCTTCTTTATCGGCGACCCGAAACAGGCGATTTACAGCTTTCGCGGCGCCGACATCTTTGCCTACATCGAAGCAACCAGGGTTGTGGAGCACCGCTACACCCTGTCGACAAACTGGCGCAGCACTCCCACCCTGGTGCGCGCGATCAACACCGTCTTTGCCGCCCATGATCGACCTTTTGTTTTTGCAGAGATCGGCTTTCAGCCCGTTGATCAGAAGCAGGCCGACGCAAATGATGTCCTGGTGCTTGGCGGCGCAACGGACACGCAACCACTGCAGATCTGGACCTGCAATCCGCTGGAAGAGGGCAAAGAGGACAATGTCGATATTTCCAGGGGGAGACTGGCGAGGGCCGTCAGCTATGAAATCACCCGACTCCTGAATTTATCCGCCAGCGGCAAAGCAACCATCAAGGGACGGCCGCTCGAAGCCGGGGATGTTGCCGTGCTGGTACGCACCCACAAGGAAGGAGCCCTGATTGAGAAGACTCTCAAGAGGCAGGGCATCCCCAGCGTGCAAAGCGGCACGGGCAGTCTCTTCGAAACCAGGGAAGCCGAAGAGGTGATGCGCGTCCTCAAAGCGATTGCCGATCCGGTCAACGAATCACTGGTCAAAGCAGCCCTGGCCAGCGACCTCTTTGGCCTGTCCGGTCGCGACCTTGGCGCACTGACTATAGATGAGAGACAACTTGAGGTGTGGCTTAGAAAAGCTACTGGAATACAACAGAATCTGGCAAAGTCGTAACTTGATTGTCATGACCGGAAAGTTGCTTGCCGAACAAGCTGTCCGGCAGCGGCTTCTCAGGTTGTCTGACGGGCAGAGACGGGTGACCAACCTGCTGCACTGTTTCGAAGTTCTTCATAAAGCGGCACAGGAACAGCACCTCGGCATCGACGGCCTGCTGAAGTGGTTCGCCAGGCAATTCAACGAAGAGCGCGACCAGGAGGAATTCCAGATCCGCCTGGAAACAGACGACAACGCCGTCAAGATCGTCACCATCCATAAAAGCAAGGGGCTCGAATATCCGATCGTCTTCTGCCCTTTCTGCTGGAACTCGGCAAAAGTAGACGCCAAAGCTCCCCTCTTCTTTCACAACCCGGAGGAGGACAATCGGAAAACCATGGATCTCGGTTCAGACGACCTGCAAGGTCACGCCAGCCTGGCCGAACGCGAGCAGCTCGCCGAGCAGATGCGGCTTCTGTATGTCGCCATGACCCGGGCAAAGTATCGATGTTACCTCGGCTGGGGAGAGCTCAAGTCGGCTGAGAAATCGTCTTTGGGTTACCTGCTGCACGCGCAGCGGCAACCCATGTTGGAGCCATCGGCAGACGCGCTTCAGGAGCACCCGGAGTTAGCCATCAACTATCCGGCAGCTCTGGACAGTGCAACCATAGAAAGAGATTTGAACGCCATATCGCAGCAGGCTGAAGGCGGCATACAAGTCGAAGTACTTCCCGAGCAGGGCACAGCGTCCTATACGGGCGAGGCAACACTCCACCACGACAAGCTCAGCTGTCATGATTTCTCCGGCAGGATTGACCGTTCATGGTGCATCTCGAGTTTCTCCAATCTGACCGCAGGCCCCTTGCATCCGCACCAGTTCCATGTTCAGGAGAAGAGCTGGACACGCGATGAACAGGATCTTGCCGCAGACACCCCGGTCAAAGATCTGCTTCGCCTCCTTTATGGATTTCCCGAAAGGCGCGACCGCCGGCAGCTGCCTGCACATGCTCTTTGAAAACCTCGATTTCTGCTCAAGCGAGACTGACCAGATTGAAGGAGTGACACGGTCAGCCCTGCAGGCTTATGGCTTTGATCTGCGCTGGACTCCGGCCGTCATGTCCATGGTCAACAAAACCCTGGCGACACCGATCGTGACCCCGACAGGAACGACTCTGCGGCTGAACCAGATTCCGCGCCAGGATCAGCTTGCGGAGCTGGAGTTCCTGCTGCCGCTCGGGGCGATTGATACAGCTTCTTTAGCCAGAACCTTTGCCAGGCACGCAGTCGCTTCGGGTCACATCGAAGGCTTCTCGGAGAATCTCGCCGACCTCGGCTTCTCCAGGCACCACGGTATGCTGCAGGGCTTCATCGACCTGGTCTTCAGGCACGAGGGGCGCTACTACCTGCTCGACTGGAAATCCAACTTCCTCGGCACCGCTGCGGACAACTACCGGCCGCACGCTCTCGCCTCAGCGATGAAGTCGAGTTATTACACCCTGCAGTACCATCTCTACCTGGTCGCCCTGCACAAATACCTGGGCAGCACCGTGCCCGGTTATTCTTACGAGACTCACTTCGGCGGAGTTGTTTACGCTTACCTGCGCGGGACCTCGCTCAACACCGACTCCGAGTCCTCACTGGGAATCTTTGCCGACTATCCGGACCTGGCCCTGATTGAAGCACTCAGCAACTACCTCACCACGGGCAGGGAGGCGGCATAATGACAACTCACACGACTCTCTCTGCGATCAGTAACGGCTTTGCCAGCTTCATCACGAGACTCGAGGAGCGTGACCTGCCGCAGCTGACCATGGCCGCCAGGCTGCTGTGTGAAGCCGTCAGAAATGGTCACGTCTGTCTCGATCTGCAGGAAGCTGTGCTGGGAGAGTTCCAGGAGAGCGCAGGGCTGGGCGCAGAGTTGCGGCCGGAATGGTCGGTGGCTGAATGGGCAGAGCAACTGCGCGCGACCAGGGTTGTCGGCCCGCCAGGGTCGTTCTATCCCCTGATCCTGGATGAGTCCAATCGTCTCTACCTCTACCGTTACCATGCTTACGAGCAGGCCCTCGCCAGGGGAATTCTCGATCGCTCCGGTGAGTTTAAATCGACAGGCATGGAACGACTGGCCAGCAAGCTGGGGAATTACTTTGCAGACGAGGGTGATCTGCAGACAAACTGGCAAAAAGCCGCGGCATTGCTGGCAGCGACCCGACCTTTCTGCGTTATTTCAGGTGGCCCTGGGACCGGTAAAACCACGACCGTTGTCAAGATCCTGGCCCTGCTGCTGGAGATGGCCGCTGACCAGCCGTTATCCATCGCGCTCGCCGCTCCCACCGGGAAAGCAGCGGCAAGACTGAAAGCGGCGATCACCAAAGCCAAAGGAGACCTGCCCTGCGACCAGGCAATACGGGGCAGAATTCCCGAAGATGTCAGCACCCTGCATCGGCTGCTGGGCTCTGTGCGCAATTCACCGTCATTTCGTCATAACGCCAACAACCCTTTGCCTCATGATGTCGTGGTCGTTGACGAGGCCTCCATGGTCGACCTGCCGATGATGGCGAAGCTGATCCTCGCCCTCCCCGATCACGCACGCCTGATACTTCTCGGTGACAAGAACCAGCTCTCATCCGTCGAAGCCGGAGCAGTGCTTGGTGACATCTGCCAGACCGGCACCGACACAACTTACTCCACGCAGATGCGGGAAATCCTCGGTCCACACCTGGGACTGCGCGATGACGCCTACGGCTCCGCGACACAAACCGGTCCCGGAGATTCACTGGTGACTTTGCAGAAGAACTATCGCTTCGATGAATCTTCCGGCATTGGCCGCCTGAGCATTGCCGTCAATGCCGGATTGACCGGGGATGCGCTGAAGCTGCTGCACGACTCTGCGATACGGGATGTCAGCTGGCTGGAATGCCCGCCCGAAGACCAGGTCCGGGAACAATTGAAGCAGCGCATCCTGGGTGGCTTCACCCCCTACCTGGAAGCGGCTTGCCCGGCAGAGGCGCTGGCAAAGTTCAACCGCTTCATGGTGCTCTGCGCCCTCAGAAACGGGCCTTTCGGTGTCTCGACAATCACCCCGCTCGCCGAACAGATCCTGGCCGAGAAGGGCCTGTTGCAACCCGGGTCACGGTGGTACAAGGGCCGTCCGATCATGATCACGGCGAATGACTATAACCTTGGACTCTTCAACGGCGACACCGGCATCCTCTGGCCTGACGACAGTGCCTGAAAAGCAGCTCAGGGCCTTTTTCCCCGATCCGAACGGCCAGTTGAGGTCCCTGGCTCCCGCCCGTCTGCCTGCACACGAGACTGTCTTTGCGACCACCGTGCACAAAAGCCAGGGGTCAGAATTCGATCGGGTCCTTTTACTGTTGCCCTCTCACGATACACGGGCCCTGACCCGGGAATTAATTTACACCGGCATAACCCGGGCAAAGAGTGCAGCCGAGATCTGGGGGCGACAGGAGGTCTTTTCCCTGGCCCTGCAGCGCAGGGTCAAGAGGACTTCGGGGTTGCGGGATGCAATCTGGCAGGAGGCGGTTTCAGGCTGATATCTCGGGGATGTTGCCGGTTATTCATAATAAGACCTGCAGGAAAACCTTATTCGGTTAAACCGGATGGGGTTCTTAGAGTTTAAACGGCCTCCTGAAGACAGGCTACGCGAGTTTTCCGCATATGCAGATAACGCATGGGACAAAATTGGATATATCCACATTCAAATCCGCACCCTCGCCCGAAAAACTCCGCGACACCTTGCTGCCTAAACTCACGAGCGGGGAAGTGAGGGTCGCCGTATGAAATACAATCCTGACATTCATCATCGCCGTACCATTCGTTTGCGGGGTTACGATTATTCCGGAGCGGGGCTGTATTTTGTGACGATTTGCACGCTAGGGCAGTACCATCTGTTCGGTGATATTGTGGATGGCACGGTTCAATTCACCGCCGCCGGAGAAATGGTGCGCACCGTATGGGAGGAAATCCCATTCCATTACCAAGGTGTCGAAATCGATCAATTTGTCATCATGCCCAACCATTTTCATGGGATCGTGATCATCGTAGGGGCAGGCCCCCGTGCCTGCCCTGATGGCCCCCGTGCCTGCCCTGGTGATATTGCCCAAACCGGGCAACCACAGGGGGTTGCCCCTACGGGATTGCCGCAACCACATCCTATCGGCCAACCACATCCTATCGGCCAACCACATCCTATCGGCCAACCACATCCTATCGGCCAACCACGGGGGGTTGCCCCTACGGGTATTGATGGGCGATCGTCGGAACCGGGGTATTCATTGCCGGACGTGGTACATCGTTTCAAAACCATGACCACAAAAAAATATGTGGATGGGGTTAAATTGCATGGCTGGCAACGATTTGATGGTAAATTGTGGCAACGCAATTATTGGGAACATATTATCCGAAACGAACAGGAATTGCTTCGCATTCGGCATTACATCGAAAACAACTCCGTCCAATGGGAAAAGGACAGATTGAACGGCGGATCGGGTAATCAGGTTCTGGAACCGCAAACGGAATACGGCAGGGAATCATGGATGGTATGAACAGAATCAGCAAAACCTTCGCCATCGAGTTGTACGAGAAGCTCGGGTATCAGTATGTCTATGCGCCAGATATTGCGCCGGATAGCCGTTAGCCGGCGCTCGGATTCAGGCCAAGCTAAGTCATTGTAATCGCGACAAAGAGATGTAAAAATAACCGCTATTTTCGAGTTATGGGCTTATTTTCCAGGTCGAAAATAACTCCATGTGCTTTTAATTCAATCGTATTTTTCAAGAGAGTGGGATATGCCGAGAGCCAACCGGTTCTTTGTGCCGGAACATGTCTGACACATCACACACGTTGAAAGCAAGAGACAAGAAGCGCAAGGTCGCGGCTGAAGGATTTTCTTAGAAGTCAGGATATTTAGGAATTTATTTGAAGAATCCGGTGAAGTGCGTCTATTTTTTGAGATAATTTTGAGAGCCATATGTTAATATTCCCTAAGTATCTCTCCGATAAGAGCAAACTGGAAGCGATTCCAGGACGCAGAGCAAGGGGCCTCAGCAGAGGCAGCCCAGCCGCCGAAGAGAGTTGAGCCTGCTTTCTTTAGCTGCATCTGCACCCATTTCCTTGTCGGAGATTGGGTGTTTTTTCATCTTAAGGAGGCTTATTATGAAAAATCTTGTTTTTGTGTGCTTGGTTGTTTTGGGAGGATTACTTCCTGTGGCAGCATTTGCAGATTCTTCTATGTTGGACAAGCCACGACCTCTGCAGATCCAGGAACTAGCAGGAAAAATCATGGCGACTGATTTCAAGCCATTAATGCTTAATGTGAGCGCCTCGTCAAAAGAAGAGGCTATGTTGCAAGTGACAGCTCAAGCCAGTGAGTACCTAAAATCTTGTAAACTATGCTGCCTGATGAGTCGTTGTCTGGATACAGAAGCTTTCGTGACAGAGTTGAAATATTCATTACTGAATTTTTGGGCAAAAGATTTCACAGTCATAAAGAATGTAGCTGGCGAAGTAGAGCTAAAAGTTGAATTGAGTAGTAACCAACTAACACAACTAGCGCTTTTCAATTTGTGGCCACTATTTAT
Source organism: uncultured delta proteobacterium (assembly GCA_963707155.1). Classification (GTDB taxonomy): domain Bacteria; phylum Desulfobacterota; class Desulfuromonadia; order Desulfuromonadales; family BM103; genus M0040. The sequence continues at coordinate 49,565 of CAVPPD010000002.1, read as the reverse complement.
TGAGGACCTTAAATTATAGATCGAGCTGTTACTTCTTGTAATGCAGTGGTAGTAAGAATTTCGCATTTCGGCCAATCTGGCCACCCTGAAACAATGCAGCAATATAAATAGGACACCGTCAAACCAGATAAAAAGTTGACGCCACTTTAATTGGTGTGGCTCTTTTTTGTGGAATGTCTATGGATGCTCCCGAAATTATTTTAGGGTCTTTTCAGTAATTGAGCCGAGTTGCCTTCCATTCAAAGTACTCGATGTAGCCGGAACTACTCTTCCGGTCAGCAGTCCCCGAAATGGTAGTGCAGTCGGGAGAAATGGTTCCTGTATAAGTATAGGTCCATGCCAGTTCCCCGAGATTGTTTATATATTTCGTATCTATTTCGATATCGCTGCCGTTCACATACCAAGTCCCTTCTGAAACTGACGAGGAAGCCGTAACCGTTTGGTCATCATGCAAATAAATGGTTACGCCACTCCAGTTCCACTCGGTAACTCCTTCGTAGCGTGTATAGTTCTTCCAGCTAGTTGTAGACTGTGTAAACGGCGTGCATCCCTCATCGTCGGAAGGGGTCGTGCACTCATGATTATATTGGTTCAATAAAGATTCATTGATTGCATCTGACAGTGATTCCATAACTTCTAATTTTTCAAGCACTGGCGTTAATAAGGCGAGCAATCTAAGTCCGTCGTAATAATAGTTATTAGGGTTGTTTTCTCTATCTTCATCCCACCAATCATCGACAAGGGCTTTGAACCCGACACCCATCCAAAGCTTTAATGCCATAATGTCTTTCTGCAATGAGACCATATCTGGGTTGCCTTCTTCATTCATCCACGACACATAATCTTCCCCGCTGGCATGATCACAAATACCAGATATTGGATTAGAAGAATTGTCAGGATCATCATGGACATAACGCTCAAAATTTCCATTTTCATCAAAATGAAAGGTGCTTTCTCCTGTGCCGGAACTTACAATAATACTTTGTAAGGGACCACCAGGCTCGCCGGCAACCTCAGTGCCTACATATGAGATAGTACCAAACCCATCTTCCTTCCTGATTTCCAGTAAGACATTACCGGTTTCGTGGAAAATAAGTTCACCGGTAAATATCATAAAATTTTCGACATTGGAAAGAGCGGTCGAACCATCGCTGTAGCGGGCAAGGACAGCCACAGAATAGAAAGCACCATCCCACAAAGTGACCGAGTAGTCTGTGGAAGTGCCCATATCAGCACTTTCGTAAGCAGGCTCATCCTCTGTCGTATATGGAGCGTAACGGAGCGTATATCCTGTCGCCCCCGACACAGGTGTCCACGAAAGCGACACATTCTGACCTGAGGTGGAAACTGTAAGTATAGGTGCGGATATAGCTTCCGGCACTGCGTTACAGGTACTGTTCATCCACCAGTGACCTCCTGCGTTGGAGCATGCGCTGCTGGTTACGCATAGGTCCAGATTGCTGCTATCACACTCAGCTGGAGCTGGTAGATCTATGATGACAAGCTCAATATTTGAATAGACACTCTCGTTTGTGCCATCATATGCCGTAACAGTCACATAAAAAGCTGCACCATCCCAGAGATTTGCCTCGAAGTTCATGGCAGTTCCCATATTAACGCTGTTGATGGGTTGTCCCGCTGAGTACGGATAAAAAGTATAATAGAGCGTATAGCCAGTTGCACCCGAGACAGGTGACCAGGAAGCCGTTATGTAAGTGTCAGAGGTTGAGATACTCAGGGTTGGGGCTTCGAGGGCAAATGCATTTACAGCTAAAGAAATAGAGAGAATAAATCCAATCCAACCCGTTAAAAGTTTCTTCTTCATATGCTCTGTCATTTCGACCTCCTTGCAGGATGTGCAGAAAGGTTAAGCTTTTCCAAGGTTAGGCCCTTTTATAGCAAAGTCAATAACGTATAATATTAAAATTAGGAGGTTGCAAAACAATCAAACTCTCTGGAAATCTCAGCGATGACGTTAAAAATCGTGTCATTGATAGGCATATAGGCCCTTTGAGGAGAAAAACGGGATTGATCTTCGATGCTATCAATTGGACCCTTTCTCAAAAGCCACGACTGCCAGGACGGATTAATGGCGGTATCCAGATTCTTGGATTGCAGGGTTAGCAAGAGTCTCCTCCGTTGGCCAAATCCACATCCACCACGCAATGCGAGAATATAAATAAGAAACACATCATTTTGACAGCATCCAATGACAAGTTTAAATTTGCAACGTCTTGTTTATGTAGGGATCTGAGAATCTAGAGGGCGCGACGATAGATGGAGAGAAAGAATATGGCAAAGGAAAAGATTAAAAAAATGACGGGCATCTTCGCTTCAGTTTTTTTCTCATGCCGGGCATATATCCAAAGACGATGCCAAAGAGATCAGCGGTCTGGACGACCACACGTTTGAAGAGGCTTATACTGAGGCTTCCAGCATTGCGGACAAATTCATAGATGCCGAAGGTGAGAAGATGGACAAGTTCATCGAGCACTTCGGGGCCAAGATGGAAGAGTACATGAAGGGCTACGGCGGGAAACTGCTCAAGTAGCCGTTGCAGCAAAGGGTTGGCTTCGAGTAATCTTTGGTGACGACCCGTTCCACTTTCGTCATGCCGGACCATAATCTGTAATGTCCGTTGGAGGGTAAGTCCATGTATGAAAACCTGGCGATTCTGGCCGCGTTTGTTCTCCTCTATAGCCTGGTCAGCGGGGGGCTTGAAAAGACCCCTTTTAATGGCGCAGTCGTTTTCACAGCCTTTGGCCTGATACTCGGCCCCTTGGGGCTGGGGTTCCTGACCCTGGAAGTAGACGCAGAACTCCTGAGCACCCTCGCTGAATTGACCCTCGCCATGGTACTCTTTACGGATGCTTCCAACGCGAATCTCCGCGAGCTCAAACACTCTTTCAAAATCCCCCAAAAACTTTTACTGCTCGGTCTGCCGCTCACCATCCTGCTCGGGTTTGTCACCGGCTACCTGCTGTTCGATGGGCTGGCACTGTTGGAGATAGCGCTCATTGCAACCATGCTGGCGCCCACCGATGCCGCTTTGGGCAAGGCGGTGGTGACCAACGAAGCTGTGCCGAGCAACATTCGTGAAGGGTTGAATGTGGAAAGCGGCTTGAACGACGGCATCTGCGTACCGATCCTCTTCATCTTCCTGGCTCTGGCTACCGGTACTGGGGCTGAGGGCAGCACCTCGATGCTCGCTCTGAAGCTGGTGGTCGAAGCTATCGGTATTGGTGCTGCCGTTGGTGTCGGACTGACCTGGCTGGCCGTGCGTCTGTTTCCCCAATGTGTCGAACGGGGCTGGGTCACAGAGACCTGGCAGCAGCTCACAGTTCCGGCACTGGCGGTCACCTGTTTCGCCGTGGCGCAGTGGCTCGGTGGTAGCGGCTTTATTGCCTGTTTTGTTGGCGGCATGTTGTTCGGCAAGCTTGCGAAGCGACACAAACATGAGTTTCTGCTTGCCGCCGAAGGGACTGGTGACACCCTGGCCCTGATTACGTGGGTGGTCTTCGGTACTGCTGTTGTTGGCCAGTCGATAGGGGCGTTCAGCTGGCAGGGCGTCGTCTATTCACTTCTGAGTCTTACCATCGTTCGGATGCTGCCGGTCTTCCTGGTGCTCAAGGGTATGAACCTGCGTACCGACGAAAAACTGTTTATGGGCTGGTTCGGCCCCAGGGGGTTGGCCAGTATCGTTTTTGCCGTGATCGTGCTTAATGAACACCTTCCTGGGGGCGATACGATTTCGATGACCGTGGTTTGTACCATCATTCTGAGCGTTATCGGACACGGTCTGAGTGCCAATCCGCTGGTCGCTGCGCTTGCAGCGAGGCTCAAGCGCTCCGGGGGAGGAACCATTGCGAATGAATAGGGTTAGTCGTCTGTTGGCTAGAGTTTAGGGAGACACTCTGCATAATGGTGGAGTAAATCTTTTGGTGTCAGCCTACCGAGTCCAGAAAACCACTTCACTCAACTATTGCGGACCGACCTCAGTTGGTGGATGAGTTGGTACGGTTTGCCCCTAGTTGAGAACCAAGGTGCTAAATTCTTAAAAGTCACTGGTCACGATTATTCTGAAAAGGTACTGAGCAAACTGATTGATTACGTTGAATTTCATTTTAGTGCCGAAGAAAACCTCATGGAAAAAGTTGAGTATCCAGAGATGGAGGAGCATTTTTTTGAGCACCTGCTTTTGAAAAGTAGGGTTCTCGCTTTCCAGAAAAAATTTAAAGAGGAAAGCGAACCATTGAGCGAAGACTTGATGTTATTCCTCCGTGACTGGCTTGAAAATCATATTACAGTGGTCGACAAAAAGATCGGTAGCTATCTTAGCAATTCTTAGAAATCACCACATATAAAACACTAAAACCCTCGATTTCAGGATCGGGGGTATTTCTTAGATTGCAGGGTAAGCAATAAGTTCTAATTTCTTTCAGATTCATACAATCTAAACCATATAGGTTGATTTATAAGACAAACAGGAACGTCGAAATTATACTTGCATGCATTTGCCTGCTTGGCTATATTGCCAAATAGATGGAGGTCTATATGGACAAAGATAGAAAAGCACTTCTCGATGCCCGAGCCGGGGTACTGAAAGCCATGGCACATCCGACCAGGCTGTTCATTATCGAGGAGCTGGAAAAAGAAGAGCGTTGCGTCTGCGATCTGACCGAACAGATCGGCGCTGACGTCTCAACCGTCTCGAAACATCTCTCGGTTCTCAAACAGGCAGGAATCGTCATTGACGACAAACGAGGCAACCAGGTTTTTTATCGTCTACGCTGTTCCCTGTATTCTGAACTTTTTCGGTTGTGTTGAATCTGTCTTGGAATCGACCGCCCGTGATCAAGCCGCTGTGCTGAAGGTCGTCGGCAAGTAAAATTTTTTACTCTTCGTATTTGGCGATTTTGCCAAATAGCTATTGCTGAGGAAATAGAATGACCTGGAAAAACGAATGGAAACCACTGCTGACGATCGTTGCCGTCTTTGTCGCCCTTTATTATCTGCCGGTTGATTGGCTGCAAGAGTCTGAGCGGGTTGAGAATGCCCTCTGGGAAGCACTTCACCTGGCCAAGTGGTATGCCCAGGAGCATGTCCTGCTCTGTCTGGTTCCTGCATTCTTTATTGCCGGTGCCGTCGGTGTCTTCGTCAGCCAGGCGGCGGTGATGAAATACCTTGGTCCGAAAGCGAACAAGGTTCTGGCCTACGGGGTCGCTTCTGTGTCGGGCAGCATTCTGGCTGTCTGCTCCTGCACCATTCTGCCGCTGTTTGCCGGGATCTACCGCATGGGGGCGGGGCTGGGACCAGCCAGCGCATTTCTCTATTCCGGACCGGCGATCAATATCCTCGCTATCGTTCTGACTGCCTCTGTCCTGGGCACTGAGATGGGCATTGCCCGTGCGGTTGGCGCGGTGAGTTTTTCGGTCATCATCGGCCTGCTCATGCATCTGTTCTTTCGCAATGAAGAGCTGGAAAAGATGGCTGCAGCCGCAGCGCTGCCGGAGCCGGAGGTGAAGCGACCCCTCTGGCAGAACGCGCTGTTCTTCGCGGCGATGGTCGGGATTCTGGTCTTCGCCAACTGGGGCAAGCCCACTGAGCCGACCGGTCTCTGGCCGATGATCTATTCATCGAAATGGTTCATAACCGGGCTGTTTTCTCTCGCTTTGGCCGTTATTCTGGTCCTCTGGTTCAAGGTCAGCCCTTGGCGGATGGGGTTTGTTGCGCTACCGACTCTGACCCTGGCTCTGGTGCTGCCAAGCCATCCAGAAGTTGCTTTTGTGGCGGCGACCATCGGCTTGACCGTTCTTCTGACAACCGGTCGTGATGATGACGGCGAGCTGGAAGAATGGTTCGACACCAGTTGGGATTTCGCTAAAAAAATCCTGCCGCTCTTGCTCTGGGGTGTGCTGATCGCCGGGGCCTTGCTCGGCAGGCCGGATCACGAAGGACTGATTCCCTCTGACTGGATTGCCGGGCTGGTCGGCGGTAATTCCCTCTGGGCAAACCTGTTTGCCTCGGTGGTCGGCGCCTTCATGTACTTCGCGACCCTGACGGAAGTTCCGATACTCCAAGGGTTGATCGGCGCCGGCATGGGCAAGGGGCCGGCACTGGCCTTGCTTCTGGCTGGACCGGCGCTGAGCCTACCAAATATGTTGGTTATCCGTTCGGTTATGGGGACCAAGAAAACCGTTGTTTTTGTTTTGCTGGTCATCATTATGGCAACGCTCTCCGGTCTGATCTACGGGGCGATGTTTGGTTGAACAATTTCAGATTCCATACAATAGAAGGAGATAGATGATGAAAAAAATTCAGATTCTCGGCACCGGTTGTACCAAATGCAACGAACTGGCCGCAAACGCCAAGGAGGCTGCCGTAGTCCTGGGCGAAGAGGTTGAAATTGAGAAAGTCACGGAGTTGAATGAGATCATGAAGTACGGATGCATGACCACTCCAGGGCTGGCGATCAATGGAACATTGGTCTCGCAAGGCAAGCTCCTCAAGCCGGATCAGATCATGAAGTTGATTCGTCCATAGAATATTTCTGAATAACTCAAACAATAGTGAGCCAAATGATGCTTATACGTAAAACACAATGGTTGTTGTACAGCGCCATCCTTATTTTCTCCCTGGTGGCGTGCAATCAGGCGGACTCGACCCCGTTACCTGGGAATCCGCAGCCAGGAGTGCAGACATTACCGAAACTGGTTGATGTCGGTGCCGACAAGTGCATCCCCTGCATCAAGATGGCGCCGATCCTCGATCAGCTCAGGGACGATTTTTCTGGCAGAATGGATGTTGAGTTTATCGATGTCTGGAAAAGAACAAGAAGAGGCTGCCAGGTACAACGTCCAGATGATTCCAACGCAGATCTTTTACGCGGCTGACGGTAAAGAACTTTTCCGACATACGGGTTTCTACGGTCGTGAAGAGATTCTTGGCAAGTGGAAGGAACTCGGCTATGAGTTTGATCTGAAACAGCCATGATAGAATCTGTTTTCACCAGCTTGAGCCAGGCGATGTCTGGTGCACCTCTGATTGCGCTGGCTGCCGCAGCAGGATGGGGAGTGCTGAGCATTCTTTTGTCTCCTTGCCATCTGGCCAGCATCCCCCTGATTGTCGGCTTTATCGACGAACAAGGTCAGGTGGGGACCCGGCGGGCCTTTCTGATATCCAATCTGTTTGCCGTCGGCATTCTGGTTTCGATTGCCCTGATCGGATTATTGACCGCTCTCGCTGGACGTATGCTCGGCGATCTCGGCCCATGGGGCAACTGGCTTGTAGCAGTCATCTTCTTTCTGTTCGGCCTGCACCTCTGGGGGCTGATTCCTATGCCCTGGTCGGGGCCTGCTTCTGTAGGGATGCAGCGCAAGGGTTTGCTCGCAGCCCTGTTGCTCGGACTGATATTCGGCATTGCTCTTGGCCCCTGCACCTTTGCCTTCATGGGGCCGGTCATCGGTCTGGCCTTTGCCGAGGCCGCAGAGAGCATGCTTTATGCGACGCTTCTGCTCCTGGCTTATGGAGTTGGGCACTGTGCGGTCATTGTCATGGCCGGGACTTTTGCCGAGCAGGTGCAGCGGTATCTCAATTGGAACGAGCGCTCAAGTGGAACTCTTTGGGTGAAAAGGGTCTGTGGTTTATTGGTCATCGCGGGCGGATTTTGGATGATCTATACCGCTCCCTGAATTTTAACGAACGAGGTAACGACTATGAAGAATATGATTTTTGCTTTGATTTTGGTAACGCTATTCGCTGCTCCAGCACTCGCCGATGACAATGTGCTGGAGGGATATATCAAGAACTTCGACTATGATTCGCGTCTTGACATGAAGGTCAGCAGCAAGAAACTGCTCGACCTACTGGAAGATGGCAAGGCAGTTCTGGTCGACATACGCTTCAAAGAAGAACAGGAAGCCTGGGGACCAAGTTTTGCCCTCAAGATTCCTCTGAATGAACTCCCGGAACGCCTGAAAGAGCTTCCGAAAGATAAAATCATTGTCACAGCATGCCCCCACAAAGACAGAGCCATCATTGCCATGACATACCTGCGGTCGAAAGGCATTCCGGCTCGTTACCTGACCGATGGCCTGATCGGTCTGGCCGAGAACCTGCGAGGGGATGACGCATTATACTTCCTGAAAATGATGAACGAGCAGTGAACCTGGCCACCATGATGAGTTGCTTGACAATATCCGCCTAGGCGGATATTGTCGTTTTCATGAAAGAGACAGCACAGATATTTAAAGCCCTTGCGGACGAAACACGACTGCGCATCCTTGCGCTGCTCATTGAGGGCGAGCTGTGTGTCTGCGAAATCATGGCCGCTCTGGAATTGCCGCAGTCGACTATTTCGCGTCATCTGGCTTATCTGCGCAACAGTGGCTGGGTCTCTGACCGGAGGCAGGGCGTCTGGATGTATTATCGGTTGAGTGACAAGGATGAAGTAATAATCAAGGCCTTGAAACCCATCCTGGAAAAGCATGTTGCTAGCAGCCAAGTACATGCCCATGCGCTGGAGAAACTGCGTAAGTTTCAGAAAGAAGAGAATCAGCAAGTGTGCTGATTTTTTTTGCTCAGCAAATATCCGTTTAGGCGGATAGAAAAGGTCAGGGGAAATTAACAAAAGGAGTTGTTCAAATGAGTATTCGTGTCGGCATCAATGGTTTCGGTCGTATGGGGCGTTTGGCTCTGCGCGCTGCATGGGATTGGCCGGAGTTTGACATCGTTCATATCAATGAAGTGAAAGGTGGACCGGAGACGGCTGCCCACCTGCTGGAGTTCGACTCGGTGCATGGGCGCTGGAAAAGGGATATCAAGGCCGAATCTGACGCCATTGTAATAGACGGTAAAAAGATCAGTTTCAGTGAAGAGAAGGTGATCGGTTACGTGCCATGGCAAAAACATGGTGTAGACATCGTTATTGAGGCTTCTGGAAAATTTCGCGAATCAACTAATTTCCATCTCTGTTTTGAAATGGGTGTGAAAAAGGTGATCGTTGCGGCACCCGTTAAAAAAGATGCATTAAACATCGTCATGGGTGTTAATGATCAGCTTTACGAACCAGACAAGCACCATCTGCTGACCGCCGCATCCTGCACGACCAACTGCCTGGCTCCGGTGGTCAAGGTCCTGCATGAAAAGATCGGCATCGAACACGGCGTCATCACCACCATCCACGACATGACCAACACTCAGACCATCGTCGACGCGCCGCACAAGGACCTGCGTCGGGCACGCGCCGCCAGCCTCTCCCTGATTCCGACGACCACAGGCTCGGCGACGGCCATCACCCTGATCTACCCAGAGCTGAAGGGGAAACTCAACGGTCACGCCGTGCGCGTGCCGCTACTCAATGCCTCGATCACCGATGCGGTCTTCGAGATGAAGCGGCTGGTGACTGAAGATGAAATCAACGGCTTGTTCAAGGAGGCCGAAGCGACCTACCTCAAGGGCATCCTTGGTGTCGAAGATAGGCCGCTCGTGTCGATTGACTTCAAAGGTGACCCCCGTTCATCGATCATCGATGCGCTGTCGACCATGGTGGTTGACGGCACCCAGCTCAAGATCCTCGCCTGGTACGATAACGAGATGGGCTATGTGCATCGCATGATGGAACTCTGCAAGAAGGTTGCAGCGTCGCTGTAAAGAGAGACGATGACCGATATTCGCAACTACACGCTGGTGACAGCAGCCTACTGGGGGTTCACACTAACTGATGGCGCCTTGCGCATGCTGGTGCTGCTGCACTTCCATGAGCTTGGTTACTCGGCCGTACAGATCGCCTTCCTTTTTCTGCTTTACGAGTTCTTCGGTGTCGTCACTAATTTGATTGGTGGCTGGGTTGGCTCGCACATGGGTCTGAAGGTAACGCTCTTTGCCGGTTTGGCCTTACAGATCGTTGCGCTCTCAGCGTTGGGGCTGCTTGATCCGGCCTGGTCGGTGACCGTTTCCGTTGCCTACGTCATGGGTGCCCAGGCGCTTTCGGGAATTGCCAAGGACTTGACCAAGATGAGCAGCAAGAGCGCCATCAAGGTGCTGGTCCCCGAGGGCGCCGACAATGCGCTGTTCAAGTGGGTCGCTGTCCTGACCGGTTCGAAGAATGCCCTGAAAGGGGCTGGTTTTTTTCTTGGCGGTGTGCTGCTGACCTGGATCGGCTTTCAGGGGGCGCTGTTTGCCATGGCCGGTGGGCTGGTTGTGGTTCTGCTGGCGACCATGATATCCCTGCCCGGGGAGATCGGCATGGCCAGCAAGAAAACCAAGTTCAGCGCCATTCTTTCGAAAAGTCGGGACATCAACCTGCTGTCTGCGGCCCGCCTGTTTCTCTTTCGGATCCCGGGATATCTGGTTTGTGGTTGGCCTGCCGGTGTTTCTCTCTGCCAGTCTTGGCTGGAGTCATGCCGAGGTCGGTGGTTTTCTCGCCCTGTGGGTGATCGGTTATGGCGGCGTGCAGGCACTGGCACCGAAGCTTCTGAGTCGCGGCCTCGCCGGTGGCACGCCACGTGGGGGAACTGCGACGATTGGGGGCTTTTGCGTTAGCGGTGTTGACCGCCTTGATTGCCATCGGGGTTCAGTCAGGTTTGTCACCCTGGGTGACCGTTGTCGGTGGCCTCGGTCTGTTCGGACTGATCTTTGCCGTCAATTCCTCAGTGCATAGTTATCTGATCCTCGCATACACCGAGAGTGACCAGGCTGCGCTCAATGTCGGTTTCTACTACATGGCCAATGCCATGGGCCGATTGATCGGTACGTTGCTATCAGGCGTGGTGTTTCAAGCGGCAGGGCTTACCGGTTGTCTTTACGTGTCTGCCGCGTTTGTCGTTGCTGCCGCTTTGTTATCACAGAAACTGCCGCGTGGCAGAATCGTCAAGGCAGCATAAACTTAAGTTTACAGGAGGAAGAGATGGAACATGGGCTGACGAGAAAACTTTCTTTTCTTGATCGCTATCTGACTCTTTGGATTTTTCTGGCGATGTTTGTTGGTGTCGGCGCCGGTTGGTCGCTACCGGGTGTCAAGGACTTCGTCAACCTGTTTACGGTTGGCACGACCAACATCCCCATCGCTCTCGGCCTGATCCTGATGATGTACCCGCCCTTCGCCAAGGTCCGCTACGAGGAGATGCGGGATGTCTTCCGCAACAAGAAGATCCTCGGCCTCTCGTTGGTACAAAATTGGGTGATCGGTCCGATCCTGATGTTCATCCTCGCCATCATCTTTTTGCAGGGTTATCCGGAATACATGGTCGGTCTGATCATGATAGGCCTGGCGCGCTGCATTGCCATGGTCATCGTCTGGAACGAGCTGGCAGACGGCAACACTGAATACGCCGCAGGCCTGGTCGCCTTCAACAGTATTTTCCAGGTGCTGTTCTTCAGTGTCTACGCCTGGTTCTTCATCAGCGTGCTGCCACCGCTGTTCGGTCTGGAAGGCGCGGTGGTCGACATCACCATCGGCGAGATCGCCGAGAGCGTGTTCATCTATCTGGGCATCCCATTCCTGGCCGGTGCCCTGACCCGGTTGATTGGTGTCAAAGCGATGGGCCGGGAGCGCTACCACGCAGTGGTGGTGCCTAAGATAAGCCCGATCACCCTGATTGCCCTGCTATTCACAATTTTGGTTATGTTCAGCCTGAAAGGCGATCTGATTGTACAGATTCCCATGGACGTGGTGCGCATCGCCATCCCGCTGCTGGTCTATTTCGTGTTGATGTTCCTGGTTTCATTCTACATGGGCAAAAAAGTCGGCGCCGATTACAGCCGCACCACCACCCTGGCCTTCACCGCAGCCAGCAACAACTTCGAACTGGCCATCGCGGTGGCCATTGCCGTCTTCGGCATCAACTCCGGCGCGGCCTTCGCCGCAGTCATCGGTCCGCTGGTCGAGGTGCCAGTGATGATCGGTCTGGTGCACGTCGCCTTCTGGTTCCAACGTCGGTGGTTCGCTGAAATACGAATGTAAACAAACTACGGAAATGGAATCATCATTTCAAGGACCCGCTATCGTCCGGCTCAGAGAACTCGGTGGGACTGATACATAATCAGTTTTTTATTGATCACCCCTGCCGAGACAAAAACAGGCGTGTTATTGATAGGGACATTCAGGAAGACAAAATGATGGCCACCTGGATCAGCAGCAGGTGGCCATTCCTTGTTTGTCAGGTAATGTTATAATTCGGGGCAGAGGAATTATTTGACATGCAAGAAGCCATCTCCACCATTGCCCTGTCGATGGGTATTGCCTGGGCCAGCGGGATCAACCTCTACGCGGCTGTTGTCGTGCTCGGATTGCTCGGCGCCGGCGGTTACATGACTCTGCCAGAAACACTTCAAGTACTGCAAAACCCAGTTGTTATCGGTGCCTCAGTCATCATGTATTGCGTCGAGTTTTTCGCCGACAAAGTCCCTGTCGTAGACAATGTCTGGGATACCGTACACACTTTTATTCGCATTCCTGCCGGGGCAGTATTGGCAGCTTCGGCCGTAGGTGATGTTGATCCATCGCTTACCATGGCAGCTGCCCTGGTCGGCGGAACCATCACTGCAGGGACCCACCTGACCAAAGCCAGTTCACGATTGATGGTTAATACTTCTCCGGAACCATTCAGCAATATTGGCGTTTCCCTCGTCGAAGATGTCGTGGTTGTCGCCGGAGTGTGGACCGCGCTATTTCATCCAGCTATCTTTCTGTTTTTCCTTATAGCATTCATCTTGTTGATGATCTGGCTGCTGCCAATACTGGGGAGGGCGGTTAAAAACATTTTCGAGACACTGCAAAAGATGTTCAAGCCTGACAGGGACAGTACTTTGCCTGAGGCATAAAGATTGTCTTGTTTCTTACTACTGACAGTAAAAGTTAGCCCCTCCCTGGCTCTCAGGGTAGGGGCTTTCCTATAAGTATTGCTGCAACTCTTTCTCGGATCATCTAGGGCTATTTAGTATGTGGAGAGCAAGGACAAAACGAGACACTGTCTGTCAGATCAAGTCCCGATGACTAAACCTAATCCGCTAACGGATCCTCACCCTCTTCCCAACCCCCCAGGTATTTTTCCAGCAAATGGAAATCTTCTCCCTTGTGTTCAGTCAAAGTCACATACATCTGTTTCTTCTGAACACCCCAGTGTTTATGCATCAGATCCATAAACCCAAGGGTCAGTTCCCTGCGCTGTTCCATGGTTCGGCCTTCGCGGATGTCGGCATTGGCCACGGCGACCCCGCTTTCCGGGTCGATTGCCCGACCTATCGACAAGTTGTGGGTCCCGAACTCACGAATCGAGATACAGATATGATCTGTTCCCGTATCCATAACTTTTGAAAAAAGCTGTCGAACCTCTTTAGAAAAAGTTGTTTTTTCTTCGTTTTTCAGTTGGCGATTGATTTCAAATTGTAAATGCGGCATGACGTTCTCCTTGAGAGTTGGCGTGCAGCCCTGAAAATGTCAGTTCTGGTCAATTCGCTGATCAAGTTCAACCAGGCTGTTGACTGTCATTGTAGGCTCTATTCCCCAGGGGTCAAACACTGCGTCCGGAGAACGTTGAACCCACGCGGAGTTCATCCCGGCGGAGATCGCCCCGATCACATCAAAGGGGTTGCTGGAAATCAACCATGCGTTTCCACCGGTCGATTCTGACTTCCTGAGAAAATGGCTATACACGGCAGGATTCGGTTTAAATGACTTGATGTCGTCAACACTCACAACACCGAGAAACAGGTCCCGTATCCCGGCATTGTTCAGCAACACTTCAAGCGCATCGGCAGCGCCATTTGAAAAGGCGAAGAGACGAAAACCTGCTCTCTTCAATCGGGTCAGCCCCTCTTTCACGTCATTAAATGCGGGAAGGACCCGATAAATGCCCATCAATTCTTTTTTCTGCTCATCGCTCAGATCGGCCCCATAATAAGTGCAGGTATAATCGAGGGCCTGGCTGGTACAGACGGCGAAAGTCTCGTAGTTCTGCATCAACCCCTTGCGAAACGAATACTCCAGCTGCTTGTCGCGCCAGGTGTTTGAAAAAGCCTTTGCTTTATCACCGACCAGCCCTTCCAGTGCCGTTAGCACGCCATGTGTATCAATCAGGGTCCCATAGACGTCAAAAGCGAGTGTTGTCATGGCCTGCTCCTTCCTGGGAATTTCCTGGTGTCTCATGCCAAGGCACCGAACCGAAGACCGAGGGCCTTTGTGTTTAAACCTCTTCTTTCAGAAAAGGCCCCATCCTCGTCGCGACCGCCTCCCGAGCCTCCGCGACGATGCGCTTCAACAAAACATCACAGGTCGGGATGTCGTTGATCAAGCCGATGACCATACCGGCCGTCCAGATGCCACCATCGATATGACCGCTCTCCAGAACCTCCTCACGGCCACGCGCACCGGCCACCAGGGGTTGGAGATCGGCGAAGTTGGTTTGACCGTCACGGGCTTCTATCGCAAGCACCTGCTCGGCGACCTTGTTTTTAAACACCCGGACCGTGTTGTTCAGGGTCCTGAAAATCAGGGTCGTCTGTCTTTCATCTGCATCAACGATAGCCTGCTTGATATTCTCGTGAACCGGCGCTTCCCGGGTGGCCACAAACCGTGTGCCCATGTTGATGCCCTCCGCGCCGAGAGCGAAGGCTGCCGCCATCTGATAACCGTTGGCAATCCCTCCCGAAGCGATGATGGGGATGGAGACTTTCGCCGCTACGGCGGGGATCAGGACCAGGTTCGTGACGTCATCTTCACCGGGATGCCCCGCACATTCAAAGCCATCAACGCTCACCACGTCACAGCCGATGGATTCGGCTTTAAGGGCGTGACGCACCGAGGTGCACTTGTGAATGACCTTGATGCCGGCACTCTTGAATGCGGCCATAAATGGCTGTGGATTGCGACCGGCGGTTTCAACAATCTTCACGCCGCTCTCGATGATCGCTCGCAGATACGCCTCGTAAGGAGGCGGCTTGATGGCGGGCAGGATCGTCACATTGACTCCGAAAGGCTTGTTGGTCAACTGCCGACAACGCGCAATCTCCCTGGTCAGCTCTTCAGGTGTCGGTTGGGTGAGTGCCGTGATCATACCGAGCCCTCCGGCATTCGAGACCGCGGCGGCCAAATCTGCCGTACCGACCCACATCATCCCGCCCTGAACGATGGGATATTTGATCCCGAACATCTCCGTGATTCTCGTTTTCATTCGCGACACCTCGGCAACAGGGCGAGCCCTTAAAGCTTCTGAATTCTCTCGGTCAGCGCCGGCACCAGCTGTTTAAGATCGGCCACCGCCAGGACGTCGGCAACTTCACCGATGGGAGCATCTTTATCAGTGTTGATGGCAATGATAAACTCGGACTTCTTCATACCCGCCAGGTGCTGAATGGCTCCCGAAATGCCGCAGGCGACATAAAGCTTCGGAGAGACGGTCTGGCCGGTCGTGCCAACCTGGCGGTTGTGTTCGGCCCACTCGGCATCGACCACCGGACGGCTGGCACCGTACTCGCCCCCCAGGGCCTCGGCAAGCTGTGAGATCATGGCCAGGTTTTCCGGCTTGCCGATACCACGGCCAGCGCTGACAATTACATCGGCCCTGGTTAAGTCCACCCCTCCCTTTTCGACCGCTTCGTAACCATCAAATTTAATTTGCGGGCTCGCCTCAGCCTCCACGGTCACGACATCAGGGGTTCCACTTGGACCGTTGCCAAGAGAGAAGGCCCCTCCCTGCAGGGTCACCACTGTCTGGGCTGTTTTCGAACGGACATCACGGCGCAACTTCGAATTGCACGCAGGCACCACAAAGGAGTTGTCAGCGACCTCGACAACTTCTGAAATCTGGGCGGCATTCAACGCCAGGGCAATTCGCGGAGCGAGGTCCCATCCGTAGGAGGAGTGACTGAAGACGATGATCTCCGGATTCTCTTTGCGGATCACCTCAAGCAGGAGCTGCTTGTGTGTCGCCGGGTTGTAATCAGCGTATTTGCCTGCATCAGCGAGGTAAAGCGTGCCCTCGTATTTCGGCAAATCAGAGTCGTGACCGACCAGGAACATGACGCTCTCAGCACCCATCTTCTGCGCGAAGGCAACCAGCTCGTAGGTGGAGTTCAGTAACTTGCCATCTCTGCATTCTGCGACCAGTAAAATTTTCATAGTATCCCCCAATGCCTAGGCCAGTACGCCGGTCTTGTCTTTAAGAATCTGGACCAGCTGATCGGCGATCTGACCAACCTCACCTTCCAGCACGAGTCCGCCAACTTTCTTTTCAGGCGCATACATTCTCTTGGTCTCCTGGGTGGACTCGACCTTGAGCAGCTCATTGATCGAAATGGTCTGCAGCTCTTTCTTCTTCGCCTTCATGATATTCGGTAAAGTCGGGTAGCGCGGGGTATTGAGCCCGAGTTGGCAAGTCACCAGCGCCGGGGTCGTGGTTTGCACAATGGCCCTGAGCCCTCCTTCAAGCTCCCTCCTGACGGTGACCTGGCCATCATCAAAGGCGAACCCGACAACAGTGCTGATGCCGGGCACTCCGAGGATTTCTGCAATCAGCACCCCGACCTGGGCACTGCCACGGTCCTGTGACTGCATTCCGGTGAAGATCAGGTCAAAGTGCTGTTCCTTTGCAAAAGCGGCGATTGCTGAAGCAATCTGGAAAGGATCCTTTGCGTGAGACTGATCATCATGAACATGCACACCACGGTCACAGCCCATAGCCAGAGCCTTCTTCATCGTTTCCTTGACCCGGTCGGGTCCGATGCAAAGGACCGTCACGTCAGCATCTCCAACCTGCTCTTTGAGTTGAACAGCCTGCTCTACTGCAAACTCGTCGTATTCATTCAAACGCCATGCAAGATCGACGTTTTCGTACCATGTCGCTGTACTATCAAGCCTGAACCTGGACTCCATGTCTGGGACCTGTTTGACACAGACGAGTATTTTCATTCGTTCCTCCCGGCGACTCTGACCATGTGGATTGGATGACCAATAGAATTTACCTGTACAGTGTATCAAATAAAAACAGATATTTGTGGTCATTGAATCCAGTGAGACAGGAATTGTCTTCTTTTCCAACCAACCTGGGCATTGTCGTCCACCATCCCCGATTTTTCCCTCGAACGAAGCCAGCGGTGAGCTGTCTCCACTCAACGATTTTCCCGAAATTCTCTCATAAAACGGAAATTAA
Organism: uncultured delta proteobacterium; assembly: GCA_963707155.1. Classification (GTDB taxonomy): domain Bacteria; phylum Desulfobacterota; class Desulfuromonadia; order Desulfuromonadales; family BM103; genus M0040. Next base: position 32,418 of record CAVPPD010000002.1, on the reverse strand, counting down.
TTTTTTCAACAGGCCGATAAACAGCCATTCAGTTCACAATATCCTCGACAATTAACATGTAATAACAGTCACTTATAATTATTTTGCTAAAAATGAAAATAATTTAATATTTATTGTTGACATGAATATTCTTTAATGTTAAAACTTTAATCAACAACGAGGAACAACTCGAACAAACATCGATCAGGAGGACATCATGAAAACTCAAAGCCGCTTTATGGATAATGTAAAAAATAGCTACCTGGTACTCGTCATTGCAGCACTCGGTGTCTTCGCCTTTATCTCCGCCGTTCTCATCGCCTGGCCGGCACTCGCTTACATCGGTGCGAAGCTTTTTAACTAACCCTTAACAACCAACCCTCCCAGAACTGGGAGAAACCATAGGAGAAACATCATGACCACCGCAGCCAATATCATCAACAATGTCAAAGCAAGCTACACCATCGCAATCATGAGCATCCTCGGCGTCTTCGCCTTTGTCTCGGCGGTCCTGATCGCCTGGCCAGCCCTGGCCTACCTCGGCGCCAAAATGTTCAACTAAAAGCAGCGCAGTCAAAGTTCAGACTGCTCTGAATAAACAAACAAAAAGGCCGTCCTCTTCTGAGGAGCGGCCTTTTGCTTTCCATATCGGGTTGCACTGATCCCTCTTACAAGCAGGCCGGAAAGCCACCTGGCCAGGACATCTCTTCAAGACACCGCAAACCGACTCAAACGCTGGCAGAAATGCGTTTCAATTCCGTGACGAAGCGATCGATTTCAGATGAACTATTGTAGTAATGCAATGAGGCACGCAACAGAGCCGGGAACTGACGTTTCGTCGCAATGACAGGGTTCGCTGAGAAAGGAACGACGGATGTGTTAATGCCCCTGGTTGCCAGCAGCCGCTGGAGCTGGCCGGCCGGCATCTTCTCATCAAAGAAAGTGACAATACCGCACAACTCCGTTCCATGGTCCGCTACGGTGATCCTGTCGATGTCTGCAAGCTTCTGTCGCAAATTGTCAGCGAGCGACCTGATTCTCCGGCTGATGGCCGTGAGGCCCCAATCCAGAGCATAATCAATAGCAACACCAAGGGCGAGTTGACCGGCGTAGCTGCGCTCCCAGGATTCGAAACGCTTTGCCTCGGAGCGCAGCTGATATTTGTCGACACAGAGCAATTCTGCAGCATGGTGGTTCAACTGACAGGGCTCGAGCTGCTCAAGCAAGGCTTTACGCACATAGAGAAGACCGGTGCCGCGAGGACCGCGCAGAAACTTGCGACCGGTTCCACAGAGCAGATCGCAGCCGATCTCTTCAACATCAACCGGCAGCTGGCCTAATGCCTGGCAGGCATCCAGCAGATAGGGAATCCTTGCGGATTTCGCGATCTTGCCGACCGCTGCTGCCGGATGGACCACCCCACCCCCCGACGGGACCTGGGTCAGGCAGATCAGCTTGACCCGATCATCAATCCGTTCTCTCAGGGCATCGATGTCAATCTGTCCCGATGCGTCATCCGGAACCCAGGTGATCTCGACTCCCTGCCGTTGAGCCCGGTGCAGCATGGCGACCAGGTTGCTGCCGTATTCGGAGCTCCCGGCGAGTATCCGGTCACCGGGCTGGAAGTTAAAAGCATAGAATGCAGTTATTCCAGGCCACGGTTGCGCTCTCTGTGAAAGCGATTTCATCTGCGGAGCAATTCAGCAAGCGCGCACTGGCGGCGTAGAAGTTGTCAAGCTCTGCAGAGCGCCTGGCCATGACTTCGTAGCCCCCATGCATCTCCTCATCGTGCAGGTAGTCGTAGAGAGCGTCTGCAACCGGAGCAGGCGGCAGTGAGGCCCCGGCATTATTGAAGTGGATCTGTTCCTCGCAACCACGGGTTTCGCGGCGGGCCCGCGCCAGGTCAAATGAGGGCATCAGTTGACCTTTTCCCAGAGAGTCAGTTGTGAGAGCGTGAGCTGGAACTTGCGTGCGGTCTCCCGGATCACGAACTCGACATCACTCGGTTCGCCGAGCATTTGAAAGTGCGGAGCGAGCTGTTCCTGCAAACCTTCCAGGGTTGTAAAAGGTTCACCGGAGCGGCGTCGGCCACCGACCCAGTTTTCTTTTTTAGTAAACTCCTCCAGCCAGGTGTAGGGAGAGGCGATCACCAGCAGTCCGTTCGGCCTGATGCGCTCGTGAATTGTCGTCAGAAAGCGCGCCGGGTCGTAGAGCCGGTCGAGCAGATTGGCTGCCACCACCAGGTCGTAACCGGTGAACTGCGGTTTAAGGTTATGGGCATCCCCCTGGGTGAATTCGACCTTCGCACTTGTTGCAGCCAGACCCAAGTCACTCAGTCGCATCTCATGGAAGGAAACGATTTCGCCCTCCTCCGGAAGCTGGTAGTGAATGACACCCTTTTCCTGAAGTTGGTGGGCGATACGGATGAAACGGGCCGAGAAATCGACACCCGAGACAAAGTCAAAATGTTTTGCCAGCTCAAAGCTGGCACGTCCGACCGCACAGCCGAGGTCGAGCGCACGTTTTTTGGGTCGGTCTCCCATACTCTCCATGCAGAGTTCCACCAGACGGGCCGGGAAGTTATCGATGCCGAATTTATCCGGCCCGTAATGAGCGTCACAATACTGGGCAACAGCAGCATCGTTCTCGTACATGGCTTCGACTTTTTCAAGCGCCTGTTCAGCAGCAACGTAACGAAATCCCGCGTGTTGAAAAAAGTGACGGCGGAAAGCGTAACGCGCGTCGCGGGTCGCCTCGTTGCCGGTGGAGATCCAGGAACCGCCCTTGATCAGGTTATGCTGGGTATCAAAAGTCGGGGTGGAGAAATCGTCGTACCAGGGGTGAACTTCGAAGCCGTAGAAACCGGTGATCGGCGTTTCAGTCCACTGCCAGACATTGCCGATCAGATCAAAAAATTCACCAAAAGCGAAGCAGTTCACCGGGCAGGAGGATGCCCAGTACTCGAGGTTGATGTTGCCCGGGGCTTTTTCCCAATAAGGCTGGTCGGGGATTTCATGCAGATCGTGCAACCGGTACCATTCATCTTCAGTCGGCAGGCGGATCGGCAAGCCGGTCTCTTTCGCCTTCCAGTTGCAAAAAGCCTTGGCTTCGAGGTAGTTGACCTCCACCGGCCAATCCCAGGGCATGGCAATCTCCCGGGTCATGGTGCGCAGGCGATAATAGGCGCCGTCCTTGATCCAGAACAGCGGCTGCCCGGACCGGCTGAAAGACCGCCATCTCCAGCCCTCATCAGTCCAGTACTGCTGATCACGATAGCCGCCGGCCGTAACAAATTCCAGGTATTCGCGGTTGGACACCAGGTGCTTGCTGGCCTGGAAATCCTCAACGGTGTAATGGTGCTGTCCATACTCGTTGTCCCAACCGTACAGAGGATGGTCTCGACCCTTGCCAAGAGAGACCTTGCCGCCTCCAACCGGCAGCAAAAAGTTCTGTGGAGCCTCGCCGGATTCTCCGCAGATCTCCCAGAGCGGCAACGGGCGGACCTGGTCGAGCGGCAGCCGCCGGATGATGACCGAAGAGGTCTCCAGGTGGATGCGGGAGTGCTCGATCCCCATCATGATTGCCCAGAAAGGGTTCTCCCAGTCGACGGGCAGCGTTAACGGCAGAGTTTCGATCAGGTTGTCGACCAGCGCGCGGACCTGGCTGCGATACGCTTTAACTTCAGCAACAGTGGGCCAATCGTAGTTATCATCGTTCAGGTCGTCCCACGACATCTCGTCCACGCCGATGGCAAACATCGACTCGAAGTGTGGATTGAGTCGCTCCTCGATAACCTTGGCGACGATCAGCTTGTTGATATAAAAGGAGGCGGTGTGCCCCAGGTAAAAGATGAGCGGATGGCGCAGTGGCTCGGCGCGCAGATAAAAGGCTGCGTCACTGGCCAGGGAATCGTAAAGCTGCTCGTCGATGCTGTACGATTTATGGAAATAATCGCGGATTTCAGCGCGCTTCTCTTCCGCGGAACCTTTGTCAAGAATGATCGTGCGGGTGCTGCGAAGTTCCATTTGACCCCCTTGGTGTCGATCCATAATCATTGCAGATCATTATAACAAAGTCGCAGGAGTTTACCTGTCGGAGATTGCCTGAAGGGCTGGTAATCCATCGGAGACTTGATAACCTTGCAGGTACAGCTACGAATCCTTATTCAGCCTCCCCAAAGGTGCCCAGGGTCGAATCAGTGCCTCGACAGGGTGTAAAGGACCAACAGGACAGAGATGTCACACAACGCCTTCCTTGACCTTTTCCAATCATCACCCTGCATCCTCGGAGAAGGAGCGGTCATCGAGCGTCTGCGCCGCAACAGCAGCCTGGAGCTCGATCCGCACCTGGTCAATTCTGCGTTCATCTATTCTGCACCATCACGCGCCGCCCTGGAGTCCATCTGCCGCCAGTACCTGGAGATCGGTCGGGAGTTCGACCTCCCGCTGCTGGTCTCCACCCCCACCTGGCGGGCGAGCGAAGAGCGGATAGCCGCTGCCGGTTATGCCGGAGTCGATGTGAACGGCGACAACGTCAGATATCTCAACGAACTGCGTAACAGTTACGGCGACTATGCCGCCAGGATCATCATCTGTGGTTTATTGAGCTGCCGCGGCAACGCATATTCTCCGGACGAAGCCCTGGATGTTGACGCAGCGCAGGAGTATCACGCCTGGCAGGCCGGCCGGCTTGCCGCTGCTGGCGTCGACCTTCTGCTGGCCGCGACCCTGCCGGCCCTCAGTGAAGCGACCGGACTGGCGCTGGCGCTGGCCGCCACCGGTCAACCGTACCAGGTCAGCTTCGTGGTTCGTCCGTCGGGCACTTTGCTCGACGGTACACCACTGAACGAAGCCATTACCGCCATCGACGCTGTCGCAAAACCGCGGCCTCTAGCCTATATGATCAACTGCACCCATGCCTCTTTTGCCCGGGAGGCACTGTTTCACCCGGACAATTCTTCGTCCCTGGTGCGTCAGAGGATCGTTGGCCTGCTTGCCAACACGGCGGCACTCAGTCCGGAAGAGCTTGATGAGAACACCAGCCTGGTTGAGGAGGACCCGGACTCTTTCGGTGCGACGGTCGCTGCGCTGCACCGGGATCCGGGACTGAAGATCCTGGGCGGCTGCTGCGGGACCGATGACAGGCACATCAGGGCGCTGGCGGCGAATCTGGTTGGTTGACGTTCCGGAGTAATCACTTTACGGCAAGTCGCTTATCGGCATGATGGCGGAGGTTATTCCTGGGTGTCCTGGTTGCCGTTCTCATCGCAATCCGTAAGGACCTTGCAATTAAATCGGGGGCAGGTGGAATGAACCACCTGCCCCCGGGGACATATCGCTTACATCTTATAGTGCAGGATTACCACCTTTCGCTACCATGACAACTCGCCGTCGAACAGCGTCCATCAACGTAACTCAGCGAGCTTTTGATGGTCGTTTCAGGGTCCTGTTCAAACGCCCGAGTCGCCAGGTTGCTGAAGTGACCGTTCCTGAGCACGTTGACATCGTGACAAGTCGTACAGGAAATCCTTTCGCCGTTAACGTGCTCACGGTGTTCACCGGAGAAATAACCATTGTACTGGGCCGTGCCGGAAGAATGGCAGGAAGTACACTGACTGTCGACATTGATCGAACCCCTCAGCCAGTTCGGCGTGGTCGCGCCACCATGACAGCTGACAGCCGAACAGGTGCCGTTGCTGTTGGCAACTGCCGAGCCGCTCTTGGCATTCCAGGATGAGCTCAGGCCAAAATCGACATTACCATTGTGCGATGCTCTACTGGAATGACAGGAGGCACAATTGCCGCCGAGACCGTTCAGCGCCGCATGGACAACGTGTGCACCATCCCTGTTCGGGACGCTGTTTCCAGTAGGCGGCTGGCCGTGGCAACTTGTACACGATCCAGGACCGGGTTGGCTGGGAGAGAAGGTGTCAAGCCAGTTGGAGACGTTGACAATCTCGTCGCTGCTGACGCTGCCACCATGGCCGCTGGCAAGCTTGCTGCTGGCTGCGCTGCCCTTGCTGGCCAGGTCGATGTTACCGGAGGCGTCGTAGCCGTTCACCAGGTGACAACCGGCGCAGTTGTCGTTATAAACCGCTTGACCGGTACGTGCGACAGCTGGCGGGGGAACAGGGGCCCAGGTGTCGAGCCAGTTGGAAACATTGACGATCTCGTCGCCGCTGACGCTGCCACCATGGCCGCTGGCAAGCTTGCTGCTGGCTGCGCTGCCCTTGCTGGCCAGGTCGATATTGCCGGACGCATCGTAACCGTTCACCAGGTGACAACCGGCGCAGTTGTCGTTATAAACCACCTGGCCGGTACGTGCGACGGCTGTCGGAGGAACAGGGGTCCAGGTGTCGAGCCAGTTGGAAACATTGACGATCTCGTCAGCTTTGACCCTGCCACCATGACCGCTGGCAAGCTTGCTGCTGGCTGCGCTGCCCTTGCTGGCCAGGTCGATGTTACCGGACGCGTCGTAGCCGTTGACCAGGTGACAGCCGGCGCAGTTGTCGTCATAAACCACCTGACCGGTGCGAACACTCGCTGAAGGTTCATGAGAAGCCAGTACATCAGCGACTGCATTCAATTCAGCCTGGGTAAGGAATGAGAGGAAGCCCATGCCACCCTCATTCTCTTCAATCGCTTCTTCGATCTCTTCGGCGTCCTCTCCTCCAACGTTCGAGACATTTAATGCACCATGACACGAAGCACAATTGGCGGCGTAGAGTTGTGAGCCATCAACAGGGTCAGGCACGACGACCGGAGTTTCGATTACGAAATCCTCGATATTCGAAAAGTCGCTGTTACCATGATCGTTGTACGCCTGAACAGCAACCCTGTACGACGCGCCTGCCCACAAATCGTATGAGACGCTTGTTTTGTTGCCCAGATCCGCGGAGGCAACACTCTGCGGTCCGAGATATGGATTAGGTGCATAGAAGATTGTGTAACCGGTGGCACCGTCAACAGCAGGCCAGCTGATTGCAACGTTCAGCCCCGTGATTGACAAAGAGATGCTCGGTGCAACAGGAGCCGCATCGTCATCACCGTCGTCACTCGTCATCACCGTCATCACCGTCATCACCGTCGTCATCACCGTCGTCATCCCTAGACTCGATGGTAAAGTACTCAATATTCGAATAGCTGCTGCTGCCTCCGGCGTTGTAGGATTGAACGGTCACATAGAAAGAGGCCCCTTTCCATAGCTCGTAGGAGAAGCTCGTTACATTACCCAGGTCGATTGAGACAATACTTTGTGGTCCTGTGTATGGATACGGCGCATAAGAGAGCCTGTACCCTGTTGCACCGGCGACAGTGGACCAGTTGAGTGAGATCGTCTCTCCAGAGACGCTCAAGGAAATGGTCGGAGGCTGGATAGCCGGGGTGCAGCTCAGGTCACTGCCATCACAATTCTGGTCGATCCCGTCACCACAGATATCGGTCGCACCGGGGTTAATTGAAGAATCACTATCGCTGCAGTCGACCTGGCCGCAGGCATCGCCGTCTACGGCGTAGCCATCACCATCCACATCGGTGCATCCGGTCGGGCAATTCACAACATTCGGATCAGCGATATCAATCAGATCGTTACAATCGTTATCAATAGCGTCAGTGCACTCTTCAGCGGCCGCCGGGTTGATGAATTCATCCTGATCATTACAATCCACCGGGCCACACTCCCCACCTTCAACAGCATAGCCATCGAGGTCAAGATCTGTACAACCAACCGGACATCCAACTGCATTCGGATCGGCAAAGTCGATCAGCCCGTCGCAGTTGTTATCGACGCTGTCGGTGCATGATTCGACGGCTTCTGGATGAATCGCGGGGTCAGAGTCATGACAGTCGACCAGGCCACAATCGCCACCCTCGAGGGAGAAACCATCGTTGTCATTATCGGTGCAGCTTGGAGCTGGTGGCGGCTCGACCGGACAATTCACAGCATCGGGATCCATTATGTCGACGAGGCTGTCGCAGTCATTATCAAGACCGTCACTGCAGTTTTCGGCCGCGCCCGGATTCACCAGTGGGGAGTTGTCATTGCAATCAACCTGGCCGCAGTTGCCGCCTTCGAGAGCGTAGCCGTCACCATCAAGGTCAGTACACACCGGTGGGCAGTTGACCGCCTGGGGGTCCTGGTTGTCAATCAGACCATTGCAGTTGTTATCAATACTGTCGGTACATAACTCCTGGGCCCCTGGAAAAACGACCGGGCTCGAATCATTGCAGTCAACAGCACCGCAATTTCCGCCCTCTATTGCAAAGCCGTCACCATCGCCGTCGGTGCAGCTGGGCAAGGTGTCGGGGAAGCTGACCGCGCTGCCCGGCAAGGTGCGAGCGTTGATCTCGTCGAGATTGACGAAGCCGTCACCATCAGAATCAAGACCTTCAATCGCAGCGAAATTATGCCCGCTCCCATAATCGTCCCCATAGCCGTTAAGGCTCGGCACCGAAGGATGGCACAGGGAGCAGCTGTCAAGCGCTGTTCCGGATGTGCCATATCGAGCGTTGAATGAGTTAAGATAGCTTGTTTCGGCCAACGCCGTACCAGAAACCAGGGTGAGAATCCCCAAAACTGTAATGCAAACCACTGAAAATATTTTTTTACTCGTAACCATCTGTTTTTCTCCTTGCCTGGACGTCCTGTTAACAAACATATCCCAGAAGAGCGGAACCAACCCGTGGTCCTTAAATGACTGACAACCAAATTTTCCGTTCGAGTGCTACAACCGGGCCCTGGTGCAGCACTAAGATTTTTGAACAAAAAAACTCATCTTCTTTTGCCGAAGATGAGCTCTGTCGAATTGCATTTTGGCCGGGTCCGATCAAAATGCGCTGACATCGCGTACATTCTCTTCGGCGGCCCGGCGATCCTGTTATTGGGACCCGTGGCTTTGCGTCACCGGATCGCTCCGGTTTTGCCCTTTCGTGAGGTTTGTCTCTAACGATATTTCTCGTTATGTGTGACTGGCTCCTAAAATTAATCTCAGGGGGGTTGTCTCTCGACCCCATGCTGATGTTGACTCTTTGCTTCCGCTGACATTACAGCAATGGCTGTACCAAAAAATAGTAACATCCCCCAAAAAGGACTGTTTTCGTCTCATATAAAACGATATATCGCTGTAATTTCAAATAACTACCTATTTGCAAAGAAAAAGATTAAAATCATCATAACCACAGAGAATGTATCGTTTTCGTTTTGTCCTGCTCATCTGGCGACGGAGTGTGTCAAATTTTCCGCAATAAAAGTGTGTCTTTTGAAGCGCAATTTTGTCACTGGCACTGGACAGCTGGGTTAAATAACGGACTCCTGGACCGCAGCGAGGCGAGGTAGGCCTCTCAGAAAGGCAGGTTCAAGAACCTTGGCACACTCAAAACTGTCCCGGCATCCTTTGATCCATCAAGCACCCAATCATCATGCATTTGCGTCGATGTCCAAGCGGCGAGATGACCACCTGTCCGTGTTTTGGAATGCAGACCATCTATAAGCTGGCAATGAACTTGATCTTTCATTATCCTCTGATAGTAGTGAAAGACAAGAGTACCGGGGAAGTGCCGGGTCACAGCATCACAGACACGATCCTCAAAAGTCAACGATCAGCGAGGTCCCATGCCGATGACAGGTTTAGAACGACAAGTTGGGGGATGTCATCCTTCGACCGGATCCCCTCATTCGGAAAACGAACAACCTGAAAAACAACACGCGCCTTCGGTGAACAGCCATGACTGACGCACGTGATCCCATGAGCGGGTATGCTCCGACCGGCCCCGTCGATATTCCGGAGAAAGGCTCATCTTTCAGGTTTCCGGTGCTGGCCAGGGATGACATTACCACCCTGGCCCACTATTACCGTGGTGAAATGGCGCGCATGATGAGCTGGCGCGACCGGCTTGATCGCACGACCAACTGGGCCATCGGTGCTGTAACCGCCATGCTTTCCATCACTCTGGCCAGGGCCAGTGCGCACCACAGCGTGCTCATCTTTTCAATGGTGTTGGTCTTCCTGCTCCTCCAGATCGAGTCACGACGATATCGTTTTTTCCACCTGTTTCGGACACGCGTGCGCCTGTTGGAACGAAATTACTACGCCCCTTTTTTCGACCCCGGGAAACAAGCCACGACCATCGAATGGACAGCAGAGCTCGCAGAAACATTGCGTCAGCCAAGGTTCACCATCAGCCGACGCCAGGCCATGGCGCGGCGTCTGGCACGGAACTACTGCTGGATCTTTCTGATTCTGCTGGGGGCCTGGATGTTGAAGACCACCACCGCGGTGTTGCAACCGGGAACCGGAGAGGCGGAGTTCATCCACTCAGGTAAGGAGTTTCTGCACAACACTGCTATCGGCTACATCCCGGGATGGATTGTCCTGGCGGGCGTACTGCTCTTCTATGGCTGGCTGTTCTACATAATGATCCGGCACCGGACACTGAAGGGAGAGTTGACTTTCGGTGATGTACACGTCTGAACGGTTTATCTGCCAGCGCCACGTCATTCAGAAGCTCTGTCATGACGTCCATGATCAGGAGAGATATTGAGAGGTGATCTCCCTCTTTTGAGGAGAGAGGCTTCACTCAGAAGTTTGCCAGAAAAAACGGGAGAGAAGTGACGATCACCTCTCTCCCGTGTGGAAAAGTAGAGTCTGGTCCTTCCGGCTAAGAGCTACAAACCCAGGTAGGCTTCCTTAACCTGCTCATTGTCAAGCAGGTTCTCCGCTGTGTCCGTCAGGGTAATTCGGCCATTCTCCATGACGTAACCACGATCAGCCAGTTTCAACGCCTGGTTTGCGTTCTGCTCAACCAGGAACACCGTTGTCTTCTGTTCCTGATTGATTTTTTTGATGATTTCAAAAATCTGCTTGATAATCAGTGGCGCCAGCCCCAGTGAAGGTTCGTCCAGCAACAACACGCGCGGGCGTGCCATCAGGGCTCTCGAGATCGCCAGCATCTGCTGTTCACCGCCGCTCAAAGTTCCGCCAAGTTGGGTTCGACGTTGGGCGAGAATCGGGAAAAGGTCAAAGACATACTCGATATCCTTCTGGATCCCACTCTTGTCACGACGCAGGAAAGTCCCCATCTCCAGGTTTTCCAGAACCGACATGCCCGGGAAGATCCGGCGACCTTCGGGGACCTGAACCAGCCCCAGGGCAACGATCTTCTCCGTCGACATCTTGTGGATCGGCGTGCCTTTAAAATAAATCTCTCCGCTCCGAGGCGGCGTCACTCCGCAGATCGTCATCAGGGTTGTACTCTTACCTGCCCCGTTGGCTCCAATCAGGGTAACAATCTCACCTTCATTAACGTCGATGGAGATACTTTTCAACGCCTGGATATTGCCGTAATAGGTATCGACCTTACGTAACTCAAGCATCAGAGTCCTCCCCAAGATAAGCCTCAATGACCTTCGGGTTGTTGCGGATATCCGCAGGGGCCCCCTGGGCAATCTCCTTGCCATATTCCATGACGTAGATTCGATCAGAAATATTCATAACCAGCTTCATGTCGTGTTCGATTAATAAAATCGCGATATCCTCTTTATCACGAATCCGAACGATCAATTCGTCCAGCGCCTTTGTCTCCTGCGGGTTCATGCCGGCAGCGGGCTCATCCAGCAAGAGCAGGAAGGGGTCCGTAGCCATCGCCCGGGCGATCTCAAGGCGGCGCTGAGCGCCGTAGGGAAGGTTCTTGGCAAACTCATCAGCATCACGAAGCAAGCCGACCTTTTCCAACAGTTCATAACTTTTTTCGACCGTTTCCCGCTCCTGGCGCATTGTGTTACCGCCACGCATGACTGCTCCCAGGATGCTGGTTGTTGTCCGGCAATGCCGACCGATCATGACATTTTCGAGGACTGTCATGTTCTGGAAGAGTCGGATATTCTGAAAGGTTCTGGCCATGCCGATTGTTGTCACCCGGTTCGGTTTGAAACCGTTGATCCTCTGGGTCTTCTTTTCAGGCGGGTGGACCAGAACATCACCACCGGTCGGCTTATAAATACCGGTGACACAATTGAAGAATGTCGTCTTGCCTGCGCCGTTGGGACCTATTAAAGCGACAATCTCACCTGCACAGATATTCAGAGAGACCGTATCGACAGCACGCAAGCCGCCGAAATCCATGGTCAGTCCTTTGACCTCGAGTAATGTCTTCTTTATCTCAGACATTGTCGCCCTCCGTCACCACCTTACGCCCGGCATATTTCCTGCGCACATTGGCAATCAGCCCTTCGGGACGGAAGATCATCATCAGCACCATGACAGCACCGAACATCAGCATCCGGTATTCAGCAAAAGCTCTCAAGTATTCAGGCATCAGGATCAGGACCAGGGCGGCGATAATGACACCAATAATCGAGCCCATGCCACCCATGACCACGATGGAAAGGACCAGGGCTGATTCCATGAAGGTGAAACTGTTCGGATTGATATAGGTGTTGCGAGCGGCAAAGACGACACCGACCAGCCCGGCCCAGAAGGCGCCAAAGGCATAGGCACCCAACTTGGTTCTGGCCATGTCAACACCCATGGCCACACAAGCGATTTCATCCTCCCGCAAGGCCATCCAGGCACGCCCGATACGTGAATCTTTCAGCCGATTGGTGATGAAGATCGTGAAGACAACCATGAGAAGCATCAGGTAATAGGTATAGGTCGTTGCGGTATCAATATTCATCTCCGCACCAAAGAAACCAGGGCGTGGAATCCCGGCGATCCCCTTGGCACCATTGAACACCTCTTCCCAGTTCTCAATAACAATCTTGGCGATGGAACCAAAGCCAAGAGTGACGATCGCCAGGTAATCGCCACGAAGGCGCAGGATAGGGAAGCCGAGCGCAATTCCAAACAAGAGCCCCCATCAGGCCACCGATCGGCAAGCTCATCCAGAACCCGATCCCCCAGAAGCTGTTCAGGATGCCGTAAGTGTAAGCACCGACAGCAAAGAAAGCGACATAACCGAGATCCAGCAAGCCAGCAAGACCAACGGTCACATTCAGACCGAGTCCGAGAACGACGAAAATCAGCGCCAGGACCATGATATTGGTCTGATAGATATCGACGACCAGGGGAAAGACAAGGGTCACCAGGGCAAGCACACCCAGCGCCGGCTTGAAGATCTTCGGGTCTTCCATCAGCCTCTGCCAAAAGCCAATCTGGACGACTTCCTCTTCACCAATCTCGGCTTTTTTATTTTTGAGTTGCCGCCGCGCCATTGCCCATCGCCAAAGAGCTGGACAAGACAAAGGCGCCGATTGCGACCCAGAGCATATTGATCCAGCGCCACTCAACGATATTCTTGAGAGTGTTAACCTTGACCACCATGAGTGGGAAAGTCAGGAACACAAACCAGAGGGCAATCAGGACAGACTGTTTAATATTATCAACCATTGTATTCACACCATCTTCAGTTTCAGGCTCAGACCTTCTGTTTGACAGCTTTGCCAAGCAGGCCGAGAAGGCCGCAATATCAGGATGAGGACCAGGACACCGAAGGCAAACACATCTTCATAGGCACTTGAGATATAGCCAGCGGCATACGCCTCTGTCAATCCCAGAACCAGGGCACCGAGGACAGCGCCCGGGATATTACCGATACCGCCAAGAACTGCAGCCGTAAAGGCCTTCACACCGGCCATAAAACCGATATAGAAATTAATCTGACCGATGTAGGAACCAACCAGGACACCACCGATCGCCGCCAGAACAGAGCCGATAACAAAAGTCATGGAGATGACATTGTCGACGTTGACCCCGACCAGTCGAGCCATGGTCATATCCTGTTGGGTTGCCCGCATTGCTTTGCCGATTCGGGTGTATTTGATCAGCAGGGTCAAAGCCACCATGCTGATGGCGCTGGTCACCAGGATGACCAGCTCAGGCGAACCCATGATGTGGGCAATCGGCTCCATGAACTCGAAATCCGGGATGAGCGCCGGAAACGGCAGGAAATCAGGGGTTTGAGCCAGAAGGACATAATTCTGCAGGAACAGTGACATGCCGATGGCACTGATCAAAGGCGAAAGCCTCGGAGCATTGCGCAAGGGGCTGTAAGCGATCTTTTCCAGAGTATAGCCGTAAGCCGCGGCATAAATTGCAGCGATCAAAGCCGCCAGGATCAGAATAGCCACTCCGGAGAAACCGTAGATCGTCAGGACCCCGGAAACGATCAGGGCAATAAAGGCACCAATCATGTAGACCTCGCCGTGGGCGAAGTTGATCAGCTGAATGATACCGTAAACCATCGTGTAACCAAGCGCAATCAGGGCATAAATACTGCCTCGGACCAAACCGCTACAAGAGAGTTCGAGAAAATATTCCATCGACGTTTACCGCAGTCCTCAAAAAGGTGAAAGTCACTATCGCAGGCCGGTCGGCCTTTGCACGGTGACCACTTCAACAACCGGGGATTAGAGTTGGAGAACAACCAAGTGACAACTCTAACACAAAAAATGCGGGGGACAGGCTAAGCCTATCCCCCGATTTTATTGTCTCAAGTACAAGCCGCTACTTCAGCTCAACGAACTGACCATCCTGTACCTGAAAGACAGAGAAACCAACGCCCTCGGCATCACCTTTGGCGTCAAACTTGATCTTGCCAACAGCCGTGTCGACGTAAGACTCCCGGAGAGCTTTTTCAAGACCGGCATACTCGGTGCCACCAGAAACCTTGATAGCATTCAGGATCACCTGCATGGCCGCGTAACCCTGGTCGAAGAAGGTGCCTGGCTCTTTGCCGTACTTGCTGGTGTAGTCTGCCTTGGCTTGCTTGTTTTCGGCAAAAGCAGAGACATCCATCGGACCTGTGGCGTAAACGCCTTCGGCATCTTTGCCAGCGATTTCGAGGAACCCGTCACCCTTGACACCGTCAGGACCGATGAAGGGGATTTTCATCCGCTTTTTATTCATCTGGGAGACCAGCTTGGAGGCTTCTGGGTGGTAGCCACCGAAGATAACCGCGTCAGCGTCTTCCTTACGGACTTTCTGTACCACTGCCGAGTAATCCATGGCACCGGGAGTGACGCCCTCGAAGAGGACAACTGTTGCCTTGCCGTCAGCCTCGATAAATTGCTTGGCGAAATCAGCAAAGCCTTTGCCGTAGTCGCCTTTGTCATGAAGAATAGCGATCTTCTTGGCACCGAGTTTGCCGGTGGCAAAATCAGAAGCGAGACGACCCTGATCGTCGTCAGGAGCGATGGTGCGATAGAAGTTTGGATAATCACCACTCTGGGTCAGAGGAGGATTGGTTGCCGAAGGAGAAACGGCAATAATATTGGCCTCTTTGTAAATACCAAGAGCAGCCTTGGTTGCACCAGAGCAAACATGCCCGATCACCACGTCAACACCCTGAGAAACAAGCTTGGTTGCAGCGTTGGTCGCGATCTCTGGCTTGCACTGATCGTCCATAGGCATCACCTCAATCTGCATGCCAAGGACGCCACCGGCAGCATTCACCTGGGCAGCAACCATCTCGGCAGCTTCCTTGGTAGGAATGCCATATGGAGCGAGATCACCTGTGTGAGGGCCAGCTACACCAATTTTAATCGTGTCCGCAGCAAAACCGGTTGCTGGCACAATCATAGTGACCAGAGCCAACAAAACGAGCTTCCTGACTACCGTCTTACGCATACTGCCTCCTTAAGCTTGAAAACAAAATGTGGTTTATGAACAAAGCAACAGTCTTTTGTTATAAGAGAAAGCCCAGCAGACGTCAAGATTTAATCAGTGGAGAACTGACTTGGGAGAAATGGATTTCAGATGATTCGGTGAGGGAGGATGTTTCAGCATTGATGGCTCCTGAGAGACAGGAGCGGCAGCACAATCGTCCTGCGAATGTAACGCCAAGAGGAGGGAGATCGACTGTCAACTACAGGTAATCCTGACGGCTGTAAAGTCGCAGATCCCTCTCGGTCAGAAGCTCCGAGTGCAGACAACCGATTCTCTGACAAATCCCGATACACTGTGCAAAATGTGCTTTAGGAGAAGTAAAGAGGGCAATCAGGTGAGCGCCACAGGGGCAGTCATTATAAACCGGAAAGGGCTCCGAGCAGGTCGGACAACAGATATCGACGATCTCACCAATCTGCTTTTCAAAGTCGATAAAGGTACGGCCGCGGTCACCGATAATCGGGCTGATGACCAGCAACCCCTCGTTCGTTTTGCTTCTCAGCTTGAGAGTCAGCCCCGGGTGGCCGTGAAACCGAGCTTTATCGGTCAGAATGGTATGCCCATTCAGGCAATAGCATTCGTTAATCACCTCCCCTTTTTGAGGATCCTGATCAACAATAACTTCCCGCTTCTGGGCCTGATGGCCCCCCATTAACAACCAATTGATAGACATACTCAGCCCTCGAATTCAGTCACATTCAGAAAGTGTCATTATTTTCCAAGACCCCTCCAAAAACAACCTAATTTTTACCTTGAGAGATACAAATTGAGAAATTGTGACAATACTGCACCTCAACAACGATTTTACCCATTATTCGAGAACGACCAGCAGGTCTCCCTGGTCAACCTGATCACTTTCGGCAAAACGGACTTCGGCAACCACACCGTCGACCCTGGTTTTGACGTTGGTCTCCATCTTCATCGCCTCGGTCGTCAGCAGGGTATCACCAGCGGACACTTTCTCACCAACGCTCACCATCATTTTGAAGATCTTGCCGGGCATCGGAGCGCCGATATGCTTGGTATTGGCCGGATCAGCCTTCTCGTGGCTGACATCATCGCTATCGGCCGAAAGGTCTTTAACCGCGACCACACGCGGTTCACCATTCAGCTCGAAGTAGATGTTGCGAGTGCCATCCTCGTGGACCCGACCCACGGCATTGAGTTTGATAATCAGGGTCTTTCCTGCTTCAATGTCAATGCTGACCTCGTCTCCGACATCCAGACCATAAAAGAAAACCGGGGTCGGCAGAAAAGAGGTGTCGCTGTATTCTTGACGGAAGCGATCGTATTCTTCAAAGACTCCGGGATAAAGAACCGCCGAGAGGACGTCACGGTCGCTGACAGTGTGACCAAGCTTGACCTGTAGTTCCTCTTTTTTAGCTGCAAAATCGACCGGTTCGAGAAGTTCACCAGGACGACAGGTGAGAGGCCGCTCGCCCTTGAGAATGATTCTCTGCAGTTCCGGTGGGAATCCGCCAACCGGTTGACCGATCATACCCTTGAAGAAATCGACCACACCCTGGGGGAATGTGAGCTCCTCACCCTTGGTGAAGACATCCTCAGGTTCAAGATTGTTCTGTACCAGGAACATGGCCATATCACCGACAATTTTCGACGAGGGGGTCACCTTGATGACATCACCGAAAAGGTCGTTGACCTTGCGATACATCTCCTTGCACTCTTCCCAACGGTGACCAAGCCCGAGTCCTTCAACCTGCGGCTTGTAATTTGAATACTGACCTCCAGGGATCTCGTGATGATAGACCTGAGCAGTGCCACTACGCAATTCAGACTCAAACGGCGCATAGTAGGTGCGAACAGTCTCCCAGTAGTTTGCCAGCTTCTGCATGCCATCCTGGTTAAGTTGCGGGTCCCAGATCGTCCCTTCCAGGGTTGCAAGCAGGGCATTCATATTCGGTTGTGCGGTCAGGCCAGAAACCGAGGAGAGAGCCACGTCGACGATGTCAACTCCAGCCTGGGCTGCCATCATCAGTGTGGAACCACCGTTGCTTGACGTATCGTGGGTATGCAGATGGATCGGAATACCGATTTCATTCTTCAACGTCTTGATCAATTTTTCGGCAGCAAAAGGCTTAAGCAGACCGGCCATATCTTTAATCGCCAGAATATGAGCGCCCATTTTCTCCAGTTCTTTGGCCAGGTCGACGTAATATTTCAATGGATACTTGTGGCGCTTTGGGTCGAGGATGTCACCGGTATAACACATGGCAGCCTCACAAACCGAGTTGGTCCGCTCGCGAACGGCCTCCATGGCCACCTGCATGCCCTTGGTCCAGTTCAGTGAGTCGAAGATGCGGAATACGTCGATGCCACTTTCTGCCGCCTTGACAGTAAACTCCTGCACCACATTGTCCGGATAGTTGGTATAACCAACCGCGTTGGAGCCGCGCAGCAGCATCTGGAAGAGGATGTTCGGCACCTTCTTGCGCAGTCGCTCGAGCCTCTCCCAGGGGTCCTCGGTCAGAAAGCGCATGGAAACGTCGTAAGTCGCCCCACCCCACATCTCAAGAGAAAAAAGGCCGCCGCCGAGGTGCGCCGTTGTCTCGGCAATGCGATCAAGGTCGTGAGTCCGGAAACGGGTTGCCATCAGCGACTGGTGAGCATCACGCCAGGTGGTGTCGGTGATCAGCAGCTGCTTGTTCTTGCGGGCCCAGTTGGCCAGTCCTTCCGGCCCCTTGTCGAGCAGGATGTCGCGGGTACCGCGGGGATGCTGTTTGCCGTAAGCTATTTCAGGGATCTCCGGCTCACGCAGGTCGCGGAAGTTGAGGCGCTTTTCAGGCTTGATTCCGGGATAGCCGTTAACCGTGGTATGCCCAATGAGGCTGAGAATTTTGTTGGCTCGGTCTTTCTTGACGGCAAACTGAAAGACTTCGGGATGTTCATCAAGGAACGAAGTGTCACATTTCCCTTCAAGGAAGACCGGATGGGTAATCACTTTTTCAAGGAAGCCAATATTGGTCTTAACGCCGCGGATACGAAATTCCTGCAGCGCGCGGTGCATCGTGCGGGATGCGTCGGTAAAGGTCAGTCCCCAGGTTGAAATTTTGACCAACAGGGAGTCGTAGTGCGGGGTAATAATCGCTCCGGCATAACCGGCAGCGGCATCAAGACGCACACCGAAACCGGCGGCCGTGCGGTAGGCCTTGATGGTGCCAAAATCAGGGGCAAAGTTGTTTTTCGGATCCTCGGTGGTAATGCGGCTCTGAATGGCATAGCCGCGTAGCTCAATATCCTTCTGGCTCTTGATGCCGATCTCCGGATCTGACAGCTTGTGACCCTGAGCAATGCGGATCTGCGCCTGCACCAGGTTGCGCATGGTCACCAATTCTGTAACGGTGTGCTCGACCTGGATGCGGGGGTTCACCTCAATGAAGTAAAAATCACCTTTTTTATCCATCAGGAACTCAACCGTTCCAGCATTACGGTAGCTGACATGTTTGGCCAGGGCCAGAGCGTAGTCGCAGACTTCTTTGCGCTTCTTGTTGTTGAGGTAAAGTGACGGCGCGATCTCTATGACTTTCTGATGGCGACGCTGAATAGAACAATCCCGCTCGTAGAAATGGACGACATGACCGTAGTTGTCACCGAGAACCTGCACTTCAACATGCTTCGGGTTCTCGATAAACCTTTCGAGAAAAATGGTGGCATCGCCGAAAGCGGCCTTGGCCTCGGAGGCGGCCGACTTGATCCCTTCAAGCAGTTCTTTCTGATTGCGAGCGACCCGCATACCGCGGCCACCGCCGCCGGAACTGGCCTTTACAATAATCGGGTAACCGGCATCCTTGGCAAAGATCAACGCCTCTTCCTCGGTGCGAATCGGATCATCCGTTCCCGGCACGACAGGAACGCCGGCCTCAACGGCCACTTTGCGACCGGAGATTTTATCGCCAACACTGCGTTGTATCTCAGGGGTCGGACCAATAAAAACGATTCCGGCACGCTCGCAGGCTTCTGCGAATTCTGCGTTCTCAGAGAGGAAACCGTAGCCAGGATGAATCGCATCAACATCCTTCTTGCGCGCCAGGTCTATAATTTCATCAATACTCAGGTAGGCATCGACAGGCCCCTTCCCTTTGCCAACCAGGTAAGCCTCATCGGCCTTGTAGCGATGCAGAGAGAGCTTGTCTTCTTCCGAGTAGATTGCCACAGTACTGATACCGAGTTCAGTGCAGGCACGGAAAATCCGGATCGCAATTTCGCCACGGTTGGCAGCCATAACCTTACGGAATGTCTTGATGGGCATATGATTTATCTCCTCAGTAAGTTCCAGACCCTATTTATGTAAATTAAAAAAATACAGTCACATTAAATATTTAGTATGAGTAAAAATTTTCAATAAATTTAAACACTTACACTGCCTACAGGATGGCAATCTAAGCAAAACAGGGAGCTGTGTGTCAAGCAAAAAACTGTTCTATTATCAACCTGTTGAAATAATTGATAATAATTACCTTTATTCGAATCCGACGCTGTAGAGACGGACAGGAACGCCGCAATTTCTGCCTTTTGACCACCAGAACCGTCCGACAGGCAATTATTCTTGAAAGTCCTTAATGTTCATGGTAGTTTGCAATTACGTCAATTTCATGACGCACCAATGGAGTTTGCCCAATGAACAATGCAGCCCGCATTCTGTTCATAGATGACGAGCCCGGTAGTCGAGAGAGCCTTACCCTGCTTTTTAAGCGAGAGGGCTACCACGTGGACGCTGTTTCCGCAGGGGAAGAAGCTCTCAGCTTACTTACAAAAAAAAGTTATGATGTCATCATCACCGACCTTTTCCTGCCCGGCGTCAGCGGCATTGACATTCTCAAACGCGTCAAAGAGCAATCCCTCCCCTGCAACGTTATCCTGATTACTGGCAACGCATCGGCAGAGACAGCCGTTCGAGCCATGAAGGAAGGAGCCTTCGACTACATCACGAAACCGCTGAATTTTGAGAAATTGAAAGTCCTGGTGGCCAAGGCGATTGAAAAGAGCCAGCTGGTTGCAGAAAATCTGTATTTGCGTCAGCAATTACGCGGTAAATATAAATTTGACAACATCATCGGCAACAGTCCGGCGATTCAACCTGTTTTTACACGGATGGAAAAGATCCTTGTCACCGATTCCACGGTCCTCATCCTCGGTGAATCAGGAACGGGTAAGGAGTTGGTCGCAAGAGCCATCCACTACAATGGTCTGCGTAAAGACAAACCTTTTATCGCGATCAACTGCGGTGCGATTCCTGCGGAATTACTGGAGAGTGAACTGTTTGGTCATATGCGCGGTTCGTTCACGGGGGCCGTCGCAGACAAACCGGGGAAATTTGAGCTCGCCAACAAGGGAACTATTTTCCTGGATGAAATTGGCACCATGCCACTGCAATTGCAGATGAAATTACTGCGCGTTCTGCAGGAGCAGGAACTTGAGCGTGTGGGTTCGACCAGTCGCACGAAACTGGATGTCCGGGTCATCTCCGCCACCAATGCCGACCTTGAAGAGAGGGTCCGCCGCAATGACTTTCGCGAAGACCTGTACTACCGATTAAATGTTATCCCTATTCATTTACCGCCTCTGCGTGAACGTCGTGAAGACATTCCATTGCTTGCCAAACACTTCCTGAAAAAAATCTGCACGGAAATGCGGCGACCAGTCCTTGAGATAACTCAAGCTGCTGTCAAAGCAATGGAGGGTTACAAATGGCCAGGCAACGTTCGCGAAATGGAAAATGTCATTGAGCGTGCGGTCGCCCTGACAGATAGTGAAGTTATCGACATACAGGACTTGCCATCTCAGATAAGCGGAGTCACACAGAAAAGCAGTTTTTTACCGACATTTCAAATCCCTGATGAAGGACTTGACCTGACAAATGAAGTCGCCCTGATCGAACGGGCGCTGATCAAACAAGCCATGGATAAATCTTCTAATATCAAGGCCCGCGCAGCTTCACTGCTGAACATTAATCGCACGACCCTGGTTGAAAAAATGAAGCGTTACGGTATGTAAAAAAGACATCGACGCATTAAGGTCGATCAAGGGAGGACGACATGACAAACGAAGCATCAATGGCCACGACCATGCTGGGCAGCATTGTCTATGCCATTATTATCCTGGCAATAGGCTTCTGGGGAGCCAAGTTCATCACGAGTCTGATCAGGGGGATCATGGAAAGGCGCGATGTAGACCCTTCCCTGACCAGCTTTGTCGGTAATCTTGTCAACGCCCTTGTCGTCACCTTTGCTGTTATAGCGGCGTTGAACCAGTTAGGTATTCAGACAACTTCTCTGGTTGCTATCGTCGGTGCCGCTGGCCTGGCGGTCGGTCTTGCCCTGAAAGATTCTCTTGGCAACTTCGCTGCGGGAATCATGATTCTGCTTTTCAAACAATTCAAGACGGGGGATTTGATTGAGGCCGCGGGTGTCATTGGCGTTGTCGAAACGCTGAATATTTTTTCTACCCAGCTGAAAACTCAGGACAACAAGGCAATATTTATACCGAATGGCAAACTGATCGGTGACAACATCATCAACTACTCGACCAAGCCAAACCGTCGGGTTGATCTCGTCATTGGTGTCAGCTACGATTCAGACCTGAGTCATGTAAAAGCAGTACTCGAAGAGATCCTCGAGAACCACAGTCTGGTGTTAAAGGATCCTGCACCAACGATCGGTGTTCTGGCTCTGGCAGACAACAGCGTTAACTTCGCTGTGCGCCCCTGGGTCGAAACTGACGATTACTGGGGGGTCTATTTCGATCTTCACGAAGAGATCAAAACACGCTTTGATCAAGAGAAAATTCGCATCCCTTACCCGCAACGCGACGTGCATTTACACCAGTTTGACGCAGCTCCAAAATAACCGGGTCAGTTCGTTTCCACCAGATTCGAAACAACTTTTCTTCAATAAAGCAGTCGGCCTGGCAACCGTACAGGCCGATTGTTGTAATGTTTTGTGCAACCTCACTTTTCGCTGTTGACATTCTAACATTAAGACCAGGGACAACTTCAGGTCTAATCATCTCTGCGCTCATTCCAACGACTGACAAAACCCAGCCATTCATTACAATTTTAGTCATAATTACGGCAGTTTAAATCTACGGCAAGCAGATCATGTTAAGCAAAATCTAAGGAAATTATACTTGACGAAATGTCTTGGAATCAATATTTTGATAACGGTTTTCATAATCATGTTCAACGAAGGAGCTTTCACCGATGAAACAACTGCGCCTGATCCTTGCCACATTTCTACTGACCCTGTTATCACTTGGAGCCGTGCAGGTTTCCGCGGAAGAACTCGTCATATATTCCGCTCGCAACGAACAACTGATCAAACCGCTGTTCGATGCCTACACAAAGGAAACTGGCACCAAGATCACTTTTATAACCGACAAAGAGGGTCCCCTTCTGCAACGCCTTAAAGCCGAGGGTAAAAATAGCCGCGCAGACCTGCTGATCACTGTCGATGCGGGGAACCTCTGGAATGCGGCCCGTGAAGATGTTCTGCAACCCGTTCATTCAAAGACCCTGGAAATGAATATCCCTGACCATTTGCGGGATCCAGGCAACCAGTGGTTTGGCCTGTCGTTACGGGCCAGGACCATCGTTTACAGCACGGACCGGGTCAAACCAGAGGAGCTAAGCACCTACGAAGCTCTCGGTGACCCCCGCTGGCACGGTCGACTATTATTAAGGACGTCGAAAAAAGTCTACAATCAGTCGCTGGTTGCCATGCTGATCGCCGAGTATGGAGAAGAGGAGACGGAGAAGGTTGTTCGTTCATGGGTCGATAACCTTGCGGCGGCACCCTTTTCAAATGACACCAAGGTTATGGAAGGCATCCTGGCCGGGCAAGGAGATGTCGGCATCGTCAACACCTACTACTTTGGACGTTTGTTGAAAGAGAACCCGGAGCTAAAGCTCGCTCTCTTCTGGCCCGGCCAAAACAGCACCGGCGTGCACGTGAACGTCTCCGGAGCGGGCGTCACCAAGTACGCCAAGCACCCTCAGGCCGCAATCAAGTTCCTGGAATGGCTCTCTTCGGAGAAAGCCCAGAACCTTTTTGCTGACGCCAACATGGAATATCCTGTTAACCAGAAGGTCTCTCCCCACCCCTACGTTGCAGCCTGGGGCACATTCAAAGCGAGTGAGCAGAACCTCGCCAACGCTGGAAAACTTCAAAACCAGGCGATCCAGCTTATGGACCGTACTGACTATCGATAAAGAGTTTTTAAACGAATGCAACAATCCGGGGTCATAACAACTGAAGTGTCTTCACGCAGCTTCGGGCTCTTCAAGCGCTGTCCCAGCGGCTGGCAATGTTTTGCCCTGCTGACAGCTCTTCTTGTCATGGTTCCCCTCTCGGTCCTTGTCCTTGCCTGGTTCGAACCAGCCTGGGACATCTGGAGACACCTGCGAGAGACGCTCTTAAGTCGCCTGTTGCTGAACACACTGGCCCTGGTCACCGGTGTTTCAGCAGGCACCCTGGTGCTTGGCATCAGCCTGGCCTGGCTGACTGGTGTCTGTAACTTTCCAGGGAGAAAACACTTTTCCTGGTCTCTTCTGTTACCGCTGGCCATGCCGACCTACGTTCTGGCCTTTGTCTCTCTCGGTATTTTTGACTTTACCGGTCCGGTTCAGACGCAACTGCGAGTTTGGTTCGGGCGCGGAGTTTGGTTCCCCGACATGCGATCGGCAGGTGGAGTCATCCTGGTCATGTCTCTGGCGCTTTATCCTTACGTTTATCTTCTGACGCGGAATGCATTCCAAACCCAGGGCAAACGTGCCCTTGAAGCCTCGGAGATACTTGGTTGCACACCACTCGAAGGATTCTTCAGGGTTGCCCTGCCAATGGCAAGGCCATGGATCGCAGGGGGAGTCACCCTGGTGGTGATGGAAGCCCTGGCAGATTTCGGGGCTGTCTCAATCTTCAACTATGACACCTTCACGACCGCGATCTACAAAACATGGTTCGGTTTTTTTTCACTGCCTGCCGCAGCCCAGCTCTCCTCTTTGCTGGTCGCCATGGTGTTCCTTATGGTGGCTCTTGAGCAACGCCTGCGCAAGCGGATGCGTTTTGTGCAAGGTCGACTGGCACCTCAGGCCGAGAGGATCGAGTTGACGGGCGCACGTCGTTGGCTGGCAACCGGATATTGTTCAGTGGTTTTATCTGTGTCCTTTCTGCTGCCCGCCTTGCAACTTCTGATCTGGTCTCTAAAAGTCTTTCACAAGGAGTTCGACAGTCGCTACCTGAACCTGCTCGGTCATTCACTGCTGCTTGGCCTGCTCGCAGCAGTGATGATCACATTCCTCGCTCTGCTGCTCGCTTACACAGGGAGGCGGCACCAGGATCGTTTGACCCACGGCCTGATCCGCACCGCCACTCTCGGCTATGCTTTGCCAGGGACAGTCTTGGCGGTAGGCATCTTCATTCCTTTAGCCTGGCTCGACAACCTCATCATTGACCTTGCCATGAGCCTGTTCGGCCTGGAAATTTCACAACTTTTGCATGGCACCGTTCTCATCATGCTGTTGGCCTATGTGATCCGCTTCATGGCTGCCGGTTTCAAATCGATTGACAGCTCCATGCACCGGGTCACAACCAATATTGACGAAGCTTCTCGACTGATGGGGTTGCGCGGTATCAAGCTTCTGGCCAGGGTACATCTTCCCATGCTGCGTGGTGGAATTTTCACGGCACTGACTCTTGCATTTGTCGATGTCATGAAAGAAATGCCGATCACCCTGATGACAAGGCCTTTTGGCTGGGACACCCTGGCTGTGAAAATTTTTGAGTTGACGTCGGAAGGGGAATGGGAACGAGCTGCGCTGCCGGCTTTGACCTTGCTGTTGAGCGGCCTGGTACCGATTGTTTTCCTGATGCGCGAAACAGACAGATGCCAGGAGCGGAGCAACACATGAATGAGTGTCAGAATATCGTTCTCGATCTGAGACAAATCACCCAGGCTTATGGCCATCAGCTGGTTGTCAAGGACCTCTCCCTGACGCTGGAGAGAGGTGAAATAGGATGCCTGCTTGGCGCCAGTGGTTGCGGCAAGACCACGGTTCTAAGAACCATTGCCGGGTTTGAACAACTTTTGGAAGGAGAAATTTTTCTCAACGGCACGTGCGTCAGCAGAAGCGGTTACCTGCTCCCTCCCGCCAGGCGTAAAATAGGCATGGTCTTTCAAGACTACGCACTCTTTCCGCACCTGACAATCTTCAATAACGTGGCTTTTGGCCTAAAAGGCCTGGAGAAATCTCAGGTGATTCGTCAGGTCAACGAGGCTCTTGAGCTGGTAGGACTTCATGAGGAGCATACAAAGTACCCTCATGAAATTTCGGGTGGTCAACAGCAACGCGTGGCACTGGCACGAGCCCTTGCCCCCAAGCCACAACTCTTGTTGATGGACGAACCTTTCTCGAACCTGGATGTCACTTTGAGAGAGCGTCTTTCAATGGAGGTCCGGGACATACTCAAAGAATACGGGACAACCGCTCTCTTCGTCACACATAACCAGAACGAAGCCTTCGCGGTCGCAGACCGGATCGGGGTGATGTACAACGGGGAGATTCTGCAGTGGGACAGCGCCCGCAATCTATACCATCAGCCAGTCAGTCCGAGGATTGCCGAATTCGTCGGAGAGGGCGCTTTGATCAAGGGAGTGGTTCGCGACAATCACCAGGTTGAAACCGGGCTCGGTCTTCTGAACGGTGTCATGACCTCTGCAACGCCCGCAGGGGCAGCGGTACAACTGCTGGTGCGCCCGGAAGATATCGTTCACGATGACAGCAGTCCGGTCAAGGCGGAGGTTATACGACGTAACTTTCGGGGCGCGAATATTCTTTACACCCTGTTATTGGCAAGTGGTGACCGGGTCCAGGCTCTGGTGCCAAGCCATTGTGACCATTTGCCGGGTGAAAAGATCGGAATTCAGCCGGATGTGCGGCACTTGGTGGTCTTTCCCGTCGATGTTCAGAGGAAGAAGTGAGAGACTATCCCGCCGGGCTTCGTTTTCCCGTCATCGACTTGATCTCGATCCTGACGACCTTGGTTCGCTTGTCAAGTTTTTCGATATACCTCAGACCTTCTTCGACAAACTCATTTGAGTATTTTTCAATCAAACTCACCAGCGCCTGATGCCTTTCTTCTCCCGACACCACCTCCGCCGTGCCAGTCACGATCACGCTTTCAAATTCCGAGGTAAAATCAGCAGGGACCACCCTGGTCAGGCCAACGACACAGAAAGAGACGTTCTCGTTGGCAAGCAAGTTGTCAAGTTTATGGCCTTCCAGAGCGCAGTGGAAGTAGAGGCGGTTCTCCTTGAGCGTATAGTTCAAAGGCACACCATAAGGTTGGCCGTTGCCGTCAACCGTTGACAAAA
The DNA here is from genome assembly GCA_963707155.1 of uncultured delta proteobacterium. GTDB lineage: Bacteria > Desulfobacterota > Desulfuromonadia > Desulfuromonadales > BM103 > M0040. The sequence continues at coordinate 5,393 of CAVPPD010000002.1, read as the reverse complement.
CGCCGTACTCGCCTGCATGCAGAATCTTTGTTGCGATATCGTTCGGTAAAGCCTTATCACTTCTTCTCATACTCCCTCCAATGGAATCAATCTTCTCGGAGGCTTTGGTAGGCTGTGAAATACGCACGATAACCAAGCCTCAAGATCAAAAAAGTCGTCAAAGATACGCTGCCGGTAATCACGCACATGATGGCGATCTGGTATTTGACCGCGATCATGGGTGCTGTCCCGGAGATAATCTGTCCGGTCATCATTCCCGGCAGGAAGACCAGCCCCATTGCAGCCATGGCATTGATCGAGGGGATCAGCGCCGCCCGAAAAGCACTGCTGACAGCTGTTTCGGAAACAGCCTGAATACTGGCACCAAGACAGAGCCCGGCTTCTATCTCTTCACGTCGTTCACGAAACTCCGAGGCTAAGCGTTCAACCGCCAGGCTCGCTCCGGTCATCGAATTGCCGATGATCATACCGGCCAGGGGGATCAAGTAGCGCGGGTCATACCAGGGCTCCAGGCCGATGACCAGAGAACAGAAAAAAAAGGTCATGCCCCCGCAGCCAAAAAGGATCGCGGTGCCAACCACCCGGTAAAAATGCGGCATCTTCGTTTTCACCCGTGCGCCGATGGTTTGCACCGCAAACCCGATCATCACAATCAGAATCAGCAGAACCGGCAGTGCAGTCTCCAGAGCAAAAATCAAATGAAGAACATACCCGACCACAAGCAGCTGAATGAACATGCGCAATCCGGACCAGAAAAGGTCTTTGCCCTGACCGGCTTTAAGCAGGTGAGCCAGGCCGATGCTCATCAGCAGCAGGCTGTAGACAGTCACCAGGTCCCACAGGCTGAGGTCAATAATCGTCGCGTCCATCACTCCTGGACCTCCTCCCTCGCTGATTCGGAAGAGATGAAGCTCCGGACGTCCGATGTCTCCGGGTGCCTCAGCATCTGACGGGTCGTTCCTTGTTCGAGCACGGTTCCATCCTTGAGGAAAATCGTGCGATCAGCGCAATGCTCGATCAAACGCAAATCGTGAGTAACCAGGATGATCGCCAGGTTTTTCTGACAGGCCAGTTGCTGAAAGGTCAACGCCATCTGATCGGCCGTTGGTCGATCCAGGGCGCTGGTTGGCTCATCGAGCAGCAGGACCTGACAGGGGCCGACCAGGGCACGAGCCAGGCAAACTCTCTGCTGCTGTCCAACCGAGAGTTTGCGAGCGTCTCGATCCAGCCAGGCCGGATCGACGCGGCAAAGTTCGAGGAGCTCCAGCAGGTTCGGGTCGCCGGGATCGGGCACGCTCGGTCCGGCGTAATTTTGCCGGGGCCTGCAAATTGTCTCTGACGGTACCCGGGAAAGAGGAATGGTTTTTGAGTCACGAGGGGAATGCGTGCGCGTAACAGCGGCGGGGGCAGGTCCCTGATGTTTTCGCCTGCCAGCAGGATTTCACCGCTGTCGAGCTCGAGGAGCCGGTTCAGCAGTCGAAGAAGCGTAGCTCTTACCGCTCCCGGACGGACCGATGACAGCGAGGACCTCTCCAGCGTCTATCTCAAATGTAATGTCTCTTGCAGGACACGCTGAGGTTGCCCCGACTCCCCCGGACGACTGGCGACGACCTGACGCATCTGAATCAAGGGGAGGACATTGTTCATGAATCTTCGCCATTATTCTGCAGCATGCGCAGGACGCTCTTCATATCTTCCCAGACATCCCGTTTCCCTTCCGGATTGCGCAGCAGGTAGGCCGGGTGGTAAGTCGGCATCAGCGGGATACCCTGGTAGTGCTGCCATTCACCCCGCAGACGACTGATGGGCACATTGGTTTTCAGTAGACTCTGTACAGCGAACCGGCCGAGCCCTACAATCACCTCTGGCCTAACGGCCGCAATCTGACGGGCAAGAAAGACTTCACAGGTGGTCACCTCTTCCGGGAGAGGATCACGATTATTCGGTGGCCGGCATTTCAGGACATTGCAGATATAGACGTCATCGCGCGACATCCCCATGGCCTGGAGAATCCTGTCGAGGAGTCGACCGGCTTCACCGACAAATGGTTCACCTCGCAAATCCTCATCACGACCGGGGGCTTCCCCCACCAGGACCATACGGGCATTTGGATGACCGACGCCATAAACCAGCTTCGTCCGGGTCGCGCCCAGAGCACAGCGCTGGCAATCACCCAGGTCTGCGCGCACAGAGTCGAGCGTCTCCGCAGGAGAGGCCTCCGTCACCAGATTGAGAGAATTTGAAACTGCTGGCAAGGGGGACGCCTGTCTCTCGAGACCCAGGTCTGAAAGATATTCAAACTGGCTGCGCGCCGAAGCCAGAGTCGTCAGGATTTCGTTGGTCAATTGTTCGGGCATATTCGTCTGACTGATCCCTTTGTAGGTGTATTATCGATAAAAGGACGCTACAATTGGCAGATGAAATGGCTGATTCCTGCGACCCTGATCTCTGCTCTTCTGTTGCTTTTTCCGGCTGACGCCCTGGCCTGGGGAATCGGTGTCCATCTACAGACCGGAGCCTGGATTCTCGACAACCTCGCCCACATTCCAGACCCGTTACGCAGCCTGCTGTCGATGTACCCCAACGACTATCTCTACGGCTGTATCAGCGCCGACATCACCCTGGGGAAGAAATACACCCATTATCTGAAGCACTGTCATTCGTGGCGCATGGGGCGCAAGATTCTTGATCAGGCGACCTCTGAAAGCCAGCGGGCCTGTGCTTACGGCTATCTCAGTCATCTGGCGGCTGATACCGTGGCCCACTCCTATTTTGTGCCCTTCAAGTTGATGCGCACCTACAACACGGTGCTTCTCAAACACGCTTACTGGGAAATGCGCTTCGAGGCCCATGTCGCCCCCGAAACCTGGCCGTTGGCGCGTTCGATCGGCCGTAAAGACTTTTCGGACAACGATAAACTTCTGCGCAGTATTCTGGCAAATACGATCTTTTCTTTTGCCACCAACAAGAGACTTTTCAACTCTCTGCTGCTGCTCAACCGACTGCAACAATATCAGAAGGTGTTGCGTTCCCTTGCGAATACCTCAAAGTGGGCAATCACGCCAGAAGATCAGAAGGAGTATCTTGGGCTGACCAACCAGGCGACCCTCAGCCTTCTCCAGGATGTGGACAACAGCCCCTTTCTCTGTGCCGACCCGACCGGCGAGCGTGCGCTTAACACGGCCGCAATGATCCGTAAAAACCTTCGCACGCTCTGGCTCGATGGCAGGCTGAGAGAAAATGACGCCGATCAAATGCTGGCCGTCATCAAAACCAGGCTCAAGGAGGGGATCTGCCACCCGGACGATCTATTGACGCTTCTTTCAGAGGCCTGAAACCTCAGCCCCCGGGCAACAACGCCCTGGCCCTGTCCAGCAGGATATCCGCGACAGCCTCCTTGGTCATTCTGGGCAGTTCTTCCACACGGCCGTCAGCGGTCAGGAAACGTACGATATTGGTATCACCATCAAATCCGGCACCTTCCTGAGTCACATCGTTGGCGACGATCATGTCGAGGTTTTTGTGGGTCAATTTCTCATGAGCGTGTTTGAGTAATTCTTCTGTCTCGGCAGCGAAACCGATCAGCACGCGGGATCCTTTCTGTTGACCAAGTTCAGCGAGAATATCCGGGTTGCGTTGCAACTCAATCATCATGGTCTCGGAACGGCCTTTTTTAACCTTCTGCTCGCCTCGTACGATCGGCCGAAAATCAGCGACTGCGGCTGCCTTGATAATAAGATCCGCACTGCTCGGCCTCTGCCATGACCGCTCGATACATCTCCTGCGCGCTGGCCGACCTGGATGGTCTCAACCCCTTTGGGTTCAGGCAGATGAACCGGGCCGGAGACCAGGACAACTCGCGCGCCACGGTTGCGCGCCGCACGCGGCGATGGCGTAACCCATCTTCCCTGACGAGTAGTTACTCAAGAAACGAACCGGGTCGATCTCTTCACGCGTCGGACCGGCCGTCACCAGAACAGTCTTGCCTCCAGATCCTGCTTGCCCAGAAGCGCCTGCGCGGCGAGGAAAATATCCTGAGGGTCGGGAAGCTTGCCCTGGCCCTTGCCAACCACAGGCCAGCTCGCCATAGGCCGGTGCAATAAAATGATAACCGAGGCTTTCCAGCTTTTCCTGGTTCTCACGATAAAGCGGGTTCTCCCACATGTTGCTGTTCATCGCCGGCGCAAAAAGGACCTTCGCCCTGGTGGCCATGATGGTCGTTGTCAGGAGGTCATCAGCGATCCCGTTGGCCACTTTACCGATAAGGTTGGCCGTGGACGGCGCGACCAGAACAAGATCAGCCCGATCAGCAAGTGAGATATGACCGATTTCCTGTTCCTGGATAAGGTTGAAGAGCTCTGTGTGGACCGGGGTGCCGGAAAGAGTCTGAAATGTCAGTGGCGCAACAAACTCCTGTGCGCTGCGTGTCATGATGACGTGAACCTCGGCACCAGCCTTAACCAGCAGACGCAGCAATTCGGCAGCCTTGTAAGCAGCGATTCCACCTGTGACACCAAGAACAACACATTTACCCTTGCAGCATTTCTGACTCCAGGTTCACACTCAGTAAAAACCAGGTTCTTAAACCCCGTCACCGACAAATGGATTCATCTTGTGCTCACGACCGATGGTCGTATCTGGCCCATGTCCGGGATGAACAATGGTCTCGTCGGGCAGGCTGAACAGCTTTTCACGGACCCCCTCGACCAGGGCATCAAAATCACCTCCGGGCAGGTCTGTCCTGCCGATCGACCCGGCAAAGAGCACATCACCAACAAACAGGTGTCCCTCACTTAAGAGACAAATTCCTCCCGGAGAATGTCCCGGCACGTGAAAAACGGTAAAAGTCAACTCTCCGACCTTGATGGTATCTCCGTCAGCGAGCAAGAGATCCGGGTCCGGAGAAGAGGTCACGGTCAAGCCGTAGATCTCGCCATGCTTCCTGGCTCCCTGCAGCAAAGGCAGGTCAGCTGCGTGCAGCATCAAGGTTGCGCCTGTGGTTTCAATGATGTGTTGATTGGCACCAATATGATCAAAATGGCCATGCGTATTGACGACCTGACGAATCTCAAGGCCTTCACTTTTGCCAAGCGCTAGAATCCTTGGCCCCTCTTCACCTGGGTCAATCACCATTGCCTGGCGCGTCTTTTGACAAGCGACCAGGAAACAGTTGACTTGCAGTGGTCCAACGCTGAGTTGATGGATGATCAGTCTGTCACTCATCTTTATTATCCTGTCTTTCAGACCTGGGAAGGTCGATGTTTTTGCCCCTGAGCTGTTCTTCCAGGGTATTACTGAAACGCGGGCGGTGCCCCCGAGCGGGCGACACTTGCCTGAGCCTGGACTTCAGTCTGTTTACCAACGGGTTCGGTCTTTGCGACCCTGGCATCGGA
>CAVPPD010000001.1:0-31431 GCA_963707155.1 uncultured delta proteobacterium | reverse complement strand
ACGTTGATGATTTCATAGAGTATCACGCCGCCATTAAAATTACTCTGCTCTACCCGCTATTTCATCTGCCGGTCATCATCAGCAACACCTTACCCATGGGGGTACTCACTCCGCCACCTTTGCAACCATCGGCGGCTTCTCACGATCCAACCAGCTGACAGCCATGCTTTGCGGAGGCATCAGCCTGAAGCGTATCAGCCGCCCTCTCTTCCTCGCCGGCCTGCTGCTTGCTCTGATCGTGCTGCTGGGCAATCTCTGGCTGGTTCCCTGGGCCTCTTACGAATCAAATTACATTAAGCGCACGGAGATCAGGGGCAAAGCTTCACAGCAAACCCTGGGCAAAGACATCTACCTCCGTGACGGCAATCAGATTATCCAGCGTGAACCATGCTTTTCCCGCCAAGGGAGTCGTCCTTGGGCTTACGATTGGGGGTTCAACGACCATTTCATGCCGGTTAAGCGCGTTCAGGCAGAGGAGGCAAGGCACACCATCAATGGGCAGTGGATGCTTAACAACGTCGTGGCGGCATTTGTCCCCGAGACCAGGGCCGTTGCATCTTTCACTCAGCAGGCAGAACTGCCGCTTGATCTCAGACGGGAACCTTCCGAGATGCTGCAACTCCTGGATCGACCGGAAGACCTGACTGTCAACGAGCTGCTCCGTTTAACGAAAAAGCTGCAGAGTGAAGGGTACAATGCAACGGCCTACCAGGTTGAAGCCCATGTGCGCCTTGCAAAAGCAGCGATCCCGATCATTATGGTTCTGATCGGCATCCCTTTCTCTCTGCAACGCGGTCGCAACGCCAGCTTTTCGTTCGGCATTATTATCAGCCTGACGATCTTTGTCGTCTACTTTATCCTTTATGCAATTTTCGCCGTTTTTGGCGCCATTGCTGTTCTGCCCCCTTTTATAGCGGCGTGGGCGGCTAATCTTTTGATGGCTTTGATCGGAAGCTGGTTCTTTTTAAGGGTCCAATGATAATCACAAGCCTTGAGCACAAAGGGTTTTAATTCTGCAAATGCTCAAGGATGAGTCTTTATGCGATGGCGGCAACAGAACTTAACCAATCCAGGCACCATCAACCACGTCGTGTTTTGGCGTGCAAAGATTGCGCAGAGTGTCACTGCAAGCAGACAATCCACTCAGACTTTTATAATCATTTCGACTACTCAACCAACCAACAAGGATACAGTCTGCTTGGTACATCTTTTGCTCACTGCTTAAAGAGCAGAAAAACCGCGAATGAAATAGAGGGATCGTCCATTCCTGTCAACTAGTCGTTCGGGACCAGGATCAAAGTTTAATTGCCTGTGAAACGCTACAGGACGCGATGTGGAACAAGAATTTAAGCAGTTTGACTGGTCATTTATTGCTTTCAGTCTGAAAAGTTTTCTGCTAGTATCAAGGCGTTTAATTGTGTTTAATTGTATTTAGTTATACTTAATTACGGGCCCTTAGTTATATTGGACCTATAATTAGCGTGTTTTTTGCAATGAAATTCAACCATTTAGCTCACCGCATTGACGGCAGTTTTATAAACAAAAGGCATAGGTTCAAAACAAAGTCCTAAGGGGATAACAATGGAAAACAAACAAACAAAGGGTTTCTTCACACTGAATCTTTACAAATTTTTGGTGGTATTCTTCATCCTGGCACTGGCCGGATGTGGAAATGGTGGCGGCGGCAGCGGTGACGCCAAAGTCGGTACCATGGTCCTGTCTTCAGACCTCGCCAGCGGTCAAAGTTTGCCACAATGGAGCACGGCGGTCGTCACTGCCAAGGCCTTGAGAGTTGATGATGGGACCGTGGTCACATTCACCGCGAGCGGTGGTCGTATTGAAAATGCAAAGATAAACGGTGGCACAGCCACCACAACCTTCTACGCACTTGATTCGGGTGGTCAAATAACGATCACTGCATCAGTGACCGATTCGCTCGGCAACGCCTTAACCGACACAATTACAGTAAGGGTTGAGGAAGAGCCCTACGCAATCACTCTTAAGAATGGCGCTGTCAGAGTTGTCACAGAGAGGTGAGACCACTGTAACAGCCACTGTTTTCGGCAGTGACGGTGTTCCCGTAGCAGATGGTACCGAGGTGAAATTTACTGCAACCTCCGGTGTTATTTCCGCATCGGTGCCAACAGTTTCAGGCATCGCAATAGCAACCTTCAATGCGGCCTCTTCTGGTGGATTAGTGACAATCACAGCAACGGCTGCAGGCGCCACTGCTGAAACGACCATTAGTGTCGCATCCGGTCCAGCAACCTTTATCTCGCTGGTCAGTGTCACCCCGGATATCATTGGTCTCAGAGGAACCGGTGTCAACGAAGTCGCGACCACTGTCTACAACGTCAAAGACGGCGGAGGAAATCCAGTCTCAGACGGGCAAGACGTGCAGTTCGAGCTAAAGGCACCGACCACTGGCGACCCTACCCGTCGAGTTCCTTTCTACTGACACGGCAATTACTGTTGGTGGCGAAGTCTCTGTAACCTGACCAGTGGCACGGTCGCAGGTGTCGCAACGGTCACAGCATCACCTTCAACGGAGCAAGCACCATTTCCACTGAAACACGCGTGACCATGGGGTATGGCCGGCCGGACCAGTTGCACCTCGGTCTTGCCTTTGAAAAACTCAACGTTCCTGGATTGGTAGAGTTCGGCGTTGAAAACAAGCGTCACGGCTTACATCGCCGATCGCTACTCAAACCCGATTCCTGCTGGCAACCCGGTCTATTTCGCCAGCGCCTGCGGCACCATGGCACTAACTGACATTAACGGCGTATCGACCAACCTCACCAATCAATTTGGTCAGGCGACAGCCACGTCGATCACCGGCAATCCCATTGAGCGTGAAGGCGAATGTCGAATGCTCATCTGGACTGAAGGCGAAGAAGCCTGGGTCGATACCAACGCGAATGGTTTTTACGACGCTGGTGAACCGCATCAAGGAATTGGCGAACCCTATATCGACTCCAACAACAACGATCGTTACGACGTAGCCACCGAGACCTATTTTGACCTGGACGGCAACGGCAGATACACTCGGCTGACAACACCTGGGACGCCGACACCTTCGTCTGGATTGATGGTGTTGTGCGGTGGTCGGACGAATACAGCGTTTACTGAATTCTCTCCACAGACGTTCTCTCTGAACTTCGGTGAATCCCAAACATTTAACTTCACCGCCGCAGACATCAATGGCAATCCCCTCCCTGCAGGAACGACTATTAAGGTCTCGACTTCATGTGATGCTGAATTGACCGGTGAAAAGGATGTCACTCTTCCTGATGCTGTCTATGCAGGGCCACACACAACTGAATTTAGTGTAACACTGACTTCAGAATACACTGGTGGGAACACGTGGCTTGAGCCAGTCTTGCACCCTGACTGTAGATGTCTCAGCAGTCGATAAATGGCGCCACGACGACAACCATAACAGGTGTACTTAACGCTCAGGCAGAAGACAAAACCCCATCGGCAAAAGCTGACAGCATAGCAGCCACCCAGGGCGGCCCAGCCATTACAGCCTACGTCATGTCCAACGATACATTGGGCGACGCTGCCGACACAGGTTACGAGTGCTTACGAAGAAGGCCTCGGCACTCCCATCAACCTTGGTGTTGCCTTCACCACCGCGTCAGGCAACAGCATGACCCTGGGTGCAGACGGCGTTGTCAGTTACACTCCGACCAATGTTGGTGTAGACAAGATCAACTACACCATTACCGATGCAACCGGCGATGAGAGCAGCGCTGTGCTGACGATCACCGTCACTGCTCCTGCCCCGTAAGGAAGTAGCGAGACAACCTTCACACTCGAAGGTCAACGGTAGGTAAAACGAAGGGGCCTGGATTTTTCCAGGCCCCTTTTGTTATGCAAAGCCAAACAAAAAAGGGAGCCGATCCGAACGGGCTCCCTTTTCTTTTATCTTCTGAACTGACTTCTAATAACGATAAGAATCCGGCTTGTATGGTCCTTCTACGGGAATCCCGATATAAGCAGCCTGTTCAGCAGTCAAGGTCGTCAACTTTGCCCCAAGCTTGCCAAGGTGCAAACGCGCCACCTTCTCGTCGAGAGTCTTCGGCAGCACGTAGACGTTGTTCTCGTAGTCGTCCGTGCGCAGGAACAGCTCGATCTGCGCCATCACCTGGTTGGTGAAGCTGTTCGACATGACAAAAGAGGGATGCCCTGTCGCACAGCCGAGGTTGAGCAGCCTGCCCTCAGCCAGGATGATCACCGCATGGCCATCCGGGAAGATCCACTGGTCAACCTGGTTGCCATGCTCACGAGGGTTCTTGATGTTCACCTTTTTGATCCCTGCGAGCTTGGCCAGGGGAGCCATCTCAATTTCGTTATCGAAGTGACCGATATTGCCGACGATAGCGTTGTGTTTCATCTTCTCCATGTGTGTGACACGGATGACGTTTTTATTGCCTGTTGTCGTGACGAAGATATCAGCGTACTCGACCACGTCTTCAAGGGTCTTGACCTCGTAGCCTTCCATCAAGGCCTGCAGGGCGCAGATCGGATCGATCTCGGTGACGATCACGCGCGCACCCTGACCACGGAGTGACTGGCAGCAACCCTTGCCGACATCACCGTAACCGCAGACCACCGCAACCTTGCCGGAGATCATGACATCGGTCGCCCGCATGATGCCGTCGACCAGGCTGTGGCGGCAACCGTAGACATTGTCGAATTTGCTTTTGGTCACCGAGTCGTTGACGTTCATCGCCGGGAACGGCAACCGGCCCTCTTTCTGCAGCTGGTAGAGACGATGTACGCCGGTTGTGGTCTCCTCGGTGACACCTTTGATCGACTGACAGATAGCCGTCCAATCGATCGTCTTGCCCTCAATGGAGTTTTTCAGACAACCGACAAGCTCGAGCCAGTCTTCCGGGTCGTCAGCGTTACAGGCGGGCACACCCTTCTGCTGCCACTCGGAACCGTAGAGAACCATCATGGTCGCATCGCCGCCATCGTCCAGGATCATATTCGGCAGTTGGCCATCCGGCCAGTTCAATGCCTGTTCAGTGCACCACCAGTATTCATTCAGCGTCTCACCCATCCAGGCAAAGACCGGCACACCCTTGGGAGCTTGCGGGGTTCCGGTACGACCCACGGCAACCGCTGCAGCGGCCTGATCCTGGGTCGAAAAGATGTTACATGAAGCCCAGCGCACCTGGGCGCCGAGATCGACCAGGGTTTCAATCAGCACGGCGGTCTGAATCGTCATATGCAGGGAGCCGGTGATGCGAGCGCCTTTAAGGGGCTGTTCCTCGCGATATTCCTCACGCAGCGCCATCAGGCCCGGCATCTCTATTTCAGCAAGTTCAATTTCCTTTCGTCCCAAAACGGCCAGGGACAGGTCCAGCACTTTAAAATCTTGACGATCTGTCATCTATACTTCCTCCATTATGATGTTTGCGCTCTCTGTTGATCGACGCTGGCAGTCAACAGCAACACTGTTTGCTGACATTCAGGGTCTCCGAAAAGCTGGTATGATTCGATGTGCATACCGATCTCTGTCAACCATTCTTCAAGTTCCTGCTGTTTGAATCCGAGCCATTGATCTGCCAGCCGCTCTCTGGTCCAATCATGCTCATGACGGGTCAGATCAGCCAGAATCAGCAAACCGCCCGGCTCCAGTATTCGTCGTATTTCCTTGAGAATCTCGATGGGCTGCCCGGCATGATGCAGAACCTGGTTCAGCACCACGCTACGCACCGAACCATCAGCGAAAGGCATATGAGTCATCTCAGCCAGACGCACATCAACCTTTGTCGACAGCTGCTGCTTTTCAACGAGTTCCCTGGCCAGGCTCACCATCGAAGGGGAATGATCGAGGCCAACAATGTGCTCACCTTTTTCGGCCAGCATTGGCAGCAGAGAACCTGTGCCGACACCGGCCTCAACAACAAGCCCCCCCTCGGGCAGCATGGAGACAAGCTCATCCTGGTAATCAGGAAGCTTCAACAACTCGACATGCATGTTGTCCCAGTCTCGGGCATGGTGGTTAAAAAAATCCTGGTTGCGCTTGCGTCTTTCAGACATGACGCGCAGGACCTCTGCAGTATCTCTTTGCTGATACTCTAAATCAGCAAACCTCGACTCGATCGCAGGCCAAATCTCGCCAAACAGGCCCCCTGCTTGAGAGAGACGATAATAGTGCCACGTCCCCTGCTTCTCGATTTGCAGCAGGCCCGCTTCGCTCAAGAGCTTCAGATGGCGGGAGATCCTGGATTGCCCCATAGCGAGTATCTGCATGAGGTCCTGAACGGTAAAATCCCCCTGACGCAGGATACGTAACAGGCGCAAACGGGTACTGTCGGCAAGAATTTTAAAGAGGCTCAGCATATATCAGCAATCCCGTCTAGTTTACATCAGGATTTCTTGATATAGCATTTTCGACAGCATGACAAGTAAAATTTTTATCATCTGGATTGAAACAGCTGCCATGAGAACCATGTTCTGACCAGGAGTGCAGTGACAGCGCGCCCCACGACATGGTTCGTCATGGGTTCGAAAGAATGGTCAAACCACCGAAGCCAACGATCTCCCTGCTCACCCGGCCCAAGGCCCTGCGCAAAGGCCCTGCGACAATCCATTGCCAAACCAATCTGCCAGGCCTGGCTGCGCACATAGCCACCGGTTGCCATCCAGAGGTGCCAGCGATCCTTGAAAGGCATAGCATCGAGGAGAGTCCTGATAAGGCTAAAAAAAGGCCGCAACCGGAGTGGCTGCGAACGATCCTGCTGGCGATAGAGGTCAGGGGATTTATCAAAAAACTCAAGCCAGCCAATCGACCTGAAATTCATCATCAACGCATTGAGTGTCTGTCGAGCCTTGATCCCTTCAGCCCGGAAACGTCTGGCTGAGGTGACAATTTCTCCCGGCAGAAGCAGCCATTGCCCCTGGGTGTGAATGATCTCGGCCAGGGACGTATCTTCCATAACCGGCAGATCCTCACGGAACGGACCGACCCTTTGAAAGAACGCTTTCGTCATCAGCATGCCCTGATCACCATGGATGCATCCAAAACGACCCAGCTGTGCCTTGGCCTGGTAGAAATACAGACCGAAGTCAGCATCGCGTTCCTGCGCATCAAAGCGTAGGGCAAAACGACCAGCCGAGGAATCAGAAACGGACTGTTCATGATGCTTCGTTAAAACATCGAGCGCAGTTTTCAGCTGACCGGGGTCGTCAAGGCGACTGTCAGCATGCAGGAAAAGGAGCCAGTCGGATTTTGCCACCATGGCACCGGCATTCAGCTGCCGGCCGCGCCCAGAAGGGCCGCGACAGCAGGAACCGCAAAGTTGTCCCGAGGCAAAGACCGTCTCAGCTCGCTCACAGGTCGCATCAGCAGAGCCGCCATCAGAGACAATCACCTGGATGTTAATGTCTGCCTGTCGCCCAAGATCGTCGAGCAAGAGAGGTAAAGTATCAGCCTCGTTGAGCGTCGGGATTATGATGGAGAGCTCTGGTAGCGACATAATCAACAGTCCTGAATGCAAACGGGCGGATCGCAAAACGATCCGCCCATTCGATCTAGGAGTCAACAGATTCGGTCATCAAAGGCCGGCGCGCTTTTGCAGCGATGCAATACGATCAGTGCGTTCCCAGGTGAAATCAGGGAGCTCGCGGCCGAAATGTCCGTAGGCAGCAGTCTGACGATAGATAGGACGCAACAGGTCGAGAGTCTCGACGATTGCGCGGGGGCGCATATCGAATTCTTCACGCACGACCCTGGCGATATCATTGGACGGGATCTTGCCCGTGCCAAAGGTGTTGATCATTACCGAAACCGGCTCAGCAACCCCAATGGCGTAAGCCAGCTGGACTTCGCATTTGTCTGCAAGCCCCGAGGCGACGATGTTCTTCGCAACATAACGGGCCATGTAAGAGGCGCTGCGGTCGACCTTCGAAGGGTCCTTGCCGGAGAAGGCGCCACCACCATGTGAGCCCTGACCGCCGTAGGTATCAACAATGATCTTCCGGCCGGTCAAACCACAGTCGCCCATCGGACCACCGATCACGAAACGACCGGTCGGATTGATGAAGTACTTGGTCTTCTCATCGAGCAGGTCAGCAGGAATCACTTTGCGGACCACTTCCTCGATGATTCCTTCTTTGAGTTTTTCATAGGTGACATCAGGAGTATGCTGGGAAGAGACAACAACGGTATCAACCCGGATGGGCTTGTCATCGACGTACTGTATCGACACCTGCGACTTGCTGTCGGGGCGCAAAAAGTCGAGCAACCCGCTTTTGCGCACATCAGCAAGGCGCTTGGTCAGTTTATGAGCGAAGGTGATCGGCATCGGCATGAGTTCAGGCGTTTCGTTGCAGGCATAGCCGAACATCAAACCCTGGTCACCGGCGCCCTGTTCGGCAAACAGTCCCTCGCCTTCCGTGACCCCCTGGGAGATATCCGGAGATTGGCGGTCGATAGACGTCAGAACAGCACAGGTCTCATAATCAAAGCCCATGGAGGAATCATCGTAGCCGATCTCCTTGATCGTTTCACGAACGATAACCGGCATGTCAACATAGGCACTTGTGGTAATTTCACCGGCGATCATTGCCATTCCAGTTGTCACGAGAGTCTCGCAGGCAACCCTGGCTTTAGGATCCTGGGCAATGATTGCGTCGAGGATTGCATCGGAAATTTGATCTGCAACCTTGTCAGGATGCCCTTCGGAAACCGATTCAGAGGTAAAGAGGAAATCTGTCATAGCCATGAAGTATACTCCTTAAAGAAAGCTTTATAAGAGACGGAACGTTAATCTTTTATGTCTGCACTGTCAAGAATTTAGAAGATATCTGTGCCAGAACCAAACCATGGGGACGGACTCTATGAATGGGCCAAGCCCTAAAACAGTGATTCTGAAAATAATTGAGGGTAGCGTTTCTGCATTGCTTTTTCCAGCGCAGAGGCAACCTCCTCCGCTGTTGACAGAGTCATAAGCTGGTCAAGCACTTGTGTGACATCGGCAAGTTCGATCTGACGCACAATACGCTTGACCCGGGAAATATTGAGAGCATTCATGGACAGTTCATTGAAACCCAGGGCAATCAGCACCATCGAATAGAGATCTTCTCCCGCCATTTCTCCGCACATGCCGACTTCGATCCCTGCAGCCTTAGCCGCGCGGCAGATCAGTTGCAAAGCCTTCAGAACCGCTGGGTGCATCGGCTCATAGAGGTACGCGACATGCTCGTTACCACGATCAATCGCCAGGCAGTACTGGATCAAGTCATTCGTCCCGACAGAGAAAAAGTCAACTTCCTTTGCCAGCAGGTCAGCGATCAGAACCGCCGCCGGAGTCTCTATCATAATGCCGACTTCAACATGATCAGCACAGGCAATGCCTGCGGCAACCAGGTCCCGTCTCTCCCGATCGAGAAATTGCTTGCAGTCCCGCACCTCCGCGACACCTGAGATCATCGGGAACATAATTCGAACACGCCCAAATGCAGAGGCCCTGAGAATCGCCCTTAACTGGGTTCTGAACAGGCTGACTTCTTTCAGTGAGAAACGGATTGCGCGCAACCCCATGGCCGGATTGACTTCGTCTGAGAGATTAAATTCCGGAACAAACTTATCGCCACCAACATCAAGAGTCCGGATGGTGACCGGGAAAGGGGACATCTTCTCGACAGCTGCACGGTAGACATCAAACTGCTCATCTTCGGTGGGAGCCCCCTCCCCCGACATGAAAAGGAACTCGGTGCGGAACAGGCCGATCCCTTGCGCGCCCTGTTCCAGCGCCGCCGGGATTTCTTCCACAAAATCGATATTAGCGCGCAGAGCCAGCGGGTGGCCGTCCCTGGTTTCGGCCGGCAGAATGCGGTACTGGATCAGCTCCGATTCCAGGTAGTCATAGTGCTGCTTCTTTTCAAGGTATTCGCGGAAGGTTTCAGCCGAGGGCTTGAGGATGACCGTCCCGGTGCTGCCGTCGATAATCATCGGAGTACCGTCCGGCACCAGCGAGGTCACAGTCTCCAGCCCGACGACCGCCGGAATCCCGAGTGAACGGGCCAGAATCGCTGTATGTGATGTTCGCCCACCGATATCAGTCACGAAACCGATGACTTTTGACTTGTCTATCTGCACAGTATCCGCGGGCGAGAGGTCATGAGCGACAATGATGACTTGCTCTTTTACATCGGCCAGAGATTCTCTTGCCTCACCAAGCAGGTTGCGCAGGATCCGGTCGCCGATCGAGTCGATGTCTGAGCGTCGCTCGCGCAGGTACTCGTCGCTGATCTTATCAAACACTCGTCGCAGCTTGCGTAGAACCCGGTTAAGGGCTCCTTCGGCGTTGATTCGCTCATCGCGGATCAGGCCGATGGTCTCCCCGATCAACATCTCATCGTCAAGAATCAATAAATGGGTATCAATGATATAGAGGTGCTCGGTCAGCTCCTTGTCGCCGGCCTGCTCCTTGACTTCGATCAGTTGCGTCTTGGATCTTTCGACCGCGTCCTTAAATGTCGCAATCTCGTGGTTGATTTCGTCAACCGAGATACGACGTTCGATGACAGACATCCGGTCGCGATTAACCAGAAGACTCCTGGAGATCGCAATTCCGGGTGCTGCTGCGATACCGACAAGCAGGGTATCTTCAGCGATGTTAATCTTCACCGAAGCCATCATTGATCAATTTCCCGATTACTTTTATCGCCTCTGCAGCATCTTCACCGGACACCCTCACGGTAATGACCGAGCCCTGGGGAGCGGCCAGCATCAGCAGCCCCATGATACTCTTGCCATTCACTTCATTGCCGTCTTTCTCGATCGTCACATCCGACGAGAACCTGTTCGCGGTCTGGACCAGCTGGGCCGCAGCGCGTGCGTGCAGACCCAGGCGGTTTACAATCGTAAAGTCTGAGTTTTCCTTCGTCATACCATCTCCCTCTATCAGAACAGCAACGCCAGCAGCAAAAGGCTGGACGTTGTCAACAAAACAAGGAACAGGCTGGTTACACCTTTATGCGCCAGCCAGGCGAACAGCAGGATCACCGGCAACTGGACAAAACCCCATGCTGCAGACAGGTCCTGATGTTCGCACCCCTTAAAAGACAGATACGCACAGAGCACGCCGATCAGGATCGTCGTTGACTCTTTAAACCTGACCGCCAGATCCGGCAAACGGCATTTTTGGACCGTCTCAATCGCCCTCAGCTCCTGGACATAGCCGAGCATCAGGCCGATGCCGCGGAACAACAGGTGCGGAAGGTTAAAAAGAACCAGGAAAACGACCGGTGCCCAGAGAGAACCCTGACTCGCGATCAACAGGCCAATCATGGCCGCCAGGGGGCGAATCCCCCCCCAAAAGAGAGCATCGCCCATCGCTGCGAGGGGGGCCATAACCATTTGTTTATAGGTTTCAGCATTGACCGCAGGCTGCTCACCCGCGAGAGCCAGAGATTCCAGTCGCAAAGTGGTCCCGGCAACCAGCGGCGCAAAATAGGGATGAGTATTGAAATATGCGCCATGGCGCTGACGGACCTCAGCGGGGATTTCATCCCCGTAGATAGTGCGCAAACCTGGCAACACCAGATAAAAGAAGCCGAGGTTCTGCAAATTCTCGAAGTTCCAGCTGGACTGCAGCAGAAACGACCGCAGATACATGCGCAAAAATGTCAGCCAGGGAAGACGTATCTCTTTCATGGTATCATCTCAACCAAAGGACCAGCATTGTCCCTGTAAAAGCCGCGCAGAAGAGCGAGATACTGCGATTGACATTGATCGTTCCCAACAGTGACGCTGCCCCCACCATGATCAGGCTGTACTGCAAGCTCAGGCCGGTTTTCTGCACCGCACCGATCAGCAGGGGGACCACGGAGAAGAGGATAAAACTGCCAATCAGAACGATGACGAGGGCTGTGGCCAGACTCGCCAGGGCAAAACTGACCAGACCGAAAAGGTGACAGCGTTCCATCGCTGCAGTATCCCCCGCCATGAGAGCATTGTGGCCTGAGACCGCCAGGCGGTCATTGACGTGACGAGCCAGACGTTCGAAAACCTGTCCAAACTTCCCCAGGGGAATCGCAATCAGCACGGACAGGATCACCAAAGGCATGCCGTCTAAATTCATTAGATGCCCGATCGTGATAGCCAGCACGGTGGCTCCCACGGCGACCTGGGTATCGTCAGGAGGAATCGCCGCCCCAACCGGGAGCCTGCCGAGCCAGAGCAGCTCAAGCAGCATGCCGACCTCCATCCCGACCATCGGGTTGCCAAGGACCCATCCTGCCAGCGGAGCGGCAACCAGGGGCCTGGAAATCATGATCTGAACCAGGGCGACCCGGTCAAGTCCAGTCAACATGGCCACCAGCGCAGCCAGAAGGTAGTCTCCAACGACCATTAACGGCCTCCGGAACGAATCAGCTTATGCCAGCTTTGCTCCCGGTCTGCGGGCACGCATTGAGAGACGATCGTCACACCCATATCTTCTACCTGCTGCAAAGTCTCGATATCATGCTGGTCAAGGGCAATGGTACAGGTGTAACGATCTTTACCAGTACTTGAATGCATGTTGCCGAGATTAAGCTTCACGTAAGGAACACCAAGCTGGCAGACTTTCAGGGCATCAACGGAATTTGTAAAAAGTAGAAGAACGCGTTTTTTGAGCAGGTCAGCGGAATTGAGGATAGCGGCTGTTTCCTCCAGCGTACAGATGATCAACTTGATGGAACTCGGGATAGCAGCCTGCATGACCATGCGCTGGAAAGACGTCCCCGCGACTTCATCATTCGCAACGACGATACAATCGGCACTGACGTGAGGGACCCAGGCTTCCAGAACCTGACCATGGACAAGGCGACTGTCAATGCGCGCCAGAACGATGCTCATGAATAACTGCTCCTATGAAACCGCGACACTGGCAGGAGACAACTGTGCGGTCTTGTCAGGCCCTACCTCTGCAGAAACTCACTCGCCAGTGTGATGCTCTGCTGACCGTAAGACTTGAGGATTCCAGCCAATTCGTCCAGAGAGATGCGCTCCTGAACATTAAAAAACTTAAGCAGCATGGGAAGATTAACGCCAGTCAGGACTTCCACGACCTGTGGCTCGAGAAAGGTCAGGCTGACATTGGCTGGAGTTCCGCCAAACATATCCGTGGCGATAATGGCGCCCTTGTTGTCTGAACTGACCTCTGCAATGGCTGCAGCAATAGCGTCACGAATATCTTCCATGGAGTTATCCTGGTTAATACTGACCGCCCTGGCATTTCGGACCGGACCAATAATCATCTGCGCTGAAGCCAGAAGTTCTGCGCCGAGGTTGCCATGGGTCGCAACGACCAAACCGACCATATCCCTAATCCTTGTTTATATCCCTGTGATTCACCTGCACCAGGCTTCCGGTGCCGAGCAGGTATGGGCCCAGGTCTTCGGCG
This sequence comes from uncultured delta proteobacterium, assembly GCA_963707155.1. Taxonomy (GTDB): domain Bacteria; phylum Desulfobacterota; class Desulfuromonadia; order Desulfuromonadales; family BM103; genus M0040. The sequence continues at coordinate 18,019 of CAVPPD010000001.1, read as the reverse complement.
ACAGCGACACTGCGATGGCGTCCACCGGTACAACCGATAGCGATCGTCAGACTGGTCTTGCCTTCCTGACGGTATCGAGGCAGAAGGAAAAAAAGCAGGTCCTTGAGCTTATTGAGGAAGGCCTGGTAATCCGGCTGACTCAGGACGAAATTACTGACTTCAGGGTCCAGACCGGTCTTGGGTTTTAACTCTGCCACAAAATGCGGATTGTCAAGGAACCTCACGTCGAAAACGAGATCGGCCCCCAGGGGCAGGCCATTTCTGAAACCGAAAGATTCTACCTGGACCTGCAGCTGGCCCTCATGATCATCTGAACCAAGAACAGAGGCCAGGACTCTCTGGCGGAGCTGGTGGACAGTCAACCCGGAGGAGTCCAGGATGATCGTCGCCAATTTACGCAGTTCCGAGGTCACCTCACGCTCTCTGCCAATAGCAGCAAGGATTCCTTCTTTTTTCACCAGGGGGTGACGGCGGCGCGTTTCCGAGAAACGTTTGACCAGATCCTGATCCGTCGCTTCGAAGAACAGGACGACAACATCAAGCCCCGAGGTCTCGATACTCTTCAGGACATGACGACAGTCACCGAGGAAGTCAGAACTTCTGGCATCAACAACTGTCGCGACTTTTGCGTAGCCATGATCGGTCAGGGACAGAAAATCCGGCAGCATCACCAGGGGCAGGTTATCAATGACAAAAAAACCGGCGTCTTCAAGTGCGCGTGCCCCGGTGCTCTTTCCGGAACCCGACAGACCGGTAATGATGACCAGCTGTCGCTTCATTCCAGGTTATCTCCAATAATGGACTGCGCATGAATTCTTGCCGTTTCAGCCATTCTCTGCTCCAGACGCTCCTCGAACTCTATCGCACTGTGATACCCCATCTCCTTGAGCAGCTGGTTGCGTGCCGCGACTTCGACAATTGTCGTGATATTCCTGCCATGACGAACAGGAATCGTTTGTAATGGCAATTTGACCCCGAGCATCTCGTAGCAGCTTTCCTCGAGTCCCAGGCGGTCGTACTCATGACCATCCTGCCATTCCACAAGTTCGATCACCAGGTCTATTTTTTTACGTTCCCGGATCGCGGACACACCAAACAGATGCTTGATATTGATGATCCCCAGGCCCCGGATTTCCATATGATAATGCAACAGGTCGTTGCCTTCACCGAAGAGAACGGCCGGCAGTTTCAAACGGACCTTGATCACATCGTCAGCCACCAGACGATGACCGCGGATGACGAGATCAAGGGCACATTCGCTCTTGCCGATACCGCTTTTGCCGAGCAGGAGAACCCCGACGCCGAGAACATCGACCAGAACGCCATGCACATTGGTTTGATCGAGCAGCCGTTCTTCGAGGTACTGGGTGACAAGGGAGATGAACGTTGAGCTTTGGTGATGGCTGCGCAGCAGGGGGATATCACGACGCTCCACTTCACGCAACAGGTTCTCAGGAGCATCCAGGTTTTTCGTTATGATGAAGCAGCAGATATCGTGCGAGCAAAGCTGGGAGACGTGTTCTTCGGCCTTTTCGGGGGCCGTTTCGTATAATTCCGAGAGGTAGCTGAGCTCGGTGGCACCAAGGACCTGGATGCGGTCAGGATGGAGATTCTTGGTATATCCGGCCAGCGCCAAACCGGGCTTCTGTATTCTGGGAACCTGGACAAAACGGCTCAGGCCGCGCTCGCCGGCCAAAAGCTCCAGGTCAAGCCCGGCCTCCGTCTCGGACAACAATTCTGAGATACTCAGACGGGGCATCAGTTTTACCGTTTACAGTTGCTCTTCCTCTTCAGTAATGATGCGATGGATCTCTGCGCTATCGACTGCTGACTGAAGGCGCTCTCGCACGGCAGTACTCTTCAGCAATTTGGAAATGCGGGCCAGGGTCTTCAGATGCACACCGACAGACTCCTCCGGAGCGACCAGAAGGAAAAAGAGATGAGCAGGTTGGCCATCCATGGAATCAAAATCAACACCCTGACGGCTCAGACCGAAAGAGATCAGAAGACGATCGATATCTTTCAGCTTGCCGTGAGGGATCGCGACACCATCGCCGATTCCGGTGGACCCGAGTCGCTCACGCTCCATGAGGACCCTCAATACATCATCCCGGGCCAAACTCGAGTCGGCTTTCAAAAGAGCATCCGTCAATTCGGCGAGGACTTCTTTTTTTCCCGTACCATTCAATTCTGCGACAATCGCCACAGGATCAAGCAACTCCGAAATTTTCATCTCACGATTAACCTGGTTGTTATTAAGAGTTAAATAAAACACGGCAGGCGGTTACATTAACCGCCTGCCGTAAAAGATATCCTTAGGACTGGGGGACAATCAAGCCATAATTACCATCTTTGCGACGATATACAACATTTATCTCTTCCGAAGAGTCGTCAGTGAAGACCAGAAACTCTTTTTCGAGAAGATCCATCTGCATTACAGCCTCGTCTACTGACATCGGCTTAACATGAAAGCTGTCAGATTTGATAATGCTGGGCTCGGAATGCGATTCATCGATACTCTCCGCCGTGTAGATGGTTTTCTGCACACGACGTTCCCGCCCACTCAGCGGCTTGTGCTTTTTAATCTTATCTTTATAGCGCTTCAACTGTCGTTCAAGTTTGTCCAGCACACCATCGATCGCGGCATACATATCCGCCGTCTCGTCAGTGGCCTTGATCGTGATGCCCTTGGCGGCCAGACTGACTTCAGCCTTGTGACGAATTTTTTTCTCTACGGAGAGAACCGCCTGCGCCTCAACCGGCTCATCGATATATTTTTTGACCTTTGCTAATTTCTCTTCAACATAGTTACGTACAGGTTCACTGGTTTCCATATGTCGAAAGGTCACGTTGATCCGCATAAATACTTACCTCCTCGTAAAAGGTTATGAAAAAGGCCGTGTGACTTAAGTATACCTGCTACTTTGGATAAAACCATGGGACGTAGATAAAACCATGGCACGGCTAAAACAAACGTTTGCGTTGGGTAGAAGAACCAACGCCCAGCATCTCTCTGTACTTGGTCACGGTACGTCGTGCAATATCGATCCCCTGCCCGTGCAGAAGTTCGACAATCTTCTGATCAGAATGTGGTTTACGTGCATTTTCGGCGGAAATAATTTCCTTGATCTTGCTTTTCACACTCTCCGAGGCGACTGAATCTCCTTCGGTCGTGCTGATCCCGCTGTTGAAAAAATATTTAAGCTCGAAAAGCCCCTGGGGGGTCTGGACGTACTTGTTCGTCGTTACGCGGCTGACAGTGGATTCGTGCATCTCGATATCTTCGGCCACATCACGCAAGACCAGTGGTTTGAGTCGATCCACTCCCCGGTCAAAAAAGTCCCTCTGGAACTTGACGATACTCTTGGTGACCCGGTAAATCGTTCTCTGCCGCTGATGGATACTCTTGATCAGCCAAAGAGCTCCACGCAGTTTTTCCTGGATATATTCTCCGGCTTTTTCATCGACCTGTGCACTGCCCGACAAGGCATTGCGATAAAAAGAGTTGATCCTCAGGTTAGGCAGTCCTTCATCGTTCAAGACAACAATATACTCATCGCTGACTTTATAGACAAAGATATCGGGAATAATGTAATGGACGTCTTCCTGGCCATACTGGCTGCCGGGACGGGGGTCCAGGCTGCTGATAAACTTGGCTGCAGCAAACACGTCATCCAGGGGAACCTGGAGGGCTCTCGCAATCACCTGATAGCGTTTATTTTCCAGCTCGTCAATGTGGTCCCTCAGAATTGCTGCAGAGAGGTCATCCGACATGTCCAGCTGTTCAAGTTGCTTCAGCAGGCACTCACGAAGGTTGCGGCTGGCAACGCCGGGCGGATCAAAATTCTGCACAGCGGCCAACACTTTTTCGACCTGCTCATGATCACTGCCAAGCTGTACCGCCAATTCCTCGACAGAAGCCTGCAGATAGCCATCATCATCGATGTTGCCAATAATTTCACCTGCAATCACTCTCTCCTGGCTTTCCAACCGGGAAAGATTTAACTGCCATAAAAGGTGGTCAGACAACGAAGGTTTTCTGGTTAACAGGTTTTCGTAAGAGGGACGATCTTCATCATCCTCATAACTATCTGCGGTGGTACCACCAAGGCTGTAACTCTCCAGGTAGGTTTTCCAGTCAATATCCTCCATGCCATCGCGATCGCCCTCAACTTCCTGTACAGTCTCCTGCACCTGTTCATTGGGGGTTTCGGCAGGGAGTTCTTCTTCATTCGCCGTTTTCTCTTCAGCAGAATCCAGACCTTCCTCGAGGACAGGATTTTCCTCAAGCTCTTCACGCACGACATCCATCAACTCCATCCGCGAGAGCTGCAACAGCTTGATCGCCTGCTGCAACTGGGGCGTCATCACCAGCTGCTGACTGAGTTTGAGTTGTTGTCTTATTTCTAAAGCCATATCACCATCGTAGCGGAAAGCAGTTTCAAAAGGTTCACTCTTTAAAACTTTAGTTGATCGTACCTCAATCGAATAACTCGGGCAACCAAAGGTTGGGCACTTCGAACAGACGCCTACAACCTGAACTTCTCTCCCAGATAGATCGCTCGCGCTCTCGGACTCCGGGCAATTTCATCGGGAGCCCCATGTTCCAGAATACAACCCTCGTTGAGGATATAGGCCCGATCACAAACCCCAAGGGTTTCACGAACGTTATGATCAGAGATCAGCACACCGATCTGGCGTTTTTTCAACTCCTTGATGATTTCCTGGATATCAAGAACCGCGATCGGGTCGATCCCGGCAAATGGTTCGTCCAACAGAATAAACCTCGGGTCGAGAACCAGGGCCCGGGCAATTTCCACCCGGCGTCGTTCACCTCCGGAGAGAGCGTAACCATAAGACTTCGCAACATGCGTCAGGCGAAAATCTTCAAGCAACCGGTCTTTCCGCTGCTGCTGGACCTTTCTCGATTTTTCCACCGTTTCAAGAATTGCCAGAAGGTTTTGTTCGACTGTCAACTTGCGAAAAACGGAAGCTTCCTGCGGAAGATAGGAAATACCCAACCTGGCTCTCTGGTGCATGGGCAGCTGGGTCAGGTTCTCATCATCAAGGAAGACTTCACCCTGATCAGGCCTGACCAGACCGACCACCATGTAAAAAGAGGTGGTTTTGCCCGCGCCATTCGGGCCTAACAAACCAACGACTTCACCTGACTTGACATCCAGGTCCACAGAGGACACAACCTGCCGTTTGTAGCTCTTCGACAAACCTCGCGCAGTCAGAAGGTGGTTCAAGGCTTTTTCTCCTTCCTGGGCGTAAAGACTGCGTTGACCCGGCCATCCGCACCGCCCGTCACGACACTGCGTTGGTCATTCAGATAAACCGTGATCTCCTGGCCTTGAACAGAGCTTTCACCATCACTGACTTTCGGTGAGCCCGTCAAGACAATGCGCTCTTCAGCATGAAAGAGAACCGCTTTCTCTCCGGTTGCGACTCGCGTTCCCTGGGTGATACGAACCGCGCCCTCGGCAACAACGCTCTCTATCTCACGTTGTTCGCCCTTATACTTGACAGTCAGACGGTCACCGTAGATCGTCACATCATCCTGACTGGCAACGGCATTTCCCGAGAAGACAAGGATTTGCGCCTGATCATCGGCGTCAAGACGGTCAGCAGACACCTCCACCGGACCGCGCTCTTTGAGCGTTTCCTCCTTGACGGGCTCCTCCTGGGCAGAAAAGGCCGTCAGTGGCAGAAGCAGCAAGAAGAGGCAGAACCCCAGAGACATAATTTTCGACATGAAGTCTGTCATTTTGTCCGCTTTGATTCAAGGCGTCCCTTGACATCGGATTTCAGTTGCAAGTGTTCCCGTTTCACATCAAACGCCAGCCCCGTACCCTCGAGATGAACATCGTCGGAGACCATGAGGACATGCGCCTCTGTCGTGACCATCTGAGTGGTGTGATCGTAGTCCAGAGAGTCAGTATACAGTGAATAACCAGCCGGGTTCATCAGAACAACATCATTTCGCAACAGCACGCGTTGATAGTCTTCGCTAAGTTCACCCTTGCCCGCTTTTAACGAACCTTTCTCACCGCCCTGCTCATCATAAAAGCTCAACTGGGGGCCAGCAAGACCCAGAATCCGCGATTCAGATTGGCGTTCCACCTGCTTCGCGACTAAACGCCAACGTGCCCGCCCTCCCTCAATGTGTGTGTAATCGATGTCCTGAAGGGACACATCAATTCCTTTCGGCAAAGCGTTCACCAAAGACTTCAACTGGCTCTCCGCACGGTAACGCATGACGATGACAGCCAGCAGAACAACAGCCAGCACCAGTGCCAGAACAAGGAGCAGATTACGGGGTTTGAAATTTCTCATTGACGGAGGTGAGTATACCACCCGGAGACATTAACTGTAAAGGGCTATATGACAAGTTGGCATGGGAATTGTATAGCCAGATCATCCTGCAAAGTAATGGTCCGTCACGGCCGGCCATCGTCCTGACTCCCTGAGCAGGAAGTCACAGATTTCTCTCACTGCGCCACGGCCTCCCCTGCGCTCGGCGACCATGTCGGCATAAGCCTTTACATCGTCGACAGCGTCAGCCACCGTCGCGGCAAAACCAACTTTCCGCATCACGGGAAGATCGACGATATCATCACCAACATAGGCGATTTCCTCCGGGAGCAGTGACAGTGTTTCCAGAATTTCCAGGAAAGGCACGGTTTTATCCTTGGCCCCTTGATAGACAATTTTAATGCCGAGCTCTTCAGCACGACGCGCAACGACCTGAGACTGACGCCCGGTAATGATGCCGACCTGGATTCCCGCCCGCTGCACCAGCTTGAGCCCGTGACCGTCCTTGACATCAAAAGCCTTGGTTTCGCCACCCTGGCTGTCATAAATAATACGGCCATCAGTCAGCACACCGTCGACATCAAGCAGTAACAGTTTTATTTTTGCGAGATTATCGACCATCAGATGACTCCGGCCTTCAGTAAATCATGCAGGTGAATAATACCGACCGGTTTCTGCTCCTCTTCCGATTCGAACACAAACAAAGAGGTGATCTGGTGTTCCTCCATGCGCTGCAAGGACTTGGCTGCCAGGTTGGTCCTGAGAATGCGCTTCGGTTTGCCACCCATAAGCTGACAGATCGGCTGATTGAGGACCTCAATACCCTGTTCAATTTTTCGGCGTAAATCTCCGTCGGTAAAGACGCCAATCAGGTTGCCCTGATCATCGACAACCCCGGTAATACCCAGTTTCTTGCTGGAGATTTCATAGAGTGCGTCCTTCAGGGGAGTCTCTGCAGCGACGGTTGGAATATCTCGCCCCTGTATGCATCAGGTCTTCAACCCGCAGCAGTAAACGCTTGCCCAGGGCACCGCCGGGGTGGTAGAGGGCAAAGTCCTCTTCCCGGAAACCTCTCTGCAACAGCAGGGCAACGGCCAGAGCGTCACCCATGGCCAGGGTCACCGTGGTGCTCGCTGTTGGGGCGAGCTGTAGCGGGCAGGCCTCCTCCTTGATGGAAATATCAAGAAAAACATCACCGGCCCGGGCCAAAGTGCTGCCGGCGTTTCCAGCCATGGCAACCAGTGGCAGGCCCATGCGCTTGATCGTCGGCAAGATGCGGGTAATTTCTTCTGTCTCACCAGAGTTGGACACCGCGATGACGACATCACCCTTCATCAACATGCCCAGGTCTCCGTGGACCCCCTCGGCAGGGTGAAGAAAGATCGTCGGTGTTCCGGTCGAAGCCATGGTCGCTGCCATCTTCTGACAGATCAGACCCGACTTACCCATCCCGGTAACGACCACGCGGCCGCTGCAGGCCAGAATCATCTCGACAGCCTTGGCGAAACGCTCATCCAGTCGTGCCGCCAGGGCAGCCACGGCGTCGGCCTCGATCTGCATCACCTTACGGGCGGCATCCAGTATTTCAGTCGTTTTATCCATTAAGACCTGACAATTTTATCGAGAGCCAACATCTGTAACAATAAACCTTCTACGGCATCGAGTGGCAGACTGTTCGGGCCATCACATAAGGCCTTGGAGGGATCTTCGTGGACTTCCCAGAAAAGAGCATCCACACCCGTCGCGACAGCTGCCCGGGAAAGAGGAGCGACAAACTCTCGCTGACCGGAGGATGATGTTCCGGCGCCACCTGGAAGCTGCACCGAATGAGTCGCATCAAAAACAACCGGGTAGTCTGTTTGACGCATGATCACCAGAGAGCGCATGTCACTGACAAGGTTGTTGTAACCAAAACACGAACCACGCTCCGTCAGGAGTATCTGCTCATTGCCGGTAGACAGGACCTTGCCAATGGCATTGTTCATGTCCCATGGCGCCTGGAACTGGCCTTTTTTAATATTGACGACTTTTCCAGACTCACCGACAGCAACCAGAAGATCGGTCTGACGGGAGAGAAAGGCCGGTATCTGTATAACGTCGAGGACGTCTGCCGCAGCCTTGACCTGCGTAATATCGTGGACATCGGAGAGGACCGGCAAGCCGGTTTCGTCTTTGACGGCTTGCAGAATCTTGAGGCCCTCGTCCATACCGGGGCCGCGATAAGAGTCAACAGACGTCCGGTTGGCTTTATCATAGGAGGCTTTGAAAACGAGGCCAACCCCGATGCGCGCAGTCATCTCCTGCAAAGCCCTGGCAAGAGCCAGGGTGTGTTGTTTGTTTTCAATCACGCAGGGGCCGGCGATCAGCACCAAAGGATTTTTTCCGCCAAGACTTACGGGACCAACAGTGAGGACTTTACTCATTCGGATTCCTTGTCTTGCCGCGCCTTGTAGCAGGCACCGACAAAGGATTCAAAGAGAGGATGGGGGGCCATGGGCCGTGATTTGAATTCCGGGTGAAACTGGCAGCCAAGAAACCATGGGTGATCGACAATCTCGACAATCTCCACGAGATCTTCTGCGGGATACACACCGGACAAAACCAGGCCGCATTTTTCGAGGGCTTTTCGGTAGGCATTGTTAAACTCATAACGGTGACGATGACGCTCATCAACGTCTTTCTGGCCGTAAATTCTGCGCGCCAGGGTCTTCTCCTTCAGAGTACAGGGATAGGAGCCCAAACGCATCGTGCCGCCTTTACCTTTGACCGTTTTCTGCTTTTCCATAATGTGGATCACCGGGTTCTTGGCGTCCTCCTTGAACTCACTGGAATAGGCTTCCTCGATTTTGCAGACCGAACGGGCAAATTCGACAACAGCCATCTGCATCCCGAGACAGATGCCGAAGAAAGGAACTTTATTCTCCCGGGCGTGACGAATCGCGGCAATTTTGCCTTCACTGCCACGTTCGCCGAAACCACCCGGCACCAGGATGCCGTCGACGTCGTCGAAGGTCGTGCCGATACCATGCCGTTCAAGCGCTTCAGAATCGACATACTTCAACTGCACCCGACAGTCGTTGCCGATACCGCCATGGGTTAAAGCTTCGGCAAGCGACTTGTAGCTCTCCGTGAGATCGACATACTTGCCAACGATCGCGATGGTCGTAACGCCGGCAGGCTCTTTGACCCGCTTGACGATTCTCTCCCAGGCGCTTAAATCGGGCGTTTTGGTCCAGATATTCAGAAAATCGACAACTCTCTCGTCGAGACCCTCCTCGTGAAATGCCATCGGCACTTCGTAAATCGTCTCAACATCCCGGGCCGTAATGACAGATTCTTCCCGGACGTTACAGAAGAGAGCGATTTTGCCCTTCATATCGCGCGGCAACTCCCGATCACAACGACAGAGCAGAATGTCCGGCTGGATACCAATCTGCCGCAACTCCTTGACGCTGTGCTGGGTCGGCTTGGTTTTCAGCTCCCCTGCCGTCGGGATATATGGAACGAGGGTCAGGTGGACATAGAGGACATTCTCCGGGCCGCGATCCGTGCGAAACTGACGAATGGCTTCGAGGAATGGCAGCGATTCAATGTCACCCACGGTGCCGCCGACTTCAACGATGGCAAGGTCAACCCCCCTGGAGTTTTCTAGGATTTTACTTTTAATCTCGTTGGTAATGTGGGGAATAACCTGAACCGTTCCACCGAGGTAATCGCCGCGACGCTCCTTGCGGATAACAGAGTCATAAACCTGGCCGGTGGTGAAATTAGATTTCTTGGTCAGATTTGCCGTGGTGTAACGCTCATAATGACCAAGATCCAGGTCCGTCTCGGCTCCGTCATCGGTGACGAAAACTTCGCCGTGCTGAAAAGGGCTCATCGTTCCCGGATCAACGTTGATGTAAGGATCCAGCTTCTGCATGGAGACTTTCAGCCCGCGGGCTTCCATGAGGGCTCCGATAGATGCGGCCGCCAGCCCCTTGCCGAGAGATGAGACAACGCCACCGGTGATGAATATGAACTTGGTCTTCATAGGGTCTCCTGACCGAAAAAACTGTATGGACCTGACACTAATAATTTAAGCAACGAATGTTACACTTACGGGGCTTAAATGAAAACCCTTTATTGCTGAAAAATTCACCTTACGACACCGAAGACAAAACAGCTTTGACCCGTTCAAGATCTTCCGGTGTATCAACCCCCTGCCCCACCAGGTTGGTCTCTGCGACCCGAATCCGATAACCATGTTCAAGAGCACGCAGCTGTTCGAGACATTCCTGGGTTTCCAGAGGCGTCGTCTGCAGATGGGGATATTGGATCAGGAACTCACGTCGGTACACATAAAGACCGACATGCTTGGCTGTCGCCAGCTCAGGCCAGCGCTGTTCCAGTTGATTGTTGAAGTCCCGGGGATGAGGAATCGGCGCTCGCGAAAAATAGAGCGCGAAGCCCTGTCGATCCGTCACCACCTTGACCACGTTCGGGTTGAGGAATTCCGCCACTGACGTCAGGGGGGTCTTGAGTGTTCCCATAGGGATCGAATCATCGGCCAGAAGAGGGGCCACGGCAGCCTCGATCATGGCCGGGTCAATCAAGGGTTCATCGCCCTGCACATTCACGATCAATTCATCATTGAGACCTGCGGCGACTTCCGCCAGGCGGTCGGTGCCAGTCGGATGATCGGAGCGGGTCATAACGACATCGCCGCCGAACGCCTCAACGGCCCTGGCAATACGATCATCGTCGGTCGCGACAAGAACCCGGTCAACGGATTGGCAGAGAGCTGAACGCTCGTAAACCCACTGTATCATCGGCTTGCCGCACAGGTCGGCAAGCGGCTTTCCGGGGAAACGGGTGGAAGCATAACGTGCAGGGATAACGACTGTGACGCCCATACTTTCAACCTCCTGAATGACAAATCATCATTTAAACGCCAAGAGCGACAGATCTTCGCAACTCAAATTGCCGTCAACCAGGCGCCAGAGGTTCTGCTCGTTACGATCTCGTAACGGTTCCGGCAGTAATCCCTGGGGAAAATTCTGGTAACACACCGGGCGCAAAAAACGCTTCATCGCATCTGTCCCGACCGACGTGCTCCTGCTGTCAGTTGTCGCAGGATAAGGGCCACCGTGATGCATCGCGGCGCAAACCTCGACTCCGGTCGGGAAATTGTTAACAATAAGACGACCAGCTTTACGTTCCAGGAGAGCAAACAGATCAGAAAATTCGTTCAGCTCTGCGTTGGTACCATGAACGGAAGCAGTTAATTGTCCCGGCAGGCTCGCCGCAACCGCCAGCATCTCCATTCTGGAGTCACACACAACAACGACTGCGGATGGACCAAAGACTTCTTCAGCAACTGCGGGGTTCCCAAGCAAAGTCTTGGCACTGGTCCGCAGCAGGACCGGGGCGGCCAGACAGCCTTTCGGCAAAGGGGTCAAGCTGCCGCATTGTTCGACTCCATCAATGGACAACAGGGCGTTCAGTCCCCTCAGAAAATTCTGTTTGATGCCTGAGTGCAGCATGACCCCGGGAGCCTTATCAGCGAGAGAGGCCTCGATGTCACGCAAGAAGTGTATCTGTTTCGGCACCGTTGAGAGCGATGATCAACCCCGGAGAAGTGCAGAACTGGCCGACACCGAGGGTCAAGGATTCAACCAGCGCCACGGCCAGAGACTCAGCCTTGTCGCCAAGAACCCCAGGCAGGAAAAAGACCGGGTTCACGCTGCCCATTTCTGCATAAACCGGAATGGGTTCCGGCCGTGAGCCAGCCAGATCGTAAAGCGCCCGACCGCCTGAGAGAGAGCCGGTGAAAGCGACTGCCTTAATCTGTGGATGTTGCACCAGGGCAGCACCTGTATCATTTTTTTGCGCCTGCAAGAGAGAGAAGACCCCGGCAGGGACCGCATATTTCTGCACCGCCCGCATCACTGCCAGTCCTGCCAGTTCAGAGGTTCCTGGATGTGCCGGATGTCCCTTGACCACAACCGGACAGCCAGCCGCCAGCGCCGAGGCGGTGTCCCCACCGGCAACGGAAAAGGCCAGCGGGAAGTTGCCTGCGCCGAAAACCGCAACCGGCCCGAGCGGAATCTGCATCGTCCGGAGGTCCGGCCTTGGCTGTGGCTTCCTTTCCGGCAGGGCGCGGTCGATGCGCACCTCAAGAAAGGCGCCGTTTCGGACATACTGCGCAAACTGTTGCCATTGGTTGACAGTGCGGGCCAGCTCCCCTTCCAGCCTTGGTCGTGGCAGTGCTGTCTCAGCATGGGCGCGGGCGATCAGATCAGGGCCGAGAGCCAGCAACTCTGTGCCGATGCCGTCCAAAAAAGCGGCTCTTAGTGATAATGACGCTTTAGGGTAGTCACCAAGGGCGCGTGCCGCTGCACAAGCGGCCTCGTCGACCTCGCCCGGTGTCGCCTCATGGAATTGCGGCTCCAGGGGAGTGCCTGTCACAGGATCCACCGCCCTGAAGCTCTCCTCACCGGCCGCGGTGTATGTCGAACCAATCAATTGTTTTCCGATAAGCTCCACGACCGCACTCCATGGGTTCGGCTGAATCGCCTCCGACACATTTGAGCTACAACAGTTCCTGCAGCTCCTTGTCGAAAACCTCCCAGACGCGTTTTTCAAGCTCGGCGAAAAACTCTGTAGAGACAAGTCTGGGCAGAGTAATGTTCAGGTTAGGATCTTCCGTCACCTCGGCAGGCAGGTTAAATTCTTCTTTGCTATAACCCTGCTTTAATTCGAGCGCCAGCCCCCTTAAAAAAGAGCGTTTCACCGCAGCCTTCAGCTCTTGTTCCGTAAGGTGGATGCCATGCTCGGACTTGAGACAATCGACCACCATGGCCGTGCCAATGCCGTTGACGATATCAAAGAACTTACAGAGTCCTATCATATCGAAACCAACGATCTGCAATTTGTCTTGGGTGATGGCTTTGACCCAGGAATCCAGGTCAGTCTTGCCTTCTCTGGCCAACATACCGTAGGTGCCCATCGACATATGACCGCCGGCAATCGCCCAGGCATACCCTGGATTGGTTTCGGGTTGGTACGCAGCCAGTTCAAGTCCTTTAACGTGGTAGGCGTAACCCGTCTCACCGAGAGCCTCAGAAAGCCGCATGGAGCCGTGCCCGATCTCCGGAAGTCGCCCCTGACCGGTTCGCTCTACAAGCTCGTGAATCTTGGTGAAATCGCCAAAGGTCGCACCATTCAGAATGACCTTGTCGGGGTGCCTCGCATTATAGGAAAGGACATATGCGACCGTCACCCCGACAGTAATAGCATCCATACCATAATTGTCGCAAAGATGGATCAGGGAAGCCGCCTGGCCGGCGTCGTGGAGGCCAAGATTGGTACCGAGCAGATTCAGAGGTTCGTAATCAAACTTGGCCAGGAAACGCCCTGCGCTGCCATCATCACGACGTTCATAAACGTTGTTGTGGCAGGTAATACCACAGCGGTAACAGGCCTCCGACTTGATCACGTAGTCTTGCTCGACATTTTTCCGGAAGAGCTTCTCCGGGAGGTCATTCCCCTGTGGCCGGAAGTTATTGATCGGCACCGCATGAAAAGCCTGCAAAACGTCATACGCCGCCCAGGTTCCGCCGCCCCCGCCACGTTTGATCGGCTGTAAGCGTGCAGAGCCACCGCCCTTAACGACGTTGATATTCACCTTCTTGACCGGCTCAGGCATTGCGCCGAGCTGGTCACTGCTCTGGGCCACCAGGGCGAGCACATTCTTGTAGCCCATCAGGCTGCCCATACCACCCCGGCCGGCAAAACGGCACTTATCCTCTTTTGACTTGAGCTGGTTCTCGGTGCTCAGAGCCACCGCAGCAGCGTAGACATTCAGCCAGTTTTCTCCAGCCTGGCCGATCGCGGCAAAATGGGCGTTGTCATACTGCTTTTGCAGCTGCATAATTTTTTCGTGGGTGTTGAGGCCAACAAGGTGACTCGCGTTCTTAATCTCCACAACGGGGCCATCAGTCCCGGCACTTATCACGATGTAAACCGGTTGTTCGGAACGATTCTCGAGGATGATTTCATCGAGTCCGGTCCACCTGAACTTGGCTCCGAACTTCCCACTTCCGGCCGACCACATAGCCGCCGGCAAACCTTTTTTTGAACCCTTAATCGGGCTGTAGCCGGAGAAATAAGTACGCATTCCAGTCATGGCGTGGCTGCCAGTCAGCAAACCGACATTGATGATCAGCGGATTCTGCTCGACGTAGGCTTCTTTAATGTCACGCTCAGCCAAAAGCTGAAAAGAACGCCCGAAACCTCCCAGCACATCTTCAAGGTTGCGACACGGAACCTCTCCGATTTGCATCTCACCACTTTGCAGGTTCACTGTACATCGTCGATAAAGAACCGAGGCAGGCTCAACCGCAGGCTTATCTGTTAAAAAACGCACGATGTTCTCTCCTGTGTCAGTCTAAAGACAAAGAAACCCATTCTTTGCTCAACCACCCTCAACCATTGGCAACAGTGACAGCGTATCATTATCCTTCAGCAAGCACTCGGCATCGACATGAACACCATTGACCAAAAGGATGTCAACATGTTCAAGCGGCAGGGCCAGATCTTCAATCACGCCACCGACTGTTGTCCCACAAGGGTATTCGAAGACTTTTTCTTTAAAGCGCCCGTTCTGCAAGACAGCATAGAGCTTTACCGTAATTTTCACTGAGGAACCACCCGCCACGACAGGAGTCAAAGTGACTCCAGGCACTCGTAGATTTTTACACATTTTACCTGTTTATGAAAGTGCTCAAGTACAAAACCTTCTCTTCAAATCATTTAAAGAAGTACGCACCGCAAAGACACAACATGACACTAAAAACATCATTTTTCGAAACTTGCCTTAACGTGTTATTCTCGAGATCTAGGATCAATTACAAAGGGGATTACAAGGGCCAAGACACGTCACGACGTCGGCAGACGAAATCAGTGGTTCAAATGGTCATCAATCTCCGAGAACCGCTCAATATCCTTTTGCGTCACTCCACATGCCATGTACTCCTCGCGCCATCTGGATACTGCCGTAAAAACCTGCTCAATCATTTCAACCGCACCTGAAATCCCCCATAAACGTCCCAAACGCACCAGGTTAGACCGCCCCGGGTAGACAGGGTCAAGGTCAAAGAACAGAACATGCTCGCCTCTCTGGCCGATATCGGGAACCAGGTCAAAGGCTGGCGACAACCTCCATCCCTCATCACTGGTGCATGTCATCCAGAAATTCTTCAGGTGGTCATCGGTATTGTGCATCACTGCATTGAAAACCATCTGACGGAACAGGCGTTCTGAATCGCCTTGCGGGTCGGCGCTGACCTTGCGTACCACAGTGAGGATATCGGCATATCGGGCCTGATAGTAGCCAGTGGCCTTGAGTAGTGTTTGCAAGCTGATCATGTGCAGCCGTCCCTGCGGTATAATATCGAAACGTTTGACCAGTAATACCGGACGGGTGCCGCATTCGACCAGCTTCGTTTCGGGAACATTCAGACCGGCCTTTGCAGCCAGGTTCATCGTCGCCGCCTCGATGCGCACCACATCGACATTGTCCTTGATGCTCGGAAATTTGGCGAGGCAATGGACATCGGTCTGTTCATCATAAACCAGAGCTTTTGGACGAGCGCCCCCCGGAGAACTACCAGCGACGAGCAGGATATTGATATCGGCATCGCCTCTGTCGCCTCGCTCGAATGCTTCGGCAGCCGCGACCAGGCGATCGAGATAAAGGATCGAAGTCTCTTCTGATGTTTGTTGAGGGGCACCTTTTTCAACAAAAGAAAGTGCCCCAAGGCCATTGGCTCCTAACGCCAGCAGAAGATTCGGCAGATTTTGCTGATGCAAGGGAATCCGATGCCTGCGTACCAGCAGACGCCGTCCCCAATCGTCAGGCAGGCTGTCTTCGAACACTCCGAAAACACCCGGATGCTCAACATCGAATTCCCCGTCACGTAACGGTAGTGAAATCGGGTCCAGTGCAAAGGCCCCCTTACGGGTTAAATAGTCTGGCGCATATCGGAAGGCACCGCGCCCTCTGCCATCGTCACCAATCTCGCAGACCGCCTCACCGGCCAGAACTTGTTTCGCCTCCAGAGAAATCCAGACTTCGACCAGGTAAATCATTTATCACCTTTGCGCGATGCGCGCTGGCGCTTCGGTTTTTGTCTCTGCTCGTATTTGGCGAAAAGGTTTTCTTTCGGCATCAGCAGTCGATCAATATCTTCCACATGCCCGAGGATATCCAGAGCTACGACCCAATGCCCCATTTGAACCCGGTGGTCACCGTTCTCCATCTTGTAAAGAGTCGGCACACTCACACCAATGCGAGAGGCAAAAACCTTC
Organism: uncultured delta proteobacterium; assembly: GCA_963707155.1. Lineage (GTDB taxonomy): Bacteria > Desulfobacterota > Desulfuromonadia > Desulfuromonadales > BM103 > M0040. Next base: position 1,348 of record CAVPPD010000001.1, on the reverse strand, counting down.
TGCGTCTCATTACGCCGCAAACGCTCCTCGCGCAGCCGAGCGCCAAGGGCCTTCAAACTATCTGTGACCGATCCGGAGATTATCACTTTCCACACCTAAATATAACCATGATTTTCATTATCTGTAATTAGTCCATTTAATGCAAATTATATTTTGCATTATAAACAGCGACACTAACTTCAAAAAACCAGACAAATCGACTCCACTTGTTCACAAGCGGACACATTATGTTCTTTTAGGGAGCAAAAAACCAAATCACAAATAAAACCCTCGGTGACATTAAGCACTTCCAGAACTCTGGACAGGGTCTTGCCCTGTTTAATCAAGCCGTTGAAAAAGGTTGCTTTCAGAGGGCCCTGCAACACCGCAATCAACTCGTCGACCTGACCCTGGCCGCTGATCTGCCCTGAAAAATCCAGGGTACCGGTCATCACCACCTGCTCGTGTTCCACACAGGTAGACACGGTTGTCACATCAAGTGTCTTGCTTTCCAGGGTGACGTCCAGGGAGAGGCTTGCCTTTTTTGTAATGTTTGTCCCTCAGATTAATTCGAAAAATTGATAATACAAAATAACTTGTTAACCTTTGGTCGTAATTGTAATTCACAACTTAGGAGACTGATGATGAAAAAGCTGACGATACTTCTGACTTTGCTGGCATTAAGTTTCACGACAACCGCCACAGCAACTGATTACGATCTGGTCATCAACAATGGCCGGGTTATGGACCCGGAGACGAAATTCGACCAGGTCGCCAACGTCGGCGTTAAAGACGGCAAGATCGCCGTCATCACCAAAGATAAGATTACAGGCAAGGAGACCATCGATGCCAAAGGGCTGGTTGTGGCGCCGGGATTTATCGATGGACAGATGCATGGCATCGAACCCTATCTTTACCGGTCGATGCTGCGCGACGGTCGTACGACGGTTCTGGACATGGAGATAGGTGCTCACGGTCCAAAGCTTAACGAGTGGTACAAACGACGAGAAGGAAAAGCACCGGTGAATTTCGGTGTGGCTGTGGCTCATGAATTTGCCCGGGCTGAGGTCCTTGACGGCTTTAAAGACTGGAAATATCTTTATACTCCCGACGCCGCGCAATCCCGTGCCACAAAAGATGGTTGGTCGAATACTCGGCCCACCCTGGAGCAAGGTAACCAGATCCTTGCCCTGATTGACGAAGGTTTACAGCAGGGTGGACTTGGAATCGGTTCTACCGTTGGCTATATGCGCGCGGGGGTTTCGGCCCGCGAGATATTCGAACTGCAAAAGCTGGCCGGGCGATACAGCCGCCCTATCGGCATGCATTTCCGTTATACGCCGGGCGACGATACCGGCGAAACCAACGG